>NZ_CP030118.1:7094252-7782641 GCF_006968745.1 Brasilonema sennae CENA114 | reverse complement strand
ATTTACCACCAATGCTCGGCAATGGTCACAATAATAATGAAGATATAAGCAAGTACAAGGAAGTGCAAACAACATTCTAGATCTGAACACTTGCCGTTGAGTTGTCATCATTCTTGCTCTACCCCCTGTAGCCAAGATTTTATCACCCATAGATTCATACGGAGAAGCAAAGACAAATGAAGACCACAGACTATGACTTTCAGCCGCAAACAGAACAAGGAAAACACAGCCGCAGGGGAGAAGCTCTCTCCTCATCCTTCTCCCTCCCTGGCTCTGTGACTCCCTCCCTCCCTCACTCACCCCATCTCCCCGTTTCCGTGTTCCCAAAAACGCGTTTGTCCCAAAGGTGGTCAAGAAATGGTATTTTGCTCATGCTGCTTGGTTGTGGGACAGTGATCTCTATTGGGGGTTGTTCTATCCCTGTAAGTACGCTTAATGCTACAAAAACAGATGCTCAGGCTCAAACATCAGTCCAAAAGACAACAGATAACCCCTCCCCAAGTATTTTACCTGTTGTCTCTTCGTCCAATAATCCTAACTTCGTTGTTGGAGTCGTACAAAAAGTAGGACCCGCAGTTGTTCGTATTGATGCTGCAAGGACTGTTGTTGCTCAAGTTCCCGAGGAATTTGACGATCCAGTTATTAGGCGATTTTTTGGCTCAAAACCGCCAAGACAAAGAATCGAAAAGGGTAGCGGTTCTGGGTTCATTATTAACGCTGGCGGTCAAATCTTGACCAATTCCCATGTGGTTAACGGTGCTCAAAGCGTCACAGTAAAACTGAAAGATGGTCGCTCTTTTAAGGGACGCGTACTGGGTGAAGATCCGGTAACTGATGTTGCTGTGATTAAAATAGAAGCAAATAACCTGCCAACTGTTTCTATAGGTAACTCTGAGTCATTACAACCAGGAGAAGCGGTGATTGCGATCGGTAATCCTTTGGGTTTGGACTATACAGTTACATCTGGGATTATCAGCGCTACAGGTCGTTCTAGCAGTGACATTGGTGTTACTGATAAACGTGTTGATTACATTCAAACTGATGCTGCTATTAACCCTGGTAACTCTGGTGGACCTCTGTTAAATGCTCGCGGAGATGTGATTGCGATGAATACAGCGATCATTCGCGGCGCTCAAGGGTTAGGATTTGCCATTCCGATCAATACCGCACAGGGGATTGCTCAGCAATTAATCGCAAAAGGTAAGGTTGAACATCCTTATTTAGGTATTACAATGGCGACTTTGACTCCAGATATTAAAGAACAAGTGAATTCAAAATTCGGTATTAACTTGACAACAGATAAGGGAGTTTTATTAATTGATGTTGTACCCCGTTCTCCCGCAGCTTCTGCTGGACTAAAAACAGGAGATGTGATTCAAAGCATTAGTAACCAGCCAGTCACTAAAATAGAAGAAGTGCAAAAGATAGTGGAAAAGAGTAAAATTGGTTCTTCTTTAGAATTGGAAGTTATACGTAATGGGCAAACAACACAAATAGCTATTCAACCCGCACCTTTACCAGCTCGACGTGGAAGCTAATACCGCTAATACCGTTTCACTTTAAGCTTGATACAAATAGAGAGCACGCGAGCACAGGGAGCAGGGAGAAAGAATTAAAGACCAATCATTTTTATCAGGTCCGATTGTGAAATGGTATGAAAGGTATAAAAGCTGAATTCGCTCATTGGCTCATTCCAAACATGTCCTAGAGGGACGCACTTCACAAGAAGCTGACCTTATAAGCTTTTCGCACTCATTTGAATGGTATGTTTATTTATGCGCCCGCAGTAGCAGAATAAAAATGATAAAGTATGAATTATGAATTAAACAAATATTCCTGATTCATATTTTCTCTTTCATAAATTTTCTCGATGAGAGCTATTATTAAAAGTTATTATGGGTAAATTATTATCAATTCTTCAACTAGGCGAGCCGATACTACGTCAAAAAGGATCCTTCGTTGAAAACATCAATGATGAGCAGATTCAAAAACTAATTGACGATCTAGTAACAACAGTTGCTCAAGCTAATGGTGTCGGTATTGCTGCACCTCAAGTGGCTCAATCTTCTCGTTTATTTATTGTTGCCTCTCGCCCCAATCCCAGATATCCCAACGCTCCAGAAATGGAACCAACTGCGATGATTAATCCTAAAATCATTGCCCATTCGACCGAGATAGTCAAAGGCTGGGAGGGTTGTTTGTGTGTTCCAGGGATTAGGGGGCTAGTTCCCAGATACCAAGAAATTGAAGTGGAATACACAGACCGACATGGGAAAACGCAAAAGCAGGAATTTACTGATTTTGTCGCTCGTATTTTTCAACATGAACATGACCACCTTGATGGTATCATCTTTCTGGATAGGCTGGAAAGTACTTTGGATATAATCACAGAACAGCAATATCAAAAACAACTTGTTAACAATACTTAACTATAAATCATTCTGAAGAATGAAAATTCACCTAAGAAATTAAGGTACACTTAACCTATTGTTAACCATCAGGCTTGACGCAGTAATCGGGTAAATGGCCAAAACTCTCAGTAGTAGCGAGAGAGTAAGTCCTCAGGAAAAAGAGCCTGTGGATTTATTCTCGTCTCAGCAATTAAGCGATGAATCAAGTGAAACTATTAACAAATCTGGTGCAGAGTCACTGATGCAGCCACCCATAGTTGAATTGCAAGTTGTTCATGCAACAACAGGACGCGTTAGAATCCGCGCTACTGACGGTAGTCATAACTCGATATTTGAAACAATCTCTCAACAGTTACGAAAGCAAGACGGCGTGAGGGAAGTCTTTGTCAATGAGCAAACAGGCAGTTTAGTTGTTAACTTTGATGAGAAGAAACTGCCCTTACCTCAAATGTTGGAACGACTCCAGCAATTGAACATACATCCGTTGCAAGCTTCGCCTCAGACAGGAAGTTTAAAAGACCCTTTCGCTGCATGGAAATCTCCTAATTTTTGGAAAGAGCAAGGCATTTCGTTTATTCCCTTATTTACGGGATTGGCAGTCACTGGAGGACTCGGAATCAGCGGTTTGGCATCGATTCCAGTTTACTATGTGACAGCAAATGCGACTCGTCGGGTTATAGACGAACTTCAATCAAAATCACAAACAAGTGCAGTCCCTTCTTCGCGAAAAGCAGAGAATAATAAATCTTCGACAAAACCCAATACAACTGACCAACCTTCATTATCGAAAGTGGAGCATAAATCTATTGAAGTAGCAGCACAGCCTGCAGAAATTGCTTACAGCGTAGTTCATGCGATTCCAGGACGTATCCGGTTGAATGTGCCTCGAATTGGACGCGATCGCGCCTATGCACGACGACTCGAAAGGTTACTCAAAACAGAACCCCAAGTGACAAACGTACGCGTCAGCCCGGATGCTGCATCTATTGCTATTACCTATAAATCAGAGATTCCAGTATCTCATTGGGTTGGTTTGATGCTATTGGCAGACAAAACAATTGCGCCAACAAACCCCATAAAGATAGAAGACCAAGCCCTGACACAACCAGTTGATCAGCCTAGCGAAGAACCTGCCAAATTAACTGCGCAAACTAACGCCAGAAAGAGAAAAACAAACCAAGCCCTGACACAACCAGTTGATCAGCCTAGCGAAGAACCTCCAAAATCAACAACGCTAAAACAGCAACCCATAGTAGAAACACCTGGTCTGTGGTCTGATTTTAAATCTCCAGCTTTGAATACAGCTCTATCCTTTATGGCGAACTTTCCATTAGACCCTGTTCCAGACCAAGGAATACTGGAGGACATAAATGGCTGGTTTAACAACGCAATTAGCATCCCACTCATCTAGAGAATCTCAGGTCGTAGAACAACAGACTAGTTATCCAACAGCAAAGGTATATTGTGCGATCGCTTACAGTATTATCTATGCAACTTCTGCTAGCGTAGGCTTTTGTGTGCCTGATATATCTGTAAATCCCACATATGTGCAGCGCTTGCTGACTTTGCTTGCTTGTGATCCTCGGGTTATAAGTCACAAAGTTAACCAGAACGCAGGATCTATTGTCATAGATTACCAACCTGGAGTGCCAGATGTGCAGATGCGTCTGTGTTTGGCTAGTATCATTGAGTTTGCAGGCAAACCAGAAGAAAAGCCAGTGAGTTCATCCTCCGTACCTCAAGCAGCTGCTCGTCCGAGTGTTGCACAAGAAAAAGAGAATGCTTATGAACCTGTGGGGGCAAACGTCTTATCTAGTCCTGAACTTGTCAGCAAAGAAAAAGATAACGGTTATGAACCTGTGGGGGCAAACGTCTTATCTAGTCCTGAACTTGTCAGGATGGAAAAAGAGAATGCTTATGAACCTGTGGGGGCAAACGTCTTATCTAGTCCTGAACTTGTCAAGAAAGAAAAAGAGAATTGTTATGAACCTGTGGGGGCAAACGTCTTATCTGATCCCGAACTTGTCAGCATGGAAACATCTTTGGACTCTAAATTAGAGACAGCCCAAGTATCCCCAAGCTCCCAATTGAAAGGAGCAGACAAGATACCTACCTTATCAAAACAGTCCAATCATACTCCTGATAAGACTTATCACAAAGCAAAGCAACCAGCAAAAGTAGCATATAGCATTGCTCATGCCATTCCAGGACGAGTACGTTTTCGTATACCTCGAATAGCCAAAGATTCAAAATACGTCCAACGCTTGGAAGCGTTGCTTAAAGGAGATCCTCTAGTTACTGGCAAACGCGTTAATAGCGCCGCAGCCTCAATTGTCATTACCTACAAGTCTGGAATAATGCCCAATTCCAAAAAACCTTCTTTAAACCTTTTGGAACAGGTCATATCATATTTATCCACTCTGATTCAATCTGCTGCTAGCGATACTGTAGTTTCCATCAGTGAACTAGAAGAGAGTCTTGCCCACTTTTGCAATTAGGGCAGTCAAATTCAAGCCCCACCAAGTCTCAAGGCAGTTGTCTTTGAACTGCCTGAAGTACCCTGTCTTAATCTCAAAGCAGCAGATTTTTAAAACTCCAATTTGAACAAACTTTGTATTAGAGAGAAGAAATGGCAAAACTCAGTGTACAACTACCAACTTCCAGAGGTCATGCATCCCAAGTAGCTGTAGCAGCAAAAAATGGGATTTCTAGAGTTGAGAGTAATGGACACTCAAATGGACACCCAGAGGTTAAGTCTTCCGAAGTTTCATATAGTATTGTGCATAGGCTCCCGGAAAGAGTGAGGTTGCGAGTACCTCGTTTGCTTTCTGATGCAGATTATGCACAGCGCCTACAAGTGTTATTAGAAGCTGACACCCTTGTGACAAGTGTTCGTGTTAAACGTGCAGCCGCGTCACTAACAGTGACTTATAAATCCAGCAAAGTTTCAGATACTAAGATACGTTCGCATCTGGATCATTTAATTCAAGCAGCTAGTGAAGTTGTCGTTCTTAAACCCTCCCAGCCTAAACCTGCATCGGATGCAGAACAAAAATCTTGGCCAGGAATGCAACTTTCGGGTTTGGCTACGGCTTTGGCTGTGTTGGGTGGACCGATAGGATGGTCTATTCCGCCTGTGATGGTTGCAGGAACTATCGCCCTTGCCACATTACCTGTTTTCAAACGAGCTTGGGAGGGGATCAGGGATGAGCAAAAACTGAATATTGACTTTCTAGATTTTATTGCTATTGCTATTACCACAGTCCAGGGTCAATTTCTCACACCTGCGCTGATGCTGAGTTTGATTGAAATTGGCGAGAATATACGCGATCGCACGGCTCGTTCTTCAGCTCAACAAACTTTGGATCTACTCAGTTCTCTCGGACAGTTTGTCTGGGTGGAACGCGATGGCGAAAAGGTGCAAATTCCGATCCAAGATGTACACCGAGGCGATACAGTCATAGTTTATCCGGGTGAACAAGTTCCAGTTGATGGTACTATCCTACGAGGTAAAGCGTTACTGGATGAGCAAAAACTCACTGGTGAGTCTATGCCCGTGTTGAAGAAAAAGGGACAAACCGTTTACGCCTCAACTCTCATGCGCGAGGGACGAATTTATATTTCGGCGGAACGAGTCGGTAATGATACTTGTGCTGGACAGAGCATTCGGTTAATGCAAGAAGCTCCTGTTCACGATACCCGTATGGAAAACCAGGCTCTGAATATTGCTCAAAAAGCAGTCGTACCAACATTGCTACTTGGCGGGGCAGTATTTGCCCTTACTCGTAACCCAGCACGAGCAGCCAGCATCTTCACTCTCGATTTATGCACTGGAATTCGTGTCTCAATACCAACAACTGTATTAGCCGCGCTAACATACTCAGCACGGCACGGTGTTCTGATTCGTAGCGGACGAGCACTAGAAAAACTTGCAGAAGTTGACACCATTGTGTTTGATAAAACAGGCACATTGACTAAAGGTGAAGTGGCTGTTGTTGGTGTCGAAAGTCGAAATCCTGCAACATCAACAACACGAGTCCTGGAGCTTGCTGCAGCGGCTGAGCAGCGTCTGACTCACCCAGTGGCGGAGGCGATCGTCCGCTATGCTCAAGAACAAGGAGTACAAACGCTTTCCCGTACTAAGTGGGACTACCAACTTGGTCTAGGTGTTCGTGCAGACATTGACGGGGAAACTGTTTACGTGGGTAGTGAGCGCTATCTGCGTCAAGAAGGCGTTGAGATGGATCTCAATGGACATCAAAAGCAGGCAACTTCAGTCATTTATGTTGCTAGCAATGGTCAACTTCAAGGTATGATAGAGTATAGTGACGTACTCCGTTCAGAAAGCCGAGAAGTTATCACAGCGCTCTTGACAGCCGAAGGTGTGGAGGTCCACATGCTGACTGGGGATAATAAACGAACTGCTAGCGCTGTAGCCTCTCAATTGGGAATTCCTCCAACGCACACCCACGCAGAAGCTTTTCCTGAGCAGAAAGCAACTGTTGTCCGTGAGCTGCACGAACAAGGTAAGACAGTTGCATTTGTTGGTGATGGAATCAATGACTCACCAGCATTAGCCTATGCTGATGTTTCTGTTTCCTTTGCCAATGGTTCTGAAATCGCTCGCGAGACAGCAGACGTAGTGCTAATGGAGAATGACTTGCATGGTTTGTTGGAGGCGATTGAAATTGCCCGCAATGCTAGGCAAATAATTCAGCAAAACACGACTCTGATCGCTGTTCCTAACGTAGCAGCATTAGCGATCGCAGTTTTGTTTGGTCTTAACCCCTTAGCAGCAACTGTCGTTAATAATGGCTCAACAGTTGTTGCGGGAGTTAATGGTTTGCGCCCAATTCTCAAAAACCGCAAACAAAAAGTTCTACCATCAGCTATTCGGAGATAGCTATCTTAACGATAGTACACTGAACAACTTTGTAAAAACTTTTCCCGTTCACAGGAGGAAAATAATCATGGCACCTAAAATCACCGATTTTGTTGAAGACGCTGGCGCACCTGGTATTATAGCTGGTATTGGAGCAGTACTCCTCGCACCTGTCGTCATTCCGATTGTCACAGGTATTGGTAAACCCATAGCCAAATCAATCATCAAAGGCGGACTTGTTCTTTTTGAAAAAAGCAAGGGAGCCGTTGCAGAAGTTGGCGAAAGTTGGGAGGACATGGTAGCCGAAGCAAGAGCAGAACTTGCTGAAGGAAGACAGCTACCAGCAGTTGATGTTGTGGGTTCCCCTGTTGACAATACGCTCGATAATGGTGCATAGCTTTCGATTAATTTCGTGTTCCTTGGCTGAGCCAGGGAACACCAAGGAAATTCGTAGTTCGCAATCATTTTTCTGCTCAATTGCGAATTACGAATTTCTGAATTAGGAGGATAATTACGTGTCAAAAAATGGTTATATTAATCTCACTGATATGCCAAAAGTGATTGAAGAAAGATCTATAAAAAAAGTTTTTCAACCAATATCTACGCGGGTTGTCAGTTCTACTCCAGGAAGACTGCGTTTGAGAGTTGCACACCCCCATCGTCAATCTGGGGACATGCAACGGATTGCTAATGCGCTGCAAGCAAATCCTAATATTAACCAAGTACGGACTAATATTCAAAATGGCAGTATCGTCATCAATCACGATGGTGACGATGTAAGTCGAGAGAATGTTTACGCGACATTATGTGATTTAGGAATTATTTTTGGTGATGTCACATTAGGAAAATCTGAAGCCGCAGCAGAAGTATCAAATGCAGTTGTTGACTTGAATAAGCGAGTTAGACAAGCGACGAATAATGCTGTTGATTTGCGCTTGCTTTTTCCTTTGGGACTGGGTCTGTTTTCTATTCGGCAGTTACTTACTAAGGGATTGCAATTGGAAACTATTCCTTGGTATGTGTTAGGTTGGTACGCTTTTGATAGTTTTCTTAAGTTGCACGCTACGAGCCAAGCACAGGCAAGTAAAGAGTAAAAGGTGAGGAGTCTTAAAAAAACAAGATCCCTGACTTCTTTAGGACTTACGCAAAAATAGCCAAAAAGCTTAATTTATCGAACCGCCAAGACGAGCCAGCACTGCAGGAGGGTTTCCCTCCGTAGGTGACTGGCGTCGCCAAGAGCGCCAAGAATTCGTAGAGTGTGCGTAAGTCCTATTCTTTAAGAAATCGGGGATCTGTGACAGAGTGCCCACCCTACGTATCTATCTCACAGCAGCACAATTACTAGCAGGTGCTGGCTGCTCACGTTGTACACCAGTCTTGGTTGGATCATAACCTACCAGCACCACCTGACCTTTTTCGTTATATATCCATCCCCGCGCTGGTATTATCTGTTTAACAGTTGGACTTTTTGATGGCTGCTTTTGTGTTGTACTTGTTGAACTTACCGTACTGGCGACAGGTTTAATTAAATCAACACGCACATTGTTACTACTAAGAATTTTATTTGGATCTGTTGGAAGTCCGCCGCGTCCGGTGATGGTAAAGCTGTTACCAAAACCTTTGACACATGGATTTTGAGCAATCTGCTGTGCAGGGTCAATGACAGTTTCTGTTAATTCAAATAGCCCACGGGTGGGGTCAATTTCTGGAGTGATAATGTTGATAGTCCCACTTAAGGATGGGTTTTGTTGCGAAAATGCGGTGATGTCACTTTCAGGCGTTAATTGAGAGCGAGGCTGGATTCCAAATAGACCTTGAGTTCTAATTGTGATGTTCCCACCGTTACCGCTGAAAGCATTGGCAGTAATGTCACTATTTTCTAGACCAACCAGGTTATCAGTGGTAATAGTAATGTTACCCCCATTAGCCGTACCTGTGGCATTAGCAGTGATGTTGCTACCACGACGCAATATCAAATCTTTAGAGCGTATCGTAACAGTTGCTTGCTGTTTATTGGGATCAGTGCTGTTGCTGCGAGTGTTAGCTCTCAGAGTGCCGTTGTTGTCCAAACGGATAGCGCGAGCATTTACTGTCAGGTTGCCTGCAGTCCCTGTTCCCAGACTTTGCACAGACACTCCTGCCCGATCCCGCACGAGTAATTCACGGGTGTTAATTGTTAGGTCTCCCGCATTTCCTGTTGTATTAAAGTCAGTTTGAGCAAATAAGCCGCTGGAAAACTTACCATCGGTGGTAGTACCAATCAGTTTTACTTTGTCAGATGTGACTATCAAATTCCCTCCATTACCTGCACCAAAAGTGCTAGCACTGACCTGGGCTCCACTCTGCATGAGTAACTCACGGGTATTAATTGTTAAGTTTCCCGAATTCCCTGCACCAAAAGTGCTAGCACTGACCCGTGCTCCATCCCGGACCAGTAACTCACGGGTGTTAATTGTTAGGTCTCCTCCATTCCCTGTTGCACCTGAGGTATTCTGTTGAGCAAACAAGCCGCTAGAAAATTCACCATCGGTGGTAGTACCAATCAGTTCTACTTTGTCAGCTATAACTATCAAATTCCCTCCATTGCCTGCACCAAAAGTGCTAGCACTGACCTGTGCTCCATTCTGCACGAGTAACTCACGGGTATTAATTGTTAAGTTTCCCGCATTCGCTGTTGCATCTTGGGTATTTTGTTGAGCAAACAAGCCGCCAGAAAACTCACCATCAGCCGTGGTACCAATCAGCTCTACTCTATCAGCGGTGACTGTCAAATTACCTCCATCGCCTCCACCAAAAGTGCTAGCAGTGACCCTTGCTCCATCCCGTACTAGCAGAGTACCAGCCTTAATCGTCACCTTGCCAGCATTTCCTGAACTTTCTGTATTCGCATCCACTGTCGCACCATCTGTGATGCTCAAACGCCCGGTTTCTATGCTCAAGTCCCCACCATTTCCACTACTGCCACTACCAGTGCTAGTATAAAAACCGCTGCTATACAGACCTCTCCCTATCAGTTCTATAGACTCGGAAGCTTGTAAAGTAAGATTACCCCCATTACCGGAAGATACAATATAAGTCTGTGCATAAGCGCCATCTTTCGCAATGAACTTACCCGTAGTAATCCTCAAGTCCCCAGAGGAACCACTACCTTGAGATTCTGTAGATAAGCTGCTGGCATACTGATTATTTGTTGATTGTCCAATCAGTTCCACAGACTCAGTAGCGTTGACACTAAAAGTTCCTCCTGGCTTTGACCCAGAGGAGATGGATAAAATCGATGCACCATCACGTAGCGACAGTCGCCTACTCTGTACCTGAATTTCGCCTCCTCCCTCACCACTAGCATCTGCTGAAGCTCTTTGAGATAGTTGGATGTCCCCGAAATTCTGCACGCCTGAATATCCTAAAGCAAAGCCAAAATCTGTTTGACGAAGGTTGACCAAACTTGGTGAAGCAATACTCCCCAATTCAATCCGTCCCGACTCAGCCCTAAGATTTCCACCCTCTAGCAATACATTACCACCTACAAGTGCCAAGGTTTTCCCTGGCTGCACTTGCAGCCCTGGACTATCAGTGCGAATAGTTGCGTCTGTATCTGTTGCATAACTAAATTTATGACCTTCTCCCTGCACCGTAATCGTTCCAGGATTATCCCGAAATCCTAAGCCAATCGGAACATTTATAGTTAACAACGGCGGTGCTTGCGGATTAGTCGCACTAAACTCAAACCCATTGTCAAACAGCAAACTATTCGCCGTACTCCCCAAAAAAGAACCACCAATTTGCAAGCTGGCATTTGATCCAAAAATAATCCCTGCTGGATTGAGTAAAAATAAGTTTGCGTTACCTAGTGCTCTAATCGCACCTTCAATATTAGAAACAGAACCACCCGTTACCCGACCGATGATGTTTTGCACATCAAGTGCATTCTTAAAATTAGCCGAACCACCTGTAGGAACAGAAAAATCTTTGAAGCTGTGAAAAAGGTTTCCTCCCCTTGTTGTTCCATCATTGATATCAAAATTCCTGCCATCAGGAGTAGTGACGGTAGTAGATACAGTTCCATCAGAACTGACTTGTGCTTTGACTGTACTTATAGAAGTTAAACTTCCTACAATGTATAAGGGTAAGGTGAATAGAAAGAGCGAATGCGCTTTGCGCACGCTATGCGATGCTAAGGAACTGCCCCACAGAAGCGATGCTGCAAGGCAGGCGCTACGCGAACGCCAATCATGTTTCATAAATTTAAAATTTAAAATGTTTGTTTCTCTTCTCAAAAAAGATTCTAATTGAAAAGCTGTTTTTTAAAAAATCAAAGTTAATGAATTAATACAATTAGCAGGTATGAGGATGATTGGAGGTTGGTGCTGACACAGGAGACTCGTTTTAGCTTTATCCCACGATTTGACCCCACCCCTTGTTAAGGCTACCTTGTACACACATCTGGCTCAAAACCTCACCCTCACTTTTAGCGTAGCTAAAACCTTTCCCTCTCCTTAATAAGGAGAGGGATGCCCGACAGGGCAGGGTGAGGTGAGAGCTGCGGAAGGGGAGCCACGAAGCGCTAGAAAAAACCTCAGTGTGAGGTTGCTCTAGCGTTTACCGGCTACTCTTCAAAACTGTTGTGCCAACAGAATTTTCTAATTCTATACCGTCCAAAAACATTTCGTTGATAGTTTTTTGGCGGTCAATCATCATCTGTCGCACCCAAGAATAATTACCTTGGTTCATGTACTTACCAATACAGTAGCCAGAATACTCAATGTGTTTTGTTTCGTCGTAAATCAACAAATCAGACATCCGAGTTACCTTTGGTAAATCCTCAGGTGTGGCATAGGCTTGGAGTACAGGGCGCAGCAAAAGTTGCAAGATTAATGCCCGTATTTCCAAGAGATTAATCTGGATAATTTCATCCATCACCAGGAATTCATCCATTGTCTTCTCAGGAGAAGGCGTTTCTATGGGTGGATGTTTGTGGTGATAGTATTTAGGCGATGAGGCTTGCAATTCGGCTCGCAAATCCGCCTCCATTTCTGTAGGAAACAGAATATTGAGTAGCGCTACAAACATGAGGGAATGGCGCGACTCATCAATGGAGTGATTGCGAACCAATTCAGCAAATTCCTGATTTTCGATGCCCTGCGAGAATTGCCAAACTTCTTTTGAGCCAGTTCCTTCTTCAACCGCATTCACCATTAGGGAATTAGTGAACCATTCAGCATTACGGGCGAACTGACGATATAAATTACCGTACCATGCCATGCCGTGTGGTGGTGGATGAATTTCACATGCCTCAATCAGAATAGTTTTATAATCCTCAGAAATTTGGCAGTCATAACGTTGAAGATAATTTAACGCTAACTCACTGACAATGTTCATAACTTTCTTTAAGCAATGCCAACAGCAAATCGTCTCCTTTATGAGTTACTAGCTTCCCGCTTCATTCAACGCTATAGGATCTATTGGGGCTGCTTTTATTTGAATTATGAAGACGCGAATGGGGAAAGGGGTAATGCGAATCGGATAACGGACAATCCGAATTGGAAAGACGGTTTTAGCCTGGTCATTGGTACTGTTAAGCGTAGTAGTACCACCTTTGATTGAGTTTAAGTCTTCTTGACTTAAATCAAAACTAATTGGCTCGTTATCTAAATCTGCTATTTTGATACTTTCCATTGATTCTACCTGGGTTAAATCTATATCTATCTAAAATAATTTATAGATACGCAAGTCTTTTTTATGAATTCAATGAGCTGAAAAATGCTTCTCTATTATTAGTAAGCACTCATTAAAGACTTCGTTGTCTGATGTTTATTGAAGATAGACTATGTTGTGGAATCATAGCACCAAAAGGATACAGTTTTATGATTTTTACATAATGTAAAAAAGGTAGAATAATTTTATTCTCGACAGAATATTAATAACACCTAAACCACAAGCACAAAAAGGCAAATAAAAAGGTTAAAGAAGGTGGAAATTTGAAAGAGAATCATTCTTTTTCTTGTTCTGATGATCATGGAAATGCCCATACAAGAAGTTGTGCCTTCCAAGAGTTATATTGAAGCAGAGCCTCAAGTGATCCATTTAGGACTTACGCACGAGTTACGAAAAAACAAGATTGTGAGATTGCTTCCTTACGTCGCAGAATCATCCAAAATTCTGGAAAACCTCACCCTGCCCTATGGGACATCCCTCACGCCAGGTGCTACAACGGGGGGAACCCCAACGCCAGATACCTACGGAGGGAAACCCTCCTGCAGTACTGGCTCCGCAACGCACTGGCTCTCCTTATTAAGGAGAGGGAGGGGTTTTGGCCTCAGCATCAAGACGACTATACACACAAGTCATCAAATCATCCAAAATTCTGGAAAAACCTCACCCTGCCCTGTGGGGCATCCCTCACGCCAGGTGCTACAACGGGGGGAACCCCAACGCCAGATACCTACGGAGGGAAACCCTCCTGCAGTACTGGCTCCGCAACGCACTGGCTCTCCTTATTAAGGAGAGGGAGGGGTTTTGGCCTCAGCATCAAGACGACTATACACACAAGTCATCAAATCATCCAAAATTCTGGAAAAACCTCACCCTGCCCTGTGGGGCATCCCTCACGCCAGGTGCTACAACGGGGGGAACCCCAACGCCAGATACCTACGGAGGGAAACCCTCCTGCAGTACTGGCTCCGCAACGCACTGGCTCTCCTTATTAAGGAGAGGGAGGGGTTTTGGCCTCAGCATCAAGACGACTATACACACAAGTCATCAAATCATCCAAAATTCTGGAAAAACCTCACCCTGCCCTGTGGGGCATCCCTCACGCCAGGTGCTACAACGGGGGGAACCCCAACGCCAGATACCTACGGAGGGAAACCCTCCTGCAGTACTGGCTCCGCAACGCACTGGCTCTCCTTGATAAGGAGAGGGAGGGGTTTTGGCGTAAAAAACGCTAGAAAAACCTCAGCGTAAGGTTGCTCTAGCGCCTGTGAATCTTTGATAACGTGGTTGTCTGTGTTGGGGGGCAGCCATCTGTAAAACCTTTTCCAATAGCCAAGGAGCAATGCGGTTACACCATACGGCTAAATGAGTTTGCCATCCTACTAAGATTTCTGGTGAATCTCTTTGTAGTCCGCTAACAAGTGCCTGAGCCACTTTCTGGGGAGTTATGGGTACTACCCAACGAAACCACTCTAACTCTCGCACCATATCAGTATCGGTTAGGGATGGTAACAAGGCTACAACTCGGATGTTGTGTTTAGCTAGCTCGCCGCGCAAGGCTTGAGTGAACCCTATAATTGCAAACTTGGTGGCTGAATAAGTTGCCATTGTTGGTGCAGCCACTTTACCCATCAAGCTAGATACGTTAACGATTGTGCCTGAGCCTTGTGCTACCATGCGTCGGGCAACTAGACGAGTCATGGTGTACATTCCGATTAAATTCACGTTTATCTCTACCTGCACATTTGGTAGTCGAGACTCTAAAAAGGGTGTTTGGTGGGCAACTCCAGCACAGTTAACAAGTAGATCAATTGGTCCATAATCTCGCCAAGCTTGAGCGATCGCAATATTCACTTCCACCACTTCAGACAAATCCAAAGGCAAGATCACAGCTTCCACACCAAGCATCTCTATCTCAGAGGCTACTTCAGCTAAACAACCACTATCTCGTGCAACCAACAACAAGCGTTTTATTCCTTGCCTTGCTAATTCAAAGGCGATCGCTCGCCCAATACCACGTGAAGCCCCAGTAACAAGAGCTGTCTTTCCTTGAATATTCATAACTAAAACCTCCTGAGTTAAGTCAGTGAACAGTGAACAGTGAACAGTTATCAAAATTTCAAATGACAACAACTACTGATAACTGGTAACCCTTCGGCTTCGCAGTCGCCTAGGTCGGGAGACCCTCCAAAGAGCGCTGGCTCACTGATAGCTGATAACTGGTAACTGGTTGAACCAAATCGTTCGCAGTAAGAAAGCTTCTCTTACCGCATTCTTCGAGAAAAACTTTGGGTATGTATTTAATCAGATTTCAGTAAACTTTGAGTTGGACTGGCAATATGTAACAATCAAGCAAATCAACAACTGTCTCAAGTCGTCTTTAGTGTAGCCAAACGAGCAACAGAGATATTTCTTAGCTGTCTTACCGGAAAATTGGTGTAAACCAGTTAGAGAAATACCTTTTGGACAATACTACAATCAGTGAATCAGTGAAAAGCCAAGATTAACGTGTAGCATCGATGGCACCTCTTTTAGATATAAGTGTCTACCAGAACCAACTGTCTTTGCATACGCTAGCAAGGGGATCAAGTACTTGCAACATTTATTAATAAAATTCATTAGGTTTTACTTAACTTTACAAAGCTCTCAGAAATGACGAAGGAGCAACAGTGCTTTATTCTTGGTTCTAGTAACTTCTAAATGAAGAGTGACAAGACTATGAAGAAGCTTATTAATAAACCGGAAGACTTTATACGTGAAAATCTAGAGGGTATGGCTGCGGCTCACCCCGATTTGATTAAAGTAAATTATGAGCCTGCTTTTGTCTATCGAGCCGATGCACCAGCACAAGGCAAAGTAGCAATTATTTCAGGCGGTGGAAGCGGTCACGAGCCAATGCACGCTGGATTTGTGGGGATGGGAATGCTGGATGCTGCCTGTCCGGGGGAGGTTTTCACTTCTCCTACCCCAGACCAAATGTTGGAGGCTGCAAAGAGAGTAGATGGTGGGGCTGGTATCGTTTATATCGTTAAGAATTACAGCGGTGATGTGATGAATTTTGAGATGGCAACGGAGTTAGCCCGTAGCGAAGGTATCCAGGTATTAAGTATTCTGATTGATGATGATGTGGCAGTCAAGGACAGCCTCTATACTCAGGGACGGCGTGGTGTAGGCACAACAGTGCTAGCAGAAAAAATTTGTGGTGCGGCGGCACAGCATGGGTATGATTTGCACAAGATCGCAGATTTGTGTCGTCGTGTGAATAAAAATGGTCGAAGTATGGGGATGGCGCTGACTTCCTGCACGGTACCCGCGCTGATGACGCCTACCTTTGAATTGGGCGATCGCGAAATCGAAATGGGCATCGGTATCCACGGTGAACCAGGACGCAAACGCATGAACCTGAAATCAGCCGATGAAATAACTCAGATGCTGGCGCTATCAATTATCGAGGATGCACCTTACACCCGGACAGTGCGGGAGTGGGATGAAGAAAAAGGCGAGTGGATGGATGTGGAACTGATTGATCCGGTTTTTCAGCAAGGTGATAAAGTACTAGCTTTCGTCAATAGTATGGGGGGTACTCCGATTTCTGAACTTTATATCATCTACCGCAAACTGGCTGAAATCTGCGAAAAGAAGGGACTACGGATTGTGCGAAACCTGATTGGTCCTTACATCACTTCTTTGGATATGCAAGGTTGTTCGATAACACTGCTAAAGTTGGATGATGAGATGATTCGGTTATGGGATGCACCTGTAAAAACACCAAGTCTGCGCTGGGGAGTTTGATGTATGGTGACAAAAGAGCAGATTTTACGATGGTTGCAAACATTTGCAACGCAGATAGAGCAAAATAAAGATTATTTGACAGAATTAGATGCGGCGATAGGAGATGCTGATCACGGGATCAATATGGATCGGGGTTTCAAAAAGGCGATCGCTCAGTTACCGACTGTTGCAGATAAAGACATCGGTAGCATTTTGAAAACAGTGAGCATGACCTTAATTTCCTCAATTGGGGGTGCTAGTGGTCCTCTTTATGGGACTTTCTTTCTACGAGCAAGTACAGCCGTAGCTGGTAAACAAGAACTGACTGCTGAGGATGTACTTGAAATGCTCAAAGCAGGATTAGATGGTGTGCTTGGGCGTGGGAAAGCACAACTTGGCGACAAAACGATGATAGATGTCCTAACTCCGGCAGTTATCGCTTTTCAAGAAGCTGTGAGTCAGGGGCAGGATACATTGGAAGCAATGCAACGCGCTGTAGCAGCAGCAGAACAGGGAGTGAAAGATACTGCGCCGATGATTGCCAAAAAAGGACGAGCGAGTTATTTGGGAGAACGCAGCATAGGACATCAAGATCCAGGGGCGACTTCTTGTTATTGGATGCTCAAGAGTTTGTTGACAGTGCTGGAAAGTTCTGGTATATGAAGCAAAAGAGTTCACCCTGATTTCTATTTTTCCTCTGCCTAGAGTGATAAAAGAGAGTTATTGACATAGATAAAAAGCTGTGGGATATTTCTATAAATTACGGTAAAACAGTGTATTTACAGTATTTAAAAGAAAGTTCTTTATTTAAAGGCTTTCAGAAACTGAGAAGCTAATTTACCAAAGATGTGGAGAAGTTTAAAACTTCGCTTGTTGCAACAGCAGGCGCGAAGCTGTACATGTTTAAGACTGTGCAGCTGGTTTTGTTCTGCTTAGTTGATTTAGTCAAGCAAATTTATTTTTGGTGTCTATTTAAGGTGAAATGCTCTTGAAAACTATCTTTGCAAACGCGATCGCGTACCCTAAGGGAGCGCTAAGCGCGATGGCGATACGCGCAGCGTCAAGCCTCCGGCTTATCGCAACAACGGCTGCCTCTATATCAATGGCTTCCCTAGTGGTCACACTGCCTGCTATGGCAGCATCATTCACTCAGTTTTCGTTTAAAACTAATGTCACGGCTAGTCCGATTAACGACCCTACAGGTAATCTATTAAATGACCCCACAAGAGATATCCGCCTGGACTCAGTAGTGTTTAATGGAAACACGATTAGCAACTTTGAGGTTGTCAAACAGGCAAAGATTCTCCAGAACGATACCTACAGGCTCGACGATGGAAGTGTCCTGGGCGTACTCCATTCAGGACGAGGTCCCAATACCCCCGGCGACAACCTGCTTGGAGAAGGTCCCTCAAAACCCAACCCAACTAATCAAGACATTGTTAACAGTTTGGGCAATTTAAATCTGAATAGCATCCTGGTTACGCGTGAAAATGCAAATAAAGCAAGTATCGAAGTCTCTTTCGAGAATCCCGTGAATACCTTCTTGTTCTGGGAGCGTGGTGGAACACCGGGTGGAGCAGTTGCAGGCGATAGCGATTTATTGGTTGAAGCGCTGGACGATAATAATGCGGTTGTAGCAAGTTACAAAATATTGAGGCAAAACTACACGAAAGCTGACTACAACATCAGTACTGAGGTCATTCCAGTTCTTAACAATGGACCTTTCAATATTGGGTCTCAAGGCATTAGGCTGGATGGAATTACCACGAAAACACTGCGATTAACTAGCTCTAACAATAATGGGCTACTTGCTGGTGTTCCTAACGACAACGGACCTGATTTCAAAATTGTGGCAGCAAAAACAGTGGGCGAACCCACCACTATTGTGGGTGCGCTGGTAGTCGGCAGTTTGGGAGCCGTCCTAAAGCGTAAGAGAACAGTTGCAGGCTGATCTAGCAAGCATCTTTGATCTGTGAGAATTCTTTGCTGGGAAAGAATCCTCACAGTTATTTATAGCTTTAAGTACATATCCTTATTGAAGGAAGTCGGAAATTCTGAAATTATAGTAAGCCTCTGTTTGACTTGTCTACTAATTAATCTCACCAATGCTAACTATTTTTAACACGACGTTTATTATGGCAGGTAAGCTTAGCTAAAGATAAAATTATAGTACAATTGAACCATGCGAATTATATGGTTTCGACGAGATTTACGATTAACTGATAATGAATGCGTAGCAGAAGCATCAGCCAATGATGCCCCCGTATTGCCCTGTTTTATAATCGACCCGTGGTTTTATCAAAAATGGACAGACGTGGGTAAAGCACGGGTAAGATTTTTGTTTGAATCTTTAGAGAACCTTGACCAAAATTTACGCTCTTTGGGTAGTCATCTGTACTTATTTGAAGGGGACTCCGTAAATATTGTGCAAGAAATGACTCAACAATTGATGCAGCAAGGACACAAACCGAAACTTTACTTCAACCGTGATGTACAGGTTGAATACGGGATTGAACGCGATAGCGAAGCGCTGCTGCTTTCAGCAGATCGCACTATCGTTAATTTCTACCAACAACTTAACCTTGACTACCACATTGGTCTAAACAACTTTGTGCAAATCGACGATGATCACCGCGACCAATGGTTTAACGAGTACTATACCTACGTTAGACAAACATCTCACCCGACTCCTATTCACATTAACACCCCACAGATATCTTTCAACCTACCCCAACTTAGTTTTACTGAACTCAAACACAAGTACCACGCTTTTTACGAAACGAAGAAAGTGTACTTCAAAGGTGGAGAAACGCAAGCGCAAAAAACTTTAGACTCATTTCTTACCAAAAGATTTTATGGGTATCATTGGAAACTCTCCCGCCCGTGGGCAGCACAACAGAAGGCAACGTCCCATCTTTCCCCTCATTTAACATTTGGTACAATCTCTGTGAGAAATGTGTACCAGCGTACAAAGGCACGGGCAGCAGAACTTGCGGATACACCCAAAGCAGAATTTTCCTTAAAAGCATTTCGCGATCGCCTGCGTTGGCACGATAGTTTTACGCAGCGGTTATATTTTCATCCAGAAATAGCACATACTAACTTTTATCCGGAGTTTGATGAGTATTACCAACCAGATGAACTGACTCCACAGCAGCAAGAATTATTTCATGCTTGGCAAGAGGGTATAACTGGTTTCCCAATGCTTGATGCGAGTATGCGTCAACTCAAAACAATGGGTTGGATGAATTTCCGCATGCGAGCGATGTGTGCTACTTTCCTGACTATTAATTGCGGTATCTCTTGGCATCATGGAGCAAAACATTACATGAACTGCTTGGTAGATGGCGATTTAGCTATTAACAATTGGCAATGGCAGATGCAGGCTGGTATTACTAATCCCCTTAGTGATACTTTCCGCATATACAATCCCAATAAGAATATTGAAGAAAAAGACTCAGATTTGCGCTTTATTTACCATTGGATACCAAAGTTACTCGGTTATAGTTTATCTGAAATTCTTGAAGGCAAGTATATAGAGCATGGTTTATACCCATCACCAATTTTAGATTGGGCGCAGACCAGGCTAGTTAATGGCAAGATTGTTTCAGATATTCGTAAGCGTGTCAAACAACGACTACTGATTGAAGGTGGCAAGGAGTGCGAAAACGCTTTAGCAACTAAAACAGCAGTAAATAAATACGTTGAATCCAAAGATAAACAGTACCAACAATTTAAGAAATTGGAATCACAATTGGGGCAGTAAGGCATAAGTTAATTTTTCTGCACCTAATTTAAAGCAGGTGAGTACATCACTACCCACCCCTAACCATCAGGTTTTTTAATTCCTCTCGTCTTCTATGCCCCTCGCCTTTGGTGGTGAGGGATTTTATTTGAGTTTATAAAGCAAGCATCCCGAACACCAAGAGAATGCTTGCTATGTAGCGGTTACGCCTGTTTTTCTAGGATTAACTGACTACCGCAAAAGCTAGATTTTTGGTACATCGGGATATTGCACAAAAAACTCTACCATCCTCTAAAGCCCATCGTTTTGGTGCGTTTGTTCCTCCCAAAGGGAAGAACCTTTGGTTCCTTTATGCTGCTTGTCTTTTTTCTTTAATTCCATGTAAACATTAATCTCGTTAACTTCTATATCATGCTCAATTCTGGTTACTATCCAGTTATCCTTTTTTAGGTAAATTTCCTCTCCTATTCTGGGAATAAACTGTAAATCGTAGAACTTTTTGAGAAAATCTTTTTGGTTTTCTTCCCATAAGATTACTTTGACTGCTTCTTTGCTCATTGATTCAGTAGTTTAAGGAAATACGGGAGCAAGTTTATCTTAAGTAATTAATTTCTGAATTACTGCTTATCTCAAACCAACTTTTGTCTTATTCATGTAATACGGTAACTGACTTTAGATAGCAATCAATTTTAGAGTGACGCGTTACGCTTTCAGCCGTCTGGGGTACGCGCGATACCCTTTGCGCCAAGCCTCTGGCTTATCGCCTTTGGTTGACTGTCAACTCGTTAACTCCTTACAATAAAGTAAGAATTTTTATAAAAGTAAGGAAATCTCATGTCCATTGCTACAATTACTAGTAAAGGTCAGACAACTATCCCAAAGGAAATTCGGGAGAAACTAAACTTGCGTCCAGGCGATCGCATTAATTTCATTATTGAACCAGACGGCAAAGTCTACATTCAGCCGGTGAATATTCAAGTTGAGGAATTGTCTGGTATCCTCCATAAAGCAGAAAGGAAAGCAGTCTCTATCGAGGAAATGAATGAAGCAATTGAGCAATGTGCTGGTAACTTGTCATGAATGGACTAGATACTAACGTTCTAGTTCGTTATCTAGTTCAAGATGACATCGAACAAGGTAGACTTGCGGCGGAGTACATCAAGCAAGTTAAGGCAAGTGGTGAAACCTGTTTCATCAACAACATCGTTCTTTGTGAACTCGTTTGGGTACTCAAAAGTTCCTATAAACTCAGCAGAAGTGAAATTATCGACGTTCTTGAAAAAATACTGAGAACGGATGCGTTTGACTTTGAAAATAGAGAAACGGCTTGGTTGTCGGTACAGGACATGAAAAAGGGAAAAGCTGATTTCTCGGACTATTTCATTGTGAAGTTAAACAAGCAAGCAAGCTGTACTGAAACTGCTACATTTGACACAAAGTTGCAAGAATTTGAAGGAATTCGGCTACTTTCTACTTAACCCTCTTTTATCACTTTCGGAAGAGAATCACTTAAAATGCCTACAGCATAAGACTTTCAAGAAATTATCGGTCAACTCATTCAGTCATTATCTCTTGCCCTGGTAAATCTAAAGCTATCAACAACGCCTGAGCCAACTTTGCCATTACATCATCAGAAAGCGCCCCTCGTAAACGCAACAAGCGGGTTTTTGACAACACTCGCACCTGATCTGCCATTGCTACAGAGTCTTGGGTAAGTCCGCCATCTGATGCTTGAATCAACACTTGAGTGGGGTAAACACGCTTTCCCGATTGATAAGTGGTACAGGGAACTGCCAACACAACTGGACTGTATGAATTAATCACATCACGACTGACAATGATCACAGGACGAGTTCCCCCTTGTTCAGAACCCTCAGTTGGCTCTAAACGAGCATCATAGACTTCACCGCGTTTCATTCTGGAGATTCACCTAACTGCAAAGCCTCCCACTGCGCCGAAGCAAACTCCGCTTCCATCTTTAAGACTTCTGCCTGATACTCAGGATCATTTGCCATTTCTGCCAAAGCAGCATCAACTTCTGCTCGTTTCAGCGCTGCTAATTCTCGACGTAACGCTTGCGCCACAAACTCATTACGACTCTTGGCTTTTCCTTCCTGCACTACCTTATCTGTTGCTTCCAACAGTTCGCTTGGTAGTGTTAATGTTGTACGAACAGTTTGGTTATTCATTATTTGATGACTTTTTTGATGTCATAAATGATGTCTATAATGATATCAGATGAATCAAAATGTAAGTTTTTTTTAGGCTATCGCCCATACCACTCCGAAATCAAAAGAACAAATGAACTAGAGTTTCACCCAATCAGTGAAATTAGCAAGCGCTAACATAAGTATAAGCAACATATAAATTGTCCCTTTTATACAAAAGCGCCCCTGTGACATTAATTAATCTTCACTCCCTCATCAGCGCAATTACTGGTATTGCCAACCCAATCATTAAAGAAAAGCTTCTGCGTAACGAAATAGTCATAAAATTATTAAAGCAATTTAACCTTGATCCTGAACATCCTCCCGCTGATTTCAGTGGTGTTTACGCCTATGCCTTGGTAGAATACGGCGTTGGTAAACCCAAGCCATTCCTGGAACTTTTCCGCGAAGAAAAAATCAAACAAGCTTTCCGTAAAGCACTAGATCACAACAACCCCTCAATTCTTCTGTCTGAAGTTGATGTTTTTCTCGATACCTATGTCTTGGGTGATGAAATCAAAACCTTGGGAATTAACATCAGGCGAGAAGTCGCCGCCTTTGCCACGGTTTTTATTGAAGTTGCTAAGCGCAGCCGGACACCTGCTGATGTTTTGATGAACCAGCAGATAGGTTCGTTACATAAAAGGATAGGGAGTATCCAAGAACAGTTGGAAAGACTGCCGACACTGGAAGGAATGAGAACAGAGATGGCGCGGTTGGCAGCACAAAGTGTTGAGACGTCCTATCGAACGTCTCTAAATGAAAAGAAATGTAAAGCCATAGCCTTAGCCCAGCAGATGCAAGGCTGGTTTGAAACCTTGGGCTACCGTTTTGAAAAGTATGAAGTTTGGGAAGACAATTATTTTGAGTGGATTATTGACATCCCCGCACGACGTAATCGATATGACCGGATTCTCGTACGTGGAATTGAAGGTGAGGCGGGACTGAGTGATGTGATGGCTTTGCGTCAGTCGGTGGAGGCGCAAAGAACTGATGAAGGTTGGTTAGTAACAGCAAGACGAATTTCACGGGCGGCGCGTGATGAAGTGGAGAAACCAGAAAATCGCCAGTTTGATTGTTATACTTTTGACGAACTGATAGATCAGGATGCTGATTTTAGTGATTATCTCGACTGGCTAGAAGCGGAAGTGAAACGACGAGAAATCGACAAAAAATATGTGCCGTTGGCTTGTACTAAAGAAGAATTTGACTCACTTAGCAAGCGCAGGATAGGAGTCAGTCGTTACGATGAACGCGACGGCTGGATTGATGGTTATCTTGATTTGTGGTTAGATGACCCTGCTAAGGAGCATATCTCTATTTTAGGGGAATTTGGCACTGGAAAAACTTGGTTTGCTTTTCATTATGCTTGGATTGCACTACAACGTTATCGAGATGCTCAAAGACGTGGCGTTGAACGTCCTCGCCTTCCTCTGATAATTACGCTGCGCGACTATGCCAAAGCACTGAATGTTGAGAATGTTCTGGCAGGTTTCTTTTTTACGCAACATAATATTCGCTTAAATAGCGAGGTGTTTGACCAGCTTAACAGCATGGGTAAGCTGCTGCTGATTTTCGATGGCTTTGATGAAATGGCGGCGAAGTGCGATCGCCAACAAATGATCAACAACTTTTGGGAGTTAGCGAAAGTCGTCGTTCCCGGTGCTAAAGTTATTCTGACTTGTCGCACCGAACATTTTCCAGAAGCAAAAGAAGGACGTGCTTTACTCAACGCGGAATTGCAAGCGTCTACCGCCAACCTGACAGGCGAAACGCCCCAGTTTGAAGTGCTGGAACTAGAAAAATTCAACGACGAGCAAATCCGGCAGGTGTTGTCATTCCAAGCTGAATCTACCACAGTTGACCATGTGATGCACAATCCACAACTGTTGGACTTGGCACGTCGTCCGGTGATGACAGAGTTAATTTTGGAAGCATTGCCAGATATTGAAGCTGGTAAGCCTGTGGATATGTCGCGAGTTTACCTGTATGCAGTGCGGCGGAAGATGGAACGAGACATCAAAGCAGAACGTACTTTTACTTCTTTGGCAGATAAGCTCTACTTTTTATCTGAACTTTCCTGGGAAATGCTGTCTACTGACCAGATGAGTTTAAATTATCGCCTTTTTCCCGACAGAATTCGTCGCTTGTTTGGTGATGTTGTTCAGGAGGAGAAAGATTTAGACCACTGGCATTATGACATGATGGGGCAGACGATGCTGATTCGTAATGCCGATGGTGATTATACTCCAGCGCATCGTTCGCTGTTAGAGTTTTTTGTGGCTTATAAGTTTGCGGCTGAGTTGGGGGCGTTGGCTGATGATTTTATTGAATTGGCGCAGGCGCAGTCACATATAAATAATGATGGTGCGATTCGTTGCTAGTAGAATCACGGTAATTAGTCCGTACATATACTAGCCAATCTCCAAGGAGATTGAACTTTGGATAGGATGAAGGTGAAAGCCCTTCCCCTCAAACTCAGAGGTGACTCCTAACCTACCCGCAGTGACTAGACTCGGAATTCTAGAGACTGAAGCCGGGAACAGGGCGCAATCAGACGGCTGTTATGGGCTGACACTGGCGCAAAAGGGGAGTGTACAAGATGAAACAGAACCTAAAAAAGCAACCTAGTTTAAGGCAGGGCATAACACAAAACCCCTGACCTCGTTAGAGAAAAAGAAATCCCGCCGATAATTCGTCTTGTAAGCGGTAAGAGTAAGGGATTCTAACGGTTGAAGTGGTTCCATCTGACGGCACACAACAATCTCATCCGAGGAACGAATAAAAACGAATTAAAGGTCTTGGGGAAGGTCGAAAACCCAGGTAAGCCAGACGAGCGGCAGAATCCCTTTAATTCGGGTAGGACAGACCGTAATTGGTCTGAGGTGTTCAGAAAACAGCCACTAGGAGTAGAGTATGATTGGGCACAGTAACAATACTAGTGAATCTTGGAGCAAGTTACCCTGGAAGAAATTCCGACGTAATCTGTTTCGCCTACAAGTTAGGTTGTTCAAAGCAGTTAAAGCAGGAGACATGCGGAAAGCGCGGTCACTCCAAAAACTGATTCTGAAATCTAAGGCTGCACGGCTACTGGCTATACGTCAAGTAACACAGCTAAATGCTGGGAAAAAGACAGCGGGAATAGATGGAACATCGTCCCTTAACTTTGAGGAGCGTTTTGAACTCGGAGGGGTGCTCGCGAAGCATGTACACGAGTGGCATCACAGCAAACTCAGGGAAATCCCAATACCTAAGAAAGACGGTACCTTCAGAACCCTAAAAGTCCCCACCATTGCGGATAGAGCGTGGCAATGTCTCGCAAAATACGCACTAGAACCAGCACACGAAGCAACTTTCCACGCTAGGAGTTACGGATTCAGAACAGGACGCTCTGCGCATGATGCACAGAAATATATCTTTCAGAATCTACGCTCAAATAGCCACGGAATAGGAAAGCAAATAATAGAACTCGATATCGAGAAATGCTTCGACAGGATAAGCCACACAACTATCATGGATAATTTGATAGCACCAAAAGGACTAAAAATTGGTATCTTCCGATGCCTCAAAGCAGGAATACACCCCAACTTTCCAGAACAAGGAACCCCTCAAGGTGGTGTGGTAAGCCCACTATTAGCTAATATTGCGCTCAATGGAATCGAGGAAATACATCCATCCGTCAGATATGCCGACGACATGGTATTTTTCCTAAAACCCAAAGATGATGCAACAAAGGTACTTGGAAAAATAAACCAGTTCCTTGCAGACAGAGGAATGAATATCAGTAAAAAGAAAACCAAGATAACCGCATCGACAGACGGTTTCGACTTCCTAGGCTGGCACTTCAAGGTGCAGGGCAACGGAAAATTTAGAAGCACCCCCTCAGTGGAAAACTTCAAAGCATTCCGTAAGAAAGTAAAAGCCATCGTTAACTGCTCTAACTATGGTTCCGAGGTAAAAGCTGAGAAATTAGCCCCCTTGGTTAGAGGATGGAGAAACTACCACAAATTCTGTAAGATGGATGGGTCACGAAATTCCTTATATCATATCCAACACAGAACATACAAGGTATTTAACGAGGAAGCAAAGAATAACCGATACTCCAGTAAGAAATTACTAGATAAGGCATTCCCGGCAATCTCTCACTCCGAAAACAAATTTGTCAACGTCCAAGGCGAGAAGTCACCATTTGATGGAGACATCCCCTACTGGAGCGAGCGCAACAGCAAACTCTACGAAGGACAAATCTCTAAAGCCCTAAAACGGCAAAACCACGCATGTGGATATTGCAGCATGAAGGCACTACCAGGTGAAGAATTCCACCTACATCATGTAGATGGCAACCATCAAAACTGGAAAACAAAGAACTTTCTAGCTGTGCACGAAAGTTGCCACGACTATATCCACATGAGCAAGGGGAAACCCTAGAACATCGGGAGCCGGATGCACGGAAACGGGCACGTCCGGATCTAACAGAGAGGGACGGCGGATAATACCGCCTCTCGACTCTACCCAGTACCAGTTGATTACACTTGGTCATCTTATTTTCGGCGACAAGTGGATGAGGCGGGGAAGATTGTACCAAGTGCGCCGCTGAGGAGATTTGCAAGTGAGTCGTTGGAGAAGTTGAGGGAGACGGTTGGGCGATCGCCCCTCACAAAAGCGGTGATGGATTTGCTTTTGCCGATGATTGATGTTGATACCTCCATCACATCACCCTATCACCCAATGATCAAAATTCTTGAAGCGACACGCGGCAAAACAGAAGCTGAAGTGGGTTATGTTGGTGGGAATGCGGCGACGCTGTTGGTGAAGGTTGATAAGGCGGCATTGGAAGGTAAAGACTTTAGCCATACTGTGATTAAAGGCGCAGACCTTACTAAGGCTAGCCTGCGCCGTGTCAATTTTGCTCAGGCCAATCTAGTTAAATCTGTTTTTCCCAAAGTTTTCGGTGCGGTTTTTTCAGTGGCCTTTAGTCCAGATGGCAAGCTGTTTGCTACAGGTGATGCTAATTGTGAGATTAGCTTGTGGCAAATTATTGATCACAAACAAATTTTAAGACTTCAAGGGCATAGCGACTGGGTACGCTCAGTAGTTTTCAGTCCTGATGGTAATACTATAGTTAGTGCTAGTTATGACCAAACAGTTAAGCTCTGGGATACTCGTACAGGAGAATGTCTGAAAACTTTGTATGGTCATACCAGTAGGATAAATTCAGTGGCGATGCATTCCAATTGTCAAACTATAGCTACTAGCAGTGATGATAAAACTGTGAAGCTATGGAATATTCATACAGGAGAATGCCTAAAAACTTTACTGGGACATACCAGTAAAGTTAATTCAGCAGTGTTCAGTCCTAACGGTGTCACTTTAGTCAGTAGTAGTAGTGACAAAACAGTGAAGTTATGGAATATTCAAACGGGAGAATGCTTGAAAACTTTACAAGGACATATGGATTCAGTAGGATCTGTGGTTATTAGTCCTGATGGTATGAGCCTTGCCAGTTGCAGCAGTAAGGACAAAACAGTGAAGCTATGGGATATCTCCACAGGAGAATGTCTGAAAACTTTTCAGGAGCATACCGATTGGGTACGCTCATTAGCAATTAGTCCTGATGGTATAACTCTTGCCACTTGCAGCAGGGACACAACAGTGAAGTTATGGAATATTCGTACAAGACAATGCCTAAAAACCTTACAGGGACATACCGACTGGGTAAAGTCTGCGGCTTTTAGTCCTGACGGTAACATTTTAATAAGTGGGAGTGATGACCAAACGGTTAGGCAATGGGATATCCTGAGTGGAAAATGTGTAAATATTTTGCAGGGTTATATTAGTGTCGTACGGTCACTGGCAATCAGTGCTGACGGTGCAATGTTTGCTAGTAGTAGCGAAGATCAAACAGTGAAGTTATGGGATATCCATAGTGGTGAATGCCTGAAAACTTTGGAGGGACATACCGGCAGGATTAATTCAATAGCAATTAGCCCTAATAGTACAATTCTAGCCAGTTGTAGTTATGACCAAACAGTGAAGCTATGGAATGTTCGTACTGGAAAATGCCTCAAAACGTTGCATGGGCATAACGGTGGTGTCAATTCAGTAGTAATCAGTCCTGATGGTAAAACCCTAGCCAGTGGTTGTGGTGATCGAACGATAAAGCTATGGGATATCCATACTGGAGAATCTCTGAAAACTTTGCAAGGACATACCGACTGGTTATGGTCAGTTGCATTCAGTCCTAACGGTAAACTTTTAGCTAGTGGAAGTTATGACAAAACAGTGAAACTATGGGACATCAGCACAGGAGAATGTCTGAAAACTTTACAAGGATATACCGGTAGGAATAATTCTGTGGCAATCAGCCTTGATGGTAGGATCCTAGCCAGTGCTGGTGAAGACCAAACGATAAAGCTATGGGATATTTACAGTGGTGAATGCCTAATTACCTTGCAAGGACATACCAGTTGGGTACTCTCCGTTGTTTTTAGTCCTGATGGTAAGACTTTTGCCAGTGCAAGTAATGATAAAACAGTCAGGATATGGGATATTCACAGTGGAAAATGCGTGAAAATTTTGCAGGGACACACTCATTGGGTAAATTCAGTTATTTTCACCACGGACGGTCGAACTCTTATTAGTGGGAGTTGGGATGAAACAATAAAACTTTGGGATGTTAACACGGGTGAGTGCTTAAAAACTCTGATAGATAGACCCTATGAGCATATGAATATCACAGGTGTTAAAGGCTTAACAGATGCCGAAATCACCACTCTTAAAGCACTAGGCGCAGTGGAAGAAGGGGAAATGTAAAATGAAAATATTCACACAATCTGAAAACGCAACTAGCCAAAAACAATGACAACGAAAGAAAGTCTCAAACAAGAAATAGACAAGCTTAGTGAAGAACAATTTCAACTTGTAGCTGATTTTATTGAATTTATCAAATTCCGTACTCAAAAAAATGATACAAATCCCAAAAAAAGACTTAGCGAATTTTACGGTGCATTAAAAACAACTCAACCCTGGCAAACTTTGTTTAACGCGACCGAACTCTTTTCTGAAGATTTCATGGAAACCAGAGAACAGCCTAATTTAGAGATTAGAGAGGGTTTTGAATGAGATTTTTGCTGGATACCAACATGTGTATCTACATTATTAAAAGGAAGCCACCTAAAGTCTTCGAGAAATTTCAGACACTAGACATATTTGATGTCGCTATTTCCTCTATTACTGTTGCAGAACTTGAGTATGGAGTTTATAAAAGCCAACGTCGAGAGCAAAATCAGGCAGCACTTACTCAGTTTTTAATTCCTCTGGAAATTATTCCCTTTGACGCTAGTACGACACAAACCTATGGAAGAATTCGAGCAGACTTGGAGCGACAAGGTATAGTTGTTGGTTCAATGGATATGCTAATAGCATCCCAGGCAATCAGTCTTGGGCTAATTTTAGTGACTAATAATGTCAGAGAACTTTCTCGGATTCCAGGTTTAGTTTTGGAAAATTGGGTGGATTAGTCAATATGCACTTCAGAAGCTGATGTTATGGATATAACCGAAGCTGAGAAAGCTAGACTCAAAGCATTAGGCGTAGTCGAGTTATAAAAATGTGGAAGGGGAAAAAGCAGGGGGAGAAAAAGAGCGATCGCACTAAGTCCACCTACATTCTTTCCACAACCCTAATTCCCAGCAACGAAAGTCCCAACTTCAGAGTTCTAGCCGTTAAATCACACAGTATTAGGCGCGATGTCCGCACTGGTTCTTCGGCTTTGAGAACAGGGCAATTTTCGTAGAACTTATTAAACTTATCACTCAGTTGATACAAATACTCGCACAAACGATTTGGTAGTAAATCTTTTTCGACTTCACTAATAATTTCATCAAGTTGTAACAAGTGCTTCGCCAGAGTTAACTCTGTTTCTTGCCGCAAAACAATTGGAGCATCTGCTCCCAGTTTTTCAAAGTCAATATTACCTTCACGACTAATGCCCTGAGTTCTAACATAAGCATAAACCATATATGGTGCAGTATTGCCTTTAAGCGCTAGCATTTTGTCGTAGCTAAAAATGTAGTTGCTGGTACGATTTTGGCTTAAGTCGGCGTATTTAACCGCACTAACGCCAATCACCTGTGCAAGATTGCTGACAAACTCTTCAGTTTCTTCACGCGCTTCTTCTTTTATTCTGTTTTCTATATCTGCACGGGCGTGGGCGATCGCACCATCTAATAAATCTCGCAACCGCACAGCTTCCCCAGAACGAGTTTTCAATTTTTGACCATTTTCCCCTAGCACCAACCCAAATGGGGCATGCACAAATTCTACATCGTCTGTAATCCAGCCTGCCTTTCTTCCCACTTGAAAAATCTGAGCGAAGTGATTTATTTGTTCTATACCAACTGGGTAAATCACCCGCTGCACTTTATCTACTTGTACTCGATAGCGAATTGTCGCTAAATCTGTAGCAGCGTAGTTATATCCTCCATCTGATTTTTGCACAATCAAGGGTAAAGGCTCACCTTCCCTGTTAGTAAAGCCTTCCAAAAAAACGCACTTTGCACCCTGATTTTCCACTAGCAGATCTTTTTTATCTAATTCCTCTACGACTTCAGGCAGTAAAGCATTATAAAACGATTCACCTCGTTCAACAAAAGGAGCAATTTCCAATAAATCGTAAATAACTTGGTACGCTCGACTGGAGAGTTGACAAACTATTTTCCATGCGAGTAGTGTCTTTTGATCTCCTGCCTGTAGTTTTACCACAGCCTGACGTGCTGCTTGTTGGAAATTTGCATCTGCATCAAATCGCGCCTTTGCTTGACGGTAAAATGAAGACAAGTCACCCAAATTTAAAGTTTCAGTAGTGGTTAAAGCTTCTGGGTACGCTTCTTCTAAATAAGCGATAAGCATTCCAAATGGCGTTCCCCAATCTCCGACATGGCTAATCCGCTCGACTTTATGACCAACAAATTCTACAATTCGAGACAGACAATCTCCAATCACTGCTGGACGTAAATGTCCTACGTGCATTTCTTTGGCGATGTTTGGGCTGGGGTAATCTACAATCACTCGCTTGGGATTGTTAGTTTGTGGGACTCCTAACCTTGGATCTCCTTGAATTGCCTTGAGTTGTGCTTCTAGGTATTCTGTTTTTAGCTTCAAATTGATAAAGCCAGGACCAGCAACTTCTGGTGGCTTGCAAATATCAGATACGTCAAGTTTATCAACAATTTGTTGTGCGATCGCCCTTGGTTGCTGTCCCAATTGCTTTGCTAGCCCTAAAGCTACGTTTGCTTGATAATCACCAAATTTAGGATTGCTCGCAGCAACCAAAACTGGATCTACCTTACTGTAATCACTGCCAAAAGCTGCATCCAAAGCTTCCTGTAACGTAAGTTTTAGCTGTTCTTGTGTATCCTTCATGTTTATTTTTTAGTTATGATAACCTGTCAGAAATTTTTATTTATCAACAAAGATACAAATTCTTCCATAATCAAACCACTATCTCTAATGATTCCTCGTAGAGTTTCTATAATTAATTTTTAATTATTTGGAACGACAACTTGAGCTAATGGTTGATCTGTACGAATAATAATCTACCTGCTTTCTGGTGCGCTTGTGCGAAAAACTAACCTTGCTGAGTGCTCTTGCTAGAGAATGACTTGCCTGGTGATTCTGGTTTTTGCTGAAACTGCAATGCTTTGAGCCAACCGGATAATCATTCAATCCTCATACTTAAATCTAACCAAGAGGATTTCGTAATTGGTGCACTGCTAGAAATATAATCCACTCCTGTCTCGGCAACAGCACGAATAGTATCTAAAGTAATGTTGCCAGAAGCTTCAATTTTAACGTGACTATCGTGTTGACGAATTATGTCCACAGCCTGACGCATCAAATCAACAGGCATATTGTCCAACATGATAATGTCAGATCTATGCTGCAAAGCTTCTTGTACCTGCTCTAAACTTTCCGTTTCTACTTCTATAGTTAAGGGATAAGGAATTGAGGAGCGAATTTGAACAATAGCCTTCCCAATTCCCCCAGCAGCTGCGATGTGATTATCCTTAATCATAACTGCATCATCTAATCCCATTCGGTGATTGACTGCCCCTCCTACTGTAGTTGCGTACTTTTCCAACAACCTTAACCCAGGAGTGGTTTTGCGCGTGTCCACCAGTTTTGCAGGTAAATCAGCAATTTGATCTACATAGTTTTGGGTGAGCTTGGCGACGCCACTGAGTCGCATCACTATATTAAGAGCAACGCGTTCTCCCATCAGGAGGGCATCTAGCGGACCATCGATTTGGGCCACCACTTTTCCCGCCTCACAAGAACTACCCTCAGCTACAACAGGAATAAAGCTAACTTTTTCATCTAAAAGTTGAAATACTCTTGCCGCGATTGGTAAACCTGCTATAACTCCAGATGCTTTCGCCATCCACTTAGCTTGTCGTACTTCCTTAGTTATCAGGGCTTGGGTTGTGCGATCGCCGCGACCGATATCCTCTAACAACCAATCGTGTAACAACCTATCTAAAACAAGCCTGGGTGGCAAAACACCAAAATGACTCATAGCTTTATTGTTCCCCTTCTCAACTTCCAGAATTACTATAGCCTAGAGTGCTTGCTATATATACCTTTTAGAAGATAAGAAAAAAATCTCAAAAAAAGTTTCGGAAAATAGTTGACAGGCAAGAGTAGGTTCGCTATATTGAATAAGTGCCTGAAGCGCGGACACAAAAACAAGTCACCGCCGAGGGCGACGAACCTTGAAAATCCTATAGTTTGAAAGCTAGTATACACTAAAAGCCTTGCGATAGTAAAGAATAAACCGAGGCTGACGGTAAAATCAGCTAAAAGAGCAAGTAGATGAGTGATTAGTTCACTTATCTACAGACAGAATCAAAACGGAGAGTTTGATCCTGGCTCAGGATGAACGCTGGCGGTATGCTTAACACATGCAAGTCGAACGGAGTTCTTCGGAACTTAGTGGCGGACGGGTGAGTAACGCGTGAGAATCTGGCTTCAGGTTCGGGACAACAGTCGGAAACGATTGCTAATACCGGATGTGCCTAACGGTGAAAGATTTATCACCTGAAGATGAGCTCGCGTCTGATTAGCTAGTTGGTGTGGTAAGAGCGCACCAAGGCACCGATCAGTAGCTGGTCTGAGAGGATGACCAGCCACACTGGGACTGAGACACGGCCCAGACTCCTACGGGAGGCAGCAGTGGGGAATTTTCCGCAATGGGCGAAAGCCTGACGGAGCAATACCGCGTGAGGGAGGAAGGCTCTTGGGTTGTAAACCTCTTTTCTCAGGGAATAAGTACTGAAGGTACCTGAGGAATCAGCATCGGCTAACTCCGTGCCAGCAGCCGCGGTAATACGGAGGATGCAAGCGTTATCCGGAATGATTGGGCGTAAAGCGTCCGCAGGTGGTTATTCAAGTCTGCTGTCAAAGAATCTGGCTCAACCAGATAAAGGCAGTGGAAACTGAGTGACTAGAGTATGGTAGGGGTAGAGGGAATTCCTGGTGTAGCGGTGAAATGCGTAGAGATCAGGAAGAACACCGGTGGCGAAAGCGCTCTGCTGGACCATAACTGACACTGAGGGACGAAAGCTAGGGGAGCGAATGGGATTAGATACCCCAGTAGTCCTAGCCGTAAACGATGGATACTAGGCGTTGCCCGTATCGACCCGGGCAGTGTCGTAGCCAACGCGTTAAGTATCCCGCCTGGGGAGTACGCACGCAAGTGTGAAACTCAAAGGAATTGACGGGGGCCCGCACAAGCGGTGGAGTATGTGGTTTAATTCGATGCAACGCGAAGAACCTTACCAGGGCTTGACATGTCCGGAATCTTCTGGAAACGGAAGAGTGCCTACGGGAGCCGGAACACAGGTGGTGCATGGCTGTCGTCAGCTCGTGTCGTGAGATGTTGGGTTAAGTCCCGCAACGAGCGCAACCCTCGTTCTTAGTTGCCAGCAATTCGGTTGGGCACTCTAGGGAGACTGCCGGTGACAAACCGGAGGAAGGTGGGGATGACGTCAAGTCAGCATGCCCCTTACGTCCTGGGCTACACACGTACTACAATGCTGTGGACAAAGGGCAGCAAGCTAGCAATAGCAAGCAAATCCCATAAACCACGGCTCAGTTCAGATCGCAGGCTGCAACTCGCCTGCGTGAAGGAGGAATCGCTAGTAATTGCAGGTCAGCATACTGCAGTGAATTCGTTCCCGGGACTTGTACACACCGCCCGTCACACCATGGAAGCTGGTCACGCCCGAAGTCGTTACCCTAACCTTTCGAGGAGGGGGACGCCGAAGGTAGGACTGGTGACTGGGGTGAAGTCGTAACAAGGTAGCCGTACCGGAAGGTGTGGCTGGATCACCTCCTTTTTAGGGAGACCCGACTCAATTCAAAAGTAAAAATTCAAAGTTCAAAAACAAGAAAGAGTTTTTGGAAATTTAGAATTATAAAACTTTGAATTGGTTTTATCCCGAGGTCGGTCGTAAGGTAAGTGTAAGCTTTCAAACTATAAGTTAGGTTCGGATATGGGCTATTAGCTCAGGTGGTTAGAGCGCACCCCTGATAAGGGTGAGGTCCCTGGTTCGAGTCCAGGATGGCCCACCTGAAAACAGTGAACAGTGTGCAGTAAACAGTGGTCACGAAAAAATGATAACTGTGAACTGATAACTGTGAACTGAAATTTAGGGGGGTATAGCTCAGTTGGTAGAGCGCCTGCTTTGCAAGCAGGATGTCAGGAGTTCGAGTCTCCTTACCTCCACCTGCGCCCTAAGTAATTAACTTTTGTGATTCCATCTTTGTTGAGTGTACTCAAATAGCAGCAAAGGCTAGAGTGCAGGCAAGTGAGAAAAGCAAAAGCAAAATTATCATCCGATAATTAATTGGATAAGATTCAGCATCTTGTGATTGAAAGCAAGAATGCTGGGGCATTTCCAGCAAAAGAACCTTGAAAACTGCATAGAAACGCGAAAAATGTCAGGTAGTTAACTGTTATTAACAGTTAAAACTCCAAGCAAAAAGCAATGATTGTTTGTAGTCAAGCAATGAAAGGCGAATGGTGGATACCTAGGCACACAGAGGCGAAGAAGGACGTGGTGACCGACGAAACGCTCCGGGGAGCTGGAAGCAAGCATAGATCCGGAGATGTCCGAATGGGGCAACCCCAAGAACTGCCTGTTGAATATATAGACAGGAAAGAGCCAACCCAGCGAATTGAAACATCTTAGTAGCTGGAGGAAGAGAAATCAAAAGAGATTCCCTAAGTAGTGGTGAGCGAAAGGGGAAAAGCCTAAACCAAAAAGCTTGCTTTTTGGGGTAGTGGGACAGCAACAAGGAATCCTTATGTTAGACGAAGCAGCGAAAAACTGTACCAGAGAAGGTGAGAGTCCTGTAGTCAAAAACAAAAAGATACTAGCTGTATCCCGAGTAGCATGGGGCACGTGAAATCCCATGTGAATCAGCGAGGACCATCTCGTAAGGCTAAATACTACTGTGTGACCGATAGCGAAACAGTACCGCGAGGGAAAGGTGAAAAGAACCCCAATGAGGGGAGTGAAATAGAACATGAAACCATTCGCCCACAAGCAGTGGAAGTCCGATTCAACGGATGACCGCGTGCCTGTTGAAGAATGAGCCGGCGAGTTAAAGGCACTGGTAGGTTAAGGTGAAAAACTGTAGCCAAAGCGAAAGCGAGTCTGAAGAGGGCGCGAATCAGTGTTTTTAGACCCGAACCCGGGTGATCTAACCATGTCCAGGATGAAGCTTGGGTAACACCAAGTGGAGGTCCGAACCGACCGATGTTGAAAAATCGGCGGATGAGGTGTGGTTAGGGGTGAAATGCCAATCGAACCCGGAGCTAGCTGGTTCTCCCCGAAATGTGTTGAGGCGCAGCGGTTGTGATTATAGTCTGGGGGTAAAGCACTGTTTCGGTGCGGGCGGCGAAAGCTGTACCAAATCGAGACAAACTCAGAATACCAGATGTACACACAACCAGTGAGACGGTGGGGGATAAGCTTCATCGTCAAGAGGGAAACAGCCCAGACCACCAGCTAAGGTCCCCAAATCATCGCTAAGTGGCAAAGGAGGTGGGAGTGCACAGACAACCAGGAGGTTTGCCTAGAAGCAGCCACCCTTAAAAGAGTGCGTAATAGCTCACTGGTCAAGCGCTCCTGCGCCGAAAATGAACGGGACTAAGCGATGTACCGAAGCTGTGGATTTTAGTAAAAAGTTATCAGTTATCAGTTATGAATGAACCAAAAGTTTGTAATAACTGTTAACTGGTAACTGAGAACTGAACTGGTAGGGGAGCGTTCCGTATTAGGAAGAAGCACTAGCGGCGAGCAGGTGTGGACGAAACGGAAGTGAGAATGTCGGCTTGAGTAGCGAAAATATTGGTGAGAATCCAATACCCCGAAACCCCAAGGGTTCCAGAGCCAGGTTCGTCCACTCTGGGTTAGTCGGGACCTAAGGCGAGGCGGAAACGCGTAGTCGATGGACACAGGGTCAACAATCCCTGACTATTGAGTGGGAGCATTTGCAGTGCGCATGAAAGTAAGCTACGCCCTGACTGGATTGGGAGACTTCTACGGAGGTCGTGTAGTTATGTTAGTGCCAAGAAAAGCTGTGAATGTGATGAAAGCTCAGTACCCGTACCCGAAACCGACACAGGTGGGGGAGTAGAGAATACTAAGGGGAGCGAGATAACTCTCTCTAAGGAACTCGGCAAAATAGCCCCGTAACTTCGGAAGAAGGGGTGCCCACGTGAGTGGGTTGCAGTGAAGAGGCCCAGGCGACTGTTTACCAAAAACACAGGTCTCCGCCAACTCGTAAGAGGAAGTATGGGGGCTGACGCCTGCCCAGTGCCGGAAGGTTAAGGAAGCTGGTCAGCCGAAAGGTAAAGCTGGCGACCGAAGCCCCGGTGAACGGCGGCCGTAACTATAACGGTCCTAAGGTAGCGAAATTCCTTGTCGGGTAAGTTCCGACCCGCACGAAAGGCGTAACGATCTGGGCACTGTCTCGGAGAGAGACTCGGCGAAATAGGAGTGTCTGTGAAGATACGGACTACCTGCACCTGGACAGAAAGACCCTATGAAGCTTTACTGTAGCCTGGAATTGGGTCCGGGCTTGGCTTGCGCAGGATAGGTGGGAGGCATTGAAGCATTCCTTGTGGGGAGTGTGGAGCCAACAGTGAGATACCACTCTGGCGAAGCTAGGATTCTAACCCGTTTCCGTGATCCGGAAAGGAGACAATTTCAGGTGGGCAGTTTGACTGGGGCGGTCGCCTCCTAAAAGGTAACGGAGGCGCACAAAGGTTCCCTCAGCACGGTTGGAAATCGTGCTTTGAGTGTAAAGGCAATAAGGGAGCTTGACTGCAAGAGCAACAACTCGAGCAGGGTGGAAACACGGTCTTAGTGATCCGACGGCACAGAATGGAATGGCCGTCGCTCAACGGATAAAAGTTACTCTAGGGATAACAGGCTGATCTCCCCCAAGAGTCCACATCGACGGGGAGGTTTGGCACCTCGATGTCGGCTCATCGCAACCTGGGGCGGAAGTACGTCCCAAGGGTTGGGCTGTTCGCCCATTAAAGCGGTACGTGAGCTGGGTTCAGAACGTCGTGAGACAGTTCGGTCCATATCCGGTGCAGGCGTAAGAGTATTGAGAGGAGCCCTCCTTAGTACGAGAGGACCGGGAGGGACGCACCGCTGGTGTACCAGTTATCGTGCCAACGGTAAACGCTGGGTAGCCATGTGCGGAGCGGATAACCGCTGAAAGCATCTAAGTGGGAAGCCCACCTCAAGATGAGTACTCTCATGGCATTAGCCAGTAAGGTCACAGGCAGAACACCTGTTAATAGGTGGGAGGTGTACACGCAGTAATGTGTTCAGCCGACCCATGCTAATAGACCGAGGGCTTGACTTCAACAACAATTGCTAATCGCGTTTCTGTGCAGTCTTCAGGGTTTGAAAAAATTCAAAATCAACTAGATTTGAATTTTGAATTTCCCCCAAGGTTTTCCTGGTGTCAATGGCGCGGTGGAACCACTCTGATTCTATCCCGAACTCAGGTGTGAAACGCTGCAGCGGCGACGATAGTAGGTGGGTAGCTGTCTGCGACAATAGCTCGATGCCAGGATTTGATTTCAACTAACAACAAAAGGGTGTTGCGCTATATCGCAACACCCTTTTGTTCGTTGACATCCAAACCTCTATCCACAAAACTGAAGAATCCAGTAACTCACTGAGTAAACGCGCAGTTGAGCGGAAAAGTTTCCTTCAAACTGACACCAACCGTCTCTACTAGCTCCTCAGTAGTTATTTTCATAAGAGTTTTATACACTCATCTCTAGCATTCGTTGAATTGGTCGCAATGCTGCCATGCGAATATTCTCTGGCAACGTGATTTCGGGAGAGCGATTTTTCATCGCACTGTAGAGTTTTTCTAAGGTATTTAACCGCATAAAAGGACACTCGTTACACGCGCAGTTATTCAATGGTGGTGCGGGTATAAAGTGCTTGTAAGGCGCTTGTTTTTGCATTTGGTGAATGATTCCAGGTTCTGTAGCAACGATAAATTCTTGGGAAGGGCTTTGTTCACAATATTTTAGTAAAGCAGCTGTAGAGCCGATGAAATTTGCATGGCGCAAGACACTAGTTTCACATTCTGGATGAGCGATCGCCTCTGCTTCTGGGTGTGCAATTTTTAACTGCACAATTTTTTTCTCAGAAAAAGTTTCATGGACAACGCAACTCCCTTCCCACAGGACTAAATCTCGCCCAGTTTTTTCGATAACATACCGTCCTAAATTCCGGTCTGGGGCAAAAATAATTGGCTGATCTATAGGAATCTGCTGCACAATTTTGACGGCGTTGGAACTGGTGCAGATTATATCACTCATTGCCTTAATATCAGCAGAGCAGTTGATGTAAGAAACCACCAAATGGTTTGGGTGTGCTGCTTTAAAAGCTGCAAACGCCTCTGTTGGACAACTATCGGCTAAAGAACAACCAGCATTTAAATCTGGTAAAAGAACCATCTTGTCCGGATTAAGAATCTTTGCAGTTTCTGCCATGAAATGGACACCAGCAAAGACAATGACATCTGCATTTGTATCAGCTGCAGCTTTGGCAAGCTGTAACGAATCTCCAATAAAATCTGCAATATCTTGAATGTCCGGTTCTTGATAGTAATGTGCCAGGATAACCGCATTGAGTTCTTGTTTAAGAGCCTCAATTGCTGCAAATAAGTCTAGTGGTAGATCACCCTGTTCGGTTTTTTCTCGTTGAGCAAGTGCAGTCGTAAACACAGTTAAACGTTGCTGAATGTTACAAGTTTTGTCTGGTGGATTTAATTATAGTAGTTTTTACCAAAAATGTTTGAGGGGTGATGCTCCTCTGTTAAATTGTGTGAAGAATAATTCAGAACGCATCAACTCAGCTTGGGCACTTGTTATGAGCAATTGGTAACCCGCGACTCAGGATGTTGACCACATGCATCAAAGATTTGCTGAAAGCTTGTACCTTCCTACATCGCACTTACTAGGGAGATCCAACAAAAAAAATATCCAACAAGAATGCCTATGGCTGACGCCACGGCTATCGCTGAACAACAACGAGACTACGACTAATTAACGAGTTTAGGCTGTTTCCAGCCCATAGGGCTGGAAACAAGGTTGGATATTTTTTTCGCATGGTTTGTGCCTTACGCACAGAACTCATGCAGCAATCGGTGATATCTAAACTTCTTTTATTTTTGTGAGTTGGTGCGTTCTGTCTTGGTCAAAATCCTCTAATTTTCCTATGCTGGAAACAGATGGCAAGGAAAGTGGCATGACCAGTCAGAAAACAAACTCAAAAAATTTGAAAATTGCTGTAGTAGGAGATGTTCACGACCAATGGGAAGAAGAAGACGGTATTGCACTCAAGCATCTGGGTATTGACTTAGTACTGTTTGTTGGAGATTTTGGCAATGAGTCGGTGGAAGTGGTAAGAGCGATCGCATGCCTTGACATTCCCAAAGCAGCAGTCATGGGGAACCACGATGCCTGGTACACTGCCACAGAATGGGGACGCAAGAAGTGTCCTTACGACCGCACCAAGGAAGACTGGGTACAGCAGCAACTAGATTTATTGGGTGAAAGCCAAATCGGTTACGGTAAGCTAGATTTTCCAGATCTAAATTTAACGGTTGTTGGAGGTCGTCCGTTTAGTTGGGGTGGACCAGAGTGGAAATATAGTGATTTCTACCAACAGTGGTATGGTGTGACTAGTTTTGAAGAGTCCACAACGCGAATCGTGTCAGCAGTTAAAAGTGCAGCTTACCAAACAATAATTTTTATAGGTCACAACGGTCCTACAGGGTTGGGCGATCGCCCAGAAGACCCCTGCGGCAAAGATTGGCACCCCATAGGGGGTGACTTTGGCGATCCAGATTTAGCAGAGGCGATATCTCAAACTATCACAACTGGTAAAATTATTCCCCTGGTCACATTTGGTCATATGCACCACAGCCTGCGACATACAAAGAAAGAGCCGCGAAAGCGCATTTTTAGAAGTCCAGAGGGGATAGTTTACTTGAACGCGGCAAGTGTACCCAGGATTGTAGAACATGGTAGCCATAAGCAGCGTAACTTTTCCATTGTCCTGCTGGAAGATGGTGTGGTCTCCCAAGTCTCCCTCGTCTGGGTTGGAAAGGATTTCAGCATTGTATATGAGGAAATTCTTTATCAAAAACCCACTCTGGTAGTGCAAAATGCATAGAGAATGAGATATAATTCATATCTGGTTGGCTTTGTTTTTGGCTGACCGCTGACAGCTAAAAGCTGACAGCTTTACTGGAGAGGTGGCAGAGTGGTCGATTGCGTCCGACTTGAAATCGGATGAACCGAAAGGTTCCGGGAGTTCGAATCTCCCCTTCTCCGTTGAAAGATTTGTGATGACTTGATTCAGCGTAACAGCACAAATTAGGCATTTGATCAGCTGTAATAATATTTAGGCGAGATTTAAGTTGTTTCCCTTAAAACTTTATAGCTTCCTGTCACGAATGGTTCTTGAACCTATCACAACCACAAAAACCGTCATTGAGTTATTTGCTGGGGCTGGTGGTTTAGCACTTGGTTTAGAAAAGGCAGGACTGGTAGCCAAAGCACTAATTGAAATTGACAAAGACGCAGCAGCAACACTTCAGCATAACCGTCCAAAATGGAATGTCATTCAGGCTGATGTGTCTAAAGTTTCTTATGCAGGAATGAGTGCAGACGTTGTAACTGGAGGTTTTCCTTGCCAACCTTTCAGCTTGGCAGGTAAAGGTTTAGGGTTTGAGGATACCCGTGGAACCTTATTTTATGAATTTGCCCGTTGTGTTAAAGAGGTACAGCCTAAACTATTTCTGGCTGAAAATGTTAGAGGTTTAATAAGTCATCAGAAAGGAAAAACGCTCGATACAGTTCTATCTGTTCTGGAATCTCTTGGTTATAACGTCCAGTATCGTTTACTAAATGCAGTTAACTATGATGTTCCTCAAAAGCGAGAAAGAGTCATCATTGTCGGAACTCGTCCAGATATTCGCTTTCAGTACCCTAGTCGTTCTTCTAAAATTCTGACTTTGAGAGATGCCTTGAAAGATGTTCCACCTTCTGAAGGAATGAAATATAGCCCTAAGAGAGCTAAAGTTTTAGAATTAGTTCCACCAGGCGGATGCTGGCGAGATTTACCTGAAGATATTCAAAAAAGCTACATGATGAAAAGCTACTATCTTACAGGTGGGCGTACTGGTATGGCACGTAGAATTTCTTGGGATGAGCCAAGTCTAACTCTGACTACTTCTCCCTCACAAAAACAAACGGAACGCTGTCATCCGGAAGAAACTAGACCTTTTACAGTAAGGGAGTATGCCCGAATTCAAACTTTTCCCGATGATTGGGAATTTATCGGTGGTGTACGCTCCAAATATAAACAGATTGGTAATGCAGTTCCTGTAAATTTTGCTTATCACTTAGGAAGAGCTATAGTTAATGTGCTAACAAGTGCATCTCATTGATTTATTACCTCAGTAAGCTTTATCAAATAAGGTTTTATAGCTTGCTCGCTGTTGTTCAGTGAGCCTATCAAGTCCAGAAACTTCACCGATCACGTCTGGTAATACATTAAAAAGCATACTTAATGCCCCTGGCACGCCAGTTGCCATATCGTATTAATCAACGCCCAAGTCATGACTCCATTACGAAATGCTTTATCTGCAACCTCACTGCTGAGCACTTGATGAAAAAATTATTACAATAATTTAAACTAACACCGCATATCTGCTGAACTCAACCAGCTACGTAGTTCCGTGTATTCGCAATGGCAAGTATCAGATTGCCAGTGCTAGCCTGACAGCATTACTCAAAATACTTTTCTTGTATAAGAAATTGAACTAGTACAGGTAGGGACTACATGATTGTTGGGCATGAGGAACAAAGCAGCAAATTTATCACGACTGAACCATTAAAAGTTACCACTGAAGCAGGTGAGCAGAAAGTTTGGGATGCTGTAAAGAGTGCTTTTTCTGATAGAAACTGCATTGGCTACTGGCGCTATCCAATTTTCTCGAAGGTCGGAGAAATTCGTAAGGAACCTGATATTCTGATTGCTGATAGAGAATTTGGTTTAGTGGTCATTGAAGTACTGCCAGTTGTAATTGACCAAATTGTTACTATTCATGATGGCATTTGGCAGTTGCAAAACTATCACACTGCAGAAGCTAACCCTGATCAAAGAGCCGAACATCAACTGCGAGCATTAATTGCATACACAGACCGTGAACCTGCTATCTGGCGTAGGGTTACCGGACGAGCGATCGCTGCATTACCTCTGATTACCCAAGAACAATGGCAACAAAAAGGCTTTGACCAATTACCCAACTGTCCTCCTCTAATTTTCCAAGATCAGCTAGGTAAAGTTGGTTTTACCGAACGCATTCAACAAACTGATCATGTAGTTCCAGGGGAAAACCTGGAAGATAAAGACTGGGAATTGCTACTGTCAGTTATGAGTGGGACACCCGTGTTTCGTAAACCTCCTCGTGCGACAGTTTCGACGACAGGCAAAACCCGCGCCAGTATTATGGACTGTTTGCGTCAAAGACTATACGAAATAGATTTACAGCAAGAACATATAGGAAAAGAAATTCCTCCAGGTCCTCAGCGGATTCGGGGTATTGCAGGTTCAGGCAAAACTGTGCTGCTATGCCAAAAAGCGGCGATGATGCACCTCAAGCATCCAGACTGGGATATTGCCTTGGTGTTTTTCACGCGATCGCTCTACGATTTGATGATTGGGTTGCTAGATCAGTGGATACGCCGTTTCAGTGGTGGTGAGTTGCAGTATGATCCGAAAACTAATCTCAAGCTGCGAGTGCTTCATGCGTGGGGAGCAAAAGAACATCCAGGTTTGTACAGTATCATCTGCGACTACCACGGCAAAAGACGCGGAACGGTTGTAGACACAAAACAAAGACAACCTAACCGGGGTTTAGCAGACTTATGTAAACGGCTACAAGAAGAGATAAAAATTGAGCCGATTTTCGATGCCATCTTGATTGATGAAGGTCAAGATTTAGTAGCCGAAGATGATTTGAAATATGAAGATAAACAAGCAATTTATTGGTTGGCTTATCAAGCTTTACAACCTGTCAGTCAGGAAAAACCAGAGGAACGCCGCTTAATTTGGGCTTACGATGAAGCACAAAGTCTCGATAGTATCGTAGTACCAAAAGCCAAAGAGGTATTTGGCGAAAATTTGAGCAATCTTTTGAGTAAGCAACCCCAATATCATGGTGGTATTAAACGTTCTGAAGTGATGCGCCGCTGTTACCGCACTCCTGGAACAATTCTCACAGCGGCGCATGCAATTGGTATGGGTTTGCTACGTCCAGAGGGGATGCTTGCAGGTATCACTAATAAAGATGATTGGAACAAAATTGGTTACGAAGTTAAGGGAGACTTCCGGCGTATTGGTAAGCCGATAACTGTACATCGACCGTCTCAATATTCACCCAACCCTATTGCTGAACTTTGGGGCAACCCTATATTAGAATATCAAACTTACGGTTCTCGCCAAGAAGAAATGACAGTTCTGGCCCAGAACATTATGCATAATATTGTTCATGATAGTCTTAATCCCAGCCGTGATATCTTAGTCGTCATTTTAGGTTCTACTTCCGAAGCAATAGAGTTAGAAACTGAAGTTGCGGGTTTCTTAATGGACCAAAAAATTGATGTCTATATCCCCACTGCTTTGACTTTAAATGATTTAGTTCCCCAATGGCCCAACAACGACCCAGATAAATTTTGGCATGAAGGTGGCGTTACAGTGTCCCGCATCAATCGCGCTAAAGGACATGAAGCTGATATGGTCTATGTGGTTGGCTTTGATAATGTCGCTCGCAATGAAAGTGATGTCAATTGCCGTAACCAATTGTTTGTCGCTTTAACTAGGGCGCGGGGTTGGGCAAGTCTGAGTGGTGTCGGTCATTATCCGATGTATGATGAAATGCGGCAAGTGATTGCTAGTGGTGATACTTTCACATTTACCTACAAGCGTCCACCGAAACGCGATATTGGTGATGGGGAAGCAGTTTAGCAACGGATGTAGTAGAACTTTTTGCCAATGAATATTGGCAAGTTCTCTTAGAACCTGCGTTGTGCAATATTTACTACGGAAAGGGGAAGTGGCGACGACTCGCGAAAACTTCCCCTTGGGCGATAGCGTTTGCGTAGCGCCCCCTATGCCTGCGGCACGGCTACGCCTATCGGGGCTAGCGCTGCTGCTTTCAGCAGATCGCTCCATTACCAGAACAGGAGGATTATATTTTTCAGGATTGTACCGCAACTCGTTAAATAACTTAAACTTAAAAGTCGTTTGACTGAATTGAAGATGCTTTTTTATTGGGAGGTGTGAACAGTCACCATGCAAGGTCTGAGTGAATTTATCAATGAGGCGATGCAAGAGTGGAAAGTACCTGGGCTGGCTATCGCCATCGTTAAAGATAGCCAAATCATTTTTTCTGAAGGCTTTGGCAAGCGAGACGTAGAAAAAAATTTAATTGTTACACCACAAACTCTCTTCGCAATTGGTTCTTGTACAAAACCCTTTACCACAATGGCGATGAGTATCTTGGTAGAAAGGGGCAAATTAGACTGGGATAAACCTGTCAGAAATTATCTGCCCACTTTTAAACTTTATGACTCTTATGCAACTGAACATATCACGCCCCGTGACCTCGTGACTCATCGGTCTGGCTTACCCCGTCATGATGCTATGTGGTCTCAAAGTCCCTTCACGCGTCAAGAAATAATCGAGCGCTTACAATATCTCGAACCTACTCACGAATTGCGTACTGTTTTTCAGTATCAAAATTTGATGTACATGAGTGCTGGCTACTTGGTTGGTGAAATTGCAGGGAGTAGCTGGGAAGAATTTGTGCAACAGGAAATTTTTAATCCTTTGGAAATGAGAGACAGTAATTTCTCTGTAGAAAAATCCCAAAAAGCTGCTGATTTTGCACTTCCTTATGCAGAAAAAGACGACAAAGTTGAGAAAATCCCCTTTTGTAATGTCGATGTTATTGGTCCAGCAGGTTCGATAAATTCCAATGTTGTTGATATGGCTAAGTGGCTTTTACTCCATCTTAATCAGGGTAAGTATGGCGAGAAAGAAATTATCTCACAAAGTCATCTGCAACAGATGCACTCTCCACAAATCGTGATCACTCAAACGCTGGAATATAATGAACTTTTTTATTATTTTTATGGTTTGGGATGGTTTATTAGCGCTTACAGAGGTCATAATTTAATTCAGCATGGCGGTAATATTAATGGATTTTCTGCGCGGACAACTTTGCTGCCTCAAGACAATATTGGTATAGTAGTTCTGACTAATATGGATGATAATCCAGTCATACATACTGTGACTTATTATGTATGTGACCGTTTGCTCGGTTTAGACGAAGCTTCTTGGAATGAACGAATGAAGGAAAAATATGCTCAAGCTAAAGAAGCTACTGCAAAAGCTAGGGAGCAAATCGCTTCAGATCGTAAAACTCCAACCCAGCCTTCTCATCCTCTAGAAGATTACACAGGTAATTTTGAGCATCCAGCATACGGAATCTTATCAGTTAAAATTAATGATAATCGTTTAATAGCAACTCATAATTCAAATATTTATAAATTAGAACACTATCACTATGACATTTTTGTTGAATATGAGTTGTTTGATGAACCAAAACTAATGTCTTTCTTAACTGATACCAAAGGCAATATTAGTAGCCTGACGGTTCCCCTAGAACCGACTGTGAAAGAGATTTTATTTACCCGCATACCTGAAAGCAGCTCTGTTTAATCCAGGTAGCAGCGTAGAGGCACACCCCGATACGTCGTCACCAAGGCAACTATCTGTTAGCTACTATGAAAGACTACATGCTGAGTTCCCAATCTAGGAGCTATCTGTCCGTATACGCCCAGCCAATCGGAGATTGGCTCCCTGAACGGAGTTCAGGGGAGGCACTTCGTGCCTCGGACGTAGAACCGGCGAAGCCATCGCCCCAAAGAGCGAATCGCACCGCCTTAAATCTTCAAAGACTAACAAATACCTATTCTGAAACCTTGTTCCTTGCTCGTTCTGCACGCGCCTGGGCTGATGCCATCACCTCGTCCATATTTTCTAGCATCTCACCAGGGAAATTTTCCAGAACTCTAGTGGAAAGAGCAACCCGACCTTTGCCTTGATCTAAATCTATAATGACAGCTTTTATTGGTTGACTGAGCTGAAACACTTTTTCCAAATTGTCAATAAATTTCTGGCTCACCTGCTTAATATGCAGCAAAGCGCTTGTGCCATCTAAATCTACAAACACGCCAAAGGGTTTGATACCAGTTACTTTTCCGGACACTAGCTGACCAATTTCTAACATACTGAAGCTAGCAGATTGGGTTGCGATGCGCTGGGAAAGAATAAGCTTGTTGTTAGTACGGTTAACTTCTAAAAAGCCAGTAGTGAGAGATTGACCTTTGAGTGCTTCTAAATTATCTCGCTCAACCAAGTGCGATCGCGGAATAAATCCTCGTAAACCCTGCACATCAACAGTCACTCCACCCTTATTTAAATTTATTACCCGCACTTGTATCGTTTGGGAATTCTCTTGCATTTGCGCCAGTCGTTCCCAAATCTGCTTGATTTCTAATTGCCGTCGCGAAAGGGTGACTTGACCTTCTGCATCCTGATCTCTGATGATTAAGAATTCTAAACTCTCATTTAGTGGCAGCACCTCCGATAAATTGGTTACTGCTCTCAAAGAAGCCTCATCGCGGGGAATAAACGCTGACGATTTGCCACCAATATCGACATATGCCCCATCTGAATCAAGTTGGAATACTCTGCCATGCACCACTTGTCCCTTTTGAAACTGATAATCGTGTGTTTCGAGTGCTTTGGCAAAGTCGTCCATTGTAAATGACGAATCGGCTTTTTGAGAAAACTTGGCTTCGGAATCCATGACTCTTAAAGATAAATTGCTATTCTAGCTAACGCCACTGAAGTTTGATTCAACACCAAACAACACTATTCGAGTGACTATGATTGCTTATAAAAACTGTCCTTAGTCATTGGTTATGACTCATGACTAGGGACTAGCTTAAAGCAAAGCGGACGTAAATCAATTGAATAGTTATAGTTGTTTAAACAGTTGTTTTACCTGCTCCCAAGCATCGGCTGCGGCTATAGAATTATAACTGGGACGTTGGTCGCAGAAAAATCCGTGGTCAGCTCCATCGTAGCGAAAGAGACGATGAGGAATGTTGTATTTTTCTAACTCTGCCTCAATTTGGTCTACCTGTTCCTGTGGGATACTAGCATCTTCTATGCCAAAAAAGGTGTAAAGCGTGCCTTTAACATCTGGGGTAAGCGTGATAGTGGGATTCCCACCTCCTGGTGTGCGAGTCGTGATACCAGCACCGTAGAAGGAAGCGGTGGCTTTGATTTCTGGTAAAGTAGAAGCAAGATAAGCAACATGACCACCAAAACAAAAGCCGATGCAACCAAAGCCGTTTTGCTTTACATTCGGTAAAGTTTTCAGATAGTCAATGGCTTTTTGAATGTCGCTTAATAGTTCTGAAGCTTTTGTGTGCTGTGCGTATTGTCTACCCACTTCTATATCTTCTGCAGTGTAGCCAGTTTCAAATCCAGGGGCAACTCTTTGGAAAAGTGCGGGTGCAATTGCCAGATAACCTTCTTTGGCGATACGTTCTGTTACATCGCGAATGTGGGAGTTGACTCCAAAAATCTCTTGTAAAACTACAACTCCTGCGTAAGAACCTTCTTCAGAAGGCTGTGCCAGATATGCCTGTATTTGCAAATGATCTTGCGAAAGATTAACTGTTGTGGTATGTATTGCTAGCTCTGCCATAATAGTTTTTACCAGTTCTCTGTGACTATATAGATATGTTGATCGCTCAAGCTAATGTCCAATCAAATTATCAACTACAAGTAACAATCGCACCAGAATTTTTCAATAGAGAAATTCAATATATGAGTAAAATATTTGACGGAAGAAAGAACTCAGAACTCAGAACTCAGTAGTCAGAATAGGAATAAGGAATCATGTTGCTAGCACCATTATTCATTTATTGAAAAAAGAAAAAGAATTGTTTTAAGGCACGTCGTTCGTTCGCCTTTGGCGTGCCTGCAGGGCTTAAAAACAAAGCGTCCTTATTTAAATCCCAGAACGCCACACAAGGCTTACGCGGCGCAGCGCGATTTATTTATGGGGAGGCAACGCGGACGCCACATGCCTACGGAGGGAAACCCTCCTGCAGCAGTGGCTCGTCTTGGAGGTTTCCTCCTTAGAGCGCTTGCCGTGATGTATTCTGAGTTCTGCGTTCTGACAACTGAGTTCTTTTTAAGCTTAGCAGTCACAGCTGGTCAATAAGAGCCATTATCACGCAGGAGATTCGGTAATGATTCAGTTTCGTATTCAGCCAGACAGTGAAATCCCCGCATCAACCCAGCTGTTTAATCAAATCCAATTTGCGATCGCCTCTGGACAGTATCCTCCGGCTTACAAACTGCCCAGTACGCGGGCATTGGCAATGCAGACTGGGTTGCACCGCAATACTATCAGCAAGGTTTATCGTCAATTAGAGGAGGAAGGATTTGTAGAAAGTCTTGCTGGCTCAGGAATCTACGTTCGCGCTCAAGGTCATGAGGGTGGTGGTAAGCTACAATCGCCAATTCTCAAACAATATCCTCAAGCATACAAAGTTGTCCAGCAAGCAGTTGACGAACTGCTCTCCCAAGGCTGCTCGCTTAATCAATCGCGTGAGATATTCTTAGCTGAAATTGATTGGCGTTTGCGTTGTAGCGCGAGGGTGCTGGTAACAGCTCCGACTCAAGACATCGGTGCTGGAGAATTGATGGTGCATGAATTGGAAGAATCCCTCAAAATACCAGTACAGTTGGTAGCTATGGAAGAATTAGCTGCTGTGCTAAATCAAACTTCCTCAGCTACAGTAGTCACACATCGGTATTTTATTGGGGAAGTGGAAGCGATCGCAGCGCCGAAAGCTGTGCGCGTCATTCCCCTTGACATACAAGACTATGCCAAAGAGTACAACCAATTTAAAAATCTACCAAAAGACAGCTGTCTTGCGATCGTCAGCCTCAGTCCTGGCTGGCTTCGAGCTGCAGAAGTTATCATCCACGGTTTACGAGGTGATGAAATACTCGTGATGACTTCGCAACCAAAAGATGCCTACAAACTTCAGGCGATGGTGAAGCGGGCACAGGTGATTTTTTGCACCGATAAACCCAGTTTTGCTGCGGTGCAAGCAGCTATACAAGTCGTTCATGAAGACATTATTCGTCCACCCAAGCTGATGTGTGGTGACAATTTTATCGGTAGTAACTCGATTAACTTGCTCAAACGGGAGTTAGGGTTGGGGTAATAAATAATAGTTAACAGTTAACAGTTAACTGTTGACTATTGCAAAAACTCTTGCACCCGTTTGAGGTAAGTAGGTGCATCTTCCAACATTGGGAAATGAGCCGTATTTGGAATCATGACAAACTCAACTTTATCGTTAAGTGCAGCTGCCTGACGACCCATCTGGGCTGGAATAATTTTGTCATACTCACCCGCCACCAGTAGCGTAGACACGCTCAGTTGAGCAAACTCCTGTGGCATCAATTCAGCTGCGGCTTTACTCACAGATGTAAAAATTGTGCCTAAAGCAGCATCATAGTCTGCTTTGAGAAAATCTTGTAAGAAAGCCCGACGTTCTGCCGCTGGTATGGAACGATGCAGAAATCGTGCCATAAACATCCGGTCAACAAACGGTATTTTATCCAGCCACTTTGGACGAAATTTGACCACGTAGCCACCGAACTTATGAAAAGTTGTAAATGCTTTTTCGTCGTACTCAAAAATACCACTACAGGTCAAAATCGCTTTTTTCACTCGTTGTGGGTAACGGTTAAGAAACAAAGTAGCAATGGATGCGCCCATCGAATGAGCAGCAATATATACGCGTTGAATGTGCAACTTATCTAGCAAAGCTGCTAAGTCGTCTGTGTATTCCTCTAACTCATAAGTTAACTTTTGAATTGCTACAGATTCTGCCTGCGGTGACTCCAACTCAATAGACTCAACGACAGATTCACTCGCTTTGGCTACGCTTGGTTGCCCATAGGAACGCCCAAATCCCCGCAAATCATAAAGTAAGCAATCAAATTGTTCTGATAAAGCATGAGCAGTACCCTGCCAATACCCACAAGAGCCAGCCCAGCCGTGGATAAAAACCATCACAGGTTTGTCCTCACTATCTGATGGCTTCTTTATCCACTCGTAGTAATGCTCAGTACCACGAACATTTGTGTAGGACATTTTTCAAAAGTCAAAAGTCAAGAGTTAACAGTATTTTACTCATGACTGATGACTAATAACAATTAAGCTGATTCTGGCTTAGGTAGTGTGGAAGGGTGCATCAGTAGTTCGGCAGTAGAACGCTTCTCTACCATTTCCCGCGTGACTGTGCAACGAGTGAGATCTTTACGCGAAGGCAACTCGTACATCACATCCAGCATCAATTCTTCCACAATGCCCCGCAGCGCTCTCGCGCCGGTTTTGCGGCGGTATGCTTCTTGAGCAATAGCTCGCAGAGCCTCTGGTTTAAACTCTAACTGGACGTTATCCATCTTCAGGAGCTTTTGGTACTGCTTGACCAAGGCACTACGCGGTTGGGTCAAAATTGCCATCAGCGCCTCTTCATCCAGCGGTTCTACCACCGCTACCATTGGCACCCGTCCAATAAATTCCGGAATCATCCCAAACTTCACGAGGTCATCCGGTTCTAAATAGCGCAGAGTGTCAGCTGTACGCTTGTCCTTGGACTGACCTTCTCCTGGTTGTACAAAGCCTATCGACTTTTTGCCAGTTCTCTGCTCTACAACTTTTTCTAAGCCAACGAAAGCACCGCCGCAGACAAACAAGATATTACTCGTATCAATTTGTATGCAGTCTTGATAGGGGTGCTTGCGTCCTCCTTGGGGTGGTACATTGGCAACTGTCCCCTCTAACATTTTCAGTAAAGCTTGCTGTACGCCTTCACCAGAGACATCTCGGGTAATTGAGGGGTTCTCACTCTTGCGAGCAATCTTATCTATTTCGTCGATGTAGATAATTCCGCGCTGCGCTTCTTCGACATCCAAGTCTGCAACTTGCAACAATCGCAGCAAGATATTTTCTACATCTTCTCCCACGTAGCCTGCCTCTGTTAGAGTTGTGGCATCAGCAACAGCAAAAGGCACATCAAGAATTTTTGCCAGAGTTTGCGCTAGTAAAGTTTTGCCACAGCCTGTGGGACCAATAAGCAGAATATTAGATTTTTGCAGTTCTACCGCATCATCCAAACCTTTGCCACTGCCTTTAGACTGAACCAGTGATAGCCGCTTGTAATGGTTGTAAACTGCGACTGAAAGCACTTTCTTAGCTTCGTCTTGACCGATGACATGTTCATCTAGGTACTTTTTAATCTCTCGTGGCTTAGGTATTTGATTCAATGAGAGATTAGAGGAGCGGGCACGGCGTTTTGGTGGTGGTTCTGACTTGGGTGCTGGCTGCGATGATGCAGCCGCATTTGTGTCGAGTAACTCCTCATCCAGAATTTCATTACACAAGTCAACGCATTCATCGCAGATGTAGACTCCCGGTCCGGCGATTAATTTACGTACCTGCTCCTGAGACTTTCCGCAAAACGAACATTTTAAATGGGAGTCGTACTTAGACATACCAGCCTCTTATTTCAGAATGGTGACGTTTTCCCCTGGTGAGGGAAGATTTTGCCTGGAGATGACTTGATCAATCAACCCGTAGTTTTTTGCCTCTTGGGCCGACATAAAGAAATCGCGCTCAGTATCGGCTTCAACTCTTTCTAACGGTTGACCAGTGTGCTGAGCGAGTAACTGGTTCAACTTAGACTTATGATAAAGAATTTCTCTGGCTTGTATCTCGATGTCAACGGCTTGCCCTTGTGCACCGCCTAGTGGTTGGTGAATCATAATCCGGGAATCAGGAAGAGACATCCGTTTACCAGCGGTTCCTGCGGTTAACAAGAACGCCCCCATGCTTGCGGCTAATCCAAAACATATGGTGACCACATCAGGACGAATCTGCTGAATGGTATCGTAGATTGCCATACCTGCTGTCACGGAGCCACCAGGAGAATTAATGTACAGTTGAATGTCCTTTTCTGAATCTTCAGCGTCTAGAAACAACAACTGGGCAATAATTGAGTTGGCAACGTTATCGTCTATTGGCGTTCCTAAAAAGATAATCCGTTCCCGTAGCAAGCGAGAGTAGATGTCAAAGGCACGTTCTCCCACACCCGATTGTTCGACCACCATCGGGACGATGTTGCTAGGACTGTTTAGGGAGTAGAGTTTAAAGTCACTCAAACTGTTAGGTTGGTAGTTTCCCGACTGTGATACAAGCATAAAAGAACGTTTTACACTAAGTGTAACAATAATTTTGACAGCAAGTGCGGCCTTTTTGATGAGCCTGATTTTTGATGTGGCTATGTGTTAACCATTATGCCTTATATAAATTCCTATCGTGTAAAACAGTATCAAACCAAGACGGTGATGTGTACTGGTACTCAAATAAAGTTTCTTAAACTTCTACCTTCGGACAGGCAGATGGGGGAGAATCAGGGAGTGAGGGAGGGAAACTTCTCACTCTGTTTATCCTTATCCCCTTATCATCTATTATCCCTGTGTTGACTCTGTGTCAACAGACGCAGTTTCAGTAGTAGCCAGAAGAGGTTGTTCTACAGTTTCAGTTGCTGCAACTGGTTCATCTACCGTGATTTCTTCAGTCTCAGTTTCTACTGTACTCAAAGAACCTTCAGGTACCAACTCAATTGTTGAGCGTTCTAGAAGCCAATCGATGATTTTTTCGGTCAACAATTCGTTTTCTACAACCTCAAACATTCTTTTCTCATCAACATCTTTTTCAGAGTACTGCTCCATCAATTCTTTGACTCTGGCTTCGATTTGATCTGCGCTCACTTCGATGGACTCGCGTTTAGCAACTTCCATAAGCGCTAGAGAACGTTTAATGCGCTCAACCGCTTCACCGCGAGAACGCTCCCGCAACTGAGGAATCACATCTTGAGTAAATAACTTTTTGACATCAAGCCCTTGCTGAGAAAGCCGCATAGCTGTTTGCGTCAGCATCTCATTGACTTCTTGTTGAATCATCGTTTCAGGCAAGTCAACTTCCACATGCTTGAGCAGTTCAGCTAACAAGGCTTCTTGCTGATGCGATTTTGTTTTCTGTTGGGCTTCTTTTTGAAAGCGCTCTTCCAAAGAATTGCGCAATTCGTCCAAAGTATCATAATCGCCGACTTCTTGGGCAAAGTCATCATTCAATTCAGGCAGTTCTTTTTCCTTGAGTTCTTTAAGGGTGACAGTGAAAACTGCGGGTTTTCCTGCTAGATCTTCGTTAACATAAGGATCTGGAAACTGAGCAGAGATTTCTCTGGTTTCTCCAGGATTCATCCCCACTATCCCTGTGACAAAGCCGGGAATGAATTTGTCTTCTTGCATCTCCAATTGGAAATCAGTTGCTTCTCCCCCCGGTATTGGCTGGGGTTCAGCAGTTTCGTCTTCACCAACAGAAGCAGCAATAACTCCTTTGAAATCTACCACAGCCACATCATTTATTTGCGCTGATCGCCCTTCCACAGGAATTAATGTTCCCATTTGTTGGCGTTCGTCTTCTAAGGCTTTGTCTACCTGCTGTGGATCGTACTTCACTTCCTCAGCTTTGAATTGCAAGCCCGTATATTCACCCAAATTTGGTTCTGGTTCCACATCTACAAATGCAGAAATTATCAGCGCTTTTCCTGGTTCATAATTACTAATCAATTCCTCAAAAGAAGAGCGTAGCTGTGGTTGACCGAGCACCTGGATTTTTTCTTGTGAGAGTGCTTGCTCAATGCCATATTGAATGACTTCTTCTAGCGCAGCTGCCTTGATTCTAGTTGTGCCAAGGCGCTGCAGAAGTATCTGCCGAGGTACCTTGCCTTTGCGAAACCCAGGAATATTTGCAGTACTTGCTAAGTTCTTAACAACTTTTTCGTAAGTTTCCTTGGTCTTTTCTGGCGTAATCTCTATTTCCAGACCAATTTGACTGGCGGGAAGTTTTTCCTGGGTGACTTTCATGCTTCGTCTCTATTATTTGTATTTCTTTTTACTTGTTGTCTACTGACGCCAAAATTTGCGTCTTTAAGTTAAAGTTTCTTGACTTGGATTCAAGGTGGCTACATGGCTTGATTATATCCAAGTGCACCAGGGTCTGCTTATAACACTTATTTAGTTTACTTTTGTTGTCAAAAAACTTGACATTTGAGCGCAAACTAGTTTCCTGTTCTCAACTCCAAATTGTTTTTTCCCAAAGGGCTAACACCGTGATATCCTGGTTCTCAACTAGCACTGTTGCACGCTAAGGTTGTCGCATTGGGGCTGGCTGCTATGTCGAACTGAGCGCTGATGATTGCCTAGCTCCTGTGTTGTGAGAATAGGTTATTATTGCAATGCTCTTCTTAGTCCATTGAATCATAGTACACCAATCATCTTGACAACGCATCTATTGAAGGATAAAACCAGTTTTGAGTTATGCAAAAGTTTAGCTCATCCAGATGTTGAAAGATGATCTACTCTATAATAGAAGTCTTAATTTTCAAAAAAAAGTTTCGTCATCAAGTATTGTAAATTGCCATACGAATCAGCATGAGTAACAAAAGAAATGTATTAGATTAAGAATTACAACCATTTTTTCAATAAAGAAAACTATTAAAAAGTTTATTTAATGTCTGCTATTGCCATTTAAGCTTTGAATTTCTAGAAGAAATTGCACAGAACATCTCGTAAAGGAGGAAGTCAATTTGTCTAAATCCTACAGGGTAGCTATTTTGGGAGCAACTGGTGCGGTTGGTCAAGAGTTGCTGGAATTATTGGAGAACCGTAATTTCCCTGTTTCTGATTTAAGGTTATTGGCATCAGAACGCAGTGCAGGGCGAACACTGCCTTTTCAAGGGGAAAATTTGCCAGTAGAAGCAGTGAGTGAAAAAGCCTTTGAGAATGCGGATCTGGTGCTTGCGAGTGCAGGTGGTTCCATCTCAAAAACTTGGGCACCAAAAGCGGTCGCGGCGGGTGCTGTGGTGATTGATAACTCCAGTGCGTTTCGCATGAATCCGGAAGTTCCTTTGGTGGTTCCAGAAGTCAATCCAGAAGCAGCAGCGAACCACAAAGGTATCATTGCTAATCCCAACTGTACAACGATTTTGATGACTGTGGCAGTGTGGCCCCTACATAAAGTATCACCAGTACAGCGCCTTGTGGCTGCAACTTACCAATCAGCCAGTGGTGCTGGTGCTAAGGCAATGGAAGAAGTGAAAATTCAAGCAAGTGCTATTTTAGAAGGTAAGCAACCTGTAGCTGAAGTATTTCCCTATCCATTAGCATTTAATGTCTTCCCGCACAACACCCCTTTGAACGAGTTTGGGTATTGTGAGGAAGAAATGAAAATGGTTAACGAGACTCGCAAAATCTTTGGGAGTCAGGATATCAGAATCACTGCAACTTGTGTACGGGTTCCCGTACTACGTAGCCATTCGGAAGCGATTAACCTAGAATTTGAGGTACCATTTAGCCCAGAGAAAGCGAGAGAAGTTCTCAGTCAGGCACCGGGTGTGAAATTGGTAGAAGATTGGAAGGCAAACCATTTCCCAATGCCGATTGAAGCCACAGGTCGAGATGAAGTTTTGGTAGGGAGAATTCGTCAGGATATTTCTAACTCGTGTGGCTTGGAACTGTGGCTGTGCGGGGATCAAGTCCGCAAAGGCGCAGCCTTGAATGCAATACAAATTGCTGAGTTATTAGTAGCAAAAAATCTACTCAAAGGGGCGGTAGCGGTTAGTCATTAAGTGAGACAATCTGCTACTTTGAGGGTATCGAGCTGGGTATGGCTCTGCTGTTGGGTCTTAGTCATAACTGATTTGGTTATGAATGCCAAAAAAAGGACAAAGACAAACGAGAGAATGTGTAAATTACGCTTGAAAGTCAGAGTCAAATAGGTTATCACAATATAACACCACCAAGATCCACAAAAAGCGAAGAACAAACAACAACAAAGAAGAAACAAAGAAAAGAAGAATATTTAGGAGTGAAAAGAGGGTGGTAGATTTTGGCAGAGTTCTAACCGCTATGATTACGCCGTTTAAGGAAGACGGCAGTGTGAATTATGATGTAGCTGCAGCACTAGCAGCACATCTAGCGGACCATGGTACAGATACAATGGTGGTATGTGGAACTACGGGAGAATCTCCTACCCTGAGTTGGGAGGAAGAATACCAGTTGTTTTCTGTGGTATTGCAGGCCGTGGCGGGAAAAGCTTTTGTGATCGCAGGGTGTGGCTCTAATTCAACAAAAGAAGCAATTGCCGCTACCCAAAAGGCAGTTAAAATAGGAGTACATGGCGTACTACAGGTTGTTCCTTACTACAACAAACCCCCCCAAGCAGGGCTTTATCAGCACTTTGCTGCGATCGCTCAGGCGACGCCTGACTTACCGTTGCTGTTGTACAATGTCCCTGGTCGTACAGGTCAAAATCTCCAACCGGAAACTGTTGCTCGGTTAGCTGAAATTGACAATATTATTGGAATTAAGGAATCGACAGGCAATATAGATCAAGCAAGTGAAATTCGTCGCTTGACGCCAAAAGAATTCCAGATTTATTCTGGTGATGATTACATGACTTTGTCTCTGTTGGCAATAGGGGCAAAAGGTGTCGTCAGTGTGGCTTCTCATCTGGTAGGAAACGAACTACAAAAGATGATTCAAGCCTTTGATTCAGGTAAAATTCAAGTAGCTAGGGAAATACATCTCCAACTCTTTCCTCTGTTTAAAGCTTTATTTGCAACGACAAGCCCCATCCCAGTCAAGAAAGCATTAAATCTTTTAGGTTGGGAGGTTGGTTCAACTCGTCTCCCATTGTGCGAACCTGACTCAGAAATCAGTCAAAAGTTAAAACTCGTTCTCAAAGAACTTGATTTAATTTAATAGGAATATAATGAAGGCAGACGGGCTAATTTGCGAAAGATTTTTATAATAAAAGTGCTTTATTTTACCAAGAGATGGGTAAAACTCCTGTGCTAAGACTGGATAAATATATTATGAATTTTGAGCTTTTAAAGCCGAATTAATTAAGCAACAATTGAACATCTGATAAAGAATCAGCTGTTTTCAGACTGATTTCATAGCCTATTTGTCTTGTCAGTTTTACAACAATTGATTGACAAAGAACAATCTTTAAATTTCACATTTTTATCAACAAAGAACACGAGTAAGGAGAATATGGCTAAAAACGAAACTTTAGCCGCCCTAAAAATCATTCCGTTGGGCGGTTTGCATGAAATTGGTAAAAATACCTGTGTTTTTGAGTATGACGATGAAATTATCCTGCTAGATGCAGGATTGGCTTTTCCCACAGACGGGATGCATGGAGTCAATATAGTACTCCCAGACATGACTTATATACGGGAAAATCGCCACAAAATTAAAGGTATGATTGTTACCCACGGTCATGAAGACCATATCGGTGGGATAGCCTTTCACCTAAAGCAATTTGAAATTCCTGCGATTTATGGTCCGAGACTAGCACTGGCAATGCTGGAGGGGAAATTGGAAGAAGCGGGAGTGCGCGATCGCACTGAGTTAAAAACTGTCCTCCCCCGCGATGTGGTGAGAATTGGCAAACATTTCTTTGTAGAATATATTCGCAATACACACTCCATCGCTGATAGCTTTACTGTAGCGATTCATACACCAGTTGGAATACTTATCCATACAGGGGATTTTAAAATTGACCATACGCCCGTAGATGGTGAGCATTTTGACTTGCAAAGACTAGCCGAACACGGGGAGAAAGGCGTACTGTGCTTGATGAGTGATTCAACAAACTCAGAAGTACCGGGATTTACGCCTTCAGAACGTTCTGTGTATCCAAATCTGGACAGAGTCTTCAGTCAAGCCACTGGGCGATTATTTGTGACAACCTTTGCCTCCAGCGTGCATCGGATTAACATGGTTTTGCAACTGGCGCAAAAGTATAAGCGTGTCGTGGGCGTGGTAGGTCGTTCCATGCTGAATTTGATTGCCCATGCCCGTAATCTAGGATACATCAAGTGTGATGAGAATCTCCTTCAGCCGTTGCAAGCAGTCCGTAATATACCTGAGGAAAAGGTCTTAATTTTGACGACTGGTTCTCAAGGTGAACCGATGTCAGCAATGACTCGGATTGCCAATCAAGAACATCCCCATATTAGAATTCGCCAAGGAGATACGGTCGTCTTCTCAGCCAACCCCATTCCTGGAAATACAATTGCTGTAGTCACCGTCATCGATAAATTGATGATGCAGGGAGCAAATGTCATCTATGGTCGGGATAAAGGAATTCACGTCTCTGGTCATGGATGTCAGGAAGACCAAAAGCTGATGATTGCTCTGACTAAACCCAAGTTCTTCCTACCAGTTCACGGAGAACATCGGATGCTCGTCAAGCATTCCCAAACAGCTCAGAGTATGGGCATTCCTGCTGAAAACATGGTGATTATTCAGAATGGAAATATCGTCGAACTCACAGAGGAATCAATGCGTGTTGCTGGTAAAGTAGCATCTGGTCTGGAACTGGTAGATACTTCCGGTAGTGGCATGGTTAGTGCCAAAGTGCTCCAAGAACGGCAACGTATGGCAGAAGAAGGTATTGTCACAATTGCGATGGCGCTAGATTGGAATGGCAAGTTGATGGCAAAGCCAGAAATTCATCTGCGAGGTGTTGTCACGAGCATCGAGCGCCCCTTGCTGCAAAAGTGGGTACAACAGCGGATTGAAGAAATCCTCAGCGTTCGCTGGTCAGAATTTGCCCCCTCTTTTGATGGTGAAAATCAACAGGTGGATTGGGGTGGATTGCAAGGGCTTTTGGAGAGGGAACTCGCACGCTCTTTGCGCAAGGAACTACATTGTCAACCGTCCGTAACTTTATTGATGCAAATTCCTGACGAACCACCAGTAAAAGTTTCTGATGGAAGAAGACGTCGTACTCGTACTGCAGCTCAGGTAGCATCGTAGTAAAGTTATAGAGTGTAGAGTTTTAAGTTTGTTGGTTAACTAACCAAAAATGAAACTGCACAAGGGTGGAATAGCGTTGCTATCCACCCTAATTTATGATCAAACTGCACCAGTTTTCATTGTATGGTGTATTCCTATTGGTTGAAATTCAAGCATTCTTTCTGGATAGCGGACATCTTTTGGATGGGATATTCCAAAATGCTCAAGTTGAAATTGATGCCAAATCAGATGTTCAGATAGCCTTGCCTAAAACTACTCAATTTGAACAAGCTGATTTAGGCGATGGTAAAGCTGCTGAAATCAATAAAATTGAGCGGTAAATTTCAGTGGAAGCGTCATCAAAGATATTCAATGAATCAACACATACACTAGAAGTAAAGTTAACACTGTCAGCGGTACCCCAAAGCGCAGATGTTCCCAAAAAGTTAACTTGTACCCCAACTCACCAGCTGCTTCTGCGAGGATTAAGTTAGCGACTGAACCAAACAAAGTTAAATTTCCAGCTAGGGTTGAACTAGCTGCAAGTAATAGCCAAGACTGGGTATTATCTTTAGGAATTAAGGGTTGCAGCAGGAGTACAGCAGGAACGTTAGAAATTAGATTAGATAAAACAGCTGTTACGCTTAAAAGACCAACACCAGAGTTAACTACATAAGTAAATGGCTGCAACAAGTTCAACTTTTGTGTCACTTTTGTTAGGATGAACAGTCCAGAAAACATCATTAGCAAATTCCAGTCCACCTCTTTGAGAATTCGCTGTGGTTTAATCCTTCGAGTGATGAGCAAAAGGCTAGCAGCTACCAAAGCAGATACTGCTAAAGGTAAACCCACAGCAAAGGCGATAAGCAACCCAGTGGTGATGATAATGGTTTTTTGATAAAGAGGTTTGAAAATGCGTCCCTTCTTAAGGAGTAATTGCTCGCTGGGTTGAGTTGAGCGCACCTCAGGGTAAAGTAGCCACAATAATCCTATCTCAATTACCAACCCTATCAAAGCGACGGGAGCTAATGCCCGCAGAAAATCTATGTAGTGAATACCAGAGAAAGAGCCAATAAGAATGTTTTGGGGATTACCGCTCAAAGTGGCTACTGAACCAATGTTAGTTGCTCCTGCGAGTGCAAGTAGATAGGGAATTGGATTCAAGTTCAGCGCTTGTGTCAGACTCAAAGTCAATGGTGTCAAAATCAGTGCCAAGGTGTCATTGAGAAAAAAGGCGGAGAGGACACCACTCACACAAGTTAAGGCGATTAACAAACCAAAAGGACTGCGGGTGAAACTCAACAGCACTGCTAGTGCCCGCTGAAAAAAACCAGCAAAGGATAGATTAGCATTGACAACCATCATGCTTAACAAAAACACGATGGTAGTGGCATCAATGGCATCCCATGCTTCTTGCAAATTGAGAGCACCCAAACCAATGAGAAATGCAGAACCTACCAGAGCAATTGTCGCACGGTTCATCCGTAGACCTGGAAGATAGCCCAGTGCTAATCCCAGGTAAGTTAGCCCTAATACGCCATAGATTGCAAGTTGTCGAAGGAGAATCACAAATTTATGATGCTGTTATCAGCAGCTCTATAGCTATCAGCAAAATTACTCATATTCCAATGTCATATTACCACTTTCCAACTAAGGGTGAAAATGTGGGTAAAATCGCGGAAAAATGGGTTTTAAAAAATCGAAATTCTTGATTTTTAATTAATTTTCTTCCTTGTATTCTTTTTCTCTCCTACTTAGCCTCTCTTATCTATAAGTATTTTTTTGGGGAAGGTTGTAATATTTAAAAGTCACTACCAGCGTCGAATTTACACAGTTTTGCTTTTAGCTAATGACTACCTGAATGCAAAATTGTAGTATTTCTACTTACGCAATCAACAGTGACGTCAAATGTATTTTATTTTGTGAGAAAGTTTTAGTAAACGTTACACCTTTATCTACCCAAAGGTAGATTTCTTTACTAAAAATTTAATTACGTCAAGTGAAAAAGAAGATATCTCTATTGCACCTGTGATCAAAAGGAAATTGCGCTTAACTTGACGTAATATAGAACAGGCTCTGATGCCAGTAGCTACTCAATCATCAGATCAGACAAATCATCAGATTGTATCTCAGTCAGGACAAGGTTCTTCCGGAACAAGTCGTGGCAAAGTTGTAAATGTTCATCGGGTAGTTCAAGAGCCTCAGTCGAAATAGAGGAGTGAACCATGAAGGTATATCATAATACCACAAAAAAAATCTTTTTGGCAAGCTGGGTGCCGCTAAATCAAGCACAACAAGACGCCCCAGCAGCCGAGATGCATCGTCCTTCGCCTAAGCCTGAATTTGGTATTCTCCAATCCATACGGCGATGGTTAGACAATGTTCCAGTTCGCGATCGCCAACTAGCTCATCGCTTGTGCAAGTTCATTCCTTCCCAGTGTCCTTTTGAGCGCGATGTGAAATTATTTGGGAAAACCCTGTTTCATATTCCGCCAATGTGCAAGCTTAACCCTGTCTATGAAGAGTTGGTTGGCTTACGTTTTCGAGCGCTATGCTATCTAGCTGATGAATGCGGCGAAGATGTCACACAGTACTGCTAATAAATCAGTACCGTTTAGTTAAGGATTGTTTTCGGAGATTTCACACGTGTAGAGACGTTGCACGCAACGTCTCTATCATGACCAAAAACTAGTAACTATTGACTGTTTTTTTGCCATTGTGCAATTGCATTCTGCGCTTGTTTGTATGCAGCTGTTTCCTCTGGAACTAAAGTAGCGGTTTCAATCGCAGCTTTGAATTCTTTTCGGTTTGCTCGTTGTTTGGCAAGACGCAAAATATTTTCACTCCATGAGTTGATAGATTTTTGAGCAACATCAAAACCTGGTTCATCTCGTGGAACTTTTTTAGCAACTTCTATAGCGCGATTGTAGGTAGAAGCCTGTCCATCGCGAATTAAGCCAACAGCAGCATCAACAAGGGTTGTATTAGTCACATACTGCTTTGCTTGTAATCGCCACTGCTTAATAGACGTTTGTGCTTTTGAGTATACAGCTTGGTCTTTGGGAACTAACTGTGCAGCGGAAATAGCATTTGCATACTGTTTTTGCTTAACACGAGTTTGTGCTAAATCTAAAATCATGCGGCTCCAAATCTTGATGTTTTCCTGAGCTTTTTCATACTTAGGATCATCAGGCGGAATTTTACCAGCCGTATCAATTGCTTGTCTCAAATCACTCGCTTGAGTTTGACTCAGAGACATTTTCTCTAGTTCCAATAGCGCTTGCTTAGATTGTTTGGATTCGTCACGAATGGGAGTGACTTGTGAACTAGAAGTGACTTCGGGGATTAATTGGGTTTCTGGTTGGGTGAGTATGGTTGGTGATGGTGAGGTTTCGGGTTGTGGTGGATCAACAATCTTTCTGGTATTAGTCGCACTTTTGAAAGATGGTGGTACTATTTGCCCTAACTTGACTCCTACGCGATCGCGCAACAAAAAAACCGCAATTAAGCATAGAACAAGCATTGTAGCTATGCTCCACAGTAGAACCAGCGGCAAAAAATGGTTGTTTGACGACTTTTTTTGAGGATGAGGAGATGACACAGATGAGGGAGATGAGGAAGATGAGGGAGTATTTTTTCCTGCAACTTCTGCGACTTCCTTTGCGACTTCCTTAACTTTCGCTTCACGTTTATCCTCCAATGGTGGAGAAATAACTTGCGCCTGTCGCTTCGGTACTAAAATAATGACAGGATTTTGTGTGGGACGCCAGTAATGTTGACACAGTTCCGGTGTGCGAACACTCAAGTATTTTTCTAAATGCGTCAAATGATTGCCATTACCGTAACGTAAAGCTTCTAACAGGGCGGCTGTAAAGAATCCATGCCCTAGTTCGCGACTTTCGTGAGAAAATTGCTCTGGTTGACAAGAAAGAATAGTGGAAATTTGTAGTTCTTTAGCTAGTTCTATTGTTTCTTTTCCAACGTAAGCATCTGTGTAAGTTCCGAAAGCACGGTTGATATCAAGCAATAACAATACATCGAGATTCGCTACTTGCAGACTCTGCATGAGCGATCGCACTTCTATACCCGTCTGTTCAACGCGATTGGGATCGCCGAACACGGGCATTAAATAATCTTGTCCTTTATAATTGACGCCATAACCACTGAAGAAAAACCATAATCGGTCTTGGGGCTGCCAGGAAGTAGCAGCAAAATCTTCAAGCAGTAGTAAAATATTTTCTTTAGTGGGATAGGTAGATCTATCTTCAAACGGTGGCGAAGTCTCTGTTATTACCAGACACTGTTGCGGTAAAAAACCACCATTCGTCACCAAAAAATCTTTGACTGCTTCAGCATCAGCTTGAGCGCAGTCTAAAGGCTGAAAGAACTGATATTGATTGATACCAATTGCGATTGCCCAGTTATTTGCCATCGCGATTTTTCTTACTCGTTGTTTAATTGCTTAGGAAAGTGATTGACTTTGTAAGGAACAAGGCTAACCTATGTCTACTAACCTTGTCTAATAGTCTACGTGATTCTGATTCGAGCGTTATAGGATCTGCCGTCTGCTCAAAATCTAAGACAAGAGTGAAAGTTCAGGAGTTGCAGTATTAGGTTGCTTCAAACAGAAAAACCGACGCAAATCACAACATAGCGATTTCTAGTCAACACTCACTACATTTGTTTGTATGCCTTAGAATAAAAAGGTTGTCTACATTTAGAGTACCCGTTACTATGGCAGTTCCTAAGAAGAAAACATCGAAGTCCAAACGAGACAAACGTCGAGCAACATGGAGGCACAAAGCCGTAGTTGAAGCTCAAAAAGCTCTTTCTCTGGGCAAGTCTATTTTGACTGGACGTTCTACTTTTGTGTATCCAAATGCTGAAGAAGAGGAAGAAGAGGAATCATAAGAGGACTATTCGGTAATTGGTAACTGGTTACTTGTCGGATGTTAGTTGTTAGTTATTATCTCACTAACCACTAACCGCCTACCATTACCCATTACCTATGACTGATTCTTAATTTTCATATAAAAATTAAAGTATTTTCAGAAAAGTTATTTTTCTGCAACTATGGTGGGAAAGTTTTTTCGGAAGCCTACAGAACAAGATGGAGAACGGGTTCCTCCCGGTCAGCACTTGACCAAGGGATTTCCTGTATTAACCTACGGTGCGACTCCTCAAGTTAGCACAGACGAATGGGAGTTTCGGGTATGGGGTTTGGCAAAACCTGTAACCTTTACCTGGTCAGATTTTCTGGCGCTTCCACAGCATGAATTTACAGCGGATTTCCATTGTGTGACGCGCTGGTCAAAACTTGATGTCAAGTGGACTGGTATCAAGGTTACAGATTTTATGAAACTCATTGAGGTAGACGCCAAAGCAGATTATGTTATGGAACACTGCTACGGTGGCTACACAACTAATATCTCAATGAAAGACTTTGTGCTGGAAGAAAACTTCTTTGCCTTTCAAGTCTTTGGAGAACCCTTACCAGCAGAACATGGGGGTCCATTAAGACTCGTTGTTCCTCACCTCTACGCTTGGAAAAGTGCCAAGTGGATTAATGGTTTAGAGTTCTTGGAACGCGAAGAGTTGGGTTTTTGGGAACGCAATGGCTATCACCGACGTGGTGAACCTTGGGCTGAAGAACGCTACAGCAATTAAAAGGTTAGTAGGGGCTACCGTGTACACATCGGATCGCTCAAAACCTGACCCTTGCTTTTTGCTATGCAAAACTCTTTCCCTCTCCGAGCTTTGGAGAGCCAGTGCGTTGCGGAGCCAGTGCTGCCAAGAGTTGTGCCTTGCGGAGCCAGTACTTGATGAGGGTTTCCCGACAGAGGTATCTGGCGTCGGGTTAAGCGCGCTGGCTCGACTTCGCAGCTTTTGGGGGGAAGCGGAGGAACATAACGTGCCGCCCCGTTGTAGCACCTGGCGTGAGGGATGTCCGTAAGGACAGGGTGAGGTTTTCCTAGAATTTTGGGTAATTTTATCACTGATCGTGGGCAAATATTACCCAGCTTACTGACTTAACTTATAAGTACCTATAACTTTTTTTGTTTTGGGATGACAAACGGCGTTGCATATGACGAGGCTAATTTCAGTCACCCGCATTTCTCCAATATAAAGATTTTGCAGTTCTTTGACTTTATTTTGAAATGATGCGCTAGGCTCATCTGTAAATCTACATAAGGTCATATTTCCAAAAAAAACTGTATCAGAGATATATTTTTTATTATCTGGTACACCTATTTCTCTTAAGCCCACATCTAACGCTTGAACTAACTTTTTTAGCGTCTCATTGCAATACCCTGTTAAAGAAACACTCGTTGGAAATAAAATTAAACCCTCCAAACGAAAAGTGAAAGATTGGAAATTTGGAACGATTTGAGTAAATAATTCATGAACTTTCACGACATCTTCGTTTTTAAAAAGCGGAGGATTGTGTACAGTTCGGACATTTTTAATAGTTATATGCAGTAATTCTTCACTTGAATAATAGAAATGCCGAGAATCTAAGCTTTGTAACGGAGTAATGATTTCTTTTGATATTGTTTGGGCAATGTCTTTTGACGGAAAAGTTAATGATGCCAGACAAATTGCATCATCGTTCTCATAATCATTTCGCATCTCAACAATGCTCAATTTACTTTGCCGTTGGTGAATACTATCTTTTACCTGTCGGATAATTTGTTTTTGCTGTGTGATGTAGTTATTACTCATTATGAAGTACTTGTTCTCTTACAAAGAAACGCCCATCGCTGGACGTTAAAATACAATCCTACTTTAACAGCAAAAATAGCTAACCAATAAGTCGCTTCAGTGTAGATAACTTGTCTTTGTAGGGAGCATATCGCCATTTTAAATCCAGCCAGAAGGGATTGTGCAAGACACTTTTGTAATGGGAAAAGGTGTCAAAACTAGATTTCCCGTGGTACTTGCCAATTCCACTATCACCTACACCGCCAAATGGTAAAGATGAAACTGCAACCTGTATGACTGTGTCGTTAATACAAACTCCACCGGATGAGGTTTGCTGCAAGACTTGTTGTTGCAGATTTTTGTTATTAGAAAATAAATATAAAGCCAAGGGTTTTGATTTAGAATTAATTAAGTCAATCGCTTCTGTTATGTCCGTGTATTCTATCACTGGAAGAATCGGGCCAAAAATTTCTTCTTCCATGACGGAGTCTGTTAAGGAGACATCCTCAAGCACTGTTGGGGCAATATAAAGTTCTGAAGGGTTGGTTTCTCCGCCAATGCGAACTTTGCCCTCTTTCAGGAAATGAGCCAATCTCTCAAAATGTTTTTTACTGACAATCCTTCCATAATCAGAACTCCTTGCAGGATTGTCTCCATAAAATTCTTGCAAGCATTTCTGAAGTTCATTTAAGAAATTTTCTTTGATGCTTTTATTCACTAAAAGATAGTCTGGTGCAATACAAGTTTGTCCGCAGTTGAGAAACTTGCCCCAAGTAATGCGTCTTGCAGTGTGTTCAATATTAATGTCAGAACCTACGATACAAGGACTCTTTCCACCCAATTCTAAGGTGACAGGTGTCAGGTTTTTAGCGGCTGCTTCCATAACTATTTTCCCGACAGCTGTACCACCAGTGAAAAAGATATGGTCAAATTTTTCTGCTAGTAGTTGTTGACTTGTTTGCACACCTCCTTCGACCACTGTAATATAAGCTGGATCGAAATATTGTTTGATCATCTCATTGAGAAGACGAGACGTGTTTGGTGTGAGTTCTGAAGGTTTAAGAATTGCACAATTTCCTGCTGCAATAGCGCCAACTAATGGTGAGATGATTAAAGAAAATGGATAGTTCCAAGGACTAATAATTAAAACCACTCCTAGCGGTTCTGGATAAATGCGTGCGGATGCAGGAAAAAATTGTGGAGAAACTGGTGCTTTCTGAGGTTTAGCCCAAGTTTTGATATGCTTGATAGCATAGCTAATTTCTTGGATGACTCCAATTTCTGTTGCATAACTCTCAAATTCTGGTTTGTTTAAGTCTGCTTTTAGTGCATTGATAATTGCGTCTTTTTGCTGAGTGACTGCTTGTTTTAAAGTTTTTAGTTGTTCAAGTCGAAAATTAATGTCTTTTGTCTTACCAGTATTGAAATAGGCACGTTGTTTGTTGATGATATCGGCAATTGACACTTCTTGAGAAATCATTGTTTTTGTGCTCGTTAGCTAAGTTGAATAAATCGTTCAGCGGTTCCAAGTCATAAGCTTTTTCTATTTTAAAGTAAGACTAAATTCTTGATACGCGCGTTGCATTCATACGTCTCACCTCACCCCGCCCTATGCCTAACGGCACGCTACGCTATCGGGCACCCCTCTCCTTATAAAGGAGAGGGGATAAAGGTTAAAATAACTCATACTTTCTATGATTATTGTTTAATGGGCAAACGTACCGTGAATACACTCCCTTTGCCGACTTCTGAATTCACGAGAATCGTGCCTTGATGTGCTTCGACAATTCGGCGAGAAAGGTACAGTCCTAAGCCACTACCAGAATGATTATGACTTCCTTGGCGAAATCGTTCAAATAAAGTGAGTTGTTCTTCAGAAGAAATACCTCTACCTGTATCTGCGATTTCAACTGTTATGCCATTATCTGAAGGAGTCGCTGGAGTGATACGGATGGTTATTTCGCCGGTGTCAGTAAATTTGATAGCGTTACCTATTAGGTTGGTGAATAGTCTGTGGAGTTCTAGGCGATCGCCCATCACCATACTAGTCCCTGAGTCCTCACCAAAATCTAAATTGACTGCAAGGTGCTTTTGATTGGCTAAAGAACTCAATTCTTGTGAAACTTCTTGTAGTAACTGGCTGAGATTCACTTGTTGAAACGCCAGAGTTTTGCGACCTGCTTCAAAACGATAAACTTCCAGTAAGGTGTTTACCATAGCGAGCAAATTGCTGTTACTGCGAGCCATGATCTCTATCACTTCGTGCATTTGCGGTGACAGTTGTCCCAAAGCGCCCTCAGCAAACAGCAACAGCATTCGATCTGCTGCTACCAAGGGTGTGCGTAAGTCGTGGGTGAGGCGAGAGGCCAAATCTTGACGTAGACGGGCAATTTCATCGCGTTCATCTATACTGTGTTTGAGACGAAGGAGCGATCGCACCCGTGCCAATAATTCATCCACAGTCACAGGCTTGCGGATAAAATCATCTGCACCCAAATCTAGTCCATGAGCAACATTAGGTGAGTCATGTGCGGTAATCAGCAAAATTGGGATAAATGGCAATGTCATATTTTGCCGAATACGCTTAGTGACTTCATAACCATCCATTCCCGGCATCATAAGATCCAGCAACACTAAATCACAAGTCGATATTTCAAGTTGTGCCAATGCTGAAGCACCATTCACAGCCGTGCTAACCGTGTAGCCTTCTTCCTGCAAAATGGTTTTCACCAAAAATACATTGTCAGCAGAATCATCTACAACCAAAATCTTGTCAGACTTAGAAGATTTAGACATACAGCACAGAAGAAACGCTCATTCCACAAGAAAGAAAAATAACTTCAGCCTTTGCTATTTTCCCCTTTACCAATACTACTCACTTATTTAGATATCATGTTGTTGTGGTTGCTTAGGTAAAGATTCTTGCGGTGTTTTGAGTAAAAGCCAATGCAGGTAGAGTAAGAGAATCTGCTTTTTCAGCAAGTGGTTAAGGAGTTTGAGGTTGCGCTCATTTAGCAGCCATTCCCCAAACTTTTCTAGTAACAGACCAAAAAGAATTTCAACAGATTTGTTAATAATTATTTCCAGCATTGCGGTAGCCTCAGTTGCTTGACTGAGTTCACTGTCGCAATTTTCATTCGTAGTTATTTACTTGACTTGCGGTGACTTAGGTTGACTTGTCCGGATATATCCTGATTTGCAAGAAATTTCCAGATGCTACTTAGCATGTTACATCCTGTGTAGGGTGGGCAGTGCCACCACTGAGGTCTTGTTTCTAAAGGGTTCACAGAGCACTGCCCACCCTACTTGCTTGATTTGCAAAAAAATTTTCAGAAAACTTTGGCTAAACTGAACTTTAAGTGATTTCAGGCAAGGTATATGTCGTTACCAGAAGGCTTCCTGACACAATTGGAGCAATATAGTGAACTGTCGCAACGAGAAAAGGAAGTTTTTCTGGAAATATTTGCTCGTGGTAAAAGTCGAGTCCAAGTCACTCAAGCGCTTAACATCTCCGATAGCAATCTCGGTAGCTGCTTAACAGGAATATACAAGAAGTTTAGCATTAGTGGTAGTGGTCCTATTAAAGAAAACCGCCTGCGGGAGTACTTGAGCAAAAGATACGCGCAGCAGCAACCCTCTGGTCGCTTAGCTACTGATGTTTCAGACAATGATAATGATATTGATACCCTAGTTCAACAAATCCGCAAACAAGTAAAACCCAACGTCAAAGAACGCTGTGGAACCATGCGCGTGCTGGACATGACTCAACCTATCAAGTTGACTGGAGAACGGGGTATTTACACCAGCGTCAACATTTTGGAGAAAATCACGGGACGCAGGCGACAAGAAATTGCAGAACTGCTGCAAAATTGTGACGTGGAAAACTTTGACCGTTTTGGACTCAATCCCGTGACTGAGAAGCGAGTACCAGGACTGGAAGCGGTACAACGTTACAGCAAACTAATGGTGTTGGGGAAACCAGGGGCAGGAAAAACCACGTTTTTGAAGTATTTGGCGATGCAGTGCATTCAGGGACAGTTTCAGGCAAATCGAGTTCCGTTGTTTATCACCCTCAAGGATTTTGCAGAAGCATCCAAACAGCCAGATGTTCTGGAATATATTGCTCAACAGTTGTCGGTTTGCGGGGTGAGTGACACCAACCTGAAAACAGAGAAACTTTTGAGACAAGGTAAAGCATTGATATTGCTAGATGGCTTGGATGAAGTCCGGGAAGAAGATACAAAGCGAGTATTAAAGCAAATTTTAGAGATTTCCGATCAGTTTCACACCAATCAGTTTGTCATCACCTGTCGTATTGCTTCCAAAGAATATACTTTTGAACGGTTCACCGAAGTGGAAGTAGCAGATTTTGATGAGGAACAAATCGCTACCTTTGCTCAAAACTGGTTTCGGTTGAGTGATCAAGTCAAAGGTAAAAGCTTGATTCAGAAACTCAAGGAGAATAAACCAATTCAAGAACTAGCAACTAATCCCTTGCTGCTGACTCTTCTTTGTTTGGTTTTTGGCGAAGCTGGAAATTTTCCGGTAAATCGTTCAGAACTTTATAAGGAAGGGTTGGATGTGTTGCTGAAAAAATGGGATGCCAAACCCAACATTGAGCGGGATCAGGTTTATAAAAACCTGTCTTTACACCGCAAGGAAGACTTGCTGAGTCAAATTGCCCTGACTACATTTGAGCAGAAGGACTATTTTTTTAAGCAAAAAACTGTTGAGGCATACATTGCTGATTTTATTCGCAACTTACGCGATGCTCGTACTGAGCCAAAGGAACTAGAACTAGACAGCGAAGCTGTTTTGAAGTCGATTGAAGGACAGCATGGGCTACTGGTGGAACGGGCAAAGGGGATTTATTCCTTTTCACATCTGACGTTTCAAGAGTATTTTACTGCTAGGGAAATTGTGGCTAATTCTGCTGGCAATAGCATTATCCAGTCAAGAAGCATTAATTTCTTTTTTTCTTAACGGGATTAAGCGATCGCTCCCAGCGACTAAATGCTTGGGAAGAAAGCAGCGTTAGGAATAAATAAACCAGGGCGACAGTGGCGTAAATCTCAAACGAGCGATAGTTTTCCGCTACAATCAGCTGCCCCTTGCGGAACAACTCTTCAAACCCGATGACAGCGACTAAACTGGTGTCTTTTAGCAGGCTAATGAACTGATTGCCCAGAGGTGGCAAGATCCGCCTTTGGGCTTGAGGAAAGATCACATAGCGCATCGTTTGCACTGAACTCAAGCCCAGTGATTGGGCGGCTTCTGCTTGCCCCGGCTCAATTGATTGGATGCCTGCGCGGACAATTTCAGCAATGTAGGCAGCGCTATTGAGACTCAATGCGATCACTGCTGCCGCCAGACGATTTAAGTTGAAGGTGAAACCAAAATTCTGAGCTACAGCAGGCAACCCAAAGTAAATCATAAAAATCTGCACCAGCAACGGCGTCCCCCGGAAAAAATCTACATACGCCCTAGCAATCCAGCGCAAAGGAACAGATGCTTGTAGGCGAACAATCCCAATTAGTGAACCCCCGATCATACCCAGCAATACAGAGAGTGCTGTGAGTTCAAGTGTCACCAAAGCCCCACGCAGCAGAACGGGTAGTGACTTCAAGATAATGCTTAGTGAGGTAAATAGCTGGGATACGCCTTTTTCGCTAGTCTGGTTTTCAATGGGTGATTTTTCTGGTAGTTGTGGCGGCTGAGTACCAAACCACTTTTGGTAAATTTTAGTATAACTGCCATTTTTCAGCACCGTTGCCAAACCTTGGTTAATCAGGTCTAGGTTGGGCGATCCTTTAGGTGTAGGAATGCCATAGAATTCTTCTGTAAGCAGACTGCCGACCACTTTGAGTCCCTTAAGGTTGCCGCTTTTTATACCATATAAAATAACGACGCGATCATTAAGAACGGCATCGACACTGCCATTGAGTAATGCCTGAAGGGTTAAGGGTGAATCATTAAAAGTGCGAACTTCAGATCCAGGAAGACTTTTAGCCTTGAGTGCGCCAGTCGTCCCGATTTGTACGCCAATAATCTTGTTCTTAAGACTGTCTAAATTGGTAATGTTTTGATTGTCTGTGCGGGTGGCGATCGCGACACCCGATTTGAAGTAAGGGCGCGAGAAGGAAATTGTCTTGACTCGTTGGGCAGTAATTGCCATCGCCGCAACTGCCGCATCTACAGTTTGCACCTGCAACGCTGGAATCATACCATCAAAAGGTATATTTTTATATTTAACTTTAAATCCAGCAGATTGCGCGATCGCATTCATCAAGTCAATGTCAAAACCCTGCAACTCACCAGTTGCAGATTGAAACTCGAAAGGCGGAAACGTTGGTTCTGTTGCAACAGTAAGTGTTTTACCAGCAGTGGAACCGTTCGTGAAACTACAACCGCAAAGCAGAAATAGACACGAATAGCCAAGAACTAGCCAACGGATAACAGTCAACCTTTGCATATTTTTTAGACTTTTCTGATCTCTGGAGTTTCATTTCAAGGATTATTGCTCATTCCTTCAGGCGATAAATTTCCAGAGAACAAGTTGTATACAAAAAACCTGGTTAAGCAAAGCGAGTTTTTGACTAGTTAACCATAATTTCTGCGAGCAATTTTCTTAACCTGTCACACATGCGGGAGAGGCTATAAATGTCCAACTTGCCCAATATGTTCCAACGAACTTACTTGAATAGTCAGTAGAGGCATCCTGAACAAACCACTCAGGAATAACTTTTTGCTGTGCAATTTTTTTTTCCAAGCCGATCTGTAGGCACAGATTCTCGTAAACAATGTTTGCCTTTGCAGTTTCCAGCATTTGTTCTACTAACTTTTGTAGCCATTCCGCTCGAACAAACAGACTATGATTTGGATGGTTGCCATAATTAAGTCCTATAATTATGATCAGATATCCTTTGTCGCTTATTATATTGTCCAGACAAAATTGAATGATTTCCTGCTCATTTTTGCGTTGTTGGTTTTCCTTATCAACTGTATGATATATCATTCCGCATAGTACCACTGCATCAAACTTTTTATTTTCTGTAGCAAGTTTACGCAGAAATACCCATAAATCTTCGCACACAAAAGTTCGGTTGGGGTATAGGTTTGAACAGTATTGAATGGCATATTCACTGTGATCTACCCCAACGTAGTCGCATTGAGAAGGCAGATATTTGAGCAAAGCTCCATTCCCACACCCCAGATCCAACAAAGAGAACGACCTTTCTTTAAAAGCATCCTCTAGAAAATGAATTGGTAGTGTATAGCGAGTAGCATTTTCCGGCTGTTCCAAATAGGAATAACTGTCTGATTGAAAACGTTCTTCTTCAGACATTTTACGCTGAGGGTTATTATCTTCCATATTGTCAGGATGTCAAATGAATGGTGTGAAGAGCGGAAACTTGTAAACTACCTTCTTGGTAAGGTTCTAGTGGCGGGTAAATTTATCGCCTACTTGACTATTTTACAAGTAATGCTACCCACAGTGCCAAAAATACGTACGTTGTATGCTCCATATTTAGCAGCACTTCGGAGGATTTCTTCTCGTTTTGCTTGCAAAATCTCGTAAATATTCATGGTTTAACTCCCGTCTTACGAAACAGTTTAGCCAAATCAACAGCCATGTTTGACCATAAGAACGTTCTATCAAAGGAGTAATGCTTACGCACTTTCACCTCAAGTAGGAGCGATACGCCCTTGGCGTCTGCGCGCAGCGCAATCGCTCATTTGCCTAGGGCGATCGCGTAGCGGCTCCCTTTGCTTACATCTTGCACCTGGGAAAACAAATGTCAAACTTATTACATGTTATTTGACTCCGTTCTCATCCGCCTAGGACTTTAAGTCCCAGGCTCATAAACCAAGTCCATTAAAATGGACTAAAAGCTGAAGTCATTATTTTGAACTTAGTAGCGATCAGTATTAACTTTTATTGGCATTTTGGCTACTTTTCTAAAGCATGAAAAGATAGATTAGGGCAATAAGCCGTCATGCACATCGTGGTTGAAACACCGTCCCCCAGGTCATAAACCTGGGGTTTTATTTTATTTAGTATGACCTAATTCATTTGGCAATTTGGCAACTAATCAAGTTGAAACAAGCTTATCTTATTAATTAATGCGGTCTTGCACAAAAGACTCAAAGTACACGACAAAACCCCTTTTTCCCCGGTTAACTACCGGGGTTCCTTACTAATTGTGGTCAAGGTTAATGTTTTAGTCAAAGTCAACTCCACATTTGGATTAGTGGTAAAGGTCTATGTCAAAGTGAATGATGATGTTGTTGTCAAGGTCCGAGTTGTAGTAAACGAAAGGTCAGACTGATAATCCCACGCTTAGAAAGCGTAGGATTTTTTCTTCACGAGTAAAGCTGACTTGAAAATAGAACTCAGAACTCAGAACTCAGAACTAAAAGAGAAATTTTCAAGTCGGGGCGAGTTTTAGAGTTCCTTCACTAAATGAATATCTTGTAAAAGCCATAATCCTAAACTCTTATCTCGAAAAATACCACCTCCCTCACTACATTGCTCGTTGATCAGCTGTAGTGGTGTCGGAAAAGAAAAAGGGGGTTTTTCTAAATTTAGTAAACGCCAGTCACCTGTGGTAATATCTTCATTCTCCTCACAATTAGGGAAAGTAGTCGTCAGTAGGTAAGTAATCTGGCTCCTTTTCATGTTATTGAGAGCAGAGAAAATGTCTCCAAACGAAAGATGCACAAAGCAGTCTCGGCATAACAAGAGATCTGCTGTTGGTAGAGGTTCGCTTAGAAAATCCAGTGTCAGAAACTGATGATTTTGGCTTCCGTACCGCTTCTGATTCTCTAGGATAAGTTCGGACACAATATCTGCGCCGATATAACGTGAAACAGGTAAGTCAATCAACTGCATCCAACTGAAGTCTCCGCACGGTAGATCGAGGAGTACATCTACCTGTAATGTCTTAAGTAGTGCTGGAAGTTTAGCTTCTATCTGTTGTGTTTGGGTGCTACTCGCGCCTTCCCCTGAAACTGAATCGGATCCACGCCAATGATTAGTTTGGTAGATGTGGCGGAACGTGTTGCTGAGTGAAAAGGTCACATCTAGGGATGCTTGTTTCTCGAAGTAGTAAGGATCAAAGGGGACATTATCTCGCCGTTTGTTCATAACTTTACTATTTCACAGAGCTCGTTGAACTAGCGTTATTCAAAGTTTGCACTGTCAGAACCTGTGGCGGGGTGGCGTCTGGCGGATAGAGGAAATCTACTTCTACAAGTCTTTTTTCGCCTGGTTTCATGTTGAGTACTACTAATGGTTCTCCTTGTTGTCCTCGTTTTTGCACTAAATGCAAGTACTGGGTTTGGGGTAAACCCTGATCATCTTTGTAACGTACTCTGACAGAACCCCGGAAAAATACTTGCTGTGCTGGTGGATTTAAAAAGCGCAATCCGGATTTGGTTAACTGGTCTTCTTTTATTGGTGTCTGCATTGACACAATAACTGTTTGCAAGTTTTGTGTATTGTTATACAATGGTAGCGTTAAACTGTATTGTAAAGTGTAGTTTCCATGAGCACGATATGCTGTGTCAGGATAGCGCACCATCATCGGTGCACTTTGTATTTGACTCGTTCCTAAGGTACCGCGATCTAGGGCACCCAGAGGGTAGGAAAAGGCTTGTCCGGAAGTGGGTATGGTTAAATGCTGAGCTTTTGGATCATCTATGAGTAAGGCTTTCCATTCAGACCCCTGTGTGACTCCGGCAACGCGACCATATATGATTGGTTTGTTAGTCTGTTCGAGAGGGGTTGGTGTTTTATCGCGTGGTCCGGATAAATCACCATTATTGAGCAAATTTTGCCAGTCTTCTAAAGTAGGCGCACGCTCAGTATCATCAGGATTTTTTGGTGCAAACATTGCTAGACTGGCTGTATACACTGTGTCATTACTCCACAGTCGCATGAGTGTAGACCGACCATTTAAAGGTGGTGTCAGTCCACTGACAGGAATCGGTGCATTCAACAACATCCGGCTTTCACCTGGTGGAATGATAACTTGAGGAGGAAACGTATCTTGTCGTTGTCCTCGCAGAATATCATTAACCACGCGATCGCCTGGTCCTGCAAAAATTGTACCTAAAATATTCTCACTCCGAGATGGCAACTCTGCAAACGGTGCATCTGGTTGACTTAAATAACTCGCCGCCTGCAAGATATTCACTGTCACTGGTTGTTTTCCTGGGTTATGCAGGATTATCCCCAGATAAAGCGTCCGCAAGTCTTCTGGTGTGGGTGCTTGGGCAACATGGTGAGCAAAAATATCAAATCGTCCTTTAAAAGGAAAATTCAAGTGTGCGGTTGGGACTTTTTTGCCTGAGGCTGGAAAGGTGGAAAGCAAAATCCCTTCCTTGAGAACTTTTTCAGGACTATTGCTGTTAAACACTGGGATGCTATCCACAGTCCCAAGTAAAGGGCGTACTTGTTGCTGTTGGACAATTTCTTCAGGCGGCGGTGGTGCAGAAGGAGTGATTTGAGCGAGCGGAAAAATTAGTAAGAATGGAAACATCTGTGTACATATTTTTCTGTTCAAACAGACGCAAGTAAATTTACCAAAGTGCCAGCCTGTGAATAATCAATAAAAAATCATCAAGAATTAAGGGGAGATTTTCTTCAGTCAAAATAGGAACGTGGACAAAAATGCAAGGGGTTGTGAGTTGGCGTTGGCGCAGTTCATCTAAAACAGAATAGTAAAGTCCTTCACAAACAAATTTACCGCAGTCGTGACTAATCTCAACTGCCTTTGCCCCCGCGACTAACTTTTCTAAATCAACTGTTGTCTGCAACACAATTTCCCCACAACTAGCACCAACTTCCACACTTAATAATGTTCGTTTTCGAGCCATCCCACAGCAAATGATGGCGTCTGGTTGCAGTTGGTGGATTTTTTCTATAACCCGAAAACTGGCAAGCTGCACATCCACCCTCAACTGTCGCAAGAAGGTTAAATCATAAGGTAACGAGTTAAGTCGGGAAACTTCTACCAATAAATCATCAGAAGAATTTGATTTTTGCTCGCTTAGCCAAGTGTCAAAAGATGTTAATAGAATGCTTTTCTTCATAAGAAATATTATTTAAAATAGAGATACTCTCCATAATAAAGTTAACAGGGAGCGAGTAAATGACGTTGATTGCAGTTGTAGATTACGACATGGGAAATTTGCACTCTGTCTGTAAAGGACTAGAAAAAGCTGGGGCAACTCCCAAGATTACTGATTCTCCAAAAGAATTAGAAAAGGCTGATGCGATAGTTTTGCCAGGAGTTGGTGCGTTCGATCCAGCAGTGCAACAGCTGCGATCGCGTGGTTTAGAAAAACCAATAAAAGAAGCTATCGCATCCGGTAAACCCTTTTTAGGAATTTGTTTAGGAATGCAAGTTCTTTTTGAATCAAGCACAGAAGGGACAGAATCAGGACTCGGAATTATTAAAGGAAGAGTCAGGCGATTTCGTCCAGAACCAGGAATTGCGATTCCTCATATGGGTTGGAATCAACTCGAACTGACTCAACCAAAAAGTCATTTGTGGGAGTATCTACCCTCTTTACCTTGGGTATATTTTGTTCATTCCTATTTTGTTGAACCACAAGAGCCGCAAGTCTGTGCAGCAACAATCACCCACGGACATCAAACGGTAACAGCTGCGATCGCCCGCGATAACTTAATGGCTGTTCAGTTTCACCCGGAAAAATCTTCCAATATTGGGCTGCAAATTCTGTCTAATTTTGTCTCCCAAGTTTGGACACAAGTTGCTGCCTAAATACAATTGTGGTTGAGTTTATAGTCCATTGTTTCTTGTTCGTAGTCAAAAGGTTTGTTAAGAATTGATTGTTAAAATTTGTAACTTGAATACACGATGGGCATTGCCTACCGCGATAAGTGACTGGTGGGTAATGCTTACCCTATAAAAAAGGTTGCTAACTAATGACTAATGACTAATGACTAATAACTAATGAGTTTAAGAATTTACGGAAACCGACCATTAAAAACTTTACCAGGAAAAGAAACCAGACCCACCAGTGCGCGGGTACGCGAAGCCGTTTTTAATATTTGGCAGGGAACAATAGAAGGTTGTCGTTGGCTGGATGTGTGTGCTGGAACTGGTTCAATGGGCGCGGAGGCTTTGTGTAGAGGAGCCAGCCGAGTTGTAGGAATTGATAAATCCCATCGTGCTTGTGCTATAATCCAACAGAATTGGCAAGACTTAGCGAGTGCTGAACAGAAATTTCAGGTAATGCGGGGAGACGTTGTACAGCTTTTGCCAAAATTATCAGGACAGCAATTTGACAGAATTTACTTCGATCCGCCGTATGCAAGTGAGTTATACCAGCCAGTGATAGAGGCGATCGCTCAGTCTGGGCTTCTAGATGCTAATGGTGAAATAGCGATCGAACATAATCCTCAAGATTGGAATCCTTTAGTCATTCCGAATTGGGAAATTTGCCGTGAAAAAGTTTACGGAAATACGGCTTTGACCTTTTACAGGGTAGTGGATTGAGGGGACAAGGAGATAACAATTCAAAATTCAAAATTCAAAATTCAAAATTCAAAATTAAGAATTCAGAATTTCTTATGATCTCCCCTACCTCCAACAGAAGGTGCTATATCCCTGTGTCCTCGGTTCCGATGACTTTACAGACCGAGTTGATTGCCACGCTTGTATTGCTCGTAAGCTTTGTAAAACAACCCAGCCAAGGTTACAAAGATTAGACCCAGTACAATGCCGTCAAGCAAGGGTTCAACCACGTTAAATCTCCTTTTGTGCTACTGTTCAATATTTTCTTCCCATCATTGATTCTACCAAATTTGGCAGAATTGCTTCTTCCAAAGAAGAACTCAGGCGTGGTGCACACGTCAACTTAAGCCAAAACCCTTTTCAAATATCGTTTCCAGGTAGAACTGGAAATGCCGTCAAAGCAGCTTTGCCACAACTCACCGAAGGCAGCAAATAGCCGCTTGTTTTCTCCTTCCTTCCCTCGTTCATCCCCCTGCTGAGTTAGCAAAAAAACATTTGTGCTTGCAGACACCATCAAGAACTTTTAAGCTATGTGTATGAAATGAAAACTTTTTGTACACTTTGACTTAAAAAGTAAACATTTGGATAACCAGATTACCAAAACTGAAACTTTGATTTGGCGAATCATATTAACGGCGCTGGCGATTCTGCTAGTAGTCCTTGTGAGCATTTTTGCCGTTCGGATTATGAGAACTGCCGATCCATACGTCAAAAGCGTTCTATCGCTCAAAGGGGACCTAGCACTTGGACACGCCATCTTTCAAATCAACTGTGCTGGCTGTCATGGCTGGGAAGCAGATGGGCGCGTAGGTCCTAGTTTACAAGGAGTCTCAAACCGCAAATCCCCATATGGTTTGATTCATCAAGTCACTAGTGGTGAAACCCCACCCATGCCGAAATTTCAACCCAAGCCTCAAGAAATGGCAGATTTGTTGAGTTATTTAGAAACGCTTTAACTTGAGCGCCAATTCCGCCAATTTCCAAGTATAATGCGTCTGGTGGCGATTTTAAATGGGAGACACCACAGTTCCAAACAAAATTATCTTGTAAGTTTACCTCCGGCTAGAAGCCGGAAGCTTTCGCCACAAACTTCTAGAACGTAGATTTGTAGTGCGCTCACGAAACTAGCGGTTGGTTCCTGTTCAGGTTTACAACACTAGTCCTTGAACCTCAAGGACGACTTCGCTCAATATCAAAGCTTCGGCTCCCTATGCCCTGCGGGCACGCTACGCGAACGGCTACGCTCAGGGCAAGCCGCTCAGCTTTGACCGTTCGATATTGCTTCTACTTCCCTTGACAATTCCCGGACGCCCCTATTAACCCGCTCGCGTAGTCGAAGGGTTAACCACGGTTTGCGTATCAATCTCCAATACTTGCCTACTGCGAGACTTTTTCTGCGTGGTTACCGAGCGTGCCTTTCGCGATTTCGGCATATAATGTGTATACCACATTGGTCTACAAAATGCCAGAAAAACAATTACACATTAGAATTTCTGAGGAAGAGTATGAAAAATTTCTCAGATATTGCAAGAAGAAAAAGCGTACCCAGTCAGACGTTGTTAGAGAGTTTATTCGTTCATTAATTGATAGCGAATAAATTCGCCGTGTCGTATTTCATCCCTGAACTAAAGTTACAAGGCGTACTATGGGTGAAGTGCAAGATTTGAACTGTGCAGATTTAATAATTAACTGATGGAAAAAGTGATGACATTACCCAACTACATTAATGGTCAGTGGTGTACATCTAGTACTATGGAATACTTGGATGTCCTCAACCCAGCAACAGCAGAGATACTGGTTAAAGTGCCTTTGTCACCTGCTTGTGAGGTAAACGAAGCGGTAGAAGCAGCAGCAGAGGCTTTTGTGAGTTGGCGACGCACTCCACCCACGGAACGAGTGCAGTACTTATTTAAACTTAAGAATCTGCTAGAAGAGAATTTAGAAGACTTGGCTCGTACAATTACATTAGAATGCGGTAAAACGTTGGCAGAGTCCCAAGGCGAGATGCAGCGTGCTATTGAAAATGTAGAAGTTGCTTGTGGTATCCCTATGATGATGCAGGGTACGAACCTAGAAGACATTGCCAGAGGTATCGATGAAATGATGATTCGCCAACCTTTGGGAGTTGCTGCAGTCATTGCCCCATTTAATTTTCCGGGGATGATTCCCTTTTGGTTCATGCCTTATGCCCTAGCCTGCGGTAACACCTACATTGTCAAGCCGTCGGAGAAGGTACCGCTAACAATGCAAAAAATCTTCCAGTTGTTAGAAAAAACAGGATTGCCCAAGGGTATCGTCAACTTGGTAAATGGTGCCAAAGAAGCTGTAGATGCAATTTTGGATCATCCTAAAATTCGAGCAATAAGCTTTGTTGGTTCTACACCTGTCGCTAAATATATATATAGTAGGGCGGCGGCAAATGGCAAACGTGTCCAATGCCAAGGTGGTGCAAAAAATCCCCTGATTGTTTTACCAGATGCAGATTTAGAGATGACAACACGCATTGCTGCTGACAGTGCTTTTGGTTGTGCAGGACAACGTTGTCTTGCTGCTTCAATAGCAGTGACTGTGGGACAAACGCGTCACACGTTTACAGAAGCAATAGCCGAGACTGCTAAAAAACGAGTTGTCGGTAATGGTTTAGAATCAGGCGTAGAAATGGGACCAGTGATTACAACCCAAAGTAAGACACGAATTGAGGATTTGATTCAAAAGGGGGCAAATGAAGGGGCGACGGTGTTAGTGGATGGACGAGATCCGAATATATCTGGTTATGAAAATGGTAATTTTATACGTCCCACGATTCTGCAAAACGTTGACCCAGCAGGTGAAATAGCCCGGACGGAAATTTTTGGTCCGGTGCTGAGTTTGATACATTTGGAGACTATTGAACAGGCGATCGCCCTGATCAACAGCGGTCAATATGGCAACATGGCTTGTCTTTTCACCACCAGTGGCGCAGCTGCCCGTAAGTTCCGTTATGAAGCAGAAGCTGGTAATATTGGTATTAACATAGGAGTTGCCGCACCAATGGCGTTTTTCCCGTTCAGTGGTTGGAAAGAAAGCTTTTTTGGTGATTTACACGGTCAAAGCAATCATGCTGTAGAATTTTTTACTCAAACCAAAGTCGTCGTGGAACGTTGGCCTAAGGATTGGTCGCGTCAATTTTGAAGATTGCGCCAGTAAGCGGAACCATCCCGCTTTCTGTCAATTAACCCGCTTTCAAATAACTCTCGTCTCAACATCGCGGGGTCGCCAAAGGTGTGGTGCCCATTAAGCAGTGCATTCACCTCTTTTTCTGTATAAACAATACCAACCTCAAATTTTGACGCTAAATACTCCAACACCAACTTTTGAAACTTTCCCTTATTGCGCTTGGAGGGCCACTCTTTGATACGTCCCTGTTCATCAAGATAGCTTTTGAGTTCTTCTGTGTAATTCATAAATCATTTTGGTGCTGTGTTACAAAGAAAGAAACATTAAGACCAATCACGATTTCGTATCAATTTTTTGGAAAATCGACTCAACCCAGTGCTAAAGTGGGCACTTAAGTAAGGGTCATTTCGTCACCATCAGTTATACTAGACAAACTTTAATTAACAGTAGTAAGCACCAGACAAGTCAACTGCTGCAGATGTTCATTGGGAATTTAGCAGCAGTCAAGTTTGTTGCAATTAGTCTATGGTACAGAGTTTTTCTCAGTAGTTTTTCTATGAAAAAGATTACATTGTCACAGGTCGTGAAGGAGTGGAACGTGAAAAAAGCGTTAATGACAAAAACACTGTTCGCATCACTCAGTTTGTTAACTTTATTTGCCCCACAAAGTGCTCATGCTCAAATCGTACCGCAACCTTGGGTATCAGTTGGTAGCCAAGATGGTGATGTTACCTATTCTGTAGGCGCAAGGGCTTTGAATTTGGGAGCAGAGTTAGGATTTGGTCCTGACGGTTCTACAGGTGTAGATATATTAAAATTTATCAGCTTGCCTGTGATTTCACCTTATGTAGGGCTGGGATACTATTCAGCAGATAAGGGTGTTGCTTTTTCGGGTGGGGTTCAGGTAAGCGCTACCGATAAAGTTTTCGTTGGTGTTGGTTACAACTCTGTTCGAGGAATCAACGGTCAACTCGGAATCAGGTTTTAATTTTTGTCTCTATACGTCTTTTTCCAAGGTATGTGAAATATAGGGTTCCACGTACCTTACCTCAACATTTTTCTAATCAGCAAGATAGATGATTAATCTCCTTTTTTAAAGCTAATTGATGTTTTTTCTACTTCTCACGTGATTGATCTCTCAAATGAACTACTAAGATGTAAAAAACACAATTTATGAGAGATGAAGCCAAAAGCATTATCTGACAACTCATTTAAAATTGTTATATAGCAATCCGTGCAGGAGTTGTGAAATTACTCGTTGAGGTAGGGAACGCTTAACGCTTAACGCTTAACAGGGAAGAAGAATGTACAAATGTACTTTTTTTTCTCACAAATGAAATAGGACTGCTATATAATAATTGAGTAAACAGAAAAGCCATTGATTAGGTTGTAATATCAATTTTTATAATTATCAGCTATTTATAATTCTTCTCCGTAAACGAAATATTTGTGGAACTTGTTTTTTGATTATTTATGGCATATTATTTCTTTTTGAATAAAGAATCAAACGCCAGTTAGTAGTAGGATATGCTATATCTATCTTTCGGTGTAGATAGCAGGAATTAACGCAAAATATGGCTATTATCAAGCATTAAACAGTATTAACTGTATTGATCTGGCAGATATATTTTTATGGATATAGGAGTAAGATTACTGTTTCAAATAGTATTAGAGTTGACACCTGTCATTGCAGCTTTAATACAAAAAAGAAATGAAGAACGTCCGACACTCGCAAAATACTTAGCTTCCCAAGAGATTAAAGAATTTATTCAATCTGTTAGCAGTGTTAGTCAGAGTATCACTCATTCGGGAAAACTGGAGCAAGAAAAAATTCAGCAACAGCAATTAGCATTTGATGTTCAAAAAACACAACTAAAGATAGCAACACAACAGCAAGAAACAGCGCTCAAATTACCAGAAGCACAGAAAATTTTTGAAAATTGGCCTTTACGATTATTGCCTTCACAAATTTTAGAGTCTCATACCAAGAATCAACGCACTCCACTAAAAATTTTTCTTGCTCCTCCTAAAATAAAGTTTGATAAATTTGATAATCGAGGAGAAGATATTTCAGATATCGAGTTCATGTTAGCTGAAGGTTTACGAGAATTTCTTAATCAGCATTATTCTCTACACAATCCAGTTAGACCGACAGAGTTTTTAGCAGGGGCTTGGGATAGTAAGCGTTTTCATAGTGAATCAAGTATTAAGGCTCTGTTTGGAACATTAAAAACAGAGCCTGTTTTAATTTTAGAGTCAGAAGCTGATGGAGATTATCTAAATTTTCGTATTGGTTATTGGGGAATTGGACAAGAGAATTTTTATTATTATAAAACGATTTCTCGCTTACCATACAAGGAAATTGTTGATGAGTCAGCAATAAGTCGTGCTAAGAAGTGGAAAATAATAAGAGATGAACTGATTGCACTGGGAGAAAGCTTAGAGGAAATTAATCAGATTGGCGGAGAAAATGTGAGCAACTTGGCAACTTTGGAAAAAGCAGAAAAATGGAAAGAAAAAGGAATTGATATTAGTCAATTGGGCTTACAATACCAAGTGAATCGCCAAGATATTGAAAAACTCTGCCAGGTTTTGATTACGTGTCATACCCTTGCTGCAAGTTGGGTAGCAGATGCATATCACTTGGTTCATAATGATGTTCCTCCACTACTACCTGAATTACTACCTAGTTTTCTGACAAACACTATTAATTCAAAATTGCTGCAAGCGATGTCTGACGACAACCCACTTTACATGTACGCTGCTGGATATAAACAACTTTACCAAGCCTTGGAAGTAGAGCGACATCACTGGATTCCTGATTTAGCATTGAAATTGGCGCAGACTTTATCGCATTTACTTGATGAGGTATGGGCAAAGGAACAGGTGGATTACTCAGTTAACACATGGTTGCAACTACGCCAAGTTTCACAACACAGAGAAATCCATCCTTTACGAGCAATGCAATCAGCTATAAAGATAGAAGATGAAGGATATATTGAAAAATTAAAAGAATATTTTACAGCAGTTGGTGATAGTCAAAGTGTCACCTATGCTGAGGAATTATTGAATGCTATTGCTCAAGAGAAAGACAAACGTCAACACGAATCTGTTTATCTTAGTCACACCCTGATTGGACACTCTGATAAAGTCACATCTGTAGCCATAAGCCCAGATGGACAAATTTTAGTCAGTGGGTGTGCAGATAAAACCGTAAAAATTTGGAATCTTAGTACAGGAAAAGTTGTCCGCACTTTAACTGAAAAAATTGGAGAAGTTTCATCAGTGGCTATTAGTCCTGATGGAAATTTGCTAGTTGTTGGTAGCTGCGAACACCCTAGAAATAATGTTAAAGTATGGCATCTTGCAACTGGTAAATTATTGCATACTCTTTTAGGGCATCAAAAACCTATTAACTGTGTAGTAATTAGTCCAGATGGACTAATTCTTGCCAGCGCTAGTAACAAAATTAAAATTTGGAACTTGCATACAGGCGATCCTCCAGCTCTTAGCCGCCCTTTGGGCGAACGCATTTCCACTCTTTGGCATTCATCCGCAGTTTATGCTGCTGCGATTAGTCCAGATAGTGCAATTCTTGCCAGTGGTAGCAGTGATCATAAGATTAGACTATGGAATCCAATCACAGGAGAACTATTAAGTACTCTTAGCGGGCATTCAGGTGAGGTGAAAGCAATAGCTATTTCTCCTGATGGTCAATTCTTGCTCAGCGGTAGTACAGATAAAACTATCAAAATTTGGCATCTTTGTACTGGTAAAGTATTACATACGCTGACTGGACATTCAGATGAAGTGACATCAATAGCTGTTAGTCCTGATGGAAAAACTCTTTATAGCGGTAGTGCTGATAAAACCATCAAGATGTGGCATTCGCAGACGGGAGAATTGCTGCAAACCCTTATAGGACATTCACAGGTGATAAACTCTGTTGCTATTAGTTCAGATGGTCGTTTTATTGCTAGTGGTAGTTCTGACAAAACAATCAAAATTTGGCGTGTAGGCTTTTGACTGCATTGAGCTAGCGTCCAACAGGAGTTCTGATCAGGTCAAAAGTGGTTGATAGATTGCGGTAAGATTATTGAGAATAAATATTATCAATTATAACTATCTACCCGTCGCCACCTATGACCATCACTCTGACAATGAAAGAGCACAGCGAACTTTGGAATGAAGCTTTTGAGAATACTACCAAAAACTTATCCTCAGAGCCTTATGAAATATTTGGTGAAATACCCAAGCAATTAGGCAAAGGATCTATGGAAGTAATCGAACTATATCCCACTCTCAAGCTGGCGATTTTTGACTATGAGTACCTCGATGACGTAGTAACTAAAATTCCTGATTACGAGCACCCTCTGCAATTTCGTGTTCATCTGTCAGGAAAAATCATAGATGAACACGGCAGACAGGTTGGCGAGGGATATACACTCATTTCTGGTAGTGGTATTCAACGAAAAATGACTATTCGAGAATTCCAGCGAGTTGTAGGTGTTGACATTGAGATGTCCTCTGATTTGTTGAGAACTTTTTTCCCTACAAATGATGGAAAAATTCTTCCAGAGTTGGATTTATTAGTGAAGGATAATGACTGGCAAACATTACTCTACCCAAGAACTACGATCGCCATCGAAGAAGTAGCACGGCAAATTGTCAACTGTCCTTACCAAGGAGTAATGAAGCGGATGTATTTACAGGCGAAGGTGGTGGAGTTGATGTCGTTGCAATTGACTCCTCTGTTAGCGGGTGAGGGTGGAGTGCAAAAATCGCCGCGACTTAAGAAAAGAACGATCGCCCGTATTCATCATGCCAGAGAAATTTTGCTCTCTCGTCTAGAGAATCCACCCTCATTAGTAGAATTGGGACAACAGGTGGGGGTAAGTGATCGCACTCTCCGTTATGGATTTCGGGAATTATTTGGTACAACAGTGTTTACCTATCTTACCGATAAACGCATGGAGCAAGCAGAGCAACTTCTACGCGAAGGGAAACTAACTGTTGCCGAGGTTGCCAACTTGGTTGGTTATTGCCATTTAGGACACTTTGCTGCAGCCTTCAAGCGCAAATTTGGGATCACACCCAGCGATTGTTTGTGGGGTGGAAAATCCCTTTGTGGATCGTAATGCCGTTTCGGGACTAATAACACCGTTTCCGGATAGACTTCATCACTGGTGTTTCTCTAGACTGAACTCAATTGCAATTAATAAAGATATGCAATAAGTTTTGTAGCTGGAGTGTGAGAAGCAGTGAAACGTTGGATATCTCTGCCCAAAATGCATTTGTGGCTAGTAGTCTGTTTGATAGGATACATTTTTAATTGTGTAGTCATTCAATCTGCTTTGGCAGAGGTTGAAACCGAGCATGGAAAGTCAACAACTACAACAACTAATAAGATTCGGCGATTAAGCGAGATTGAGCTCCCCGTCACTAATGCTAGTGGGTTGCTTTCTCAATCGTCAACACCACAACCAGCGCCCTCCTCAGAAATTTTGCAAGTGGTGCAAGTGACAGCAGTCAAGGCAAATTCCACAGGTAAAGGTGTGGAAATAATATTACAGACTACCAAGGGGCAACAATTACAACTCACCAATCGCAGTGCTGGTAACAATTTTATTGTCGATATTCCAAATGCTCAACTACGCCTACCCAGTGGCGAGGCATTCATATTCCGCTCGGAAAAACCAATAGCGGGTATTACTGAGATAAAAGTAACAAATCAAGATGCAAAGACAATTCGAGTCACGGTGACGGGTGAGGCGAAGTTACCACTTGTTGAGTTATTTGATGGTAATGAAGGTCTGATCTTTGCTGTTGCATCTTCTGTGCAGCAAGGGCAGCAGCCTCAAACACAACAGCCTACTAGTGAAACTCAGTCCCAAAAACCGCCCGACTCCCAAAGTGATGAGCCAATTGAGTTAGTGGTGACGGGTCAGCAAAACCAGTATACAGCACCTAATGCTTCCACTGCCACCGGCACCGAGACCCCGATTATTCAGACTCCCTTTGCAATTCAGGTAGTTCCTCAAGAGATAATTCGGGATCAGCAAGTCACACGCACAGAAGAAGCGCTGCGCAATATCAGTGGTGTCACTTACCAAGGAAGTTCAAACAACAGGAGTGGTGCGGATTTCAGCATTCGAGGGTTTACTGATGCCCCGATTCTGCGCGATGGATTTAGGCGGTATGGGGTTGTTCAAGCGCCTTTAGAAGTAGCCAATTTAGAGCGGATTGAAGTACTCAAGGGTCCGGCATCCATTTTGTATGGTGCGATTGAACCCGGAGGATTGATTAACGCGGTGTCCAAGCAGCCCTTGTCCGAGCCGTTTTACGAAACAGAATTACAAGTGGGAAGCCGGGGTTTGGTTCGACCCCGCTTTGACTTTTCGGGTCCCTTAAGCGCTGATGGTAAAGTACTCTACCGTCTGAATGGGTTGTACCAGAGATTGGACAGCTTTCGCAACCTTGACCAAGAAGATTCGCATATCTTTATTGCCCCGACACTTACCTGGAAAATAGGCGATCGCACCGATTTAGGAATTTCGCTGGAATATCTCGACAATAATCGCCCTGCTGATTTTGGTATCCCAGCTATTGGCAAAAAAATTGCTGATGTTCCACGGGATCACATTGACTCCGAACCTACTGACGCGGTGACAAATCAATATCTAAATGTTGGTTATAACTTGGAGCATCGGTTTAGTCGGAATTGGAAATTACGCAATGCCTTTCGCTATTCCTCCTATGACTACGATTTCAATGTTGTTGCGCTTCCCCTTTCTTTTGACGAAGCAACGGGTACAGTCAGTCGCTTTTTTGCCTCCCAAGAAGGACACGATGAGAATTATAGTTTGCAAGCTAACGTCGTGGGTGAGTTTGCTACGGGTCCTATCAATCACACTCTTTTATTCGGTGCAGACTACATTCATAGTGCAACAAACTTTTTCACAGTGTTTGATTTTACTACTCCTCTACCGTTGAATCTTTTCAATCCGGTTTACGGGGTGGCTAAACCCAGTGAGAATACATTACCGCCTTATGGCGGCACTGATGGAACATCCAATCGCTGGGGATTCTATCTGCAAGATCAGATTTCATTATTCCAGAATCTGAAGCTGTTAGCAGGTATCCGCTACGACACCATAGAATCAAAAACAGTCAACGTGCCGGGGCAGGTGACACAACCGGGTGAGACTACTCAAAATGATGATGCTTTTACTCCGCGTGTGGGGATTCTTTACCAACCGAGCAAAGCTGTATCTTTGTACGCCAGTTACTCAGAATCCTTCACTCCCAATACGACAAATACAGCAACGGGTGAACCTTTGGAACCGCAACGGGGCAAAGGTTATGAGTTTGGCGTCAAAACGGAGTTGCTAAATGGTAAACTGTTTGCCACGTTGGCATATTTTGATATTACCAAACAAAATGTGGCGGTTACCGATCCCAACTTCCCCCTTGCATCCATCGCATCTGGAGAACAGCGCAGTCGTGGGGTTGAGTTCGATGTCGCGGGAGAAATATTGCCGGGATGGAAGATCATCGCTTCCTACGCTTACATCAATGGTGAAGTCAGCGCTGATACCAATCCCGAATTGGTTGGCAATAGGTTATATGGTGTTCCCGAACATAGTGCCAGTTTATGGACAACTTATGAAATTCAGCGCGGTAATTTGCAGGGTTTAGGGGTGGGAGTTGGATTTAATTATGTTGGTGAAAGACAGGGGGATTTAGCTAACAGCTATCAGGCAGATGGTTATTTCATCACCAATGCAGCAGTTTTTTATCGGCGCAATAATTGGCGATTTGGGCTTAACTTCAAAAATATTGGTGATGTCAAATACATCGAAAGTGTATCGAATCTGCGAGGTGGAGGTAACATTTTTGGCGAACCATTGACCGTGATTGGCTCGGTTTCGCTGCAGTTTTAACCCCACCCTAACCCTCGCTGATGGCTTAGGGAGGAAAGCAGACAGATTCCTTCCTACCTTTCTAAGAAGGAATTGAGGAGGGTAGTTAAAAGAAGTTTCAAGATAGTCCACCATCCGCTAAAACTACTTTCTTCAGTGAAATAGCCTGATCAATTATTGATAACCATGAGCAAACTTTCTAAACCAAGCGCACTCAACGACGCGAAAGTTAAAACTGTTTTAAATCGACTGCACGCAGAAGCTGATAGGCAATTACCTAGATTAATTCTCCACTACTTGCCAAAGCTTCCTGGCTTATTTTTGGGTAAGGGCATTAAGTGGGATCAGACAAAAACTGAATATTATAACGATAAATACATTCCCATTGAACCAGACCAAGGAGAATTCCTGTATTTAATAGCCCGTGCTATTAATGCCAAAACTATTATTGAGTTTGGCACTTCTTTTGGAATTTCTACAATTTATTTAGCGACTGCCGTGAGAGACAATGGTGGCGGCATTGTTATTGGCACCGAAATTTTACATGAGAAAGTCGTGCAAGCCAGAAAAAATATTGCTGAAGCAGGACTAGAAACCTATGTGGATATTCGAGAAGGTGATGGTTTAAAAACACTAACAACTTTAAATAAAACAGTTGATTTAGTATTGATTGATGGCTGGCCAGAATTAGCTTTGGATGTATTAAAAATTATAGACCCATTTATCCGACCAGGCGGAATTGTTGTCTCTGATAATGTCAATACCTTTAAGGAGCCGCTCAAAGATTATGTTGATTTTTTGCAAAACCCTGCTAATGGTTATCGGTCATCAACTTTAAATTTAAAGGACGGAACAGAATTTTCAGTTAAAGTCAGGAGGCATGATGAAAATTAAACAGTTTCTATCAAGATGGTCAAGAACAATTCACCGATGGGTTGGGCTTTACTTTGCTGTGGTCATTGCAATTTACCTAATAGAAATAATTGCCCTTCCATCTGCTTTCAGTTCTGGCTTACCTACAGTTGACGGCAAACCACCCACTCAAACTGTTGCAGAAAATACCAGGTCTTTACTTTCTCTGGAACAGGCAACACATGCATTAATCTCTCTGCAGCCAGAGGGAATTAATACTTTAGAGGACATTGATGAAATTGCCTATCTACCAACTTTAGGCGTTTATCGATTTGAAAATAAAAAACGTCTGTTTGAGTGGTATCTTGATGCTCATAACGGCAAGTTGTTGAAATATGGTTTCAATGCTACCGATTTTTTGGAGTATCGAGGATTGCTAGGATGGTTTGCTCCCTGGATTCACAATCTGATTGAAATGTCCTTTTTGTTTTTTATGTCAACACTGGCAGTCAGCGGTGTTTATCTGTTCATTTATCCGTTTCTAGTAAAGAAAAATTCAGAGATGAAGTCAAGCGTAGTAGTACCAGGAGAAAGTCCATGCGACTCACAGTAAAACCCAAAATGTAGAAGCGATCAGGAGCATCTTAATTTTGCAAGACGCTAGTGGGAGAAAGATGCTCCCAGCTTTAACGTGAATTCGACCGTTTATGCGGTGGGGCGCGGGTTTAACACGTTCGTGCAGCGTGTCGGAAGGTTGCCAAGGTTACTTGATAATTCCCAAAACGGTTGGAACTTCAGATTCTGCGATTTTAGGAGCCAAGAAACCCTTGGCATATATATGAGGATTCGTTTGCGCGATTTGAGTATATGATTGGCGGACTTGAGTGTTCACCGCGACAGTCTTTACATCGTACATCTGCGTAGCTATCTTGGGATAAAATCCGATGCCGATAATCGGTAAGAGAAAACAGGCAGCGATGAACAACTCACGCGGTCTGGCATCTTCATAGACTGCTTGGTTAGGCAGGAGGCAGTCAGTACCGAAGCAAACTGCGCCTTCATCATCCTGATTCTCCGAGTCAGCATTGCCAATTTCGCATGAGAGTGCTGCACCAGAACCGTAAAATACTTGTCGCAGCATTGAGAGCAAATAGATCGGCGTGAGGATAACTCCCACTGCTGCTAAGAAGACTGTCACTGTGCAGAAAGTTGAACTGTAGATGTCGCTGGTCGTTACGCCAACGAAGACTGAAAGCTCACTGGCAAAGCCGCTCATACCAGGGAGAGCCAGCGACGCCATTGCACCAACCGTAAACAGGGCAAACACTTTGGGCATTGGCTGACCCATACCACCCATCTTTTCCATTACCATTGTATGAGTGCGATCGTAGGTCACGCCTGACAGGAAGAACAGCACAGCTGCTATTAAACCGTGTGAGATCATCTGCAACATCGCACCGCTGACTCCCAAGTCGGTAAAGGACGCAATACCCAGCAATACGAACCCCATGTGGGAAACCGACGAATACGCTAGGCGACGCTTCATATTGGACTGGGCAAAGGAGTTCAACGCGCCATAAATAATGTTGACGACGCCCAAAATGGCTATAATCGGTGCAAAGTAAATGTGTGCATCAGATAGAAGCTCCAAATTTAGGCGAATCAGTCCGTATCCACCCATTTTCAGGAGTACACCCGCCAAAATCATTGACACGGGAGCAGAAGCTTCACCATGTGCGTCAGGTAGCCAAGTGTGCAATGGGAAAACAGCCAATTTGACACCAAATGCAATCAGCAATCCTGCGTAAAGGGGCAGTTCTAGCGTCAGCGGGTAATTCTTCATGGCAAGCTCTACTATATCAAAGGTCATATTATCGTCGTAGAGTGCCATTGCCAGCGCCGCTACCAGAATGAAGATAGAAGCTGCTGCGGTATACAGTAAGAATTTCATTGCTGCGTAGCGACGCTTTTGTCCACCCCAAATCGAGACGAGTAGGTAGACGGGAACCAGTTCCAGTTCCCACATAATGAAAAACAGCAGCAAGTCTTGCGCGACGAATACCCCTATCTGTGCGGAATACAGTACCAGCATCAGAAAATAGAACAAGCGAGGCTTAATATTAACTTGCCACGCTGCAAATATCGAAAGTGTCGTCACCAGTCCTGCCAGAAGCACAAGCGGTACAGATAGTCCATCGACCGAAACTGCCCAGCTAAAACCTAATTGAGGCACCCAGGCATATTTTTCCGCGAGTTGAAAAGTCGCGCTGGTTGCATCGTAATGGGTCAAAAAGGCGTAGCACATCAAGACAAAGTCCGCAAATCCTATACCTAGGGCATACCATCGCACAACCTTGCCGTCTTTATCAGGCAATAAGGGAATGATTAGGGAAGCAATGAAGGGGAGGAGGATAATCGCGGTCAGCCAGGGAAATCGATCCGCTATCATAATTCAAATGAGCAAAAATACTTATCTGTTAATAATGTCATTCTACTAAACTTTGTAAAGATTGAAAAATTCATCTTTTCCTCAGATAAGCATATAGAAAAGTCTATCTTGCCAACAATTCTAAATTTGGATCTTTAGGACTTCACGACTTTGTTGCTGGAATTTAGCTTCTTCGCCGTAAGCCCCACGCTATAGTGGTACTCCACTTAGCGCTCTTGTTATAAGTGAAAGATTTAACCGAAGCACAAAAAGCCACACTCAAATTTCTCAGCACAATTGCCGGAGGCGCAGCTAGCTTAACGCCATAAAATAGTTTATGCCAGTTTGATTTTAGTGATTGTTAAGTTGACGGTTTAGAAAGGCTGAGACGACTTCTCTGACGTCAGTTGCAGAGTTTTGCTGCATGGCTGATGCAGCGATCGCCTCTGATTCCGCCATTGTCAACTGGGCGATCGCCTGCTTAAATGCTGGGATACCTTGCGGATTCAAACTCACTTCATCCAATCCCAACCCTAGTAAAATCGGCGCTGCTAGAGGATTGGCTGCGAGTTCTCCACATAACCCCACCCAAAGGCCTGCTTTATGTGCAGCTTGGACAGTTTGCTGAATCATCCGCAACACAGCTGGATGCATTGCATCAACCAAACTTGCAACTAAGGGATGCGTGCGATCTGCCGCCATGACATACTGGCTAAGGTCATTCGTTCCGATACTAAAAAAGTCCACTTCAGCCGCTAACTGTTCAGCAAGAATAACTGCCGAAGGTATCTCCACCATTATCCCCACTTCCATCTTTTCATCAAAAAGCACACCTGCTTGACGTAGTTCTGCTCGTACTTGGGCTAATATTGCCTTGGCTGCTTGTATTTCTTGCACAGTAGCAATCATCGGAAACATAATCTTAATTTGATGTCCGAGACTCGCTTTTAAAATTGCCCGCAACTGGGTTTTCAAAATATCAGGATGATCCAGACAAAAACGAATTCCGCGCCAACCCAAAAAAGGATTACTTTCTTGTGGTAAATCCAGGTAAGGAATTGGCTTGTCGCCTCCCACATCAAGTGTACGAATAATCAACGGACGATGATCAAGAAGTTGGGCGATTCTTTGATAAACTGCTATTTGTTCTTCTTCTGTTGGCGGTGTTGTTCTTTCCAAATAAAGAAACTCAGTGCGGAATAGTCCCACGCCTTCTGCACCCAAGCTCAAACCTTCTTCAGTATCAGAGATACCCCCAATATTAGCGTATACTTTGATTTCCCTCGTCTTGTCACGAGTCACTGCTGGATTCGCCGCCGTTGTGATTGCTTGCTGATGAGCAAGTTCCTGTAGATTTCGCTTTGTTTCAAGTGCAGTTTGGATATCTGGTTCTGGTTCTATCCAAACTCTGCCAATCTCTCCATCCAGTGCTACTATAGTATTATTTGCGACTTGCATAATTTCTGGTGGTAAACCAAAAATAGCAGGAATACCTAATCTCCTAGCTATTATGGCACTGTGTGAAATCGCACTGCCAGATGTTGTACAGATTCCCAGGATTTTAGTTGGATCTAGCCTAGCTGCATCAGAAGGACTTATATCAGTTGCAATTAAAATAACTGGCTCAGATAGATTCAAATGAGTAAGTTTGTCCTCAGAATTTCTCAAATGGGATTCAAATCTACTTAGCAGTCGTAAGACTCGCTGTCCCACGTCTACAATATCAGCAACTCGCTCTTGTAAATAAGAGTCCTCAATTCTACGATAGTCATTTGCCAACTCATTGACCACTGCTTGCCAAGCTGCTTCCGCATTTAAGTGTTGTTCAAAAATACGTTGCTGGACTGCCTCAAGTACCACAGGATCTTCTAGAAAGAGCAGATGAGCATCAAAAATGGCAGCTTCTGCGTCTCCAATTTGGATAGATGCTTGTGAGAATATAGCTTGAATTTCTTCGTGAGCCGCTTGTACGGCAACTTGTAAACGTTGCCACTCTTCTTCTCTATTTTCTACGTGGTATTGCTGAATAAGAATCGGAGTGGGGTGATAGAGAAAAACGGGTGCGATCGCCACTCCATTAGAAGCAGGAATACCTTGGATAAAGTCATCAACAGACGAAACAATGTGGTTTGCTGGACTAGTAGTAAGAGGAGCTAAAGTGGCATCTTCTTCGCCAAAGTTATTTTCGACTAATGTTTGCAATGCTGCCAGCGCCTCATCCGCATCAGAACCAGTAGCAGTAATAAGCAATTCGTGTCCTTGACGTACACCCAAAATAGAGACTTGGTTGATACTGTCAGCGCGTACTGCTTCAGTACCCTTAGTAATATTCTGTACTTTTATTTGAGATTGGAAACGGGCTGCTGTTGCCACAAATTTCGCCGCAGGACGAGCGTGTAATCCCAAGGGGTTACGGACTGTAAGACGTATTTGTTTTGTAATTTGTCCTTCAACGACAAATGACGAGGTAGATACCTCTGTGCTTTCCCCAAGGATATGGCTCACGTTTACACCCAATTGAGTGGCTTTAGCAACTAATGCTCCCCTTGCTTGGGCCATCACTTGTTGAATGTTGCAACCAGAAGCTGCAGCAACAGCAGCTGCAATTGCACCTTCAACAAGTGGTGCTTCACACAGATGGACTTTTTCGCGTTGTTCTTGGGAGAGAAACTCAAGTGCCATTTCTGCACTCATCAAAGCGCTGCCTAAATCCATTAAGACAAGGACACCTTGATCATTGTAAATTGAGGCGATCGCCTCATAAACTTGTATAGCATCTGTACCTAGAGGGTTTTTTGGGTCGTCAATTCCTGCTGCAACAGCCAGGAAGACTTTGCCCTGAACCATTTGCACTGCCAGTTCCCGAACTCCTTCTGCTAGCTGGCGACTGTGAGAAACTATGACAATTCCAACCGCTGCCACATCATCAATTCCTTGAGAAGCGTGTACCTATCCACTTACTTTATGCTGAGCGTGGCTTAGAGGCTAGAATGCGTAACGAAGTGTAACGCACCTTCTTTCATTCCATAGCGATGACCAAATAGATTTTATGTACTTGGTCTTACCGGAGTTGTTGAAGGTACTGTTGGAGTCGTTGGTGTTGGTACTGAAGATGGGCTTGCCGGTTGTGGTACTGTTGGAGTCGTTGGTGTTGGTACTGAAGATGGGCTTGCTGGTTGTGGTACTGTTTGTGTCGGTTGTGTTACTGGTACAGAAGGTTGAGTGACTGGTGTTACTACTGGTATAGAAGGTTGAGTTACTGGTGTTACTACTGGTACTGTAGGTTGAGTTACTGGTGTTACTACTGGTATAGAAGGTTGAGCGACTGGTGTGACTACTGGTACTGTAGGTTGAGTTACTGGTGTGACTACTGGTATAGAAGGTTGAGTGACTGGTGTTACTACTGGTATAGAAGGTTGAGTTACTGGTGTGACTACTGGTATAGAAGGCTGAGCGACTGGTGTGACTACTGGTACTGTAGGTTGAGTTACTGGTGTGACTACTGGTATAGAAGGCTGAGTTACTGGTGTGACTACTGGTATAGAAGGCTGAGCGACTGGTGTGACTACTGGTACTGTAGGTTGAGTTACTGGTATTACTGTTGTCGGTTGTGTTACTGGTACTGGAGGTTGAGTGACCGTTACAGGAGGTGTAACTATTGGTGATGTGGTAGTAGTGGGTGGGTTGGTTGGCTGCGTCACCGGATCGGTAGGTGTAGACCTACTAGGCTTGGGTGTGGGAGATGAAACGGCATTTGTCACAACTTCTCCTGTTTCTATAATGTTGTTAGCTGGAGAATTATTTTTAGTAATGTTGTTACTGGGTAAATCGGGGGGAGTCGTTGGCTTTATAAAAGGTGGGTTTACAACAACATCCTGACCAGTAAGGGGCGATTGTGCAGCAACAGCAGCAGCAGTCTCAGCTTGAACGCTGGCGATCGCCAGATCTGAACTTGGTATACCATTTTTTAAAGTCAGATTTAAATCCCGAACCAGGGTACTCGTTTGATAAAAAGTTCTTAGATCGAAATCGTATAAACCTTTCAATTCCCCTTTAACTAAAACTATCAGTTGTCCTGCTTTTAGCTCTTGTTTTCGAGAAGCGTCTTTATTAGAAACTTGAATACCACTGTTTGTCAGTGCACCAACAATCGTGGTTTCCGTTTGCGGATCATAACGTACAAATAATGCTGAACCGCGAATTGCTGCTGCGGCATTTGGCGTGCTTATACGTGTTTGTCCCCTACCTGGTGGAATCAGCAGTACCACTGTCCCATCGTCCAGCCTGAAGTTTCTTCTTTGTGGCAAGAATTGAAAAACTGCCTGTTCTCCGATCCTAGCCAAAGAACCGTCGTTAAAACGTAAGTCTGCCAAGGCAGATCGCCCTGTGGACAGCCTATCTCCCGGAGTCATAGGATCCGATTTGCGTGCCGGACGCTTAGAATTCTTGTACGGTATGAGTTGCACCAAATTGCGGAGGTCTTGAATGACCGCAGCAGTCAAAGGAGTTGTAGCATCTGCTTGTTTTGTTACAGGGAGGACAACAACTCCCCAGAAACTAATTATTATGAGTAAAAAAAACTTACGAAACATAGTTTGGAGCCTCAAATAATTTTATTGATACCAAATCAGTTGAAGACAGGTTCTGATGTTCACAGTTTAAGCCTACTTATTTGTTCTGGCATTACTTACGTAAAATTGCTTGTTTTTTATTGATGATTTTATTTTATTTAATGCAGGATTATACTGTTAACTGGTTATTGGAGTTTCTTTTTTTGAAAAACTATGGTGTAAGCTTCATACAGACCTCGTAACCATTTAAACAGCTAAACACTGGTTTAACTTGAATTAAGAAGTAGACATTACCTCTGTTTTCAAGTCCCGACCCTTCAAGGCGGAGTCAGTAACAGTTTATTTGCGTTTTTGATATAAAAATGGGTACATTTACCAAATACTGTCGCTAAAGTCCCTTGAAATAGTAATTTTTTCTCATGGAACCTTTAGCACAGTGAGTAAGTCTACTGTTGCCAAAATGAAAAATTAAATATGCAACCCAAGGGCTGGATAAATTTGTTCTTTTGGATTGTATTAGCTTATAGTAGTGCAATCTTGTTTTACATCAAGAAGGTAGATGCGGCGCACGCTGCCAATATAGACCTATCAATGACTGAAGATGATCTAATACAAAGAATAACATCTTTAGGGGTCGCATGGATACCCGCTCAATTGAGCCAAGAGTGTAGGCAAATATCTTGTAAAGAAGTAAAAAAAATAAATTTTGGTAAAAAAGTTGGGTGTGGGTTAAAACGTGAACAAAAGTGGACAACCCGTGCAAAAACGAGCGGGATCACTGAGACTGACAACGAATTATTGAGAATAAACCCCGTTCGTTTTTGCCACTTCACGAATAATCGTGACGCGAACACGACTAACCAAAAGGGTTGTCCACTCTTGTCGGGTTCAGATGAAACGGGATGTCAGGATAAAGTTGGCATGTCTTTCAATTCTTTTGACTTTACAAGCCAACCTACAGCAAATACTTATGATGGAGTCTCAAATTTCTATTCCCAGACACCACCAGATCAGACACCCCCACCCCCACCAGCATCTCAAGGAAATCAAACACCACCACCAGCAGCACCACCAGCAGCACCACCAGCAGCACCCACTCCAGCACCCACTCCAGCACCCACTCCAGCACCACCAGCAGCACCCACTCCAGCACCCACTCCACCACCACGTCCTGCATCCTCTACACCGGAGAAGCCTCCACAGCTAGAAAGTCAACCCGCTGATCTTCCTCAACCTTCCTCACCAGCTATAGAACAACGGTTGCAATCACCTGAAATTGATTACGCACAAAGATTGCAGAAGCTAAGGCAATTGTTACAGGAGAAAAAGCAAGCGTCTACCCAAGTTCGCGATCCTGAACTAGGAATATTAAAGGTACAACCAATAATAAAACCATCACAACCGCAACAACCCCCAAAGCGTCCTCAGGCTCAGCCGAGATCTATAGGCTATTTACAGGCTCACGTTGGCTATTTCCAAACAGATAACATTTTTTCCTCAAAAGTAAATCCCATAGAAGATGGCTTGATTTACTCTGGATTAACACTAGCTTCTATGCCTATACCCTTAGGAAACAAAACCTTTTTGAATGGATCAATTGATGGCAGTTTAATGCGTTACATTGATCAATCAAAATACAATTACAACCAGGTGAGATTCAACGTTAGTATTTTCCAGCAGTTATCGCCCCAAATGTATGGGGAAATTGGGTGGAACAATCAAAAGTTGTTTTATGCAAGAAATGGTACTAATTTTGCGGCTGGCGATCTCTTTTTGAATGAAGATTCTTTCCACCTGTCTTTAGGACGGCGAGACTCCCTCACATCTAAATTGATGTTAGATAGCTTTTACGAATTGCGTTTCAGCTTGACTGATCCTCCCAGTAAACAAGACAACCGCGATCGAATCATTCATACCGTGTGGGTTTCTTTGAACTACTACTTAGAACGATCTCTCCAAATTGGTCTTGATTACCAATTTGGTTTGTCAGATTTTACCCAACGCGATAGAGAGGACGTATACCATCGGTTATACGGTCATTTAACTTACGGAATATCCAACTACACAAATCTAAGTTTACAAGGAGGTTTGACCCTAGGTGGTTCAACTGATAGATATATAAATGTTGATGGCTGGTTTTTCAGTATTAATTACAATCTGGAATTAGGTCGTTTTTGAGTGTTGTCTTTTATCTTGACTTGTCATAAGTGAGAAATATCTGTAGGACTCATTTTCGATTTTTGCTCAGCTAGATACATTTGATATTAAGTGTTCCTTGTTAAGAGTCTTCACGAGTAAATTCATAAATCAAACCTGATTCCTAATAACTAATCCAATCACTCCAGCTGCCGGGATAAAGTTTAGCTGTAGGAATTCCAGCCAGTTCCAGGGAGAGTAAATTCACACAAGCAGTAACGCCAGAACCGCAATAGACAAAAATGTCCTTTGCATCTTCCAATTCTAACCAGCGTTGACGTTGCTCTTGTTGCGGAAGTAAAAAACCTGCAGAGTCAGTTACTTCCTGCCAAAAATAGTTAACCGCACCAGAAATATGACCCGCAATTTTATCAGTTGGTTCTCTAATACCGAGAAAACGATCTTGTTCTCGTGAATCAACTAACACCACCTCTTGTGAATCTTTGCGGTTTTTCACTCCCAAAAAATCCACAACCATCTGTGGCTGTAGATTAGGGACAAAAGTCGCTATTCGAGGTTCAGGAATCACATCTGTAACAGGATATCCAGCTTTTTCCCAAGCAGAAAACCCTCCATTCAGTACTGCCACTCGCTCATGTCCAAAATAGCGCAACAGCCACCACAAACGAGATGCAAAGGCAAGGCGAGAGTCATCATACGCGACTACAAAAGTTTTTTGAGAATTGATTCCTATAGCTGATAATTTTTGAGCTAATTCAATAGAGTTAGGTAAAGGATGTCTTCCTCCGTGTTCTCCCACTGGACTGGAAAGATCCTGATTCAAGTCGAGGTAATATGCTCCAGGGATGTGACTTTCTTGGTATTGCTGTCTTCCCAGTTGTGGCTGGGCCAGAGAAAAGCGACAATCCACGATAACAACTTGGGAATCATCAAGATGTTGAAGTAGCCATTCACAAGAAACAACGCAAGGGTTATCGATCATAAATTCAGGTTTGTCGGTCAATTGTTTATTATTAATTGTTAGTTGTGCTGTTCTTTACGAACCACTGATTACTAACAACTAACCACTACTTATGACTATGTCAGACTCAGACAATTTTACACCCAAACTCACAGCAGATGGCTCGTTCACTTTTTTTTCTGATGAGTTTAGCGAGTCGTTTCACAGCCATTACGGAGCGCGTCAGGAGAGTTTTTTTAAGTTTGTCGCCCCAACTCAACTATCACTGAAAGCACACAAACCAACAGTGCGGTTGCTTGATGTTTGTTATGGTCTAGGATACAACAGTGCAGCTGCTATAGAAACGATTTGGGCAGTCAATCCCAACTGTTATATAGAAGTCATTGCTTTAGAACTCAATAGCGCTGTACCACAAGCTGCGATCGCCCATCACTTATTCGATAACTGGGAATATAAATATACCCAAATTTTGACTCAGTTAGCCTTTGAGCATCAAGTACTGCAAAATCGTCTCAAAGCGACTTTACTCATTGGTGATGCCAGAAATTCAATCAAACTTGTCAACCAGTCGGGTTTTCAAGCTGATGCAATTTTTCTCGATCCGTTTTCACCACCTCATTGTCCTCAGTTATGGACTGTTGAATTTATCAAACAACTATCTGTTTGTTTAGACATAGATGGCTTACTCGCGACTTATTCCTGCGCGGCTGCTGTACGAACGGCACTTTTGGCAGCTGGACTACAAATAAGTTCTACCTCACCAGTCGGAAGAAAGACACCTGGTACAGTAGCCGGACATCAACAAGTAACTAGCCATCATGAACTACAAACCACCACCGTTCTATCGTCCTCATCCTTCTTTCTCCCACTTTCTCTAGCAGAACAAGAACATTTACTCACTCGTGCTGCTATTCCTTATCGCGATCCACAGCTGTGCGATGCTGCTGATGTGATTTTGAGACGACGGCAACAAGAACAACAAACTTCCTCTCTAGAGTCTACCTCTGGTTGGCGTAAAAGATGGTTCTCAAAAAATCTACTTAATGATATGTAATATTTATAGCTTTACTGCTCTGACAATCTTATACAGGCATTTTTGTGATCAAAATCACCAATGTAAAAAGTAAGGCATCACTGACACGCAGATGTAATTATAATTATATAATTGACATTGAAAAAACAGCAATAATACGCAAGCCAGTATCTTAAAACCACAACTTTAAACCCAATAGACCTTGTTTTGATAGAGGTTGCATCCGTTAATCATCTTATTTGAAGATTAGATGAAGAAAAATCAGTGAAAACCCGAATTTATATATTTTTCTAAATTGCTTATACTGAAAAAATAGAAATAAAAAGAATCAAGTCAAAATCTCAATTATACAAGTAGATAATAATCTTCTACTGTCGAATAAAAAATCAAAGTTTATATTTGCTGAAAGCTTCTTATATTAAGTTTTTTTGCAAAATAAAACACCAAAAAATCTATAAAAATGAGTGTTAATTTTTTATAAGCTGGAGTTACCTTATAGTTGAAAAAAAAACTAGAAAAGACAGGATAATAAAAAAAATGATTATAAAATACCTTTGGATGCAAGAAAGCAGAAAAAAAGCTTTGCTTGAGTCAAGGTAAATGATGTAAAAAAATAAAAAAAGCCTTGATTAATGAACATTATTGTTACTGATACTCATGATTTATTCGTCTCCCAGACGATACAAACTCAAAAATCAACAGTGAATACCTTTGATTCAGATGCGCCGAGAATTTTAGTAGTAGATGATCATCCTATGAATCGGATGACTGCTGCTGCCCTATTGGGAATAGAAGGTTATGAAGTTATAGAAGCAGACAGTGGTTTTACGGCGCTCAAACTGGTAATGCAGAAACAACCAGACTTGATTCTGTTGGATGTGATGATGCCAGAAATGGATGGATTTCAGGTGTGCGAGTTGCTTAAGCAAAATGAACATACCAGACTCATTCCAATCATTTTCATTACTGCTTTGAATGACAGGCGAGCGCGCATTCGAGGAATTGAAACTGGGGGAGATGATTTCATCACCAAACCCTTTGATCATGTAGAGTTAGTGGCGCGAGTAAAATCGCTGATCAGACAAAAGCGTTTGAATGAAGACTTAGAACACGCCGAACAGGTGCTGTTTTCCATTGCAAGGGCAGTTGAAAGTCGTGATCCTAATACTGGTGATCACTGCGAACGTCTGACGCATATGGGAAAAAATTTTGGAGAACATCTCAATCTCACACGCAACCAAATTCGGGATTTAATGTGGGGAGGATATCTTCATGACATCGGTAAAGTGGGCATTCCCGACGCAGTGCTGCTCAAAAAAGGCAAATTGACTGCCGAAGAGTGGGATATTATGAAGCAACACGTTTTAATTGGGGAAAAAATTTGCCAGCCATTACGCAGTATGGGGGGTGTAATTCCCATTATCCGCAGTCACCACGAACGTTGGGATGGCTCAGGCTATCCTGATGGACTTGTAGCAGATGACATTCCAAATCTCGCCCAAGTATTTCAGGTAATAGATATTTTTGATGCTCTGACTAGTGAAAGACCATATAAAAAAGCTTTCACATTAGAAGAAGCCCTTGCTATTATGGCGGAGGAAACAGCAAAGGGATGGCGTAATCCAAAACTCATACAGCAGTTTACAGAGTTTATTTGTTCTTTCAAAGATTGGCAGTTATGTGCTAGCTAGGTTTTAAACTATTACAGTACATCAGTGGAATGATTGGTTAGTTTGACACTATCTTGACTTCTAGTCAAGATATTCTTGGCTCTAGTAGGAGTCTAGTTAACTTAGACGACCTTGCGGTTTTCTTGTAAATTGAGCCTAAACTCAAATTAACACACGCATTCAAAGCAATTCACTGATAGCTAAATTATGGTAGTTGTAGCAATTCTGGCGGCGGGACGTGGAACACGCATGAAATCAAACCTGCCCAAAGTTTTACATTCTTTGGGTGGGCGATCGCTCATCGAACGAGTTATCGACAGTGTCAAACCGCTTTCGCCCAGTCAGCAGATGGTGATTGTTGGGTATCAAGCGGCTGAAGTCAAAGCAGCTATCCAGTCAACACCAGATCTGGAGTTTGTTGAACAGAGTGTGCAACTGGGAACAGGTCATGCCATCCAGCAATTACTTCCCCATCTGGAAGGCTACAGAGGCGATTTGCTCGTGTTGTCTGGTGATGTCCCTTTGCTTCGCACAGAAACTCTCAAAAATCTGTTGCAAACTCACCAAGAAAACCAAAACGCTGCCACCATCCTCACAGCATACTTGGATAATCCCAAAGGCTACGGACGCGTTTTTTGTAATGGTGAAAATATTGTCCAACAAATCGTTGAAGACCGAGATTGCACACCGAATCAAAAACAAAATAACCGTATTAATGCTGGTATTTACTGCTTCCGTTGGCAGGATTTAGCAAAAGTTCTGCCTCATTTACAAACGAACAATTCTCAAAAAGAATACTATCTGACGGATGCTGTCAGCTTGCTCAAACCAGTTATGGCAGTAGATTTGGAAGATGAGCAGGAAATTCTGGGCATTAACGACCGCTTACAACTGGCAACAGCATACGAGATTTTGCAAAAGCGAGTCAAGGAAAAATGGATGAGCGCAGGTGTTACCCTTATTGACCCTGCCAGTATTACAATTGACGACACCGTAGAAATAGAGCCAGATGTGATTATCGAACCCCAAACTCATCTGCGAGGTTATACAGTTATTCAGACAGGAAGTCGCATTGGACCCGGAAGCTTAATTGAAAATAGCCAGATAGGCGAAAATGTCACGGTGCTGTATTCAGTGGTGATAAATAGTATTATACAAACAAAAACCTGTGTAGGACCGTATACCCATTTTCGTGGTCAAGTACAAGTGGGCGCTGGTTGTCGGGTAGGAAATTTCGTGGAATTGAAAAATACCAAGTTGGGCGATCGCACTAACGTTGCCCACTTGTCGTATTTGGGTGACACCACCGCCGGTACCAAGGTCAATATTGGCGCAGGAACAATTACCGCCAATTATGACGGTGTGAAAAAACATCCTACCAATATAGGCGATCGCACCAAAACTGGTGCCAACAGCGTTTTAGTTGCTCCTGTGACGCTAGGAAATGACGTCTACATAGCTGCTGGTTCCACTGTTACAGAAGATGTCCCTGATGATTCTTTGGTAATTGCTCGTGCCCGTCAAGTTGTCAAACCAGGGTGGCGCAACAAGAGTACAGAGCCTCTTAAGAGTCCTGAGTGAAAATACTCAAAACTTGTCACTTAGCCGTCAGAACTGAATATACAGCCAACTTCTGTCCCAACGGGTAGTTCTAAGGTATCGCCGATTTTCTCTCCGTTGTGGTAAGCCGCAAGGAGAGCATCGCTAGTTTTACCCCAAGCGATCGCCCCATTAGCATCTAGGGCGATCGCTCCAAAATTTCTTTTGTGTTCTTGTGCTTCTGCAAATGAGCGCTGCATTGCTTCTTTGAGGGACAGACCATCAGTGACACGTACCACTACTCGTGCTGCTAAACACTCATCCATTATGTCTTCCCCAATACCAGTACAACTAACTGCTGCATATTTTGTCGCATAATTCCCTGCTGGCATTGCAGAATCGCTCACGCGTCCAATTCGCTCAAATCCCTTACCACCAGTAGAAGTACCTACAGATATCTTTCCTTGAGTATCTAATGCAACAACGCCAATCGTACCGCGTCGGGCATTGCTGGCTTCCACCAGTTCTGCGTCTGCTACGACCCCAGCCATCGTTCTTTGAAAATTGTCCTGACGCTCCCGTATCCACTCTTGCAAGCGTAACTCGGTTAAGCCATTGTAGCTGGGTATTTGCAACTCCCTCGCCAGTTCTGCTGCACCGTAATCTGAGAGTACGCGGTCAGGAGAGGTTTGTAAAGCGATCGCCAAGTCAATAGGATTTTTGACTCGCGAGACATTAATCACCCCACTAAAGCTTTGGGATGTTCCATCCATCAAAGAAGCACTCATGCGGATTTGACCATCCGATTGCAGCACAGAACCTGTACCAGCATTAAAACGGGGGTCGTCTTCCAACATTTGACAACCGCGCACAACAGCCTCATTTGCAGATGCTCCCGACTCTAGAAGAGAATAGACTTCCTCTATAATTTGGTAGAGAGAACGGCGTACCGCCTCAATTCCTCCTTTTGCCTTTAGAGAAGTACCAGCGCCTCCATGAATAATTAACTTAGGTTGTACCTTGATCTCCATCTGTTTGTTTATTTACCCGTACCTTTACGGTCATTGATTTGCTTCATTTGTAGCTTGAGAACGGTGACGACGGCAACGTTCGGAGCAATATTTTACGTCATCCCAGCAATCTGCCCATTTTTTGCGCCAAGTAAAAGGGCGCTGACATACCGGACAAATTTTTGTGGGCAAGTCAGATTTAGAACGAGCACGTCCCATATTATTAATCAGCAGCTTAGAGCTAGATTTCTGAGATTTGGAAATTAATTATAGCTACTTTCGTACAACACAATAGTAAATTTTGTGACTTATTGTCGGGTATTGATTGTCATGCATCTTCAGAGAGAAATCAAGGACTGTCGCAAGAGTGAAGAGCTTTTTCCACTCCTGATGATCACTCAACGTAAATTGCTACTATATGAGACGCTAACAACAGTACCCAGACGCAGCGATTTAAATTTTGGATTGTGGATATTTATAAAAATGCACTTCGTCCCCTCTTGTTCACTCTGCTCAAAGCAGATCCAGAGTGGATGCACTCCTCAACGATTCGCAGTTTAAGCTGGTTGGGAAAAACTGACCACCAAGCACCTGCGAGTTGGATCAACCAACGTCTGGTACAGTCGTTTTGTTTGTCAGATGCACGCCTAGAACAAAATCTCTTTGGGCTGCACTTTCCTAACCCTTTAGGTTTAGCAGCTGGATTTGATAAGGATGGCGTTGCAGTTCCTATATGGTCAAAACTTGGTTTTGGCTTTGCAGAAGTGGGAACTGTGACTTTTCATGCACAGCCAGGAAATCCCCGTCCTCGCTTGTTTCGCTTACCCTTAGACAAAGCCGCCCTCAACCGTATGGGCTTTAACAATCAAGGTGCTGCAGCAATGCTGGCGCGGTTAGCACAACGTAAGCAAGAGTTAAATCTATCTGTACCTATAGGTATTAATCTGGGAAAATCTAAGATAACTCCTCTAGAAGAAGCCGCGAAGGATTATCTCGATAGTTTTCGCTTACTGAAGAATTTTGGAGACTATTTTGTCGTCAATGTCTCTTCACCCAATACGCCGGGGTTGCGATCGCTCCAAGATGCCCCGATGCTTAGTTCTATCTTGGATGCTTTACAACATGAAAATAATGCATATAAGCCGATTTTTGTCAAGATAGCTCCGGATTTGGAATGGGAGGCGATCGCCGATATTATTTCCTTAGCAAAAACCTATCAATTAGCTGGAATTATTGCCACCAACACCACTATCCGTAGGGATGGACTAAAAACAAAGGTGATTGACCAAACTGGCAAATCACCTCAAGAAGAAGCTGGTGGTATCAGCGGTGCTCCAGTAAAAGAACGTTCCACCGAAGTTATTCGTTTTATTTGGCAGCAAACAGCAGGTCAATTACCGATTATTGGTGTTGGCGGTATATTTACTCCAGAAGATGCTTGGGAGAAAATCACAGCTGGTGCTTGCCTTATTCAGGTTTACACAGGCTGGATTTACGAAGGACCAGCCATGATACGCCACGTTCTCCAAGGGTTGCTATATAAGCTAGAACAAAGCGGATTGAATAGCATCTGCGAAGCTGTCGGTTTACAAGGAAAAATGGAAAAGTAAAAAGAAGTTTCTTCTATCAGTGAATAGTTACTAGTACAGCGCGACAGAAATAACCAGACAGTTATAAACAGGGTAAAACCTAGTTTATGTATGTATTTTTTCTCCTGACTTCTGACGACTGACGTCACGAGTCCTTGTACTAGTACAGTGAATAACTGGTAACTGGTAACTGGTAACAGAATAACTTTTTTAACTTTTGCCTTCGTCAGCCGGGAAAAACTCTTTCGTTTTTCGGGAGTATTTCCAAGCAACTCCATCTGGATCCTTGGTGCGACTCCACTCTGGAAAATCGGGATCGTCCCGCCGCTTATAAACTGTGCTGGAATAAACATTGAGACGCTTGGCAAGTTCAGATTGAATCAAAGAACCAAACATCAATTGTTTTTCCAGCGGTTTTTTTGCTTCCTCTTGGATTGGTTGAGGTAGTGGTTCGGTTTCTAGTTCTTGTAAAACTGGCTGGGGCGTTGGTGGTACTAGAAACGGTAGCGCTTGCTGGGTAACAACTGGTTGACTTTCAAGTTGTTTGGGTGGTTCGCTACTGTCAAGTATGCTGCCTAGAGTACTCGCGGTGATAAATTGATAGACTTTGCTTCCATCTTCGGAGTTAACCGTGCTAGCAGCAAATTCCGATGCTTTCGTATCTAGGTAGCGTTTTGCTCTTTCCCCAGGAAAATTGCCCTTGATTGCCAAATCCATTGGCGTAATCTTGCCTTGGTTTTCCCGAATCAGTTGATGGAAAATCGGATTTACCTTCTGGCACCACTTTTGCCATGTGTAAAGTTGCCAGACATTAAAAGCCAACACAAGTAGGATTAGTGCCAGCCAAATTCGCCAAGTAGCAACTACGAAAATAATTAAAAACGAGATGGGCAAAAGTAGAACTAGAAAACCCTTGCCGTCACTTTCTATAGTTTTTTCACTCATGCCGATAACTGCCAAGTGACTGTGTGTGGAAATAATAATATATCTTGGCAAAAATTGGGAACATTATTTGTGTTATTCGTCAGTTTGCCAAAAAAGATTTCGGCAAAACCGAATAGAAGCTATAAAGCAATACGGTTTAGTTAATGGTGTTTAGTTTTATTAAGATCCCCCAACGCCCGTTAAAAAGTTTGCTCAGTTCCCTCCGTTGTAGCGACTGGCGTGGGCTAGGGAGGATGAATCCTTAACCCAAGCGTATTGAGCTATAAAGTCCTCCTCGCCAAGCGCTTTGTTTGATGTGTGGAGAGATAAAAGTTATGAGAAAATTTTTTACCCCAGCCCTTGACATAGTATATTACATATACTACATTCAAAGGACAAGCACATGCTTTGAAAAAATTCAATTTTCAGCCCTGGAGAATGCGTTACAAAAAATTAAAAACGTTTCTTCTTATTTTGAACTTTGTATGCGCAAAGCGCACGCTAAGAGCGAACGCGCAGCGTCTGGGCAGGAGATACGCGTAGTGTGCCCGCAGGGCATACTTTGAACTTTGAACTTTGAATTTTGAATTTTGAATTTTGAATTTTACTTGTGGCGGGTAGCTCAGTTGGTAGAGCGCCAATATCCTTATTCAACTCTTGCCTGAAAAGGACGAAGAATGAGGGTTATCGTTTGAGGAACGGGAGGTCGCAGGTTCAAGTCCTGCCCCGCCACCTTCCATTTTTGCATGCATTGGCTGGGAGAGAAAGCCGTGAATTACAAATTCTTTACTCAAAAAAAGACAGGAACACCGCAGACTCAGCCTATTCCTGGACAAGAAGCCCAGATGATCCAAGGACGTTCTGGTGGTTGGATGTTCGATGCAGGTCTTTGGAATATGCTGCAGCGTTGTTTGCTGATTGGCACGGCAGAAAGCACTTATTATGCGGGCAAAAATGAATTGACAGAAGATTTTGTTGAGGTGATAAGACAGGCGATCGCCGAAGATCCTGGGCGAGTCGCACAAGAAATTCTTTATGCCAGCGATGGACGCGCCATTAACAACAGTGCGCCTATTCTTGCGCTGGTTTTACTGTCGATGGGTGAGTCGCCAGAAGCCAAAAAAGCATTTGGTGAAATCTTCCCGCAAGTTGTCCGCACGGGGAGTCATTTTTATGAATGGCTGAACTACACTAAGTCTTTGCGGGGATTTGGTAAGGTTGTACGCGAAGCTGGAAAAAATTGGTTCTTACGGGAAGATGTTAAGGGTTTGGCTTACCAGTTGCTGAAGTACCAGCAACGTTATGACTTCTCCAACCGAGATGCTTTGCGGCTGTTCCATGTCAAACCACCTACACAAGACCATCAACAACTATTTGAGTGGGTAGTCAAAGGATGGGAAGTTTTGCCAACAGAAATCCCATCTGGGGCGTTAGCACAGATTTGGTGGTATGAGTGGCTCAAGCGCAATCCAGATCAGACTCACGAAGCTATTGTCCAAGGACACCTAACCCATGAAATGGCTGCACCCGTGGGCAAGATGGATAAATCTGCTTGGCAGTTGCTGTTTAACGAAATGCCAATTGGTGCATTGTTGCGTAACTTAGGTTCACTCACTGAAATAGGAGTTTTAACATCTGATGAATCTGTCAACTTGCAGCGAGTTGAAGCGGTTCTCAACAACAAAGAACATTTACGTAAAGGTCGCATTCATCCAATTGATGTTTTAAAAGCACTCAAAACATATGAGTCTGGTGGGAAATTGGGACGCAGCAAAAAGACTTGGAACCCAGTTCACAAAATTGTGGACATTTTAGAAAAAGCAGTGGAACTATCTTTTGATGTCGTGCAACCCACAGGCAAAGTGTTCATGCACGCTGTTGACGTGTCTGGTTCTATGGGTTTTCCAATTGCGGATATGGGACTAACTTGTTGTGAAGTCGCCGCAACAATGGCACTAGTCACAGCAAAAGCAGAGAAAAGCTATATGATTCGTGGTTTTTCTAGTCAATTTTACGGCTTGGGTATCACCGCCAAAGATACTTTTCGTTCAGCGGTGGACAAAGCGAGTGACAAAAACTTTGGTGGAACAGATGCATCTGTTGCTTACGAATGGATGATTAGGAAAAAGTATAAGGCAGATGTCATCTGCTTTTGGACAGATAATGAATCGTGGGCAGGTGACAAGCATCCAAGTCAAGCATTGGCTGAGTACCGCAACAAGGTAAATCCCAATATCAAAGCAGTGTACATCACACTTGCACCTTACCAGATTACTTTGGTAGATCCGAATGATCCCCTGTCTTGGGATTTGGGCGGCTTCGATCCAGGAACGCCTCGTATTATTCAGATGCTGGCTACGGGTGAATTGTGATAGAGATATCTGTCCATTTATTGCCTCCACAACATGGGGGCTTTTGTTTTTTTGGGGTAAAGTGCGATATCTGAAGACAAGCTACTATGAGTCTACACACCATTGTTAAAATATCCACAGAACCTGCAAGTGGCAAGATATGTCAGCCAAGGATAGATTTCACGATACAGTAAAAATAGCGCTTCAGAAAGATGGGTGGTTGATTACAGATGATCCACTACGTATTCGTATCAGTTCTACAACAAAACTGTACATCGACTTGGGCGCAGAGAAAATTATTGCAGCTGACCGCGATGGACAAAAAATTGCCGTTGAAATCAAAAGTTTTTTGGCTGCTTCTACAATGGCAGAATTCCATACAGCAATTGGACAATATATCAACTACCGCTACGCTTTAGTGGATTTTGGTTATAAGCACACTCTATATTTAGCAATACCCTTAATTACCTATAATGATTTTTTTACACAGCCATTTGTTCAGTCAGTGATTCAACGTAGTCAAGTAAATTTACTCGTTTACGATGACGAAAAAGAGGAGGTTGTGCAATGGCAAAGCTAGAAAAATACCAAGAGTATATTCAGCAATTACTCAGAAAATATGCAGAGCGTGATTCTGGTGAAGATGGTGTAGAAGCACAGATAATTTTTGACACAAAGCACGATCATTATCAGCTGATATATGTAGGTTGGCACAATCGGCGGCGGATTTATGGACCTGTGATGCATTTGGATATCAAGGATGGCAAGATTTGGATTCAGTGGAATGGTACAGAAGATGACATTGCTGCTGAATTAGTGGAGATGGGTGTGCCAAAGCAGGATATTGTCTTGGGCTTCCACACGCCTCATATGCGACAGTTTACGGATTTTGCTGTTGGGTAATAGCCATTGCAACCCGTCACTAATGAAAGAAACACTTCACTCCCTCCCCAAAAGTATTTATTTTAATTAACCCAATATTAACTTGATTTTTACACCATCTTTAAGATCGTCCTATTTAATACATTTGTAGTACGGCTGCGCAGAAGTCTAAAATTCAAAGATTTATACCACAAAACTTGTGGTTTGTTTTCTGCGAGCTTTATTTCCGCAACGCTGTAGTCGTTAAAAATTACAAGAATCACGAAGTTTGGAGAGTACATATGAATATATTAAGTAACGTGAGTAACCCGAAAATGATTTTGAGAGGTTTCAAAGTAGTTACTTATACAATGATGGGGTGGGAAATGCCGCTTCAATATCATGATCGCTATATACTTGAACAAACAATAATTCCTTTTTTTATTGATAAAAAGGAATTTGCTAAAGTCTTATTTGTCGGATGTGGCTCTTATACAAAGCACTACGAAAAATGGTTTGAAAAAAAAGAATACTGGACAATTGATATTAACCCAATGAAAAAGATTTATGGTGCCAATAAGCATATTACTGGCTCTATGAGTGATTTAAATCTTTATTTTAAAGATAACTCTTTAGATTTAATTCTTTGTAATGGTGTTTTCGGCTGGGGATTGAATGAGAGGAAAGATGTGGAAGATGCATTTTTGGGATGCTACCAATCTTTACGTCAGGGTGGTGTCCTTGTTGTAGGGTGGGATGACGTTCCAGAAAAGAAACCTTTTCCCTTAGAAAGTTGTGAAAGCTTAAATCGTTTTCAATCCTACTTTTTCCCTCCTCTATCAACTTCACAATATAGAAATGTGGCAGATGAATCAGAAAAACATGTCTTTAATTTTTATCTCAAGTAAGAAGAATTAAAGAGAGCAATTATTTTCTGGTTATGCATTTATATTCTTTTAAGTATAAATTGTTTCGATATAAGTTTCCTGCTCAAAGGGTTTAAATCCCCGCTTAAGATAATTGCTAAGTGCCGCTGGATGGTCTAACGTGCAGGTGTGTACCCAAATGCGATGAGTTGCCTTTTTCCAGGCCTGCTCAATTGCTATTGTCAACAGATACTTACCTAATCCACGTCCTGTATACTCCTTGAGTAGTCCAAAGTAGGCAATTTCAACTGAGCCATCTTCGTATTGCTCTAACTCAAAGTAACCGCTAGGTGCTCCGGTGTAATAAAGCACCCACAATGAAATGCTTGGTTGACTCAGGTGTGTTTGAATCTGCTCATCTGTCCAATTGCGACGATACACCCAATGATACTCATGTCCAACTTCACAATATAGGTAACGGTAAAAGGATGCAGGACAATCAAAAACCTGAGTAACTTGTGCGCGATGATCGCCTACGATTTTTACTGGCTTATGCTCATCGGGCGATCGCATTTGGAGGTGAGTTCTTGTAACTTCGATGCTTTTCATACTTAAAACTTTACAGAGAAACAAGGAAAATATCTACTTTTGTAAACGTTTTAATACAGTCCCAGGACAGAAGATAAAAATTTTTAACTTTGATGATAATAATTACTTAACTGAGCAATCAACCGCAGCTCATTTGAGGAGTTATTAATGCATCTAGAACCAATTGTTTCTTTCGCTATTCTGCTGACGGTTATCTTAATAGTCCCTTTATTGTTTGAACGATTCAAGCTGCCAGGATTGATAGGTTTACTCATCGCAGGCGTAGCTTTGGGACCGCATGGATTGCATCTCCTCAATACCGAGTCGGAAACCCTCAAGCTACTTTCTGACATTGGGCTGGTGTACCTGATGTTTGTGGCTGGGCTGGAAATTGATATGGAACAGTTTGAGCAAACCAAGCATCGTTCCATTGGCTTTGGTACCTTTACTTTCCTTGTGCCCTTAATTACAGGAACAATTGTGGGGCGGATGTTTGGTTTTGGTTGGAATGCTTCCGTTTTGATTGGCTCTTTGTTTGCTTCCCACACTCTGCTGGCATACCCAATTATCAGTCGATTGGGAGTCATCAAAAATGAAGCTGTAACTGTTACCATAGGCGCTACCATCTTTACAGATATCGGCTCACTGCTGGTCTTAGCGGTGTGTGTCGCTATCCATCAAGGAGCATTCTCTACATTTAGCTTAATGAAGCTACTGCTCGGGCTGGTTATCTACTCTGCTGTTATCTTATTTGGCTTCAAGTGGTTGGGACATGAGTTTTTTCGACGAACCAGAGACGAACAAGGAAACCAATTTTTATTTATCCTCATGGTTGTTTTTATCTCGGCGCTGGGAGCAGAAGTGATTGGGGTAGAAAAAATTGTTGGGGCATTTCTGGCAGGGTTAGCAGTCAATGAGGTTATCGGTTCTGGACCTGTAAAAGAAAAGGTAGTCTTTGTTGGTAATGTCCTGTTCATCCCAATTTTCTTTGTTGACCTAGGCTTGTTGATTGATATTCCGGGATTTATAAAAAGCATTAGTTCTGTATGGCTGACTCTGGCAATTTTAGTGGGTTTAATTGGCAGTAAGGGAGCAGCAGCACTCCTGGCAAAAGTTGTTTACCGCTACAACTGGCAAGAAATGATTACGATGTGGTCCTTGTCTCTGCCTCAAGTAGCAGCTACACTAGCGGCAACTTTGGTGGGTTATCGGGCAGGCTTATTAACAGAAGGTGTACTCAATGGTGTGATTGTTCTGATGATGGTGACGGCTACATTAGGACCACTTATTACTGCCCGAAGTGCTCCTGGGTTAATTACAACGGATACAACTTCCGAAGCTTCTGAATCAACACTTGTCTGGAAAAATGACCCATCTCAAGCGTTGACAGTGGTTGTACCTGTTCGCAACCCGGAAACAGAGAGAAATTTGATTGAAATGGCGGCACTATTAATCCGTCGGGAATCTGGTAGAGTCGTCCCCCTAGCGGTTACACCTGCTCACATTCACATGGACTCACCAGAGTTGGAGAACGACATACAGCAAAGTAAGATTCTTCTGTCTAAAGCAGTAGAACTTGGTCGGGAATTTGGGGTAGAAGTGGAACCACTGGTACGTATTGACCAGGGAATAGTTCATGGCATTAACCATGCCAGCCGCGAGCAAGATGCTAACTTGATTGTCATGGGCTGGGGTAGTACGACTGGAATACGTGCCCGCCTGTTTGGTAATGTAATTGATAGTGTGCTTTGGGCATCTCACTGTCCCGTGGCTGTTACTCGCCTGCTAGATTCACCGAGCAATATCCGCAGCATTTTGGTACCTATTGAAAATCTGACCCAAGAAGCAGTGCGAGTTGTGCGATTTGTGGAGATTTTTGCACAAGCGAATCAGGCAGAAGTCACGCTGTTGCATGTGTGCGCTCGCCGTACTTCCCCCGCCCGCGTTGCCTGGATGGAGTCGCAATTGAATCTCCTGGTTTCCAAATACTTCCCCCAAAGCCATACGAATATCAAAGTTCTTGCGTCTGATAATTTAGTCAATGCTATTCTCAAGGCGTCGAAATCCTGTGATTTGGTGGTATTGCGATCGCGCCGTCGCCGGCTCAACATTGGTGAAGTTGCTCTCAGTGATGTGACGACTGAAATCGTACGGCAGATTCAGTGTTCTGTTGTACTACTAGGTGAACCACAAGGTTATCAAGACAATTTAAGTAAAGCTAGAGAGGTTGTCAAAAAATCATCCCCAGAAAACTTGACAAAACAAGAGATTTAATTATTTTAATTGCAGACAGCAGAATCCAAAATCAAAGTCAAGATAGATGCAGCTGTAACTAAAATTAGTTGAAAATAGAAGCAAAAATCAGTACTTTGCTTTTGATTCTCCCGAAAGTCATGACATTCGATTACGACCTGTTTGTGATTGGTGCTGGTCCAGGAGGACTGGCAGCAGCTAAGGCAGCAGCAAGCTATGGCATCCGTGCCGCTATTGCCGAACAAGGAGCCGTCGGTGGTACTTGTGTTAATCGCGGCTGCGTACCGAAAAAATTGATTGTCTACGCTGCTGATTTCGCCTTGCAAAACCAGATAGCACATAGCTACGGTTGGAGTGACAGCCAAAGCCGCTTTGACTGGACACAATTCATCAAGTCTGTATACCAGCAGATCGAAAGCATTCACCATTCGTATTTTGAACAGTTGCAACAAGCTGGCATTGAATTGATTCGAGGTCATGCGACTTTCGTCGATTCTCACACTGTCGAAATTAACGAACGCAAATATACGGCTGATAAGATTTTAATTGCTGTAGGTGGGGGCGCTAATAAGCCAAACATTCCAGGCATTGAATACGCTATTACTTCCCGCCAGATATTTGATTTACCCTACTTACCCAAACGCTTAGCAATTATTGGCGGCGGCTATATTGGTGTGGAATTTTCCAGCATGATGAACGCTTTTGGGTGCGATGTCACGCTGATTGAGCATGATGAGATGATTTTATCAGGATTTGATGAGGACATTCGCTTGGGTGTTCAACAAGGTTTGAACAAAAGGGGAATTCGCTTTATTGGCAACAGCAGCGTCAAACAAATCAAATACTCAGAAGAAAAATTGGTGTTAACCATAACTGGCGACTCCCGAAAAACAATTGCGGCGGATACTATATTGATTGCCACAGGTCGTACTCCAAATACCAAAAATCTCGGTTTGGAAAACGCTGGAGTAGAACTTGAGGAAAAAGGCGCAATCAAAGTCGATGACTACAACCGCACAACTGTAGAAAACATTTTTGCCGTGGGTGATTGCACTAATCGCCTGCAATTAAGCCCAGTTGCCAAAGCAGAAGGTCGTGCTTTTGCCAATACAGTTTTTGGCAAAAAACCCCAAAAAGTTGATTATGAACAAGCCCCCTCTGCTGTTTTTGCCCGTCCAGAAGCCGCAGCTATTGGTATGACCGAAGCAAAAGCACGGGAAAAATTTGGTGAAGTTGTAAAATGTTACAGCGTTCACTTTCAACCAATGCTATTTCAAATGACAGAAAAGGACGAACAAGCTACGATAAAAATAGTAGTGAATGGTGAATCTGAACGCGTTTTGGGCGCTCACATGGTTGGTGAACATGCCGCAGAGATCATTCAAAGTCTTGCTGTTGCTATTCGCAAGGGTATTACCAAGCAAGACATAGATGAGACAATTGGCATTCATCCCACAACAGGTGAGGAGTTTCTTTTTCATTCCCTGTAAGGAAATCACTCAATGGTGTCAACAAAACATACCTGAACTTTGCCAGAATAAAATTGTAGAGCAAAGAATGGGAATTTATGGCACAACGAATTGAGTGAGGGTTATCTGAGTGCCATTAGGAAATCATTTCGTTGTGCCTCAAAACTTTTCTTAAAAAGATACCATCTCACCTACAGGATATTAACTTTCATTGGTGGAGTGGTATCAAGTTTTTTTAATGATTCTTAAGGACTTAATTAACGGAAGCTAAAAACTATGACATATGATTACGACCTATTTGTCATTGGCGCTGGTTCTGGGGGTTTGGCTGCTTCCAAACGCGCCGCAAGCTACGGGGCAAAAGTAGCCATTGCCGAAAATGACTTAGTGGGTGGAACCTGTGTGATTCGTGGCTGTGTTCCCAAAAAACTGATGGTGTACGCATCCCACTTTCCCGCTTTGTTTCATGATGCGGCTGGTTATGGCTGGAAGGTGGGTGAAGCACAACTAGACTGGGAACGTTTTATCACAACAATAGATAAGGAAGTTCGCCGACTCTCACAACTGCACATTAACTTTTTAGACAAAGCAGGAGTCCAACTTTTACAAGGTCGTGCTAGCCTGATAGACCCGCACACAGTAGAAGTGGACGGACGTAAAGTTACAGCAGACAAAATTTTGATTGCTGTGGGAGGACGTCCGATCAAACCTGATGTATCAGGAATGGAACATGCCATAACTTCCAACGAAATCTTTCACCTCAAAGAACAACCAAAACATATCGTCATTATTGGTTCAGGCTATATCGGCTCAGAATTCGCCTCTATCATGCGCGGATTAGGCTCCCAGGTAACGCAAATTATCCGCAAAGATTTGATTTTGAGAGGTTTTGATCAAGACATCCAGCTTGAAATACAAGAAGGAATGATCAATCACGGAATAAAAATCATCAAGAATACTGTAGTAAAAGCTGTAGAACAAGTCCCAGAAGGTTTAAAACTGACGTTATCAGGAGAACATACTGAACCACTGACTGCTGATGTGTTTTTAGTAGCAACAGGTCGCTCACCTAATGTAGAAGGATTAGGTTTAGAAAATGTTGGAGTTGATATTGTTGCAACTTCTGACGAAGGACCAGCATATAACACCATGAACGCGATCGCTGTCAACGAATACAGTCAAACTTCTCAACAGAATATATTTGCTGTAGGTGATGTTACCGACAGAATCAATCTCACTCCTGTAGCGATAGGCGAAGGTCGTGCTTTTGCAGACAGTGAATACGGTGGTAACCGCCGCGTGTTCAGTCACGAAGATGTCGCCACAGCCGTATTTACCACACCAGAAGCTGCTACAGTTGGTATGACCGAAGCTGATGCACGTTCTAAATTCGGTGACGACGGAGTGAAAATTTATCGCACTCGCTTCCGTCCGTTATTCCACAGTTTGACAGGCTCATCAGAAAAGACAATGATGAAGTTGATAGTGGATGCTAACACAGATAAAGTGTTAGGCGCTCATATGGTGGGTGAAAGCGCAGGTGAAATTATTCAAGGTGTGGCGATCGCCGTGAAAATGGGCGCAACCAAAAAAGACTTTGATGCTACTGTTGGTATCCATCCCACATCAGCAGAAGAATTCGTCACCATGCGCTGAACAAGTCAGCTACACCCGCCCCTTTGGGGCTTGGTCAAACTTCATGTCTGGTGAATTTATTTATCTTCACGGCTTTGCATCCAGTCCTGATTCTGCAAAAGCAAAGTACATACGTACTTGCTTTGCACAAGCCAATATCAAGTTAAAAATCCCTGATTTGAATGCTGACGATTTTTCTCACCTGACAATCACTCGCCAGCTTTCTCAAATTGCGTCCGAATTCAATCATGATTCTACACCAGTCACGCTTATTGGTTCCAGTTTGGGTGGTTTGAGCGCCGCCCATCTGGGACAGCAACATCCACAAGTGCAACGCCTCGTCCTTTTAGCGCCTGCTTTTGGGTTTTTATGCCATTGGTTACCCAAGTTAGGAGATGAGGCGATACAGCGCTGGCAAAAAGAAAGATATCTGATGGTTTACCACTATGGCGAACAGAAGCAACTTCCTCTAAGTTACGATTTCGTGACAGACGCTAGTCAATACAAAGAGGAAACGTTACAACGTCCTATCCCCACCCTTATCCTGCACGGACGAGATGATGAAGTGATTCCTATTCAAGCCAGTCATGATTTTGCCCAAAAACGTCCTTGGGTGGAGTTGATAGAACTTGACAGCGATCACGGTTTAGGTAATGTCATGGCAGAAATTTGGCAGACAATCCGGCTCTTTTGTCAGTTTCCATAAAGTTGTATAATCAACGATCCTTAGTCATTAATTATTTTTTGCTAATGACTAAGACCCATAACTAGTTATGTTCCCATTCATCAGGTTAGACTTAGTGCAATTTACCGCTTACAAACCTCGCCCCAGTAGCGATACTGCTCAAAACGTCCAAGCATCTATCCAAATTGACCTCTCGGCTCCGCGAGGGGTCAAGGCTGAGCGAAGTCGAAGCCTTGACCCCCTAGACACGAATGAAAGTCCCTACGATCTGCCACCAGACTTAAAAGAAAAACTAGCTTGGACATATCAGCAACTCATTGAGACGAACCGTTACGCTGATGGCGGACATGAAACACTTCATGGTGCGATCTGCCGAACGCGAATGCGTGCGCTTTGCGCGCGAGGCAAGCGAAGCTATCGCCCTTCTTTGCCCAGAGGGGTTTCTTGAAGCAAACCCCTCTCCCCAAATCGGAGATTTGGGGCAACCAAGCTGAGTCCTCCGGACACGCGCAAGGGACGCGATGCCGAGTATGTCAATGAATCTGCTCACTTTCGGCTATCTATCTTCACACCTTCCCACATTTCGGTTGGGTGAGGTTCAGATGAACAGATTCAAGCTTTCTCTCAACATTCGGCATTACAAGTTTGGCAAAGCCCGACAGACATTATTTATTTACGCCTAAAACCAAATAATTCTCACTCACAAGACACTGCTGTCAAAAATATTCGCGCCTTGTGCGAGAAATCAACGGAGGATTGCGAATTACTGTAGGAACTCCAGAAGAAAATGCAAAGGACACGAAATCGACTACAAGCTGCTTTACTTTGTTTAAATAAATGAATTTCATTTTGAGGTGACATTAACACAAAAGCACATTCTTTCAATTCATAATTGTTGAAATAGGATGTAAGACTCACTTCTACTCAAATTGTGTCTGATAAAAGCAAAACAGCTAAAACTCAGTCATCAAAATTGCTTTCTTCTTCGCTACTCATGCGGCGTAATATTGCCACAGTTTGTGGTATTACACCCACTAAAAGGGCAAAAGCCTCATCTGGCAATTGAGCAACCATTTCTGCTGGAAAGTATTGTTCAAATTGGTCTAGTATCTTCTGAATTCGCTGTCCTGGTACTTGGTTTTCTGTAATTTGTTTGATTAACCGAATCCACTGTCGCCTAATTAAGTAGGCTTTTTGGCGTTCTTCATGAGATTCCGTATTTAACAACGACAGGTTACCTATAGGCAATGCACCTCGACAATCACGATCATAATCACCACCCACGGCTGCTCCTGGACCCGCAAACTCAGCATGGTAACGTTTAAACAGTATTAAACCATTTCGTCTACGACTGTTGACGATGAAAACTTTTCCACTCAGCAGCATCGTTAGGAGGTCCGAGCTATAAGATTGCTCAGTTCCATCTGGCATGACAAGATAGTCGAGGAAACTGGTGTCAGGGTAATAAGTAGATACCATAGTAGTCTGATAGCGCTGGTAGTTTTCGCTATCCATCTTTTCTCGAAATTTGAATGAACTTGGTTGTTTTTTGCACTATCAGTAGATGAATATATTTATAGTACAATCACAGCTTCAAACTTTCTTTACTATTAACAGTTGGCTTCTTTATTTATCTTAAAGAATAAAGAGAGCGTATCAGTAATTGGGTATTCACATTTTACGAAATTTAACGGAAGTTGTCTTCTACAAAAGAAGCCTTTTATTAAAGTTTATATAAAGAAAGATATCTAGAATACAAAGTTATCGTGATGAATTAAATTGTTTTTAGCGTTATTTCTCTAATGTCATAAGAAGAATCTATTTGAAAGAGTAAGCATTAAATATTTACGCTCTTGTTTCAATCGTCAATTGTTTCTTAACAAATCTGCCAATTTAATACAGAAATTTTTTTAAACTTTTCTTTGTTCGTATGCTAATAAAATTGTTCGCATATATTTTGGCTCAACACTTGAAGTTATTTCAAATTAAGTAAGATTTACAAACAGAAATCTTTTCTTTTGTCTTTTCATAAATTTTTGTAAATAAATACTGTAATCAAAATGATGATAGTGTTGCAATCCTATTTGATTCCTGTGAAAGTGCCTGCGCGTAGCGCATAAATTGAGAGACACAGATCCCTGACAACTTTCACGAAGTCGGGGATCTTGTTTTTCACAAATGATTTAGGACTGCTACATTTATTTATTGTAACTAGTCAAGTCTATTTAGTTAGGATTCTCTAACATTTTCAAAAAATCTTTTTAATGATAACTTTTCTCTTCTAGTAAAAAGTCAGTCAAGAAGCCGTCATGCTCTCGTTTGTTAAATATCTTGAATTTGCTTATGTAAATTTAGGATAACGTTAATTAGGAAAAATCCGCATCTTATGATTAGTAGAAACTCAATATCAAATCACAAACAGAACACAGATTTCCAGATCATCGAAATCAACTCTCAAGCAGACACAATGTCCGAGTATCATATCAAGTAGTATTAACTTGAAATGTCTGTATTAGGTATTTACGGGAGAGACAGAGGCTGTCTAGTGGTGCACCGGAGGCGAATAGCACGACTGTTTTGATCTGTTAATCCTACAAGTGGTGTTGCGATATACCATACGCCAGAAAACTCATTGAGCAGAGAATTCAGACAATTAAGTCGCATTTAGGCGCTTACGCAAGAGAATCTGGCGTGAGCGTCTCAAAAAGAATATATTCAAATGGGATTCAACTTTTTGCTCCTGATATCCCAACTTGAAATAGAGCTGCCGTGCCTGATAGTTATTTTCCAAAACATGGAGGTATAAATCTTGAAACCCCCAAGAGAGGCAAACCTTTTCACAAGCTGTCAGTAACCCAGAAGCAGCACCTTGCCTACGGTATTTTGGATCTATAGCTAAATTAGACAAGTACGGAAAACTCTTACCTGCTTGCATCCAAGAATCGCTAAAACGCACACCCAATTCTACAGTCCCAACGATGTTGCTTGCAGTATCGGCAGTCATGTCAATAGCAACCAAACACAGATGATGAGGTGCAGGAGATGCGAAACGATGCCTTAAGTCTTCGTATATACCCAAACGCAATAATGGAAAAACCCACTTTAATACACCACTTTGGCTATGAAAGCTTTCGGCAATTATTTGGGCAACACCAATCAAATCAGCAGGTGTAGCCGCACGCATTTTAAATTGGCAAGAAGCTGGAAACGCTGCGGCTAAGACTGGTTCTTGAGGAAATGAGTGAAAAAACAAGGGTTTCAAAGCTAGTTCAATTTTGATTTTATCCAATATAAATATTCTCAAATCTCGTAAAACATCATCAAACTTATAGGAAAACTTTGTGAACCCTCAACACGATAAGCCGTTTACTGTGAGCAAGTAATTCAGCATAGCTTTGTGATGATCCCGATTCCTAAATTGGAGGTATGTATTTGTTGAATAGTATACTTTGCTATTTAATCTTAATTGTTGCCATATCGCAAACTTTACCATGATTGCCACCAAAAACAACTTAGTTGCTAATCTTAAAGCGAGTGCGATGCTCGCTTCGGGAGCCGTCCTTTAGGCAAACGCAAAAAAACTTAACATGCTGAGTGAGAGTAAACAAACTCTTATTGAACAAATCGCAACAAGTAATAACGCAGTGTTAGACTGGCTCAGGATTAAGAACACATAAGTTGATATGACACAATCGGTTACTGACAAAACTCCTATTCCAGAAAAATCATGGAGGCGACACAGCGATCCACCTGGTTTGTGGATTGCTGTAGCCACTATTTCTTTTACCCTCCACTTGTTGCTGTTTTGGCTACTGCGCTCGTATTCGTATAATCTCTTATCGCAACGAAATTCGTCAAATCCTATCCCAGTAGAATTTGTAGAGATTTCTTCACAGCCAAAAGCGTCATCAAACGCAAAACCAGTTTTGTCTACAAAACCCTCGACAACTCAAAAGTCGTCTGTAACAAGCTCACCAAAGTTATCTACTCAAGGAAATTTAACACCAAAATCCACCTCTACTATAGAAGATAGCAATGCCATCACACTCGCAAACCCCATAAGCCCAAAAACTTCTCAACCTCAAGTAAAGGATAAAACTCAGCAACCCTTAAAAAAACCGGTTATCAAGCAAGAACAACCAAATCCTGAACCGATCGCAACATCTCAACCAACTCCCCAACCGGAACCATTCATCGCAAAGACTCCAGAACCTCCGCTACAGCCGACTCCAGAAGATACCCCACAAGCACAACAACCCCAGCCAACTCCAAAACAAACACCAGAACCTCCGCTACAGCCGACTCCAGAAGCACAACAACCCCAGCCAACTCCAGAACCAACAACTTTAGCGGATAATTCAGACACACAGAATCAACCATTACAAAATCAAACTCCAAATCCGCAGAATAACACCACAGATTCAACTCGTCCTGATTCTTCACCCGAAACAGGTGAGCAAGCAAAGCAACCTAACGAGTCTACAGAATCACCTGGTACTCTTCCTAAACAACCTGATGAACAGGTTATTGTTGGAAAAGAAACACCGCTACCAGATCTTGCTCCACCTGTCAAACCAGAGCAGTCGCCACTGGATGAGCCAAAAGTGGGAGGATTTGAAGCGCTCTGGTATCCAGAAGCGGATAAATTAAAGAAGGATATACCAGAAAACCTAGCTCAACAGCAAGACAACAGCAGGCGAAAAGAATTAAACATCGTTTTACCTGACTCAGGACGCGATTTTCAGCCTGTAGATTTTTTAGTGTGGCTAACCATTGATCAAGAAGGCAAATTGCAGTTCATCAAAGTAGATCAAGAAATACCCCTACCACAAAGAAGTGAATACCAGAAATATGCGAATGAAATTTTCCAAGATCAAAAATTTGTCCCCGCAAGCGATAAAGATCCTGCAACTGGCAAGACAAACCCACGATGGAGCAGTCTGCCTGTACGTGTAAAAATCCAGCGCAAATCTCCGGAATCATGATCAAATACTTGGCATCTGAGTAAGATTGTGTTATGTTATAGAGGTTGCAAATTTGCGGGCGTAGTTTAGTGGTAAAACTATAGCCTTCCAAGCTATTAATGCGGGTTCGATTCCCGCCGCCCGCTTATCTAAAAATGAAAAAAGTTTTCAGGGTTAGCCTGAAAACTTGAAGCGTCTTGCTATGAATCATTATTGCGACAAAGAATATGTGATCTTTAACCGAACTTACCGCTGACGTATTCCTTGGTGGCTTCCTGTTTAGGATCTTGGAAAATGACCTCTGTGCGGTCATATTCTACAAGATAGCCGGTACGACCTCCTTTGTCGGAAGTTTGAACGTTAAAAAAGGCTGTCTTATCTGAAACCCGCGAAGCTTGTTGCATATTGTGAGTCACGATCAGAATGGTGTACTGCTCCTTAAGTTCATGCAGCAAGTCTTCAACCCGGAGGGTGGAAATGGGGTCAAGTGCAGAACAGGGTTCATCCATTAAAATAACTTCAGGTTGAACTGCGATCGCCCGAGCAATACACAAACGCTGTTGTTGTCCACCAGATAAAGATAAACCACTTTGCCGCAGTTTGTCTTTGACTTCATCCCATAAAGCCGCTTGTCTGAGCGATCGCTCTACCAGTTCATCCATATCACCTTTGAAGCCGTTGAGTCTTGGACCAAAGGCGATGTTGTCATAAATTGACTTTGGAAACGGGTTTGGTCTTTGAAACACCATCCCAATCCGACGACGCACTTCTACAGGATCAATGTGAGATGCATACAAATCTTCACCCTGGTAAAAAACTTTTCCCTCTGCTCGAAAACTTTCAATTAGATCGTTAAGGCGATTGTAGCAGCGCAGCAAGGTACTTTTACCACATCCAGAAGGACCAATAAAGGCTATTACGTTATTTCTTGGGACATCCAGCCAAATATCGCGTACTGCTAAAAAATTTCCGTAAAATACATTGAGTCCCTCTGTACGAAAAACCGTATCTGTTTGATTCCCGGTTCTAGTGTTGGTAGTCATAAATAGTGGTGCTTTTTTCTGATTTTTGTTAACTGTTCGAGCTTGCTTTTCTATTTAAGTGTGCGACTAGTTGCCCACCGGGCAATGATATTTGTCAGCAGAACCAACAACACCAAAATCAAAGCCGCCGCCCAAGCTAGTGACTGCAAATTTGCATATGGCGAAGTACCAAAGTTGTAAACAAAAACAGCAAGAGAAGCTGTACGGTCAAATAAGCCACTAGGCCAATACTGAGAGGCTTGAGCGGTAAACAGTAAAGGTGCAGTTTCTCCAGACGCACGAGCGATCGCCAGAGTCACCCCAGTGACAATTGCTGGTATAGCTGCTGGTAGCACCACTTGGGAGACTGTTTGAAACTTAGTTGCTCCTAATCCCGTTGCGGCTTGGCGCAAATCTTGCGATACTAATTGCAAGGATTCGTCAGTAGTTCGCACTATAATGGGCAACATCAAAATTCCCAGAGCGACTCCTCCAGCTACCGCTGAGAATGTCTTAGTGGTTATAACCACAACTCCATAAGCAAACACCCCCGCAATAATCGAGGGAACTCCGCTCAAAACATTAGTCGCAAACCGAACCCAGCGAGATATTTTACCAGAGCTAAACTCTGTCAAATAAATTGCTGCCATAACTCCAAAGGGAATGCTAAATAGTGCAGCAAGTGCTACTACTATTATTGTTCCGACAATGGCATGACCAAAGCCTCCTCCTGGTACGAAAGGTGGCGGTGGTAATTGGGTAAATGCGTTCAAATTTAAACTGCTGAAGCCTCGAAAGAGGACGTAAATCAGCACTGCCAGCAAGGGCAAAAGAGACAATATCCCGCACACAAATGCTAAAACCGTCATCACGGTGTTAAACAATGTCCGGGGAGATGACCGAGAGTAAGCCAAATTGGTGCGGCCTGCTCCACCAGAGGACTGCGGTGAAAAACTAGAAGTCATATTTCAAGATACCCCAATGTTACACTCGCTTCACTCGCAGTACTATTAACTCTGCCAAAATGTTGACAATAAAAGTTAAAACAAACAGAATTAACGCTGCGTACATTAAAGCTGAAACTTGCAGTCCGCCGGCTTCTGCGAATTGACTTGCCAGCAGAGAAGAAATCGTATTGCCTGGTGCAAATAATGAGGCGCTAACGTTATTGGCGTTTCCAATCAATATGGTTACAGCCATTGTTTCTCCCATCGCCCGCCCGAGTCCCAGCATCACAGCACTCACAATACCAGAAAAGGCAGATGGAATGAGAACCTTTAAAATCGTTTCCCAACGGGTTGCTCCTAATCCCAAAGCTGCTTGACGCAAACTGGGCGGTAAAGAAATCAGCGCATCGCGAGAGATGGCTGTGATGATCGGCAAAGTCATAATCGCTAGGATGACTCCAGCGACTAACATATTAGGTCCTGCAGGAACAGTGCTAAAAATTGGCAAAAAGCCCAAGGTAGAATTAAGAAATTTTCCCAGGCTTGTTAACGGGGGAACTAAAACAAAAAATCCCCAAATTCCATACACAATACTAGGAATGGCTGCTAGCAGTTCTACCAAGAAGACCAGTACTAGCCGTAATTTTGATGGTAAGAAATTTTCGCTCAGCAAGACAGCGGTGCCAACACCAATTGGTACAGCTATCAGCAAAGCAATAAAAGCGCTTACTAAAGTTCCGTAAATTTGCGGTAATGCACCGTACTCATTTGTAACGGGGTTCCAAGTGCTGTTAACAATAAAGTTAGCACCATACTTCTGAATAGCAGGCAATGCCTGAATCAGAACCTGAAGGGCTATCCATACTAGGATGGCAGCAACCCCCAATGCAAAAAGCCGAGTCAGCCAAATAAAGCCACGATCCAGTGACTTTTCTGCTTGAGAGGGTGGTTTAACTATTGGAATTTGGGCTTGTGTAGTCATGACGAGACCCATTAATGGCAAAAGAAGTGGGAGCGAACCACACAGAACAATTCAAAATTCAAAATTCAAAATTCACACATTGGATAAGCTAGCTAAAGGCTAGTATCAATGAAACGCATAACTGCTAGGTGATGGCTCATCAGTCATTAATTTTGAATGCGTGACTTTTACAAAGTGCTATTTACTAGCGCTGGCACCAGTAGCACTGCCACCCCCAGAAATTTTATAATCTGAGCTGATGACATCGGCAGCAGCTGTCACTTTTTTCACCACGCTTTCGGGGAGAGGGATATAGCCTAGTTGTATAGCCATTTTCTGACCTTCGGTCAAGCCGTACTCAATCATGGCTTCCACTGCTTTGGCTTTTACGGCATCTGGATATTTTTTGTAAACTAACACCCAAGTGTAGGTAACGAGGGGATAGGACTCGTTACCCTCTGGATCTGTAATGAAGGCGCGGAGATTTTCTGGTAAAGTTACTGATTCCAGAGTTTTAGCTGCCGATTGATCGGTAGGTGCAACAAATTGCTTAGCTTTGTTTTCCAAAGCAGCAAAATTGAGTTTGCTATTTTTGGCGTAAGCGAACTCGACGTAACCAATTGAGCCTTGAGTTTGTTGTATTTGGGCAGTTACACCATCATTGCCCTTAGCAGCAAGTCCCACTGGCCAGCTTACAGTTTTACCACTGCCTACTTTAGACTTCCATTCTGGATTAATTGCACTCAGGTGTTGCGTAAACACACCTGTGGTGCCACTACCTTCAGAACGATGGACAACTGTGATTGGTGTGTTGGGAAGTTTTGCACCAGGGTTAGCAGCAGCAATTTTCGGGTCGTTCCAAGACTTGATAGTGCCTAAGAAAATACCGGTATAAACATCCCGTGTCAGCTTGACTCCCTCTACACCGGGCAAGTTGTAAGCCAGCACAATGCTACCAGCGGTCATAGGTAGCAAAAGTACGCCATTTTGGACTTTCTTGATTTCTTCATCCGTCATCGCGACGTCGCTGGCACCAAAGTCTACAAGACCTTTGGTAAATTGCTCAATTCCAGCACCGCTACCAACTGGTTGATAGTTGACTTGGAGATTGGGATTTTTCTGGTTTAAAGCCTGGAACCAAGTTTGGTACAGCGGTGCAGGGAAGGTGGCACCAGCCCCATTCAAGCTCACCTTTCCACCTAGGTCTAGTTTTCCAGGAGCACTAGCAGTAGCATCCTTTGCTGCACCACCAGGAGCTTCGCTAGTGGTATTACCGTTTTGTGCTTCCGGTCCACCACAAGCAGCTAAGCTGAGGCTCAGTGCTAATACTGAAACTGTTCTTGTTAAGCAAGAAAGATTAGTTACAGAGTTACGAGAAAGCATGGATATGTTTTTTTGGTGATTTTCCAGCTAAGCGATCGTACTATACAGTACGAAAGTAAAGAGAAGGTTAAGATTATCCAAATGACTACTTTTTCTCACCCCGATATCGCAAAATATAATATTCTTTACTCGATTCAATTTTTTCAGTGCAATTCGGAAATTCGGAAAATAAATTATACAATAGTACTTTTGTTTTAGTATAAGCTCAACAAAAACACGTTATACAACAATAGTCGTTGAAAAAGTCTATCCAATTCAGGGGTCATAAAGTTCTATGAAACAGCTAAACGTCTTAAAATAAAAGTTTTGAAATTGTTAAAATACAGAGATAAAAAAATAAGCTCATACACAAATTAAAGAAACAAATACTTAATTGATTGACATATTTGTACGAGAGTCCTTTGCATGAGTACTTTATAAATGCTAGCTGCATCCAATCAATTACTATGGTCTATGATTGGCTTATTGCTAACGATGGGTGGTACCTTTTTAGAAGGTTATGTCGCCACCTCACCGTTGAGTTGGAGTCAATATGGAATTCATGCACTTTCTCTAGGTGTCACCTATCAAATTGGTGGGGTGCTGCTAGCTGGTTGTTTGGGAGGCAAGAATGCTGGTGCGCTCTCGCAAATTGCGTATCTAGTAATGGGGTTAACATTATTACCAGTATTTGCTGATGGTGGTGGCATTGGTTATGTTAAAGTATCCCAGTTTGGTTATTTGCTCGGTTTTATCCCTGGAGCGTGGATTTGTGGGTTTTTTGCTTTTAAAGCTAGACCTCGATTAGAAACTCTTGCCTTTAGTTGCTTTTGTGGCTTGTTAATTGTCCACTTCTGCGGTATTACTTATTTGATACTCAGCTATGTTTTGCAATGGCAAGGAACAGAAACTCTGTCTTTGATGCAAGCTATGCTTAGATACTCCTGGTTTGCACTCCCTGGACAACTAGCTGTAGCTTGTGCTGTCGTCGTAATAGCATACGTGCTCCGCCACCTGATGTTTTACTAGTCATGAGTCCAGAGTCAACAGTTAATAGTTCGCCAGCGCGGACGCCACATGCCTCTGTCCGGAAACCCTCCTGCATAGCGCTGGACTCACCGTAAGGCGTGGCGTTAGCCATAGGGCGAACCCGTAAGGGTCTAGAGTTGTTTGACTAATGACTGTTGACAAATGACAAATGACAAATGACAAATGACAAATTCACCATGAGTGTAAAAAATCTCCTCTTTTGGATTGCTGCCTTTTTAGCTTTTGTCTTAGACCAACTGACAAAATACTGGGTGGTGCAAACCTTTAACTCAGGACAGACACAAGCCCTGTTACCAGGGATATTTCACCTCACCTACGTTACCAACACTGGTGCAGCCTTTAGTTTGTTAACAGGGAAAGTAGAGTGGTTACGCTGGCTATCTTTAGGAGTGAGTTTAGCATTGATAGCACTGGCATGGTTTGCAGTGTTGAATTTTTGGGATCAACTAGGCTATGGTTTTATTTTAGGCGGAGCGATCGGTAACGGCATTGACCGATTTGTTCATGGCTACGTAGTTGATTTTCTGGATTTTCGACTCATTAACTTTCCAGTTTTTAACTTGGCAGATGTCTTTATTAATATCGGTATTATTTGCTTACTGATTGCTACCTTTCAAAAAACACCCGCTTCACATCGTAGATGACGATAAAAAGTCAAATAAAAAATAAAAAGTCCGTATGACGGACTTTTTATTTTTTGACCCCAGACTTTTACCTGAGGGCATAGATTTTTTCACAAACAACAGTTAGGCAAACCTAAGACTGCTTCTTGACTCCATCTGTGCTGGGCTATTTTTACCTACTTGAACCTGGAGAGCCAGGGGAAGTTGGAGCGCTGGGATCAGTGGTGCTACCAGGGTTAGCAGGGTTACCAGTAGGAGGCGGGGCAATTTCAGTCGTACCATTGGGATTACCTGTAGTGCCTGGGTCAGCAGGTCCAGTACCTGGTACAGCTGTGCCACCAGGGGTGTTGCTGTCAGGAGCACCTGTTGTTCCACCAGGAGGAGTCGCTGGCATGTCGCCTGTACCACCAGGAGGAGTCGTTTTAGTATCTCCACTGGGGAGGCTAGGATTACCAGCAGGAGGCGGCGCAGCTTCAGTGCTGCCGCTGGGATTGCCTCTGGTGCCAGGATCAGAAGGTGCAGTACCTGGTGTTCCTGTACCACCAGGGTTGCCGCTGTCAGAAGGTTTCTTTCGTGTTTCAGTACTGCCATCCGAAGGGCTTGATGTAGATGCTGAGCTTCCTTGACACCGGGAATTAAGAGGGTAATTCTCACAAAACTTTTTCTTATCTACCCTTGGTGAAAGTTTGAGTTCCCCCGATGATCTAGAGGATGGATCTCCGCTAGATTGACCTATTAGGTATTTGGCTGACTGGGCAACAGCAACATTGCTGGTTAACGCTAGAGCTAGTGCTGCACCGATAAAGGTCAAAAATTTTCCGTTCATATTACTTCACCTCAACACCTCAACGGAGTACTTCCGCTCATTAAACCAAAAGATGAGCTTTTAAGAAATCATCCTAAAAGAAGATATGTATTGTTGCTTTTAAAATTCTTATATGTTAACAATGTAGGGTTTATCTGTTTACTTTCATAAAGTAGTCAGGGAAAAAATACCGCATTGGAAGTCTCAACTTCACAAAATGTTAAGAAAGTAAAGGTAGACAAAACAAGCATTGACTTAGTAATAAGAAAAATCATGACAAGATATGATGTGGCAAAATTAACAAGATAAGTCTAATTATTATTTATATATATTTTTGAAGTGTCAAATTGAGTCGGGAACAATTCCATACCACCAACGTCTTCGTAGGCTTATGATTACAATGGTGGAATACTAGCATCGAGGTTGCAATGCGCCCGATTCCTTACCAATAAATGTGGTGTAAATAGCCGATGAGTTCCCCCCAACCGCCTCAAAAGCCACAAACTTTGCTTGGTCAAATAACTCAAGCAGTACAAACAATTCAAGCCAGAGTCGATTTCTCGAAACTAGCACTCAAACCAAACGCCAAGGTACCAGAACTTTTGGTGCAGGATTCAGGGGCGGATAAGGCGGAGGTGTATCCGTTGTTGGGCGATCGCTACATGCTAGGTCGCAGTTCCAAATCCTGCGATATTGTTGTCCGTAACCCAGTTGTCAGCCAAATTCACCTGTCTCTTTCACGGGATTCTGCCCAAAGAGAATCTGTTTTTGTTATTAAAGATGAAAACTCCACAAATGGCATTTATCGGGGTAAACGTCGCGTCAATTCTTTAGAGTTACGTCACGGCGATGTTCTCACCCTCGGACCTCCAGAACTCGCCGCCTCAGTCAGAGTGCAATACGTTGATCCACCCCCTTGGTATGTCAGAGCAGCAACTTGGGCAGCTTATGGAGTGGGTGGAGCCACCGCCCTCATGGCTCTGGTTATTGGCGTTGAATCGCTGAAATTTTCTGTAAAACCTTTACCTGGAGCAACGCGAGCACCAGTGGTTGTTTACGCTCGTGATGGAGTCACCAAGTTACGCGAGCCTCGGACGACTTCTCATATAGATATGAAGCGGTTGCAGGACTTTGGTCCTTACTTACCCACCGCAGTCGTTGCTTCTGAAGATACCCGTTATTATTGGCATTTTGGAGTTGATCCGCTAGGAATTTTGCGAGCCGTATTCATAAATAGCCAGAGTGGTGATATCCAGCAAGGAGCTAGTACAGTCACCCAACAAGTTGCGAGGAGTTTGTTCCGCGATTATGTTGGCAGGCAAGATTCTCTTGGTCGTAAATTTAGAGAAGCGGTTGTCGCTCTGAAACTAGAAACATATTACAGTAAAGATTTCATCTTACTTACTTATTTAAATCGGGTTTTCTTAGGAGCAGATACCTCCGGTTTCGAGGATGCTTCTCGCTATTACTTTGACAAGTCAGCAAAAGAGTTAACCCTCTCAGAGGCGGCGACTTTGGTGGCAATTTTACCTGGTCCCAACGCATTTAATTTTTGTGGAGCAGATAGCCCGAATAAGTTCAGAACCATCGAGTACCGCAATCGAGTCCTCAAGCGGATGCTAGAGATAGGCAAAATTAAACCAGATGAGTATAACCGAGCTAGGCGATCGCCCATTGAAATCAGCCCTAAAGTCTGCGAACGGCAGGCAAAAACAACTGCTCCTTATTTTTATAGTTATGTCTTTCAAGAACTAGAAACCATTCTAGGAAAAGAACTGGCAACAGAAGGAAATTTTATTATTGAAACTCGGCTCGATCCAGCAATTCAAAAACAAGCAGAAGAAGCACTGAGTAAACATATTAGCAACGCAGGGCCCTCTTTTGGTTTTTCTCAAGGAGCAATGCTGACCCTTGATTCCAGCGATGGAAGTATCCTGGCAATGATTGGAGGCAAGGATTATAAATCAAGCCAGTTCAATCGTGCGGTTCAAGCAAAAAGACAACCAGGTTCCACCTTCAAAATCTTTACTTACACAACTGCTATTGAGCAAGGCATTTCACCGGGAAATTCATATTCGTGCTCCCCTTTTCGTTGGAAAGGCTTTACTTACAAACCATGTCGTACAAGCGCAGGTAGCTTGGATCTCGCTACAGGGCTAGCATTATCTGAAAATCCAATTGCGTTGAGGATTGCCAGAGATGTAGGGCTAGATAATATCGTGAAAACGGCGCAACGATTAGGGGTGAAGTCAGACCTAGATCCAGTTCCTGGCTTAGTATTAGGTCAAAGTGTCGTGAATGTCATGGAAATGACAGGTGCATTTGGCGCTATTGGTAATGGGGGTGTGTGGAATCGCCCTCATGCAATTAGCCGGATTCTAGATAGCAGTGATTGCCGCGATCCAAAGGATCTGAAAACTTGCCGTGTGATGTACTCCTATGACCAAAATCCGGACGCCAACAAACGAGTGCTACAACCTAACATTGCCGATACAATGATTCGTCTTCTGCGCGGTGTAATCACAAATGGTACTGGTCGCAGTGCACAACTAGGACTGGGAGAAGCAGGTAAAACTGGTACAACAGATAAAAACGTTGACTTGTGGTTTATTGGCTTTATTCCTAGTCGGCGGCTGGTGACTGGTATTTGGTTGGGAAACGACAACAATGCCCCCACATCTGGCAGTAGCGCTCAAGCTGCTGAATTATGGGGAAAATACATGGGCAAAATTACCAAGTAAAAGGAGTCAGAACAGAGAATTCACTAATTTTTGGAGCCTGACTCCTAACAATCTACCGATATCCTCGCCAGGGAAGAACCTCCAGGCTACCGTTAGGCTTAAACAGCACTTGGTAGTGTGCAAGAGGTTCTTTCTTGTTTGGAGGAGCCAAGTTTGAGCCGTAGACATCTTGAAACATCTTAGGAAGGGGTGTTGCCCGATAAGAGTCAACGGCTGGTTGGTTGAGTGGTTCGTAGTCAGCAATAACGCCATCTTTATTAACTGCTACCCGATATCTCAAATCTTTTGCAAAAGTGGAAGAAGTATTCCAATTTTGGCGGATAGTGTTAGAAAGCTTTTGGTTCAAATCCTTAATTGTGTTGGGATCTGTAATTTTTGTACCAACAACATCTGGTGTTTTGGTGTATCCCCGCCAAGGGCTAACCTGTAGCACACCTGTTGTCGTAAACACCACTCTATATTGGGCGATCGCTTCATTTGTAGCAGAAGTGCGATTTGCCGGATTGTTAAGTAAGCTTGCTAAAGGAGTTTTCTCTACAGCATCATTTGCTTGCTTATTGACTGCTTTATATCCAACAATTGCACCATCTGCACCCACTCCCACACGATAGACCAAATCCTGACCTAGTCCTGAGCGTTTGTCCCAACTTGGATTAATTTTGTTATATAATTCACGGTTCAAAACACGCAGTTGAGATGCATCTGTGATTTCTCCAGATGTATTTAAAAGTACTTCTAAATCCTTGGTAACAGGTGGTGCACCTGGTGTGGGAGTTGCTGCAGTAGGATTTAGCACTACAGAGGAAGAAGCTGTTGTGGGCGTGAATGTAGGATTTGCGGCTATCTGTTCATTGGAAGTCGGTGTAGGAGTAACAGACGCCGTTGTAGGACTATTGAGATTAGTAGTTTGATTGAAAATTTGCTGTGTGTTCGCTTGGGGCGCACGAACTTCGGGGGCTGGAATCATCGTAAAAGCAACAGCGGCTGCTGCCAAACTCGTCACTCCCACACTCGCAGGCACTGCCTGCTTGATCACAGCTTGACTGACACCGCCATGACGTCTGGCAACTGGTTGTAATTGTAATGTTAATTCTGGTAAAGTTTGACTGTCTGCGAAAAACTGGTCTATCGCTTCGACTAAATCGAAGAACTGCACCGTGTTCAAATCGACTTGTATTCGCTGGTTTCCATTGTTGGAGTAAGACTCTATTCCATCTGCTGCTGCATCAGAATGCACAATTAATCTATGTTGGTTATTGCCCATTTTCTGGAACTGCACTAACTCTGACTCAGTGTTATGCGCTTCGGTATGTGGCACACTACTCAAAAATTCTTGAGCATATGCACTGACTCCCCTAAGCAAACTTTCAAAAAATTCTCGCCCTCCACTCAGTGGTCTAGTGTAGCCAGATATATAGCATTCTGCATTTACCAATATAGATAATTCTGGCCGCAGTTCCTGAAAATGCGCTGCCCTTGAGGCATCACTTAAACCCTCCAGCAGTAGTGTGCAATTCGGTAAACTATACTTACGTTGAATATTCATTCCACCTCACCGTCAAAAAGACTAATCCAGAACCGCTGCATTCCAGCTGTACCAGTACAAAATAATAATTGTTCCAACAAAGTTATAGCTAGCTCATTTAATTTTTCCTCGGAATGTAACGCTAAAACACCAGAACGTCGAGAATTCATTCGGCTCTTAAAGTGGCTTCTAAAGCGCTCTAGGTAGTTAGATAGACGTAAATTCTGTTCCAGTGGAAGCTGTTTTTCAACCATTTGTTGATGTATCGCCAGCAACTGGCGAATAACAACAGTTAAGCGTCGCGCAATGTAGCAACCAATAACCACTAAAGCTTTTGCTTCCATGATAGACAGAGGACGGCGGATATGTGCTCGTCGCATGGGGTTGGTACTACGCATTTGCCATAAATTGACCCGGTTTTTAACAATTCCTTTAAGATCCAACTCTTCAGCAAATGCCAAGATAGCTTCAGAGCCACCAAGCTCTAGCGCTTCAATTGCCAGTAGTATAAGATCTATTTGCAACCTAGCTCTACGGGGACATCCTTGTCCTTCAACTACTGGTTGGGGTAAAGAGTCCAGAATCATCGGCACAGACTGGGGAGTTGGACTGTTAATTGGTGTGATACTAGCAGAAATATTCATTATAGATACCATTAACGGTTGCAACAAACTGAGTAAAACTAATTTAAAATAGATTACCAGTCAATAAATCAGACTGATAGCATTATTGGCAAGTTTGCCTTATACATACATTACTTACTGTTTTGACACAAAGGTTTCCGCATTGCTTTTCATTAAAGTTTAAAAATTTTAAGTTCTCTTAGCTCACTGGTTATATCCTTATATCCCTAGCTTGGTGTAGATTCCAATAATCGTCAATGGATAGACTTTTTTGAGGTCTCATACCAAGCCTATGACATTTTAGTGTACGATTTTTCCGGTATATACCTCCTGTTGAACCGAGAGCTTGCAATCGGGCGATAGTGGTTGTAGCTTGTACTGCTGGAACTAAAACTTTTCTCTATTTTATGAATTTAAAGTCTCTGATTCGTGACATTCCAGATTTTCCTAAACCGGGAATTTTATTTCGCGATATTACTACGCTGCTGCGCGATCCAGAGGGATTGCGCTACACGGTTGACCTGTTTGTACAAAAAATAAAAGATGCTGGATTGACGGCAGAATACATAGTGGGAATAGAGTCACGGGGCTTTATTGTTGGCGCACCGCTTGCTTATCAGTTAGGAATTGGTTTTATTCCTGTTCGTAAACGTGGTAAATTACCAGCAGCAGTCCACTCAATAGAGTACGCACTGGAGTACGGTACTGATTGTTTGGAAGTCCACCAAGACGCTTTGCACGCAGGAAGCCGAGTTTTGATTATAGACGACTTGCTCGCAACGGGTGGAACAGCAAGTGCAACGGCAAAATTAGTCCAAAAAATTGGCTGCAAACTTGAAGGTTTTGGGTTTATCATCGAGCTACATGATTTACAAGGACGAAAACATCTGCCAGATGTGCCCATCCTCACCCTTGTAGAATACTAGTACAATTCGGCAGGAGGCTCAATTGGGAGCTATACAGTGAACAGTGAACAGTGAACAGTGAACAGTGAGTCCAGTGCTTGATGAGGGTTTCCCGACAGAGGCATCTGGCGTAAGCGCAAAGCGCACGCTGCGCGTTCGCTCTTAGCGTGCGCTTGCGCTTACGCCCTCAGGCGTGGGCTTTGCGCATACCCGATAGCCGTAAGGCGTGGCGTTAGCCATAGGGTGAACAGTGAACAAGGGGGGCACGACACTGATAACTGCTAACTGTTAACTGGTAACTGATAAAGTTTTTGTGTCCTTCTAACGAGCAGATGACTCCCGCCTTAATGTACTGCTAAGTTAATAGTCTAGATTCCAAAATTTTTTTGACTCTTGACTAATGAACGCCAGTCGCCTCTGTCGGGAAACCCTCATCAAGCGCTCGCTCCTCTTGACTAATGACTCTTGACTATTGACTAATGACTACTACACGAATTTCCTTGGATGCAAGCCGTGACTGGCTTTTAAGGTTAGTCACGAGCGAAAGTTTTATTTATGTCACCAAGCGACTATTGCAGGCGCTGTTGACTTTGTTCTTAGCGTCGGCGTTGTCGTTTATCATTATTCAACTTGCTCCAGGAGACTATGTAGATACGCTACGGCAAAACCCAAAGATTTCTCCAGAAAGAATTGAGGAACTTAGACGACAGTTTGGTCTGGATAAATCTTGGCCAGAGCAATTTGGACTTTGGGTGTGGCGAATCATAACACAGGGAGATTTTGGCACAAGCTTTGTTTACCAGCGCTCAGTGGGGTCGCTGTTGTGGGAACGGGTACCTGCCACTTTGTTGTTGGCAGTGGCTTCTTTGATTGTAACCTGGGCGATCGCCATCCCCTTGGGTATAGTCGCGGCTGTGAAACAAAATCAGTTGGTTGACCGCATTTTGCAGATAATTAGCTATGCAGGACAAGGGTTTCCCAGTTTCATCACCGCTTTATTATTGCTGATTTTAGCCCAAAACCTCTCACCCATTTTTCCAGTGGGTGACATGACTAGCATTAATCACAATGAACTCAATTGGTTTGGTCAAATCCTAGATATTGGCTGGCACATGATTTTACCCACGATTGCTTTGAGTGTCACCAGCTTTGCTGGCTTACAGCGTATTACTCGTGGTGAATTATTGGATGTGCTACGTCAAGATTATATTCAAACGGCTCGTGCCAAAGGATTGCCAGAAAACCGCGTTGTTTATGTTCATGCTTTGCGCAATGCAATCAACCCTTTGATTACTTTGTTAGGTTTCGAGTTAGCAGGTTTATTGGGTGGTGCATTTATTGCAGAATTTTTCTTCAATTGGCCTGGTTTAGGAAGATTGACTTTACAAGCGGTGCAGGCTCAAGATTTATATTTGGTGATGGCAAGTTTGGTTATGAGCGCTGTATTGCTCAGTGTTGGTAATTTGATCGCGGATTTGTTACTGAAGGTGAGTGATCCTCGCATTCGTTTAGAAAATCTCAATTAAATCATTTTAAATCAAAGGAATGGTACACTCATATTGAGCGTCCTTCGTCATTAGTTATTGGTATGACTAATGACTAGTGACTAATGACTGATAACTATGTTTTCTGAAGTTTATTATCTGGTACGGTCGAAAGCTAACGGTGATTATCTTACCGCTCGTTCCGACCGTAAAGCTAATGGTTATTTACTGTTGTTTCGGGAAAATTTTGATGCCCTCAGCTACCTCAACACTCATGCTGGGGAACTGGCAAACCGCTTTGCTGTAGAATCTGTTGCTGGCTCTCAAATAGGACCTTTGCTCAAACGCTGGGGTTTTAGTGGCGTGGGTATTGTTTCTGATCCATTATTACCAAAAATTGAATTTTTATCACACTCATGACTCACAGTTCCTTCGTGCATGATGTGAGTTTTGAAAATTGACACCCACAGGTAACGGCATAATCAGGGTTTGTGTCTGCCTTAAGAACTTTGAACCCGATAAGTTGCAGTTGGAACTTATTCATTGTGGCGAACGTTTTGGTGCCATTGACTCAGCAACTTGAAGCGCTTGATCTAGAATTTCAGAGGCTTTGTCTTTATTTGAGGAAGCGAATAGAGAATTGAAGCGATTGCTCAGTTCGGAAAAGATGTTTCCGAGAAATCCTTTGTTCTCTCGTTCTCTTACCAGATATTCTTGTGCGATTGCCGTCAAGGCTTGAGCTTTGTAACTTTTGTCTGTAATAACTTGAGCAACCTGAAGCCCTTGGTCAAATTTTCCTTGTTTTGCAAACCCACCAGCGATCAGGCTTAATCTCCAGTCCTTATGTTGTACAACAGCATAAGGCGGAGATTCGATGGACTTAGCGATTTCCAGCGCACGTTCAGGTTGATCTGCCTCAAGGTAACCTAATGCCACCTCTGGCAGCATTTTCAGATTCCACTGTTGAACTATCTTAAACGCTTGGTCGCATTTTCCGGTCTTTAGATAGTGGCTGACAATGTTTGTTAAGGTGACTTTGGGGTTTCTAATTGATTTTGCCAGTTGAAGCGCTTGCTCAGCGTATCCAGCTTTGGCATAGGCGATCGCAATTCCACGGAACGCCTGTTCCCTCTCATTGACATTCTTGATTGATTGGGCTATTTGCTGTGCCTGGTCAAAGTTTCCTATTTCTGCGTAACCTCCAACTACCCGATTTAATGCATAACCTTTGGTTTGAGATTCACCCATTGCCTGCGCCACTGTTCGGGCTTTGGCTAGAGTATCGAGAGCCTTATTTTTCTGCTGCAGTGCTCCATACTGGATTGCTGCTTCAACCAGTTTGCTGGGTTTCTCAACAGGAAAGGGCTTGTCTGGAAGCGTTGATATCAAGGGCAAGGATTGATCTAAAAGCTTGAGCGCTTGACTAACTTGTCCAACTTGTGCAAATTGTTTAGCAATTCTTAGCATCTGATCGACTTTCATTGGGGCATCTTTGCCTGATTGTGCCTCAAGCGCACGCTCTAGCACTTGCGGCACTTGTTCCTTTTGTCCAGCTTGAGTTAGATGTTCAGCAATTGCAATCAGGGTTATATTTTTATAAAAGGCATCGTTATTGCGTTGGGCAATCGCGATCGCTTGGTTTAGTACTTTCGTTGCCTGCTGAGCCTCTGAGGCTTTTGCATAATAACCCGCAAGATCTGCCAGCGCTATAGGAGTGAATACAGGATTGTTTACTGCTGTAATGATCTGGTGAGCAAAGTCGTAGTACCCAGCCTCTGCGTATTCCTTTGCTCGGTTTAGCACAGATTCCTCTGGAGAAGTTCCGCTACCGCTACAGCCTGTTGCCGTTTGGGTGGCGGCAATCTGGATGGCTTGTGCCAGAAGTTGCTTCCCCTTAGCTTCCTGTCCAACTAAGATATAGCCAAGAGCCACTTTCACTAAGGGGTTGGCTTTGAAGCACTGATTGGGGTTCGCTTGTGCCAAAGGCAGAACTTGGTTTAAAATCTTGACAGCTTGCTGAGATTTTCCTAGCGCTGCGTACTGAAATGCAATGTTAGCCAATATGCCATGTTTTTCGGAGTAGGTTTCTACTGCGAGAACTCCACCTCCGGGAAAGAACGTAGCAATTAGTGCAGTAAGAGCTAAAATATATAACTGGATTATTCTTCGAGCCATGCTTTTCCCACCTCAACTTTTTTTGGGGCGACTACCCATGAGTGGTTAGCCTTGAACCTCTAAAGTCAAAGACAGAAATGTTTGGTAGTTTGTGGTTATTTTGTTACAAAAATTGATTTAGCTACCCGTAGTGTTGAAAAACTCAGAGCTATTAGAATCCCCGACCAAATCAAAAATTATGGTAGGGGAGTATGTCAATCAATCCAAAATCTAAAATCTCTAAACAGATACTTTCTCCAACATCAATTTAGAACGCTTCACTTGTTCGGGAACAGAAACTGGGTAGTCTCCAGTGAAGCAAGCACAACAAAAGCTTTCTGGATCTTCTCGTGTTGACCAGAGCATTCCTTGCCTGGTGAGATAGGCCAGACTATCAACTTCTAGTAGCTTAGCAATATCTTCTACTGAGGTAGTAGCAGCAATGAGTTGGTCTTGGGTATCAGTATCAATACCATAAAAGCAGGGGTGAGTCACTGGTGGAGAGGAAATTCGCATATGCACTTCTAACGCACCTGCTTCTCGTAAAGCTTTGACCAACTTACGGCTAGTAGTTCCCCGCACAATGGAATCATCTACAATGATGACTCGTTTACCAAATAACACATCTTTGAGGGGGTTGAGTTTCATGCGGATACCCGATTCTCGCATACTCTGTGTCGGCTGAATAAAGGTACGCCCGACGTAACGATTCTTAATCAATCCTTCCGCATAAGGAATGCCAGAAGCTTGAGAATAGCCTATAGCAGCGGGAATTCCAGAATCAGGGACACCAATCACCAAATCAGCATTAGCCGGAGATTCTTTAGCCAGTCGCCGTCCTATACGCATCCGATAGGTGTACAAACTCTCGTTGTGCATCACGCTATCAGGACGAGCAAAGTAAATCATCTCAAAAATGCACAGCTTTGTCTTGGATTTTTGACTCCATTGAAAGGAAGTTAAACCAACTTCCGTAATCCAAACCATTTCACCTGGTTGGACATCTCGCAAGTATTGCGCACCAATGATGTCTAAACCACAAGTTTCAGAGGACAGAACATAGCGAACTGGATTCTCACCCAAGGTACCAATCACAAGGGGACGAATGCCATTGGGGTCGCGAACGCCCATTATACCTTGTGATGTACCAATCACTAAGCTAAAAGCTCCTTGACAGCGGTGAAAAGCGCGCATGCAGCCCTCTTGCCAATCAGCACCAGCGTTGATTTCTTCAGCAATAGCAAAAGCAATCATTTCTGAGTCAGTGCTGCTAACTAAGTTGCAGTTGTTGTTCAACAACTCCTCCCGTAGCGGCACAGTATTGACTAAATTCCCATTATGTGCAAGCGCTACAGAACCCAAGCGAGTTTCCACAACAGCAGGTTGAGCGTTCACTTTGCGGCTAGAACCCGTGGTTGAATAACGAGTGTGACCAACAGCGATAGTTCCAGATAAATTTTGCAGGGTAGATTCATTAAAGACTTGGGACACCAACCCCATGTCTTTGTGTAACTTGACTTGTTCACCCTCAAATGTGGCAATACCAGCCGATTCTTGACCCCGGTGCTGGAGGGCGTACAATCCAAAGTATGTTAGTTTGGCAACGTCTTCTCCTGGTGCGTAGATACCAAAAACACCGCAAGCTTCTTCTGGCTTATCTGGACGATTTTCATGGTCATTGACTGAGTTATAAGGCAATTGAGAGTCATCCAAAGAGTCGGGTTGGTGAGGAATCATGGCAGCTGTGCTCCTGATGAGGATGTCAAGTCACAAACAATATTTATAAGGATAGTTGCAGAAAATTTTAATAATTCTTAACCATCCATTAACACAGTACCGCAATTATGCCTATCAACGCCAGTGTATTGAGTAAGGAAATGCTATCTATGAACTAGAAGTCGTGTTATGAATGGTCAAACGGGTTTGAATTGCGTTTAGATAGCGATCGCTCATTTCTTCTATTGTAACTTTTATTAAAGTGTTATTTTCAATTGTTAAGATTCGCAAACCTATGTCATAATTTTCAACTTTACCAAGTTTTTGCCAATGATGACCTAGTTGTTCTGTTAAAAAACTCTCCCAAGTTTGTTGTTGTTCTATTCCAATAGAAACTAGAATTCGTGCGCCACCTTCACCAAAAAGAATTTCATCCCAACGTTGGTTGTTCTGTGCTGGTAACTCTAATTGGATCTGGGCACCAAATTTGCCAGTTATACAACATTCTGCCAGAGCAACAGCGACTCCACCTTCAGCACAATCATGAGCCGAACGTACCCAACCTTTGCGAATTCCCTCGCGACAGACTTGTTGTACTTGGCGTTCCAATTCAAAATCAACTCGTGGCGGTTTTCCAGCAACAGTGTTGTGGATAGTGGCTAAATATTCCGAACCCCCCAGCGTAGAGTGGCAAGAAAGTTCACCCAACAAATAAATCAGATCACCATTCACTTGCCAAGCTTGACCACAAATCTTGGTCAAATCAGGGATTAAGCCTACCATACCCACAACAGGGGTAGGATAGATTGGTTGTGGCTTACCTTGAGAATCGAGAGTTTCGTTGTAAAGAGAAACATTTCCCCCAGTTACTGGAGTTGTCATTTCTCGACAACCTTCAGCCAAACCGCGACAAGCTTCTGCTAATTGCCAGTAACCAATAGGTTTTTCTGGACTACCAAAATTCAGGTTATCAGTAACCGCTAAAGGTTCTGCACCCACACAGCTGAGATTGCGTGCGGCTTCTGCGACAACTGCCTTAGCTCCCTCATAGGGATCAAGATAAACATAACGGGGATTGCAATCAACCGTAGCCGCCACAGCGCTTTTGACACTGGAGACTATTTCCTCATCCTCGCCCAACTGTGGACGCAAGCGAATCACAGAAGCATCTGCACCACCTGGCAACATAACAGTGTTATTCTGCACCTGATGGTCATATTGACGATATACCCAACGTTTTGACGCAATGCTAGGAGTATCCAGCAAAGTCAACAGGATGTCATTCCAACTTTGCAAGCGTCCTTGAATTTCTATACCAGCAGATGTACTCTTAGGCAGAGAATCAGGAGTCCATTCCCAAGCTTTTTGTGCATATTCCGGTGGTTGGGCCAACAATTCCCGGTGATATAGGGGCGTATTTTCTGCCAACGCCGTTGCAGGAATTTCTGCAGCAACTTCACCTTGGAATAAAATCCGGACAATCGGTTCAGCAATAACAGAACCTGCAACAACTGCATGCAGTCCCCATCGATGGAAAATGTCAATTAACTCTTGTTCGCGTCCCTTGTGTGCAACAAACAACATCCGTTCTTGAGATTCCGAAAGCAAATATTCGTAGGGAACCATTCCTGCTTCCCGTACAGGAATTTTATCTAAATCGAATTCGATGCCCACATCGCCTTTTGCAGCCATTTCTGAAGTAGAACAGGTAATACCAGCAGCCCCCATATCCTGTGCGGCGACGACTGCACCTGTTTTAAACGCTTCCAAACAAGCTTCAATTAACGACTTCTCCAAAAAGGGATCGCCCACTTGTACCGCTGGACGATCATCCATAGACTGATCGCTGAGTTCTGCACTGGCAAAACTTGCACCTCCCATACCATCACGTCCGGTTGTAGAACCAACATAAAGCACGGGGTTACCTATACCAGACGCCCCAGATTTAACAATTTCTGGCGTTTCCATCAATCCCAGCGCCATCACATTCACCAAAGGGTTGTCAGAATAAGCGGGATCAAAGTAAACTTCACCGCCGACAGTGGGGACACCTACGCAATTTCCGTAATGGGAGATACCAGCTACAACGCCACTAAAAAGCCTTTGGGTTTTCGCATCGTCCAGAGAACCAAAGCGCAGAGAATTTAATACCGCAATGGGACGCGCACCCATTGTAAAAATATCTCTTAAGATACCTCCTACTCCTGTCGCAGCTCCTTGAAAAGGTTCAACCGCTGATGGATGGTTGTGTGACTCAATCTTAAACGCAAGTCGCAGACCATCGCCCAAATCTACAACACCAGCATTTTCGCCAGGTCCAACAAGAATGCGGGGTCCTGTCGTAGGAAACTGTTTGAGTAACGGACGGGAATTTTTGTAACAGCAGTGTTCTGACCACATCACCCCAAACATTCCCAGTTCCGCTTTGTTGGGATGACGCCCCAGACGCCTGACAATTTCTTCATATTCTTCTAGCTTCAAACCAACAGCTGCGATTTCTTCAGGAGAAAAAGGAGCATCGGAAATGGGGATCATGGTAATAATGCAGCAAGGGGACAGAGCATTATTTTAGCGATTTAAGTGCCCTGTAGGTATTCACGCAAATGGTTTTCTATTTTTTCAAGTAAGATGCTGCGTGCTTTGTTCTGGTGCAATCGTTATTCTTGCTGAAGTTGATTGCAACAGGTGACAAATTAATATTGCTACTAATGGGGAAGACTAAAAAAACGAGCCAAATGTTGTCTTGTTTTGCACCCAGAAGGCGCTTGACGACCTTCACACATACATTTGGGCGTAGTCTAGTTATTTCGGCAAGGCTTGTTTTTTCTGTCTAAATGTTTACGTTTAGCTGCTCGCTATTCATGATATAGATTTTAGGTCAACTGTATAAACACGCAAATTTTCATAAGCACTTTAAGTTTCCAAAAAATCAAATAAGTGTTTTCACTATTTGAAGAAGAGAGATCCTTTCATACGATTAATATTAACTAAGTCAAGTGTGATAAATGAGTTTGCCATATACAATACGCGTATCTCAAATGATGATCAAACAAGTTCGAAATTGTTAAAATCATCAGTTTTTTCATGGGCAATCATACTTGTATTAGTTAACAAAGTTTGATTTGTGTAGTGTCATAACTACTACTCAACACAATTGTTCCACGTACCCAATTGATTGAATTTGTGGCTTAGTCTGTTCTTTTCACAAAAGGAATTGTAAAAAAATGTTAGGGGAATCTTTCTCTGTTGAAGGTTCCTCTAATAAAATTTACCAATAGACGGAAAATCCATTTCTTAGCATGGCTAACTCCCCAATCTACTAGTGTACGTTAAACGTGGAAACAGAGCTACTATTTTAAATCAGTAAAAATTTAACAAGAGAAATATTCTTTATTTTCATTTTTTCGTTATTGTACTAGTGCAAAAAAGCACCTATCCTGTCAGGCAAAGCTAGATGAGGTAAGGCTGTAATCCTTATTTCATCTAGCTTTTATCTTTTCCTCACTATCGCGCTGTACTAACTTGGCTTCCTATCTGAAGCACAAGTTACACATTTGGAATGCTTCGGAAATATCTACTATGTGTATCAAATAATTTCTTTATCCAAATCTTGTTTCTGATTCTTCAGAAACTGGCTCCTTCTTAGGTAAAAGGCTATGCTGGTTATAGCTGAATTTTTTAGTTATAAAAAGATGAAAATTGGCGTATTTATCTTTCAATGCAGTTTATTAGAAATAATTTTGTGATGAAAATCACTGATGCTGATGATTGAGATCCTATTTTTTATATAAATGAATAGACATAATACTAATAACTGAACTCTAGCCGAGTCATTAATAGGGAACACACTAAACGCCGACAGCTTTCACAAAAAGACTGCCGGCTTTTTGTATATCAGGGAAAATAGGGAAATAGGGAAATAAAAAATAGTAACAAATGAGTCTTGACTATCAAATAAAATTTCCCCACAACCTGTTAGTAACTTGACACAAGTTGTGCCGTAGCCACTATCTAGTGTGGGGAGGGTATGATCAGTATATGGGTATTATTGACATTGAGGGGTAGTTGACTGCATTCTAAATTTGTAGTCCGCAAATCCACTCAAAGAAGTCTCACTAACTTTGTCTTAAGACATCGCTTGAATGATGTAGTCAAAGTAGGGGGCTGCTTCAGCCGCGTCTTCTGTATTCAGTAAGTTAAGGGAGGCTTTTTTCAGACAGCTAATTGCTTCTACCATTCCAGGTACGGGAACGCCCAGGGAATTGTACATTTCCCTGACACCAATTAAACCAATATCTTCAATTGGTTGTTTGTCACCAGCTAGTATACCGTAAGTGATTAGGCGCAAGTACCAACCGTAGTCACGTACACATAAAGCACGTTGTTTTTGTCCGTATGCATTGCCCCCAGGTGCGATAAAGTCGGGACGCTTCTGCCAAAGTTGTTTAGTAGCTTCTTGAACTATCTTTTTTTCATTTTCGGCTAAGGTTGAGACAATTCGTATCCGTTGCTCGCCGGTTTGCAAATAGTCTTTGATATTGTTGAGCTCACCACTGCTAGGATAACGCAGTTGGTCGTCGGCTTGGAGAATAACTTGGCTTACTACAGTCATGATTATTGCAATGACATGAATTAATTATTATTTGCTAGTTTAACGAGTCTTGAGGACACAAGTGAAGAGAGGACAACGAAAACAATGTGATCCCAAACCAGCGGAAGACACTTAGGTACCAAGAGTTGTTGCGGACTTGCTTGCCAAGTGGAAACTATGCCCCAAGGTGGTTTCACTTGGCAAGCAGTGGTGGCTATTGATCAATAACGAATGACTAATGACTAAAAAAACTTGGAAACAAGGTGAATTAATTGACGTTGAGATAGTGGATTTGAATGATGCAGGTGATGGTGTAGGGCGTTGGGAAGAAAGGATCGTATTTGTAAGCGACACTGTACCAGGCGATCGCGCTGTTGTCTTGTTGGTACACGTTAAACCCAACTACGCTCACGCTAAACTCAAGCAACTTCTCAAATCATCGCCCTACCGCATCCGACCTAGCTGTATCGTGGCTGATAAATGTGGTGGTTGTCAATGGCAGCATATTGATTATCCGTACCAGTTGCTAGCAAAGCAAAATCAAGTTATCCAGGCTTTGGAACGTATTGGCGGTTTTGTCCAACCACCAGTAGATCCAGTTCTTTCGACTGCTGAATGTTTGGGCTACCGTAACAAAGCGACTTATCCTGTGGGATTATCTGCCAATCTTACGGTTCAAGCTGGTTACTACCAAAAAGGTAGTCACCAATTGATTAACTTGAACCAATGTCCTGTACAAGATCCCAGATTAAATCCTTTGCTGTTGGAAGTTAAACAGGACATCCAAAAGCGAGGTTGGCAAGCTTACAACGAACAGCGCCACACAGGTGTTGTACGTCATCTTAGTTTACGCATTGGTCGCCGCACAGGGGAAATATTACTAACTTTGGTGGTTAAGGACTCGAATTTAGACAGAATTCAAGACCAAGCCCTGGAATGGTTAAAGCGTTATCCCCAGTTAGTGGGGGTTTGTTTGAACCGCAACCCAAATCGTACTAATGCCATTTTTGGACGGGAAACTCATTGCATTGCTGGGCGTTCTTACTTAAGAGAAAAATTTGCCGGACTAGAATTCCAAGTACGACCAGATACTTTTTTCCAAGTAAATACGGAGACAGCAGAAGCATTGTTGCAGGTCATTCAATCAGAACTCAATTTACAAGGTTCTGAGGTGTTACTTGATACTTATTGTGGGATTGGGACGTTGACATTGCCACTTGCCAAACAAGTTAAGAAAGCAATCGGGTTAGAATTGCAACCTGAGGCAGTAGAACAAGCAATTTTAAATGCAAAGCATAATGATATTTCAAATGTCATTTTTCAGACTGGGGCTGTGGAGAAATTACTTCCTGAGATAGAAATTTTGCCAGACATTGTTCTGCTTGATCCACCACGTAAGGGATGCGATCGCACTGTAATTGAAACTTTACTCAAATCTAAACCGCAACGTATTGTTTACGTCAGTTGTAAAGTCGCTACCCTTGCTCGTGACCTCAAATTACTTTGTCAAAACGGGGTATATAGTCTCACACGGGTACAACCGGCTGATTTTTTTGGGCAAACCGCTCATGTGGAAGCTGCTGCATTTCTTGTTCTATCACAATTGGACAAAGGTACTAACTCATTTACAACTTAAGTGAAATAAAAATTTGTCGCCCAACGCATCGTAAGAATGCTATAATACTATTAAGATAAATATATAATTCCTTTTGTGTAAAGAGATTGACGTTGCAAAAACTCTCCGAAAATATGAAACTAGCTGTCTAAAATGCGAATTGGCGTAAAAGAGTATTAACGTACTCTTTTCACTAAAAAACATATCAGTTGCTTACTGTTTAAACAGTTGCAAACAAGCCGCTTTTTCTGTAAGTGACTCTATGTCAAAAAGGAGAGTTAATGCTCCCTAGCATTTTCAAAATTTAGTTGTGAAGACGAAAGTTTGAAGGCAACATAACCACCTCAAATTCTATCAGGGTGCCTGTGACAGCAAACTGATGTCTAGCTAACTCTGAAAGCTACGGGGTTTCTATTGTGATCACTATCTCGCTTCGTCCTACAGGGCGTAATTGGGGCACAATTACTTTTGCCTCAACTTTGTACCTCTGTCCGATTTTAGATTTGCTTTTGGCAGATATTCCGGGCAAATTACAAGCAGAATTGCGCCTAGGACTTCAAGAAGCTCTGGTAAACGCAGCCAAACATGGTAACAATCTAGATCCGGGGAAAAGGGTTATCGTTCGCTTTTCCTTAATTGATAATCAGTATTGGTGGGTCATCTCAGACCAAGGTAGCGGTTTTACACCATGTTGTACTAGCAACGTTGATATCGATCCCACAGAATATTTACCACCCGATGAGTCAGAAAATGGTCGTGGTATGTCTATTCTTCATCAAATCTTCGACCAGGTTCAATGGAACAGTAAAGGTACAGAGTTGAGGCTTTGTAAACAAATAGAAAATCGAAACCGGCTTGCTTTGCGACGGTGAAGACGGATAAGCCAGAGGAGGAAGTGAACTTTCAAAATCTGGCTCATCCTCGTCACTGGCTCGGCTAACAAATTCAAAATTATCAATTCAAGATTCACGCATTATAGGACTTACGCACGAGTTACGAATGAACTTGACTGTGAGATTGCGCACTTTTCGTCGCAATGACACAACTACGTTTCCCTTGCGTAAGTCCTGAATTAAAGACAAGGCAATTAGTGGGATGTAGAATTGCGCCACTAATTAAAGACCACCACTAAGGGGATGACCTAAGCCGTATGCCCACAGCACGGCTAGTCCTCCCTTAAATTTTGAATTCAAAAAAGGTCACCTGATCCTATTTCTTTTGCTCGCCGTGACTTGGACAAGGTGGAGCAGAAATAGAACGATCCAACCAACCAGTTGCTTGCTGGAGTCTGAGTAAAGCTTCTTGTGGTTGATCTTTAAGCAGAAACACAACAGCTGCTGCTACTTGTTCACTTGCGCGAACATTGCGGTTAGACTTGAGACGATGCCAATCGTTAGGAGAGATGCTCAGCTTCTCCATCAGGGCTTGGGCTAGTTCCAAGCTGCTAAACTCATTCAGTTGACTAGCTTTAGGTAGCTGGGTTGATTTCGACATGATATCAGACATAATTGCTGAATACTGAAGTTGTGCATAAGAGTCTGGGGCTATTTCATTCTATGCACAACCACCCGGAAATAAATGTACAGTCAAAATAGCCGAAGTCCGTTAAAACTGAGATCGCGGGATCACTTTCTATTAGCCCATTTTGACTGCCTCAGAATTAATTACAAAGCTCATAACCGTTCCCTGTGTTTCTTAAAAGCGCCCCACTGACGGCACACCGCCCGTTATAAATGGAAGAAACACTTCCCAAAGTCACTCCCTCCCTCCCTCAAGAGTGTTTCGTAAAAGTACTAATTTGTACATGAAGCCGCCTAAACATTCATCTGAGCCACCTTTTGGTAAAGAAAATCAAGATCAAGAATTTGAACAAGAACTTCTGAAAGTGGAGCGTGCGCTTGTTGCTTTAAAGGAACGGTACAATCAAGTGCAAGCAGACAAAGCCAGCCAAAGAGAATTGCAACAACGTCTCCAACGATCGCGCCACAGTAAATTACCAAATGTAAAAGCCGAGTTAAAGCAAATTCAACAACAGTTGGAAGAACTTGAACTTAACTTAGAAAGTCAATTATTTTCCTGGGATAGCCTCAAAGAACCTTTTTGGCAAGCCATCCGCTTTGGTGGTTTGGGCGTTATCATAGGCTGGTTATTAAAGTCTGTTGTTGGATGATATGGAAAATCGACGGATTGCAGAAATATTGCGAAGTGGTGAACCTGATGAATTTGTAGCAGTTCAAGGCTGGGTTCGCACAAAACGAGAGTTAAAAGGATTTTCTTTTCTAGAAGTAAATGATGGCTCATGTTTGGCGAGTTTGCAAGTGGTACTCAATGAGGATTTGCCAGACTACGATGATATTTTAAAAAAGCTCAATACAGGTGCTTCTGTGGAAGTAGCTGGAGTGTTGGTGGGATCACTTGGGAAAGGACAGCGGATCGAGTTGAAAACAGACAAGATAAAAGTTTTTGGGGAAGCTGATCCCGAAACATATCCGCTGCAAAAGAAACGCCATTCCTTTGAGTTTTTGCGAACTATAGGACATTTGCGATCGCGCACCAATTCCTTTGGTGCAGTTTTCCGAGTTAGAAACGCCTGCGCTACCGCCATTCATCAATTCTTCCAAGAACGCGGGTTTTTGTGGGTACACACTCCCATCATCACCGCTAACGACTGCGAAGGTGCTGGTGAACTTTTCAGTGTAACTAGTTTGGATCTCAAAAATGTTCCCCGCACACAAACCCAAGCTATAGATTATAGTAAAGACTTTTTTAGTAAACCGACATATTTAACAGTCAGCGGTCAACTTGAAGCCGAAGTTATGGCGATGGCGTTTACGAACGTCTATACTTTTGGTCCTACCTTCCGTGCAGAAAACTCTAACACCTCCCGCCACTTAGCTGAATTTTGGATGGTAGAACCAGAGATGGCTTTTTGCGATCTCAAGGGAGATATGGATTTAGCCGAGGCGTTTCTCAAACATATTTTCAAATATGTACTAGAAACTTGCCAGGAAGACATGGAATTTTTCAATCAGCGTATTGATAATACTGTATTGGCAACGGCAGACAACATTATTAATAATAAATTTGAGCGCATAACTTACACAGAAGCCGTCAAACTGTTAGAGAAAGCTGATGTTCAGTTTGAATATCCTGTCAACTGGGGCTTGGATTTACAGTCAGAACACGAACGTTATCTTTGCGAACAACTGTTCAAAAAGCCAGTTATCGTTAGCAATTACCCAGCACAAATCAAAGCCTTTTATATGCGCTTAGATGAGGATGAAAAAACCGTTTCTGCGATGGATATTCTGGCTCCAAAAATAGGTGAAATTATCGGCGGTTCTCAAAGAGAAGAACGATTAGATGTCCTAGAACGTCGCATACAAGCTCAAGGAATGAAACCAGAAGATTTGTGGTGGTATCTGGATTTGCGTCGCTTTGGAACTGTCCCCCATGCTGGTTTTGGGTTGGGTTTTGAACGACTTGTGCAATTTATGACGGGGATGGGAAACATTAGAGATGTGATTCCGTTTCCAAGGACTCCGGAAAGTGCTGAGTTTTAGATATTTAGAAACCCGATTTATGATTAAATTGGGTTTCTTTTTAGTTGGGGATCACTGGTGAGGAATATTGTTATCTCGCTACCAATCAGCATAGAAGTGTTGTGTTAAGTAGGTCAACATAAAAAAATATAAAATACGATTCTTGCGATTGCTTCTCTCCACTACGTTCCGCTCGCAATGACATTTTACGTTTAATTAGGTTGAGCTACTTAGACCGCATTTTTGCGGGCAACAGTCATAATGTGAGCGCTCATCCCCAACGTAGAGGGTTCGCTTTCTAGCCAACGAACAGCTTCTAGAAGGCGTTCACGACGACCTAGTTCATTCCAGTGTTCCGAGAAGTTTTGTAGTAACCAGCCCGGTCCTTCGATCGCTAACGTTCTTTCATAATGTAAACCCGCTTCTTCAACCTCTGCTTTAAGTTCTTCAGGATGATGAAAGAAGGCTGTTGTAAAGTAACCAGGATGGTTGTTTGGGTTGCGGTGTTGACCATCAGCCAGAACCCGTTGAACAATCCCCACAAACTCTGGATCATCCAAATATCCCTGAAGTAATCCATCTAAGGTTGAAGCAAAGCGAGAAATTCCAACCGCGAAGACAAGACCTCCAGTTTTTAAAATACGATAAGCTTCACGCAAAGCAGCCAAACGCTGTGTGCGCTCAGTCAAGTGATATAAAGGTCCAAGTAAAAGAACAGCATCAACGCTATCATCCGCCCGATTAAGTTGACGAGCATCACCAACAGCCAAACTAGCCAGAGGATAACCGGTTGAGCTTGAGAAAAACGCTCTTGCTTGTTCTATATGCAAAGGAACCGCATCAATGAGATGAACTTCATAGCCCTGTTGAGCAAGCCAATAAGAATAGATACCAGAACCGCCGCCAACATCGAAAATCACAGCGGGTGGAGGAGGTAGGTAGCGGCTCAGAAGTTCTTGGGTTCGGGCTAACTCAAGCAGACCAGTACCTCTTGATAACCGTTCTTGTTCTTGACCACTGGCGTAATAAGTTAACGCCTCATCTGAAAGCAGGTTGTGTAACTCAGATAAATCCGACATCGTGTTTGCTGATTACAAAAGCTGTTTCATTATTTATTAAACTGCCTATAGCGGTTGAGCGATCGCTCCTTAGGACGTTAGAACGCTGCTTTTCCTCGCGTACACGTAGCGTCAAGCGTTCGACTGACTTGTGCTGAGCCGGTCGTTGTAGCGCTCACGCCGAAGTCCTCTGGCTTATCGCCTCCCTATCCAAACGACATAATCTTACTCGTTGAATAATTTGTGCGCCCATTTTTTCATAAAACTGAATCGCGAGAGTATTATTTACTGCAACAGTCCAATCGATTCTTCCACCTCCAATTTTCTGAGTTATTTGACATAAACGTTTTATCAACGCTTCACCAACTCCAAGCCTGCGATATTCAGCTTTGATATATAAATCATCTAGCCAAATTCCTGGTTGAGCAAGAAAGGTGGAGTAAATCTGGTGATAGCTTGCAAATCCAATTGGATTCTTATCAAGTTCAGCCAATAAAACAAAGGCAAGTGGCTTTTCAGAAAATAATGTCTCTTCTAACTTTTGAGGTGTAGCCTTTAGAAAATCAGGACAGCCATCAAATTTAGCCTTCAGCTTAAGGAGTTCCATGATAGTAGAAATGTCACTGACGTTGGCATCTCGGATTAAGAACTGTTGGTTGTGCATAAAATCAATTATTGAGACAAAAGTAAAGTTATTCAAACTCATCTTGCATTTTAGATTCTGCTAACTTATATCGAACCCAATTCCAAATTGGAATGAGATATAAATAAACGGCATAGGGGATAAATCCTGAATCAGTCATCAATAAAGTTGCTGGTACTAATCCAGCAATATTCCAAGGAATGAGAGGTGATAGTACAACAGCAGTATTTTCGATATCAGTTGCTAATTCATAATTATCTAGGCGCTCTTGCTCATACTTTTCTTTTACAAGCTGGTGAGTCAGGAGAATTGCCAGCGTTTGAGTGCAACCAAAAGCGGCTGATGCTAACCCAACTGTAGTAGTTCCGAAAAATAAACGACTTCTGGAAGAAGCTCTTTTGAGAAGATTTTCTACACTTGCGAATGTGTTTGTTCCGATGAGAATTCCTGATAGAGAAGTCGATAGAATGACGACTAGTGAAACTCTAAGCATCGAAAAGATGCCTCCTCCTGTCAGAACTTCACTCAAGTCCATTTTTTGTTCTAAGTTGAAGCCAACCCAAGCAAAATTTATCATTTTAAACAAAGAATCACCTTGGTAAAATATCCCTAAAAAGAATCCAATTCCAAGACTGGCGAGCAATGTTACGTTCACTTCTACGTTCAAAAGACAAAGCACTGTAACCGCAAAAGCTGGAAGTAAGACGAGTGGGTTAATATTAAATAATTTAGTAATTTCGGAAATTAAATCACTATTTCTAATTTCAACAGGATTGCTGATTGAAAGGATGAAATAAATCAAGCTAGAAGCCATTAAAGGCAACCAAGCAGTTGATATCATAGCTCTTAGGTTTCTATGTAGCTTGGTTTTGGTAAGGCTCGCCACAAGATGCGCACTAGAAGACATAGGAGAACACCTATCTCCAAAATAGGCTCCTGCAATAATTGCTCCAGCAACTAAATGAGGGTTAATGTCTCCTTCTTTTGCCATAATCATCAGGGCAACTCCTACAGTACTAACTGTGCCAAATGAGGTGCCCAATAGTACAGAAATAAAACTGCAGAGGACAAAGGCTGAAAGTATAAAATATTGAGGATTTATTAATTGAGTTCCATAGTAAACTAAAGCAGGAATGGTTCCTGCTGCCATCCACACGGCTGTCACTGCTCCAATTAATAAGAGAATTTTGATGACTGGAAAAGCTTTTTGACTACTAGTGAAAGCCATTTTGATTAAAGATTTGACTGCAAAGCCTTGGTAAGAGAATTTAACAAGGAGTATGACGAGAGAAAGTAAAAGTGGATAGGCAACAAAGTAACCTTTGATAACGCTATACAGCAAGATAACAAAGCAAAAAACTAAAGTAAATAATGAATTCATCTTCTTGATAATTCAATTCTCTTTTCTCCAACACTAAACAGTTTAGTCATTACAAAATTACAAAACAAAGTATTTATTAGATACCTTGTATCGATAAAATCGATGGATGAAGGGTAAAGACTTTTGCATTTATCAAAATGTGGCTTGACTTGATGAATGAAGTCAAAGACAGTATGCTAAAAATCTCTCAGTTGCGGGCTTTTGTGGCTGTTGCTGACCACGCTAACTTCAGCTTGGCTGCTTTACATATGGGGTTATCTCAATCAACTGTCAGTCATGCGATCGCCACACTTGAAGAAGAGCTAGGAGTTATTCTCTTCTTTCGGAGTCGCCACGGTGCAACTTTAACACCAGTTGGAGAGCAGGTGATTCAGGAGGCGCGTCAAATTTTACATTTGTTAGAGGTGATTCAAGAAAAAGCCAACCTGGAAAAAGGATTACAGGCTGGTTCGGTTCGGGTTGCTTGTGTTCGCAGCATTGCAACTCACGTACTACCAGAGGTCATTGCTCGTTTTCGCGAGAAGTTTCCAAAAATTAGTGTGGTGATAACCGAATATGATCGCTATGCAGAAGTAGAACAAGCACTGCGAGAAAATCACGCGGACGTTGGCTTCACCTTGTTACCGACGACAACAGAGTTTGACACACGGGAGTTATTCCGAGATGAGTTTGTTGCGCTGCTACCTCCCAAGTCAATAGCTCCTAATGAGTCGCTTAGTTGGGAACAGTTAGCAGGGTATCCGATGATTGTGAATATCCGCAGTCCTCAGCACAACAAGACAGTCAGCGCTCATCTTTTAAAATTTGGTCAAACTCTCAAAGTTGACTACGAGGTGAGAGAAGATTCGACGATTCTCAGTATGGTTAAGCAAGGATTGGGAGCAACTGTTATGCCTCGACTAGCAGCTGAACCTATACCAGAACTCATAGAAGCGAGGAGTTTGCCAGTACCGTTAGAGAGAATTATTGGAGTTGCTATCCTTGAAAATGCTTTATTGCCCAGAGGTGTCTTTGCTTTTCTGGACGTTCTCAAAGTTGGTTGACGTATTTGGCACAAATAATCCAAGTCATTTTCATCCTTGGGCTGTTCACGTCAACCTACTACTTTGTTAACAGCAACCGTATTGTTTTAGGGAGTCAAGACTCAAAGACCTAGAGTTTATGAGGTGATTTTAGTCGATTGCTTATGAATATATGAAACTAAGCTCCGGTTGAGTAACGGATGCAAAGGAACTAAGTTTGTCACACTTTGGCTAGATAATTGCAACGTCGATTCGTGAATCCCAAACGCTTCGACCAAATGAGTTTGTAACTCCCATTGCAAGTGATCCCGCTTTTGGGCATCCAATGGATCGATACATAAGTGGGCGCACAAAGCAATCTGACCGGATCTAATTTCCCAAATCCGCAGCATTTCAACCCGATGCACTGCAGCAAACCGTTGCAATGCTGCTTCAACATGAGTAGGGTTAATGGAGCGGGGGGCATACTCTAGGAAAATTTCCAAGCTACTCCAGATCAAGGGAATAGCGCTTAGACCAGCAAAACAGGCAATCAATAAGCTGATGATTGGATCGATCCACCACCATTTCAGCCAGTAAATCACCACTGCTGCGACTAGAATTCCCACCGAACTGAATGCATCGGCAACGATATGCAGAAACGCCGCCCGGAGATTTAAATCATTAAGGCTGTGTTTGTGCAGCAGTGTTAAATTCAAGCTGTTGACAATTAACCCCAGTCCTGCTCCTAGTAATAAGGGCAGACTCAAGACAGGTTCTGGATGCTGAAATCGCTCGAATGTTTCCCAGGCAATAAACCCGGCGATCGCCACCAATCCAACACCATTTATCAACGCCGCCAGAATTTCAACTCGCCCATGTCCAAAGGTCGCCCGACTTGCAGCAGGACGCCCAGCAAGCCAGCTTGCCAATAGAGTTAGCCCCAATGCACCAATATCCGAGATCAGGTGTCCAGCATCTGCTTGCAGCGACAAACTATGACTCCATAACCCAATACCAATTTCTGCTGGCAGAACACTAATCAGCAACGCCAGTACCAGCCATAATCGCCAAATTTTTTTCTGAGGCTGGTTTGTTTCCCCAATATCTAACTTACAACAAGTGCAGGAGCGAGCAAAGCCAATTTCAAACCAATTCAAGTGCTGCTTAACCGAAAGCATATGGCAATATCTGATGCTTATTTGACAAATTGTAGGGGTTGGGATGAACCCGGACAAAAACGGACAACCTTCTACAAAATCCTCACTAAAAACGACGATCTTGGAGCATTTTGAGGCGGTTATTGACGATATTCTCAACAATCAAACAGATCAACCGCCTCAAAATGCTAAGGTTGTCCGTTTTTGTCGAGGAAAAATGTAGCGACGTTGCTTCACGCAATGTCCCTACAACGAATTAACAGGTTAAAAGGTGTAAGATATAAAGTTAAATTTGCGATCACCCCTTTCTATGAAGCATCCTGAGGTTCTTCACCCGTGATTGCCTCATACATTGCCTTGTGAATGTGAACCTGATCTACTCCACCTGGAATGCCAGGAACATCATATCCGTAGGCTTTATATCCCTTACCGATGTACTTGTCCAGCTTGAACGGTCTGCCCTGATAATAAACTGGTACTGGACGACGGGTGTGGTTTCCCCACCCGTATTTGTCCTCAGGAATTGACCCAAAGCTATGACCTACGGAAGCTGAATCAGTTTCGGTGCCATAAGTGAGCGCTTTAGCACCCTTGGTTCTCAGCAGTTGAGGGAAGTTAGGATACAAAGTCAGGTAATGGTCGTGATCAGCTGTAACAATCAAGACGTTCTTTTGCCAACCACCGTTACGCTGAATCCAGTTGATGACAGTGCCTACAGCCTTGTCGAAATCGAGCACTGTACCAATGATGTTATCGATGTTGTTGTCATGAATTCCCCAATCGACATCTCCGCCTTCGACCATCAGCCAAAAACCGTCCTTGTCTTTGCCTAGGACATTTAGTGCTGCTTGGGTCATGTCGGCTAAGGTAGGATTTTCGTTCACTTCACGCGCAATGAAAGCGTCATTGGTTTCACCTGGCTGGAGTGGGCGATCGCTATCATTAACTGGTAAATCGCCTCGCTTGTAAGCATCGTTGGTACGATAGTACAAAGAAGACTGACGGGCAAAGTTGGCAAGACCAGTGATGCTGTAATCACCATCAGCACCAGCTACTGGAATGTTGCCTTCCTGTCCTCGGGCACCGTAGAGTCCCAGCAGGCGTTCACCTTTGTTAGGATCAATTTCTCTGGAAGTCTTGAGGAGAAGCTTTGCCGCATTTGGACCACGTTCTAAGAAACGATAGCCGTAGCGGTTGTTGGGATTCGATGCAGCAGTGGCTTTGCACGCTTGTGTATCACTTAAAGAAGTCTTACCGCTCAATTCCTTATAAGTGGATGCCCTGATGTAGACGTAGTTGCAAGTACCTGGTTCTTTGTAACCGGGTTGACCTGGTGTATTAACTGTATTGTCATGATCCAGGGGATGACCACCGCCCAACAGCACTGTGGGTAAGAAAATGTCCTGTAGGTCAGGTCGGTCTGGGTTTTCACCAAAATCCGGTCGAATAGACTGCTGCACAATATTATCCAAAGTTGGATAGTCAGCATCATACTTGGAACGGCGATTGACAGCTGCTTCAGCTGAACCAGGCGTTGCGTGGCTGATGGGAACAGAGGTCAACAGACCTGTTGATTTACCTTGCTTTCTCGCCGTTTGCAGAATCGTTTCCACAGGCTTTTCAAAGATGTCTACCATCGCGTTATTGTAGCTCTTCACTCCTGTATAAAGTGTGAAGGCTGTGTTGGCGGAATCTGGTACACTCAGCTTGATGTATTCTGCTTGACAGTTGAACCGACTTGGAATATTATTTATAGATTTTCCGACTGGTACTGTAATGTCACAAGGCGGTGGTGTCCCAGGTGTCCAAGGATTGGAACCACCTTTTTCTACCTCCCAACCTGTAAGATTACCTAACGAGGGGTCTGTAGCGCCACCCGATCCACTTGCTGTCAAGTCGGTACCGGTATTAAACGGTAGAGGCTTAAAGGAAAACCCAGGACGAAGATTACTTTGACCTGTGACATTGTTGCTTCCATCCAATGCCGAGTTACCGGTAGAAAACTTGCCGGTTTTCTCATCCAAGATGGTCGTACCGTAGGTCGTTGCATAAGTATAGCCTTTGAGCTTCTGTAAATTCAGACCACGACCTTCTCCACGGGTGTAAAACGGACCATTATTAGCAACGGCAGCGGCACGTACAGGTTCCCAACCCATTCCATCGCCAATCATGATAATGACGTTCACACCATTGCCAGTGACCTGTTGAGCAAAGGCAGGCTGTTGCATCAAGAACGTCGTGAAAAAGAGCAAACAGCTTGCGATCGATGCGATCGCTCGTACACGCTTTTCAAACCAGGAAATCATCGGGGTTCCCTTGAAAATGTATTTAGAATCGTCAAAAATTGAAATCGTAATCTATAGGAAGCACTAAAACCTGGAACTCATTACAAATCTGGTAAATGGTTTGAATCCCTAGTTATCCCAGATGACCAATACGGTGTTCCCTTCGGGTTTTTTGGGGTGTATGCATGTGAAGAATTCTGATGATTGGGGTTGGTTGCCGTTGCTAACTGAATAAACGGCAATCCTAGCGCCAACAAAAGCACACAAACCAAGCCAACTGTAAACCAGATCAATATTCGTAAATGACCTCTGAGGAATTGAATCATAAATACCACCTTTAACGCGGATTAAAAAAGGTTCCGAATCTTCTCCAAGAGTGAGGAAAATTTGAGGCAATGTTAAGATGGTAAGCACCGAAGGTAGGTGTTAACACTTAACTTTGGAAACCAGCATACTAGGCGCTTTGCGCTTACCATTTCATGGGGAAGTATTGCTAATCTCCCGATGCTATTTGTCATAACTGCTAGTATCAAAAAGCCGTTAAAGTTCAAAAGTTGCTTGATTTATTACAGTTCACACGAACCCATGTGCCAACAGCTTTATCACTAAAATAGATTCATTAACAAGCAGATGTTTAGCAATAGCCTCTGAAGATAAATATCTCTAACAGCCGATGCCAGTTGTGCTATGTAACGAGCTAGTCGCAGTGCGAAATTTACCACAGTCGATAACCTTTGTTACACTGCAATGCCTAAGCTACATAGATAAATAGATGACAACATTAGTAGATAGATAAATAGAAATTCACTCAAAAAGTACTGTTGTCTAGACAGTGTATGTTTATTGCAAAACAACATAAAAAATCCTGAAACCTCACTTTCAGTCAACACTTCAAGCTATTTATTTATTTATTGAAACCATAATGCAAACTATGTGAAGTCTTTGGCGATTTGGAACGTGATTTTGCAACAACTTTGTGTATGTATTTCTTTACGCCGCTATAGCTTCTAAAAAGAATATCAACTGTTCAATTCATTACACAGTAACGTTTGGTTAATTTAAGGTAAAATATTGAATTTTAAAGTGTAAATATTTATGAATTCATATCTAGTGGTACGAAATGTTACCAACTTTACGCTGTTTTATCACTTCCATTAAAAAATACAGAACTCTTGGAAACTTTTTGCCGAAGTATATTGAAGCAATAACGTGATAATGATATTCAATATTATATTATTCTCAAAGTTAAATTCCAAATCTAAATAGATACGGAAGTTTAAGCGTACAGCGAAGTCGCGTGAAACGCCGTCTATGGTCACAAGTTGCGGGAGTTCAGCGATTGAACAAGTTGTAACTACCATTAATACGTTTTGAAATTTGCTTATGTAAAATTTTATTAAACTTCCTTATTTCGAGGGAGTAGTAGGCAATTAGGATGAACCTGGAATTTAAGACCATAACAGGATATCCATTTAATAAAAAGTAGTGTCAAGATTTTTTTATTCAGAGAAAAGTTCGTTGTAACATAAAACCCGCATCTAAAAATTACAAAGGAAAGCTATTATGGCCATTCCAAATCAACAGGGTAAATCTACTATCGATTTTCGAGACAACCGACGCACTACAACTCACATTACTGTTCATATTCCCAAGGAGTTGCACAAACAACCGGTAATTTCACGCCTGATATCTTATTGCGGCATCACAGTCAATATTGCAGCAGCCCAACTGAATGGTCATATGCCGCAACGAGGCTGCTTTGATTTAGAGCTACGAGGAACAGTTTTCCAGATTGCTAGTGCCTTAACGTATCTTAATGAACTGAATTTAGAAATTTCCCACCCATTTCTTACTGAAGAACAAGGTTGGTAAGTAGAGTTTCTACCAATAAGCAACGAGTGCTGGGCGCTTGTAGCTACTCAGCACTCGCTAAAACTAGTCGTTACCCTTATGGAAGCGCTCTTTGCGCGTCTACAAGTCGCTTAACTATACGCGGCAGTCGTCTGCACAGATTGATACACTAGTTGAACTCAACGGGGAGGAGAAACCCCAACCCAAATGCCAGTTACCACCCTCACGGAAAGCAGTTGCGGGTCTACAACGAACGAAACTTCCGTAGGCGGAATTTTTTTTCTGTGTAAACATTGAGCTTGCCGGTTTTCCTGGATACCCCAAAGCCTGCTGGGGGAAGCAACCCAAACCAGCGACCTTTGACCGTTGAGGCAACTGTGTGCTGATCCCTTCCGGCACGGCTGCGCCCAAGGGAGACGCTACGCGAACCGAGGGTTCCCTTGAGTGTACGATCTGCCGCTTTGTGGCGTCTACAGCATTGTGCTTACGCCATTTGATTTTCAATTGCCCACCGCGCTAGTTCAGTGCGATTGTGGAGATTGGTTTTGCCCAACATATTGGACACATGGCTTTCTACCGTGCGTTGGCTGACATTTAATTCTTCAGCTATTTCGCGGTTAGCTAAGCCCCTAGCCACAAATTGCACTACTTTGAGTTCTGTTGGGGTTAACTGTACATCGAAGGGAACTTGGATGCGTGAACCGTTATCTCCTCCTTTTGCTTGGTGTTCTTTCCAGCGAATGGTCTGCTTCAGAGAAGATTCTACTTGTGCGACCAATTCTTCCGGCTCAAAAGGCTTGACCATGTACACATCAGCACCTTTATTCAGACCTTTTACTCGGTCTGAGCTTTGTCCCTTAGCTGAAAGGAATAAAACGGGAATCCAACTGGTGCGTTCAGTTTGCCGGACTTGTTCTACAAAAGTATAACCGTCCATTTCTGGCATCATCACATCGCAAATGATCATGTCTGGAATATCCTGCTCTAAAATGTCCAGTGCTTCTCGACCATTTTCGGCGGTGCTGACATCATAACCCCGGAATTCCAAGTAATCCTTCACCAGCAAGATGAGGTTAGGATCATCATCAATAAGTAGAAGTCGTTTGTGATCTTTCATGCTGGGTTCTTTCATAGCAGTGGCACTTATGGCGCTTGATCCATCAAGGTCTTGAATCAATATCCTCTTTGGTGGATTAAGGAGGTGTTGTGCTTTTTCCTACTTAACTTGCGTTTGCTTTCTAAAGTCCTAAAAGTGGGTCTCACTCTCAAGAAATTCTCTACAAACAGCAAAAGTCCAGTAAGGATACGTAGAGCAGTAGTATTTATAATGCGTTATTATATATCGCTTTGAAAGCTGCGGGTTAAAAAACACTGATTAAATAATAATTATTCAGGTTAACAAGTAAGTGTTGGACTCAAGATGCTCCCAAATTACAATTAACCCACACTTTCATCTGTTTACTACTGTGCCATATCCTTGTTGGATGTTAAGCTTCTATAAGTTGTTCACGACAACCTAGGGAACTTTTTGGCAAAGGATGGGAAAACACAATGCATATTCTTCTACCACCTTGTTGCCTAAGAAGTGCTCTTGTATAATCCGCTCAATGGCTTCCGGGATTGTTGGGCGATACCGCACAGCATCCGGGTAATCCTTTATTATCAGTCTAGAACAGCAAACTGGCAAGCAATTGATTTTATTTCCAAATATGCAACTAAAATTGCCATCTTGCCTTTTGTGAAGACTTAATTGTTTGAGTCGTTTTTTTAAGCCTTCCCAAAATGGTAAACGAGCTTGTTCGCAGAAGCAGTTAGAAACTATTGGGACAAAACTAGTTAAAAGGTCCCTCGGAATTTTCGACAGTTCTAAAGCTTCTATAGAAATACTTAGGGCTTTATTCGCTGGTGTAAGCGTGGTTTTTCGTAGCTGAAGGCAGGACTGGATCACTGTAGTGTTACTCAAATGGCGGCTCCCTGATAACTGTTCTATATCAATTTCCCAGCTTTGCAAACAAAGTTGCCCATATATCCATATTCGTCATTTACGGAGTAAAACCTGAAAGCTCAGAAAAGTAGAGTATATGTACTTACGTGGGTTTGGGCAAGCAAAGTTCGGGAACCCGTACAAAAGAAAATGTTGCCATTGCACTTCGCCTTTAGGTACATTAGCACTCAGGAGTTGAGAGTGCTAACGAGGTGAGAATTTGGTATGGCAGCTGTAACTTTAAGCGTTTCTACAGTTAAACCCCTAGGCGATCGCGTATTCGTCAAAGTGAACGCGGCTGAAGAAAAGACCGCAGGTGGTCTGTATTTACCCGACAACGCAAAAGAAAAGCCCCAAGTAGGCGAAGTTGTTGCCGTCGGTGAAGGCAAGATCAAAGATGACGGTGCTCGTCAAGCGTTGGACGTGAAGGTTGGAGATAAAGTTCTCTACTCCAAATACGCTGGTACCGACATTAAACTTGGAACTGACGAATACGTCCTGCTCTCTGAAAAGGACATTCTGGCAGTCGTTTCATAATCTTTTAGTCATTTGTCATCAGTCATTTGTCATGAGTTGTTGGCAAAGGACAAAAAACAAATAGTATTCTTTGTAGTTTTCTGCTAAACATTCTTTGACAATTATGGCAAAGCGCATCATTTACAACGAAAACGCACGTCGTGCCCTAGAAAAAGGCATGGACATCTTGACTGAAGCGGTAGCTGTTACCCTCGGTCCCAAAGGTCGTAACGTAGTCCTAGAGAAAAAGTTTGGCGCACCACAAATCATTAATGACGGTGTGACCATTGCTAAAGAAATTGAATTGGAAGACCACGTAGAAAATACTGGCGTTGCTCTGATCCGTCAAGCGGCTTCCAAGACGAACGATGCTGCTGGTGATGGCACCACAACTGCGACCGTTTTGGCTCATGCAGTAGTCAAAGAAGGCTTACGCAACGTCGCAGCTGGTGCAAATGCTATTTCGCTAAAACGTGGTATTGATAAGGCTACCAACTTCTTGGTAGACAAAATCAAAGAACACGCTCGTCCCGTAGAAGATTCCAAAGCAATTGCCCAGGTTGGTTCAATCTCTGCTGGTAACGACGAAGAAGTCGGTCAGATGATTGCCGAAGCAATGGATAAGGTGGGTAAAGAAGGTGTGATTTCCTTGGAAGAAGGAAAGTCCATGACCACGGAATTGGAAATCACCGAAGGGATGCGCTTTGAGAAAGGCTACATCTCTCCCTACTTTGCAACCGATCCTGAGCGGATGGAAGCAGTTTTCGATGAGCCTTTCATCCTGCTAACCGATAAGAAAATCGCCCTGGTGCAAGACCTCGTACCCGTATTAGAGCAAGTAGCTCGTGCTGGTCGTCCTTTGGTGATTATCGCTGAAGATATCGAGAAAGAAGCTTTGGCAACTTTGGTCGTTAACCGCCTGCGTGGTGTGCTGAACGTAGCTGCTGTGAAGGCTCCTGGGTTTGGCGATCGCCGCAAATCAATGCTAGAAGACATCGGTATCCTCACCGGTGGTCAAGTTGTCACAGAAGATGCTGGCTTGAAACTAGATAGCACCAAGTTAGATTCTCTAGGTAAGGCTCGCCGCATCACAATCACCAAAGACAACACCACCATTGTTGCCGAAGGTAACGAAGCTGCAGTTAAAGCTCGGATTGACCAAATTCGCCGTCAAATCGAAGAAACCGAATCTTCCTACGACAAAGAAAAGCTACAAGAGCGTCTTGCTAAGCTAGCTGGTGGTGTCGCCGTCGTTAAGGTAGGCGCTGCGACCGAAACCGAAATGAAGGACAAGAAGCTGCGTTTAGAAGACGCTATCAACGCTACCAAAGCTGCTGTGGAAGAAGGTATCGTTCCTGGTGGTGGTACAACACTGGCTCATTTGTCTCCTGCACTCGAAGAATGGGCAAACGGCAACCTCAAAGCTGAAGAGTTGACTGGTGCGTTAATTGTAGCTCGCGCCTTGGCTGCTCCTCTCAAGAGAATTGCTGAAAACGCTGGTCAGAACGGTGCTGTCATCGCCGAGCGCGTTAAGGAAAAAGACTTCAACATCGGCTACGATGCTGCTAAGAACGAGTTCGTTGATCTGTTTGAAGCTGGTATCGTTGATCCTGCCAAAGTTACCCGTTCTGCTCTGCAAAACGCTGCATCCATTGCTGGTATGGTGTTAACCACTGAATGTATTGTGGTTGACAAGCCTGAGCCAAAGGATAACGCTCCTGCTGGTGCTGGCGCTGGTATGGGCGGCGGCGACTTCGATTACTAAGATTCTTTTGACATCCCCCTAGCTTGTGCTGCGTGGGGGATTCCCAGAATCACTACTGAGGTTTTCTGGTTGTACGAAAAACCTCATCGAAAGACGGGGCTTACCGTGAACTAGAGGTGATTTAAATATTGTTATAAAAATTTACCGCCTATCTTGTTAAGATAGGCGGGTTTTTTGTGCTAATGATTTGTCACACTACTATGCTGCCTGACGGCTGAGTGTAAGCTTCTAGCAGATTTTATTTTTCTATAACTTCCCTCTACAACGTTTCATAGTAAGGAATATGCCCCGCCTTACTTAATCTTTACAAAAATAAAGACACTTTTACTTGCGTTGAATATTTTACACACAAGAGGCAGGGACGGGGTTTTACAAGATCACGTTGGAGCACCAAGTCCGGCGTAGGACCCATAAAAGAAAATACCTACAACGGTGATGACGCCTAAACCTGCGATTGTCGCAACAACCCATAGAGGTATTCTGCCACTTCCAGACACTGCTTTCTCTCCTTTCTTTGCTAAAAAGATTAATGACAAAAGTTAAAAAACATGACTCAATAGCCGTCATTCCAATTAGTTAAAGAAGTAACTGGAAAACAAAATACCAAGAACGAAAATCATTAACAGTCCGAGGTAAAGCGAAGTTCGGTTCAGTTCAACCGGCTGCTTATTAGGATTGGGGCTTCTTTCCATGATTTTTTCCTAACGTTGAATAAACTGCATTGAGGCGATCGCGCCTAAAAAGAAGATAGTTGGCACAGCTAGAGTGTGAACTGCTAGCCATCTGACTGTAAAAATTGGATAGGTAACTGGTTGATTGACGTTATTTCCGCTAGTCATGATTTCAAACTACTTTGTGTTACTAAACTGTTCTACTTGTTGTTTTGCATCAAAACGGTTATTCACAATTGGCAATTCCTGCCGTGCTCCTGGGTAATATTCATTAGGGCGAGGTGTACCAAACGCATCGTATGCCAAGCCAGTGCTGACAAACAACCAACCCGCAATAAACAGTGCAGGAATGGTGATGCTGTGGATCACCCAGTAACGAACGCTCGTAATAATGTCCGAAAATGGACGCTCTCCAGTAGTTCCTGACATTTATATCCCTACCTTCACAAAAATTGTTATTGAGATCATTATCCTACAAAGTTAAGAAAGAGTTACACCTGGTAACTTCTTTCTCACAAATCAGCTTTAAGCAGCCTCTGATTTGGTAGCAGCTGCGATACTAGGATTATATTTGAGTAAAACACCGCGATCGCCAATCACAAATCCCTTGTCTGGACTCAGAAAAACAATTTTGTAGAAATTGGCGGGAACTTCTTCAACGTCACGGTCTTTTTCCCAAGTTTTGCCACCATCAGGACTGCGCAGCAAATTACCGCTACCACCACTAACCCAAACTTCATCTGGTGTACGATAAGCCAGATCTAGTAACCCCCAACTAGTAGAAAGCTCTGGATTTTGAGCTTTCTGCCATTCCTCTGGGTGAGCTGGGTCGGTAAACTGTACCTGACCACCTCGTGCTAACATCCATACTTGACCATTTTCGGCAAATCCCATATTTTCTACCCGTCGGGAACTATTCCGCTTGTGGGGTTCCCAAGCATTTAACCCTGGTTCCCAAGTTGAGTAGAAGTTACCTTTTGCAGAAACAGCCACATATTTGCCATCAGGAGAACGTTCGATGTTGCGAACCACACCAACAGCTTGTTCTACCTGTGCTTTCCAGTTTTTACCGCCATCTGTGGTTTTGTATATCGCTCCAACATCTGTCGCGATCTCAACTGTGTTTTTTCCTAAAGCAACAGTACTAACAGGATTACCTGGTAGATTTTCACTCAGTTGAATGCGGGACCAAGAACGACCTTCATCGGTGGTGTGTAATAACAAAGCCGGTTCTCCAGCTATCCATCCCTCTTTTCCTGCAAAACTGACCGTATTAAAACGATACCTTTGGTCATCTAATTCTAATTCTAAAGGTTGCCAAGTTGTACCACCATCTTTTGTTTCCAAAAGAGTAGCATTGCTGCCTACTAGAAAACCATGCTGGGGGTTATCTGTAAAAGCAATATCCAGTAGTTTTGCTTGTGTTGGGATAGAAATAACTTCCCAAGGGTTGAAGGTGGTTGAGGCGACATTACTACAACCAACACACATAAGGATGACCACGAACAAAGCGAGTATTCGTTGGCAATTTTTCACAATTGGAAGCATCTGTTATCTGTTTGTTTTTTTGTGAATTTGTGAATTTGTGTATGGGTTTTGTGTTATTCAGGTATTACCCACCCCGTAAAGAGCGTGTTTTATCGTAAGCCATAGAGACTGAGAAAAAACAAAAAGCCAACAGCCAAAGCTCCGAAAATGAGAAGATTTTTCTGGCCTGGTGTCAGAGTATTCACACCCAAACCAAATTTCAGATTTTCGTCAAAGCCAGATGCTTTGCCAGCAGGACCAATGTTTGCAAAAGCACTCTTTTTTGCACCGCAAACTGGACAGCGCCAAGTAGAAGATATTTCCGCAAAGCCTGTCCCAGGGGCGATGTCACGCTTGTCGTCCCCCTTCTCGGGTTCGTAAACGTAACCGCAAGAACGGCACTCGTAGCGGTCTGACGCAGTTGTTTCAATAGCTTGTTCGCTCATGGCTCTTGGCCTCAGTGAGAAGCAAATATTAAATATACGTTAAAAATTATGACATTAAGTGTTAGGTTTTTCTATGTTGACCAAAAACGAATCAAATCATCTACAGCTCAGGTTGTTGAGATTCAAGAAAGTCAAATAGATATAATGTAAAAGAAGTTTACACTTCATCGGATGCCTATCGCTTGCCCCTTGAGCGATCTGCCGCTATCTGGAGCGCGAAGCGATGCTCCTTTAGGAGCCGCCAAAGGCGATCGCCCACTCAGCGCAGCTTCTTCAAAAGAAGGCACGGCATCCCTCAACTGAACGCCCTTCGGGTTCGCCCAAGGGGAAAACCCAAGCCCAGAGCTAGTTGCCGTGAGAGCGAGAAACCCTTTCCCAGCACTGCTCTGGTCAAAGTTATTAGCACCAAAAGCGGTAGAAACTGATTGTGTTTGTCCTTAGCGGTTACGAGTATCTTCTTGGCTTCTTAATTATCTGTAGCCTAGTGCCTGCCTTGGCTCTGTCAGCGTCCAAGCTCCTGCGACCCAGCGGTCGCAACCCAGAACGGCGCACCACATATGAATCTGGCATGGAACCCATTGGTGGAGCTTGGATTCAATTCAACATTCGCTACTACATGTTCGCGCTGGTCTTCGTCATCTTTGATGTTGAGACTGTATTTTTGTATCCTTGGGCGGTTGCTTTCCACCGTCTTGGGCTATTGGCATTTATTGAAGCGCTGGTTTTTATTGCAATTCTTGTCGTTGCCCTAGCGTACGCATGGCGTAAAGGAGCTTTGGAATGGTCTTAGATACTAACATAGAACAGCAAAAAGAGCGCATTCTCAACCCGATTTCGCGGACTACAGTAACCCAAGATTTGTCAGAAAACGTTATTCTGACGACGGTTGATGACCTCTACAACTGGGTGCGCCTCTCTAGCCTTTGGCCAATGCTGTTTGGCACCGCTTGCTGCTTTATTGAGTTTGCAGCTTTGATTGGTTCCCGATTTGACTTTGACCGCTTTGGTTTGATTCCCCGTTCTAGCCCTCGTCAAGCTGACTTAATTATTACTGCAGGCACAATTACCATGAAGATGGCACCTCAGCTTGTGCGTCTTTATGAGCAAATGCCAGAACCCAAGTACGTAATTGCTATGGGTGCTTGCACGATTACTGGCGGTATGTTCAGCGTAGATTCTCCTTCAGCGGTACGCGGTGTCGATAAATTGATTCCAGTGGATGTTTACTTACCCGGTTGTCCCCCACGTCCAGAAGCAATTATTGACGCAATTATCAAGCTGCGGAAGAAGATAGCAAATGATTCGATGCAGGAACGCGATCGAATTAAGCAAACCCACCGCTACTACAGCACAACTCACAACCTCAAACCCGCAGAGCAAATCCACACTGGTCACTATTTGCGGACTGAGTCTCGCTTCGCACCACCGAAGGAGTTGACTGAGGCGATCGGTTTACCCGTCCCACCTGCTCTTTTGACTCAAAAGGTACAAAAGGAGGAAACTAAGCGTGGCTGAAGAATCGAAAGAAGAATCCAAAGCTGAAGAATCTAAAGCTGAAGAACCGAAAGCTGAAAAATCCAAAGCTGAAGAACCGAAAGCTGAAAAATCCAAAGCTAAAAAACCTAAAGCTGAAGAATCCGAAGCTGAAGAATCAGAAGAAGAATCCGAAGCAGCACCAGCAGAGGAAAAGTCAATAGTCAAAGCAGGCGCGGTTTCGGTGTGGTTAACTGAAAATGGCTTTGATCATGAATCTCTACAAGCAGATCATAGCGGTATAGAGATTATTAAAGTTGAGGCAGATTTTCTGCTTCCACTTTGCACTGCACTGTATGCTTATGGGTTTAATTCTCTCCAGTGTCAAGCTGGGATTGATTTGGGGCCAGGACAGCAGTTGGTTAGTGTCTATAACTTGATTAAAATCAGTGATAATGCTGACCGTCCTGAGGAAGTGCGCCTCAAAGTGTTCCTCCCACGGGAAAATCCTAGAGTTCCCTCAGTTTACTGGATTTGGAAGACAGCAGACTGGCAAGAACGCGAGTCCTACGATATGTATGGCATTGTCTACGAAGGACACCCAGATCTGAAGCGGATTTTGATGCCAGAAGATTGGGTAGGTTGGCCCTTACGTAAGGATTACGTGTCGCCTGACTTCTATGAGTTGCAGGACGCTTATTAAAGCAAGCGTATCTTATTTTTAGCCCCTCTTTGCGATTTGTCGTCGAAGAGGGGTTTGTTTTTTGTTTCGCAACAGAAGCGAGCCAGCACTGCGGACGGTTTAGTAAATGCCAACGCGCTTATTACTGGAGTTTAGACTACGGCAAGAGGTTACCAGTTGCCCCAACGATGAAAACAAACTACATATTTTGGAGGTTCTATCTGTAGCCAGCTTTTAGAGAATTGTTATAATTTCAGTTACTTTGCGTTCCCTTGTATCGCTTTTAGTCAAAACTTCGGTAATACAGTTTAACAACGTGCGGACTGACAAAATATTCTACAGTTTGTTTCAAGCTTTTCCCAGCATTTTTTTTGACATAATTGGCGACACAACCATCAATCCCAATACTTATGAATTCGTTTCCGTTGAACTCAAAGAAACTGCCTTTCGGATTGATGGTGTATTTGTCCCAGCAACTGAAACCACAAAGGAGCCAGTTTACTTTGTCGAAGTTCAGTTTCAACTAGACTCAAATTTTTATAGGCGCTTTTTTGCAGAAATCTTTCTCTATCTGCGTCAAAATACATCCGTTAAGTTTTGGCGTGCAGTTGTAATCTATCCCAACCAAAGTTTAGATCCAGACGATCAACAGCCATATCAGTTGTTGCTGGAGAGTCCACAAGTCCAGCGGATTTATTTAGATGAATTAGGCACAGCAGCAGAAAACTCGCTTCAACTTGCGGTTGTGCAGCTAATTATAGAGCGGCAAGAGACAGCCGTTGATCGAGGTAGAGAATTAATTTTGCGCGCAAGACAACAACTGGCAGATGAAGCAACCAGGAAGCAAATTGTAGAATTGATAGAAACCATCCTGTTGTACAAGTTTACTCAATTAAGCCGAGAGGAGTTGGCAGCAATGTTGGGCATAGATGACGAATTCAAAAACACAAGGATGTATCAATCCATTAAAGAGGAAGGTAAGGAAGAAGGTAAGGAGGAAGGTTTAGAAGAAGGTAAGCTGCAAGCAAAGTTAGAAGCAGTACCCCGATTGTTAACTTTAGGTTTGAGTGTCGAACAAGTAGCAAGGACTTTGGATTTGACGCTGGAGCAAGTACAGCAAGCAGCCCAAAACCAATCTAGCTGATAGCTAGTGCATGAGGTGTTTGATGGCTACAAAACCGAGCGGTGCGGAAACCGCCACCTTTGGCGATCTCAGATCTTGCACCTAACCGTATAAGCCCGGACTTAGTTAAAAGCAGTGCAAGAAAGTGACACGGTTTTTCTTGTTTTTTTGGTAAGAATAAGGGCTTGAGGCAACGCAGGTGAGTGTGAAAATTCAATCAACTTTTCTTGGTGCAAGATGTGAGCGATCGCCCCTATTTTCAAAGATATTGAAGGAGCGATACGGAAGCCGCCACCTCCGGTGAACGCACTTTCGATCGCTCCCTTCGCGAGCATCACACTTTATTCACAACGTTACATTTTACCTTTTTGCATAACTTCCTGAAGGTGATGGCGGATTTCCTTTGCGTGCTCGATATCAGATTGCCGCAACTTCTGGAACAGTTCTACACAAGGCTGAGAACCTGCTTGCTGTGCATCGTTGATGTAAGTATCATAAGCTTTGATTGCTTCAGCTTTGTTATGCAACACGGTGAGGAAGTCATATTCCAGGTTGCTGATCGGATTTTGAGTTTGAGTGTTTCCTGTAGTTTGAACCATAAATTTACCCTCCTTTGGGTTTCTTATTTACTTCTACTCGCTCGAAAACAGGTATTCATCTTCCCAAAAGAGTATGCCAGGATACGCTATTAGTTGTAGCGGCGATCACCCTAAGGAAGTTACATTCTCAATACGGTTCGGTAGTCTCGGTTATCTGAGCACAGAATAATCACAATTAAGTCTTGGAAAGCCTCCATCTTACGAACAATCCAATGCCGATCTAGCTAGCGATCGCCCGTATATGCCCAGAGGGGTTTTTCCAAAACCCCTCTCCCCAAATCTCCGATTTGGGGCAACCAAACGGAGTTTGGTTGGGGCATAGGGCGCGCCAAGGGCGATCGCTAAATAAAAATTGACTCTTGAGGCGCTTTTTCATCAACCTGTCCATGATTATCGAGACAACTTCATTGCACACCAGCCATTTCAGTTCATAATTTCATTGTCTCTTAACTCAGCCTTCTTTTAACAGCTAAGTAAATGGAAAAAAGTTCTGTGTGTCATTGCGTTTATTTATTTCCACCCACTTATCAGTAAAAACTGATAACCCTTCGGGTATCTCCTGCGGAGACGCTACGCGTAAGTCCCAAAGGGACACGCTTACGCGAACGCCCTTGGCGTGCGCTTTGCGCTTATGCAGTCGCCTCTGTCGGGAAACCCTCCTGCAGCGCTGGCTCACTGTTTACTGATAACTGTTCACTGATTTAACGAGGTGGATAATTTACGTTTGATATTTGTTGCCACAAATTTTGTGCATTTTTCGCCCACTGGAAATTCTTCTGAGCTTTGTATAGATCTCTGGCATATTGCAACACTTCTGCTGCCTGTGGATATTGCTTTAACTCTATAAAAACTAACCCAGCGCTATAATAAGCATTGGCATTATTTGTGTTTGCTTGTGCTGATTTTCTAAAAGCTTCTAATGCATCTTTTAATTTTCTTTGATTTAACAAAATTGCACCGAGTTCGTAATGAGCTTCGGAATATTTGGGATTTCTTTTAACTGCTTTGCGAAAGGCATCTTTTGCTTTATCAGTTTGCCCCTGTTGTAAATAACAGATGCCCATATGATAAGCAGGTTCTGGTGCGTTTTTGGTCAGTTCAATTGCTTTTTTAAAGGATGCGATCGCTTGCTCACAATCTCGTTGTTGCTCGCGCAGCAACCCTAAATTATAGTGAGCCGTTCCTAATTTAGGATCAAGTTGTATTGCTCGTTGCAAATAATCGTTCGCTTGCTGCCAATTACTCCCTTCTAAAAGCGAGCCACCGAGATCAGCATATGCCTGGGCAAACTGGGGATCAGATTGTGTCGCTTTGTAAAATGCATCAGCCGCAGGTTGTAATTGTCCTGCTTGTCGCAGTGCTAATCCTAAGTTGTAGTGAGCTGCGGCTAAGTTGGGATCAAGTTCTGTGGCTTTACGAAATAAGGCGATCGCATCTTTGACTCTCCCCACCTGAATGGCTTCTAACCCTTGTGTTAAGTAATCTTGAGCGCTGCTATCAATGTATTGCGCCAGTTTGAGAAGGTGATGAGATAAAGGAGCAGCCGGAGGTGGAGAAGCTGAGGATGATGGGCACACAAGGCTTTGGATCACTAATATCAAACCCACTAAAGTAGGAAGGCGATTTTTATAAAGAGGAACCTGCATTGTTTTCTGGTGTTGGAACAGTTTAAGTTACGTTTACTTTACAAAGTTTTTGTTACATATGCTCACATTCATATAAGTTTAATTTTATATAGCAAATTTTGTAATAGTTAAATTTTCTTGAGTTAAATATTACGAGAAAATACAATTTTTCACTACCTATATTAAAAGAGAGATAATCTCAAGTTAAGGAGACAATAATCTTTGGGATCATCAAATTTTGAACTATCAATAACATAAGATAACGCGGCTAGATATGTCTAGCTGCAAGGGAGGTTGTATGAACGAAAAAGTGAAATCGGGTTCGCGAAATGTGGCAATTGTTGGTCCATATTTAAGTGGAAAAACCACATTCCTGGAAAGTTTATTATTCGTTACAGGTGCAATAACTCGCAAAGGCAGCGTTAAGGATGGTAACACAGTAGGAGATAGTGCTGCTGAATCGCGCGAGCGCCATATGAGTGTAGAAGTGAGTGCTGCTAGCACTGAATATAATGACACTCGCTTCACATTTATTGATTGTCCTGGAAGTGTGGAATTTGCCCAAGAAACGTACAACGCCTTAATGGGCGTGGATGCAGCAATTGTCGTTTGCGAACCCATCACAGATCGAGTTCTCACTCTTGCCCCTTTATTTAAATTCCTGGACGACTGGGAAATTCCTCACCTCGTCTTTGTGAATAAAATGGATCGGGCTAATATCAATGTCTTAGACACGCTACACGCTCTCAAAGCCGTTTCCAGTCGTCCCTTGGTAGCGCATCAATACCCCATTATGCAAGGGGAACAGCTCATGGGCTTTATCGACTTGGTGAGCGAACAAGCATACAAATACCATGCAGGTGCACCTGCTGATCCTATACCTTTCCCTGAAGAACTTAAAGAAGAAGAACACATAGCACGGGCAGAAATGCTCGAAGCTTTGGCAGATTTTGACGACCATTTACTAGAAGAACTTTTAGAAGACATCGAACCTCCCCAAGAAGAAATCCTCAAAGACCTGAAAATGGAATTAGGGGCAGATTTGGTTGTCCCTGTTTTCTTTGGAGTTGCTGAGCAAGATTACGGTGTACGCCCACTTCTAGAAGCTTTACTCAGAGAAGCGCCTGAACCAGAAACCACAGCAGAACGTCGCTTAAAAGTTAAAAAAGGCGATTCCCCTGTGGCGCAAGTGCTGAAAACTTACTACACTCCCCAAGGTGGCAAATTATCTCTGGTACGAGTTTGGCGGGGTAAGTTAACTGATGGCATTGTTCTCAACGGCGTTCGTGCTGGTGGTTTGTACCGCCTCATGGGACAACAGCAGCAGTCAATTAATCAAGCTTGTGTTGGTGAAATCGTTGCTATTAGTCGTTTAGAGGGTATTAAGACCGGGGATACTCTTTCTTGTGAACAGATAACGACGGCATTACCCAAAGCTGCACAGTTAGAACCAGTTTACGCCCTGGCGATTACTCCCGAAAAGCGCAACGATGAAGTAAAACTCAGCAGTGCGATTACTAAGCTGTTGGAAGAAGACCCCTCTCTTGCTTGGGAACAACACGGCGATACTCACGAAGTTATCCTTTGGGGTCAAGGTGAGATTCATTTGCAAGTTGCACTAGACCGACTGCGCCGCAAATATAATCTACCGATGACCACGCACTTACCGCAAGTGCCTTACAAAGAAACCATTCGCAAACCAGCGTCATCAATTCACGGACGCTACAAACATCAAAGCGGTGGTCATGGACAGTTTGGCGATGTTTACCTGGACATTCAGCCATTATCACGCGGCGAAGGCTTTAATTTCAAAGAAACTATTGTAGGTGGTGTTGTTCCTAGGCAATACATTCCTGGTGTGGAAGTAGGCGTGCGAGAGTTTTTGTCACATGGTCCATTGGGCTTTCCAGTTGTAGATGTCAAGGTAACTCTCACAAATGGTTCTTACCACACTGTTGATAGTTCTGAGCAAGCATTTAAGCAAGCTGCCCGTGTTGCCATGCAAACAGGAATGCCAAAGTGTGAACCTACTCTACTAGAACCTATCCTCCGTGTGCAAGTCTCCACTCCAAACGAATTTACTGCCAAAGTACTGCAACTTGTGACTGGTAGACGGGGGCAGATTTTGGGTTATGAAGGTGTACATGACTGGCAAGGATGGGACTGTGTGATTGCTTATTTACCACAAGCAGAGATGCAGAACTTTATTGTGGAGTTGCGATCGCTCACTCTTGGCGTTGGTTCCTTCCATTGGGAATACGACCATCTTCAAGAAGTTCCTGATAGAATTGCCGATCGCATTCTTACCTCTGGTAATGGCAATGGTAAATGATTCTTGATTTTGGATGACTAAAATTCTCTGATTTTCCACAGTTGCTGATTTTTGGTAATCATATGAGGACACCTGTATTCGGTGTCCTTTTATTTTCCAAAGATTGTTTTTTTGCAGTAGTTGTGAAAAAAAGTACTTGTGAACTACCTACGCCTATCTGAGTATAGATAAGGTGTAGGTAGTTCACCTGCATAAGTCAACTCGAAGTTTATCTATAAAAAGAAGTAAAAACTTAGTCGAAGCTCACATTTTATCTGTCATCTGAGATCTTGCACCTCCGGTTGAGTACGCCTTGAACTAAAGTACCCTGCGGGAAGCCCTCCGGGTTCGGGGGTTCGCAATCGACGGGAACCGCCAAGACTGCGACCCCCTCACCGCCTCCGGCGTCTACAAGGCTAATAACCCAAGTCCGTTCAAACGGACTGAAAAATTTACTCAGTCCGTTTGAACGGACTTGGACTTTGAGCCAAGAAATTTATTTCTTGGCGGACGAAAAGTATGGTGCAAGATCTAAGTAATGATATTTTATAACTCCTGTCAAAGTGTAAACCCTAACCCCTGCTCTAAACTCTTTCATGAGTCATAACACGTATGTCAAAACAATTCTGATTCTGGCTGCCAATCCGACAAATACCTCTCGGTTACGACTGGATGAAGAAGTACGGGAAATAACTGCGGCGCTAAAACGTGCCAAAAATCGCTATGAGTATCAAATCGTTACTAGGTGGGCGACACGAGTGGAAGACCTGCATCGTGCGCTGTTAGAATACCAACCGACTATCGTTCACTTTTGTGGGCATGGTGATGGTAGCAATGGCTTAGCTTTGGAAAATAATTTTGGACAAGTACAACTGCTCAGTACACAAGCCTTGGCTAGGTTATTCGGGTTGTTTCAAGACACGACAGAATGTGTTTTACTTAATACTTGCTATTCAAAAGACCAAGCAGAGGCAATCCACCAACACATTGATTATGTTGTGGGTATGAATCGGGCGATAGGGGATGTCGCCGCGATTAAATTTGCTACTGGATTTTATGATGCGTTGGGTGCTGGCAGACTCATAGAGGAATGTTTTGCAATTGGTTGTACTTTCCTTGATTTACAAGAAATTCCAGAGGATTTAACACCTGTCCTCAAAGCAAGACGACGTCGAAACCAAACAGAAATCACAACAAATTCAGAGAACGTAATACCCGGAAAATCTTTTAAGGATGATTCTAGGAGTGATGATAACAAGGTGACACAAAATCGCTCAGTTTCTATCGGGGGTAATGTCACTGGTAGTGCGGTTCAAACAGGCGATCGCAACGTTGCCAATATACAATTTCAACCTGTGAGTTTACCTGCACCTGAAAGTGTTGATATTCGGGCGGAACTGAAGGCACTGCAAGAGGCGATCGCATTGCTGGAAAGTCCGGATCGTCGCAAAATTGAGAATGCCTTTGCTGATGCCGAGGACGAGGTAAACAAGCCCAACCCAGATAAAAATGAGGTAGGTAAGGCATTGGATCGAGCGTTCGATTATGCTAAGAGGGCTGAGGGATTTGCATCTGTGGTTGAAAAACTTAAACCTCACTTAACCAAAACAACGGCTTGGTTAGGAGAGAACTGGCATAAGCTACTAAGTATCGTTGGTTTGGGAATTTGACAGGAGTGGATTGATTTTGAGGCAGAATCGATGAGCGATAGCGGGTTAAGGGATGAAAATCGCAGTATTAGGATTGAAAAAGATGCTATCAGCAGTGCAATTATTTCTGGAGATGGTAATAGAGTTGTTATCTATCAGTACCAACTTGAGCGTCAACTAAAAGAAGAAAAAGTTTCTACCACAGGAGAAATAGGTTCCAATCCTTACAAAGGACTACTTGCATTTCATGAAGTTGATGGCGATCGCTATTTTGGGCGGGAAAAACAAATCGAAAAACTTTGGAACCTGTTTCGCACTCTTCACGAAAACACAACTCAACTAGAAGCGCCATTACGTTTATTGCCAATTTTGGGACCATCCGGTTCTGGTAAATCTTCCCTGGCGCGTGCTGGTCTAATTCCAGAATTAGCCCGTCGTCCTTTACCGGGTAAGAGTCAAGCGCGAGTGGCGGTGCTTGTCCCTGGTACCCATCCAATTCAAGCTTTAGCAACAGTGTTGGCAAGGGTTGCGACTAATGACCAAACTCCTGTAACTAAAACCCGCGAGTTTGCAGAAGAATTAAAACAAACTAGCAGTAACACTACTGATACTATTATTTATGATGGCTTAAGACGCATTGCCAACGTCTTACCAGAGATTGCCGTATCGCCGTTAGTGGTGTTAATAGACCAGTTTGAAGAAGTTTACTCGCTTTGCAATGACCCGAATGAGCGCCAAATATTTATTGAGAATTTAATTCATGCCGCAGGCGATCGCTCTGGTTGTGTATCAGTTATTATAACTTTGCGTAGTGACTTTCTTGGAGAAACACAACGACACCCAGCGCTTAATCAAGTCATTGCCGAGCTTGGCGTATTTGTACCTGCCATGAGTACAGAGGAATTGCGGCAAGCAATTACCAAACCAGCATCAAATGCAGGTCATCCATTAGATAATGCTGTAGTTAGTTTGTTACTAAAGGACACACAAGGGCGGGAAGGAGCATTACCCCTACTCCAGTTTGCATTAACCCGCATCTGGGACGGGCTAAAAATTGGTGTTGAACCTGTCAAGACGCTTGAACAAATTGGTGGAGTTGGTGGAGCATTAGCAGATGAAGCTCAGCGCATTTATCAAAGCCTCAACAAACAAGAAAAGAAAATTGCTCAACGAGTCTTTCTGGGGTTAGTGCAGCTTGGGGAAGGAACAAGCGACACCCGTCGCCGTGCCAATATTGATAGCTTGCTTTCTTATAAAGATGAACGTGAGTATGTTAAAAAAGTGATTGATAGATTCGCTAGCCCCGGTGTGCGGTTAGTTACTCTTTTTAGCATTAATGGAACACAAACAGCAGAAGTTACTCACGAAGCCTTATTTGCTAACTGGGGACAGATGAAAGAATGGCTAGATAGTAGCCGCAGCGATATTCGCTTTGGGCGTCGCTTAGATGAGGCAGCAAGGGTTTGGGATGAAAACAATCGTCCAGAGGGAAGTCTTTGGCGTTCTCCAGATTTGGATTTTTTAAAGAATTATTATGAGCGAGCCAGCGATGATATGACACTGCTACAAGTGGAATTTTTTGAAGCTTCCCAACAAGCAGAGATTAAGAGAAAGCGTTTACAACGGCTTGCAATTGGAGGACTAGTTACAGGTCTTGTCACAACAACAACAATCGCAGGCTTTGCAGCTTATCAATGGCAAAACGCAGAAATCGAGCGAATAAAACAAACTGCCATATCAGTAAAAAGTTTGTTACCGATTGTTCCTTTACAAAACTTAGTCACCGCAATTAGTCTTGTAGGACAAAGCCGCTCACCTTTGTTTAGTTTCCCCAATCAATCATTACCCCCATCAGTACAAGACAGCTTATTCAGTGCAGTCCAAAATAGTAGGGAAAAAAATATTTTTAAAGGTGATCAGGATTACGTCAATTCAGTAGCAATAAGCACAGATGGTCAGACAATTGTCAGTGGTGGTGATGATGGCGCAGTGCGGTTGTGGGATAGCAAGGGCAACCAACTCCCTACCTTAACAGGTCATCAGGGTGCCGTCAATTCAGTAGCAATAAGCATAGATAGTCAGACAATTGTCAGTGGTGGTAATGATGGCACAGTGCGGTTATGGGATAGCAAGGGCAAACTACTCTATACCTTAACAGGTCATCAGGGTGCTGTTAATTCAGTAGCAATAAGCACAGATGGTCAGACAATTGTCAGTGGTGGTAATGATGGCGCAGTGCGGTTGTGGGATAGCAAGGGCAACCAACTCCCTACCTTAACAGGTCATCAGGGTGCCGTCAATTCAGTAGCAATAAGCATAGATAGTCAGACAATTGTCAGTGGTGGTGAAGATGGCACAGTACGGTTGTGGGATAGCAAGGGCAAACCACTCTATACCTTAACAGGTCATCAGGGTTTGGTCAATTCAGTAGCAATAAGCACAGATGGTCAGACAATTGTCAGTGGTGGTGAAGATGGCACAGTGCGGTTGTGGGATAGCAGGGGCAATGAACTCGCTACCTTAACAAGTCATCAGAAGTCTGTCAATTCAGTAGCAATAAGCACAGATGGTCAGACAATTGTCAGTGGTGGTGAAGATGGCACAGTGCGGTTATGGGATAGCAAGGGCAAACTACTCTATACCTTAACAGGTCATCAGGGTGCTGTTAATTCAGTAGCAATAAGCACAGATGGTCAGACAATTGTCAGTGGTGGTAATGATGGCGCAGTGCGGTTGTGGGATAGCAAGGGCAACCAACTCGCTACCTTAACAGGTCATCAGGGTTCCGTAAAATCAGTAGCAATAAGCACAAAAAATAAAACAATTGTCAGTGGTGGTTCAGATGGCACAGTGCAGTTGTGGGATATTAAATTTGAGTCTTGGTTGAAAGCTGGTTGTGAGCGATTACAGGATCATCCTGTTTTCCAAAATCCTCAAACTTCTGATGAGAAAGGAGCTAAGGCAACGTGTGAGCCATATTTGCGTTCATCTCGTTAAATAGCAATGTGATATGTCCGCCGCGAGTGGAACGGAGTGGAGCGTAGACCCCTCCCCTCCGGGGAATTCAAAGTTCAAAATTCAAAGTTCAAAAAAAAGAATTCTTAATTTTGAATTTTGAATTTTGAATTTTGAATTTGAGCGTTCGCGCAGCGTGCGCCTCTGGCGCTCAGCGAGTTTCGCAGCGGCAACAAAAGACCCCATAACCACGTCGGATTATGGGGACTTAAAACTACTATGAACAAGATGTGCTAGGATACCCCGCCCAAGGATAGCGGGGTGCGTGCCATCATTATTTAGTTAGGGATGGGTGAAGTGATTTATGCATTTTCGTCGTGGGGCGATACGCATGATTGTGTCTGCGCTTTGCGCGATAAGCCTCTGGCTTTAGCTTGTGCGTATCGCGCTAACAACAAAATCCCCTGCAATCCGTGTGGTTGTGGGGGATGGATGGGAGGGTGGCTGACGAAAGACCCCTAAATTTCAAACGTCAACTGACGTGCAGCACCATCATCGACAAAACTCTGTTCGCCAACACCAACTAGTTCCACAATAACTTCACGCGTTGCGGGTGAAAAGTTACCCTCTCGTCCTCCAATCTCAACAATGGTTTGTTGCCCTTGTGAACAAACGTGGTAAGTTGTTGTGCAAAAGGCTCCTGTTTTGTACTCAAAGGTATGACCGTCATCCTCATAAAGTGTAAACTCACCTGTCCCCATCCAGATCCGAAGCCTCATCTGGTCTAAGGGACGTTCATCTACGTATTGCATCACTGGTGCCATCGGAATAATCGAGCCAGCACGAACATATAATGGCATTCGCTCAAGCGGTGCGTGTGCCAGAATGTGAATTGGTCCTTGAAAAGTCTCGCCACTCCACCAGTCGTACCAGGAACCTTCAGGCAAGTACACGGCACGGTGTTCAACACCTGGACGGTAAATTGGTGCTGCTAATAATGAGGACCCAAGCATAACTTGGTCAGCGAGGGTGAAGGTTTTCGGGTCATTGGGAAAATCATACAGCAGGGGGCGCAGAATTGGTGAGCCAGTGTTTGCGGCTTTCCAGAAGAGAGTGTAAATGTAGGGCAGCAGTTGGTAACGCAGTTCGATGTACTCGCGGCAAATTTTTTCAACGCGATCGCCAAACACCCAAGGTTCATGCTGTGCTGTCGTTAATGCAGAGTGTCCCCGCATCAAGGGGTAAAGCATTCCTACCTGCATCCAACGAGCAAATAGTTCAGCCGTCGCGTTACCCGCAAACCCCCCAATATCACTACCCACAAACGCAACGCCCGATAAACCCAGGTTACACATCATCGGTAAGGACATTTCCAGGTGTTCCCACAGGGATTGATTATCTCCCGTCCATACTGCAGACCAGCGCTGAATCCCAGCGTATCCAGATCGTGTCAGAAAAAACGAGCGTTCTGTCGGACGAGATTTTTCAAGTCCCTGATAAGATGCCTGTGCCATCATTTGTCCATACAGGTTGTGGGTTTCAGTGTGGGTAGTTCTCTCGTCAGTTGGTCCTTGGGCAGCATCAAGGGGAAACGCAATCTTCTTACCAGGATCTCCGAATGGACGGTCATCAAGTGTCGGTTCATTCATGTCATTCCAGATTCCAGCAACACCCACGTCAGTGAGACTGTTTAGCAAACTTCCCCACCAATCTCTAACTTCAGGGCGCAGGAAATCAGCAAAGACGGCTTTATCGGGCCAGACATAGCCGTGAAATAGCTGACCATTCGTTTTCCGAATAAAATAGTCGTTGTTTAATCCCTCATCAAAAACTTTGTAATCTGCTTCTGGCTCGTACTTGACCCCTGGGTCAACAATTGTCGTTACCTTGAAACCATCTTGCTTGAGATTGTCTATTAATTCTTTGGGGTTAGCAAATCGCTTCTGACTCCAAGTAAAAACCCGGTAGCCACTCATATAGTCAATATCGAGATGGATAACATCACAGGGAATGCGGCGCTGACGAAATTCATTCGCCAGTTTGCTTACTATATCTTGTGACTCGTAACTCCAGCGACACTGGTGGTAACCGAGTGACCATTTGGGCGGTAACGGCATCCGTCCGGTTAGCTGGGTGTAAGTCTCAAGAATTTTTGCAGGTTCTGGTCCATAAATAATATAGTAATCCAGTTCACCCCCGTGAGTTTCCATCCGCCAAACTCCCGGTTGTTCTGCCCCCAAATCAAAGCGACTCCAAAAAGTCGTATTGAAGAAAAGCCCGTACCCCAATCCAGGACGTAACGCGATGAAAAAGGGAATCGCCTGGTACATACTGTCTGTCAGGACATCGTAGTCAATCGCATCAGATGTCCAGTTGGTTTTGACTTTTGAACGCTGATCGAGTAAGCCAGTGGGTTCACCGAAACCATAAAAATGTTCATCAGCTTCAATCCGTTTCCAGCCAGCAATGGTACCAGTCCGCCACCCCATCCCTGGATCGGCATCGTGAGCAAAGGGCTGTCCGGACTTGTCGAAGCACTGGATACGACAAGGATTGCGGGACACAACAACGCGCAGCTGTTCAGTTTCAATTTCTATAGTTTCTGCTTTTTCTCGCACCTCAAACGGCACAGTGGGCCATTCTTCATCCGCCTGTGCGACTGCCCATGATCGCCGAGGTAAGAATTCGCTCGTTGGCGTCATTCGTACCCGAATGAGGTTCGGGGCTAGTACGCTAATGCTTAAACATGGATCGCCACATTTGAAGAGGATATGGCGATCGCTCTGTTGTATTGTTTGCACTCCCTCAAGAATTGACCAAGCCGGTTCGGTTGTGTGCAGTTGTCCAAAGTATTGCGGCATAATCCTGATTCAAAGACAATGACTTCGCCTCATTGAGGTTCACACGACCTACTGCCAAAAAGCTTGTATCATTAGGCATATATAGACTACACTGGCTATCTTCACATCAACCATGACTGATACACAAACTTGGTATATTGTCAAGCATGCGGCTGGTCATTGCGAAATAATCCCCAGTGACGAAGCAACCGAGGAAAAAAATCCAGAAATTATTGAGCAATGGGGGCCGTTTAGTTCCCAAGGAGAAGCCATTGCCCGCCGCGTAGGACTGATTAGATCGCTCAAGTGCCAACCAGTCTGAAGTCAAAAGACTTTTTAATTTTTTTCTGCCCTGCTGTTTCCTTTCTGTGCAATTTCTTTGCCGATCACTTCAACTGCTTTGGCAAACTGCGGATCTTGTAGGGTGGCAATTTTGTCGCGCTGTTTGAGCCATAGCTGCTCTCGCTGAGCAGTCGTCAACTCCACTTTGACATCTGGGTCGATTCCATGCTTATTGATATCGCGATTATTAGGAGTGTAGTATTTCGCAATTGTCACCGCCATTCCGGAACCATCGTCGAGAGGACGCACTGATTGGACTAAGCCTTTGCCAAAGGTCTGACTACCGACTATAACAGCACGCTTGTTATCCTGCAAAGCTCCAGAGAGGATTTCACTAGCACTTGCTGAACCTTTATCCACTAATACCACGAGCGGTTTGTTTGTCAAAGCACGTGCATTTGCCACTTCTCGTTGTTCTTCTGCGAAGCGCCCGTTAGTCAAGCGGCCCTTAGTGGAGACTATTGTGCCGTTACTGATCCACATTCGGGCAATTTCGACGCTAGAGAAAAGTAAGCCACCAGGATTATTACGTAAATCCAGGACATAACCAGCGACTTGCTTATTCTCTAAATTTGTGATTGCTTGTTGCATTTCTTTACCAGCGTTGGCGCTAAACTGCTTCAAGCGAATATAACCAAGATTGCCTGCTGGAGTTTGTTTTTGAGAGTACTCGACTGGATGAATTTCAATCTTAGCTCTTGTAATGTTGAATTGTTTTTCCTGAGCATTGCGCAAAATTGTCAAATTGACCGCTGTTCCTGCTGTACCTCGGATTAAGGATACTGCTTGATTGGTATCCATACCTTCGGTACTTTTTCCGTTGATTTTGGTGATGACATCTTTTGCCAAAATACCAGCTTTTGCAGCAGGTGTATCCTCAATCGGCGCAATTACAGTCAGCTTTTTCGTTTTCTCATCTAAACCAATTTGGATACCAATACCTGTCAGTTCTCCAGAGGTATCCACTTGCAGATTTTTGAACTCCTCTGGATCCATAAACCGAGTGTAAGGATCACCCAGCTTTTTGAGCATTTCGCGGATGGACTTGTAAGCCTGCTGCTTGTCGCTGTAAGACTTGTTCAGGTACTCACGACGAACAGCCGGCCAATCTAATTTATTAAAAGTACCATCTACATATTGGCGGTTAATAACTTGCCAAACTTCATCTATTAATTCCTTAGGACTTTCTTTAAATAAAGCCTGTCCTTGTGAGTGAATACCCAGGCCAGTGACTGCTATTGTTGTCAGTGTCACCGCTGTAGCACCCAAAACAAGTCCACTTCTTGTAATCACCATAATGACAGCTGTGCAAGACGCAAAATTTTCTAATCAGTATGCTCAATCTAACACAGGGTTTTGCACTAAAGACTGAGCATATTTTTTTATTTCATAAAAATGCTTTGTTATCCGGCGACAACCGATGTCGGCGGTACAAAATTTGTCGAAATTTTCAAAATTTTATGGATCTATCCAACGTCCATCTATCTTAATTAAGTTGATCAATTCTTCCACTCCTTTATCTTCTGGAACTTTTTTAATTTCTTCTCTTCCACGGTAAAGAGAAATGTATCCAGGCGTTTTGCCAACATAACCGTAATCAGCATCAGCCATTTCCCCAGGTCCATTAACAATACACCCCATGACTGCCACATCGAGTCCGGTGAGATGTTTAGTCGCTTCGCGGACTTTGTGCAGAACTTCTTCTAGGTTAAACAATGTCCGTCCACAAGAAGGACAAGCAACGTACTCCACCATTGTTTTGCGCAATCCCAAAGCTTGCAAAATACTGTAGCAGACAGGGATTTCTTTCTCTGGTGATTCCGTTAGTGACACGCGAATTGTATCGCCAATACCATCAGCTAAGAGAGTGGCAATACCAGCGGTTGATTTAATCCGTCCATACTCGCCATCACCTGCTTCGGTGACACCCAAGTGCAGAGGATAATCCATACCCAGTTCATCCATCCGCAGTGCCATGAGACGATAGGCAGCTAACATAACTGGCACTCGTGAAGCTTTCATAGAAATCACCAAGTTGTGGAAATCTAAAGATTCACAAATGCGAATAAACTCTATTGCTGATTCCACCATGCCTTCTGGGGTATCGCCGTAGGTGAACAGCATTCTTTCACCAAGAGAACCGTGATTTACCCCAATTCGCATAGCTTTGCCTTGATCACGTAAGGAAATCACCAATGGAGCCAAAGTTTCACGAATTTTTTCGCCAATATCGTTAAACTCAGCCTTAGTGTATTCGGTTCTGTTGGGGTTTGGCTTTTCAAATACATACAACCCTGGATTAATCCGCACTTTTTCTATGTGTTTGGCGACTTCCAAGGCGATTTTCATACCATTATGATGCACATCCGCCACAATTGGCACATCCTGGTAGGTTTTGATTAATTTTTGTTTAATCTCTGCCAACGCTTTGGCATGAGCCATACTGGGTACAGTAACGCGAACAATTTCGCAGCCAATTTCATGAAGACGGCGAATTGCTGCGACTGAACCATTTATGTCTAGGGTATCTTCGTTAATCATTGACTGCACTACCACAGGGTAGCCACCCCCAATGATGACATCGCCTACTTTGACTGGACGGGTTTTGCGCCGTTTGATCGTGGTGTCAAAGGTGGGTTGAAGATTTGCAGTGTTGGAAGTTGTTAGCGTAGGCAGGGTTTGCATATCCTGTTAAGTAAAATTTTGGTAGCAAAGATATCCAGTTGGAAAACATTCTGTTTCCCAGATTGCCACATGAAGGGGTAGTTTGAGTAATGAAGTTGAAAAAAAAAGCCGGAAAAAAGTGAAAAAATGAGTGGGGGAGGAGAGGGAGTGGAGAAACAGGTAGAAATGACTATTGAATCATCCAAAATCCAAAATTCAAAATCTCAACTTCCTCTCAACGATAGATGTTATCAACAGCAGCTATGATTTTATGAGCCAATTATTAATTTCTGTCATTCATTCTATTCTTGACAGTGAGGCTTTAATTGACACTGTACTGCGCCATTACCCCATCAGCGATATCCGTAACTGCAAACTATACAAGCGAGGTCTTAACGATACGTATTTGGTGGAAACTGATCAACAAAGATATATTCTACGAGTTTATCGGCGTGGGTGGATAAATAACCAATAAATTGATTTTAAACTGGAACTGTTAGCGTTTCTACACGAGCAGAAACAGTCGGTTGCATACTCCATTGCCAGAAAAGATGGCGTTTTGACAACAGAAATTGCTGCACCAGAAGGAACACGTTACGTGGCTGTGTTTTCCTATGCAGCAGGACATGCAGTCAATGAAAAGCTAGATGAGATACAAAGCTATCGGCTGGGAGAAGCACTGGCAAAAATTCACCAGACACTAGACAAGTTCAAAAGTAGTTTTACTCGCCCTGCTTTGAAAAGTGAATACTTGCTAGATTGGTCATTGGAAGCAATTGCACCTCTGTACCAACACAGAGAAAGCGATATGAACTATCTGCAAAAACAGGTAGACAAAATAAAAAAGCAGTTAGAAGAATTTAAACTACCTTTGTTAGCACCAGCTTATGGAATTTGTGTTGGCGATGTTCATTCAGGAAATGCCCATTTCACGGAACATAATGAGCCAACTTTATTTGACTTTGACCAGTGTGGTTACGGGTGGCGTGCTTTTGATATTGCAAAATTTTTGCACGTAGCAATTAGGATGAAAATAGATGTTTCAGTTAGAAATAGTTTTCTCGAAGGTTATCAGTCAATTCGTAAACTGAGTGAGAATGAACTATCATCAATTCCTATGTTCATTAAAGCTGCCCATATCTGGGTTATGGGAATTAACACAAATGCAGTTGGCGATGTTTTGCCGTATGGCTGGTTCACTGAGGAGTGGATGGATGAGCGTTTAGCAATGTTAAAAAGTTTGTAATACAATGAATTTTCAATCATAACAAATACTTGTTTTGTAGTTTTCAAAAATCAGTAATGGTAAAAGTTCCTTTTCAAGAACTTAAAAACATAATATTAGCAGGTTATATTTGTTTCCCTGCTTAGTATGGAAACGAGTAAAAGCTAGATCAAATGATGGAAAAAATGTTAAAAAATGCGGCACTGTGCCTAAAATTACTATTGAACTAACGGAAGAACTTTCTTACCAATTGGAGATAGTAGGCGATCTGCCGTTCGCGTAGCGTGCGCTTTGCGCTTAGGCAGCAGCGAAGCTATCGCCTTGTTTGAACTTCTCGCTCTAAGTTTGCAACAACCACACGCGCTCCACCAGATCTGGCACGAGGGTTTCCCTCGTGCTTGGCAATAAGTCATGCACAGAGCCATTCAGTTTAGATACCTTATAATAAGAATTATAACTACATCTGACGCATTATGGCAGGTTCACGCTCCCTTCCTGATCAGCAGACCATTCAACGAATGGCAAGTCGCTACCCAGAAATCGATATTCCCTCGATCAATGACTAATGACTGCCAAAACTCGTTAACTTTATTTGTACCGACCTACTTATCAAGATAAAGATATACACACGCGAGTGGACAGGCGCGGGCATCGCCACAGCTTAGTGCCCCGCACCCGCCCACACACGTGCTTTTAAACAAATATTTAATTTGACGATATTTAGGTCAGGATACTAATATAATATACGTAAATATACGTATTCACCTGATGGTTCTCTCGACTTTAGAGCCTTCACCTGACCGTTGTCCATGACAAACTCAAACATATTGTCAGAGAACTTTTCGTTTTGGAACGTAAGGTTTTTGTAGGGAATCAGCTTTGATTCCGTCTCTCCTGGGAATACTAGATAGAGAAAATTATCATCTTTGAGAACGACCTGTAACTTCCCTTCAGTTGGTGTTTTGTATGTTCCTGCAAGCTGTGTTAAAAGTTGCGAGTCTAGAATTTCTGCCTGACGGGTAAACGTTGCTTCTGCTTCGTCGATCGACATTACTACTTTGTTCACGTCGCCTTGGGGATTGGTAAGGAAGTTCACCGATTCCTTGCCGTAAAGCTCGTCATCGGGTGTATCAAAACGGTCATAGTGAAAATGAGTCAGAGGCAGCTGAATCCTTCCCAAGTTGAATTGAAGTTCGCTATTCTTTATTTCGATCTTAAGAATGCCGTAGACTGGGTGCGCGTATTCGCCCACGTAGTCAGCTAGGGAATGTGAGGGGGTGGTATTAGAAACCCGATCCGTGGCTGCTTTTGACCGCGCCTCTTTGTCTGCTTGTTTAGCCTTAAGTCTGACATTCAGCCAGCGATCGCTCCAAGGTGTTTGAGTCAGACCCAAAAGACGTTCGTAAACGTTGTAAGTGATTATATCTGTTAAGAGAGAACAATGATCGCCAATTGTGAAGACAATCACACCGAGTTTATTTTGAGGAAGAAAAGACATCTGGGAATGAAATCCATCAATAGCTCCCCCGTGATAGGTTAACAGATGTCCTCGATAAGATGCAGTCTTGCGACCCATTCCATAAACAGGGTTAAGCAATTCCCACCAGCCCCTTGTTTCGCCTAACACGTTTGGCAGTACCATTCCCGGTTCTATGGTTGCCTTAAGTATGTTCTCAGGAATCACCTGCTTACCGATATAAGTGCCATCGTTCATCAATGCCGCGAGCCAGTGGGACATTTCTTCGATGTTGGAGATGATCGCCCCACAGGGAGCTATGGCATCTGTTTCCTCGTAGTACGGAATCTTGTAAATCTCATTGCTTTCTCGTTTTTCGGTAAATGGTACGCCGTAGTCAGACTGCTTCAACATCTCGGCAATGCTATAAATAGTGCTGTGCATGGACAGGGGTTGGAAAATTCTCTTGCAGACAAACTCTTCCCAGGTTTTTCCCGACAGCAACTCAATAATGTACCCAACAGCAGTATACATATTGTTGTTATAGATATAAGCTTCTCGCAGTGATACCTCTGGTTTCATGTACTGAATCCTATCAAAGACATCTTTGCGAGTAAGAGAGTCCTGTTTATACCACATACTGTCGTGACGAGTTATGCCCGTGCGGTGAGCCAGCATATCCCGCAAGGTAACGGTGTTATTTAACTCATTGTTGTAGAAGCGGATTGTCGGAACAGCATCACGGATCGGTTTATCCCACGTTAGTTTACCTTCTTCTACCAGCATTCCCGCAGCTATAGCAGTAAAGAGCTTAGTATTAGAAGCTATTGGGAAGAGCGTTTTAGAAGTGAAAGGCAGCTTCTCCTCATAGTCCCGGTAGCCATAACCTTGGGCAAAGACGAGTTTATCCTGTTCTACGATTCCTACACCAAATCCAGGTGCGTTCCAGTCTTTCAGGAGCTTCTCCATCTCAATGTCAAAGTCTTGAAGCAAAAGAGCGATGTCCGTCTGTTGTGTCGTAAGTTGCATTGTGCTTTTCCTTTTAAGTTAATTTTAATAGTTGGCAGTGAAACCAGCTTATGCAGTGAATAAAGGGAACGGGTAACTCTTAACTCTAGCCTTGTCAACGTGGCTATACTTTTTATGGACGAGAAAATACGTACAGCTTTGTCTTCAACCGGACGCAAAACTCTGATCGTTGCCGGTTTTGCGACAGAAGTGGTGGTACTCCATGCGGTACCGGAAGCGATGCTCCAGCAGGGAGCCGCCCAAGGGGCGATCGCTGCTGGCTATCAGGTGTATGTTCCCGTAGACGCATGTGGCGGGATGTCGGATCGAACCGAAGAGGCAGCCTTCCGAGAGATCGAGGCTGCAGATGGAGTTACCACTTCTGTGGTGACTTTAGCCACAGGAATGGCTCCTGACTTTACGACTGAGTTAGGCAAACAGATGTTTGCTATTAGCTGAATTTGTGCTTTCATTTAGTAGTTTTAAAAAGTTTATAAACACCCTATTCTTTTCGTTTATATCTCATTTTATACTTTCGATATATTGTAGATCTTATAAAGAATCCTATAATTCTTAGTATGAATTAGAAAAAGATTAAACAATTCTGTTGTGTCTAATAAGCAGGCTTTTAAAAAGCCAAAATTAGTCGAATTTAAAAATTGCGTGGATAGCGTTTATGCAGCGTTGCTTTTACCAATACTCAACTGCCTTAATTCTGTGTAGAACTGGCATGATTGAGAAAAACAGAGGTAATTATAGTTAATCCTGAAACGAGAATTGATTGCGTGGCTTATGTGATAGCGATCGCAAGGGAGCGCAGCAGCGTTTGCGCAGCGCCAAAGTCTGCCGGGGGGATACTCCCCCCGGCGTTAGCGCAGCGGGACGTAGTCCGCTTTGCCCCTTAGGGGCTAGCTATCGCCCTAACTTCCATGCTAAGTAAACTGCTCAAAGTTGCAAATCAATCAGGAAACTAGCGAGACAACCATCGTTTTCCCAATTTTGTAATTATTACGATTTCAAAAAATTGATATTCAGACATTTCATGACTCATTGAGATGTCTGAAGAAGCTTTTAGGTTCTCTTGTTGGACGATTGAATAAAGCAATAGGGTTGAGATAAGACCAAAACCTTTACCACAAAGACAATGTAGAGACGTAGCAGGCACTTTCACTACACATCAGCAAATCTCACAAAAAATCCTTAACTGAACCGTATTGCCTAATCAAAGGGGATTCTTACATCAAAAAAATCCCTGTTTTTGCTTTCTACTTTGGAACATTTTGAGACAATTAAACGGATTATGAAACCGAAAGAAACAATCTTTGTTATTCCGACTTATCGACTAAGAGATGTAGCAGAAACTATTGAAAAGTACGATGATAATTTCTGGGTGAACGGACATGCTCCAAAAATCATTATTTTTGATGATTCAAGTGTTGCTAACTACGAAAAATACTATCAACTCCTAGAGCAAACTAAAACCGTCAACGACGTATTTTATGTCGGCCCTCGTGAGAAAGAACAGTTTATCAATTTCTTAAACCAGAGACTTCGCGATAAGAAGCTTGAGTCACTCGTCAGAAACCTGTTTCGACCCAGTTATGGCGGGAATCGGAATTTTACGCTAATGTACACACTTGGACATTTAATGGTGAGTTCAGATGATGACATGAGACCGGATGCTTTAATAGAAAATAGCCCCGAATCTTTATTAGCAGATGAAATCTGTCGAGGCAAACTATTCAAGTCCAACCAGGATGGTTTCGTCCATCGTTCCTATGATTTACTCACCTGTTTTGAGGATGTTCTCGGTCAGAAAGTCAATATGATACCGGAGAACTTCGAGAAAGGGGAACTAGTTGTAGATACAGCTATGGAATTAGAAACCAACACAACAAAAGGTTTTTTCAAAGAAAACTCTCTCTTACTGCAACGAAGCAAAGTCTCTAATAGTGCTGTTGTCAAAATTGCCCAGACTTTTAGGACAGGAACTCACGATATTGATACGCTTGATTTTATTCACATGTATCTGAATGATGAAAACCAAATTAGTCTAGACGAACTCAATGATATTTATGTTCTCGTAAATTTTAGACCAGTCGTTACCAACAAAAATTGGAGGATGGATTGTGGGGTCGCGGGGTATGATAATCAGTTTGGTTTGCCACCCTTTTTCCCGACTCGACTGAGGTTTGAGGATTACATCTATCGGCTTTGGATACAGCAAGAAGGGATAGTAGCTGCACACGTAGATGCTGCACAGAACCATATTCGGAATAACTATATGCGTAATCCGATTGCAAGTGAAATTTTCAATGAGGAGATATGTAATTTACTCAAAAAGAAGATCAAGAACGGTATTTATGAACTTGAAGATCTTACGATCAAGTTTGACTATTCCGGCGAAGTAACTTCAGAAGACTCTGAAGAAATCTTGGAAAGAGTCGGCGACATCTATAATCAAGTGGTCAAAGCTTCAATAACCACTCAGAATGAAGAACGTAGACAATCTCTCCAGTTCTTTGCTGACAACCTATCGCGCGTATTTTATGGGTTTGAACCCGATTTCTTTCAGCAAAATGTCTCTCGGATTGTTGATGACGTTATCAGTCAATTTCAGGCATCTTTAGAAATATGGCCCACTCTGGTCGAAATCTGCTACTTTCAGAAGGATAAGAAAGATTTACCGCAAACCAGAGTCAGGAATAAGAAATTAAAGTCTAGAAATGGCAATCGACTTTAACAACGACAAAATCCGTTACTAAAATAGAGTCATCCACCCAGACATGGCAAGCTTTGGATTGCGGTTAAGATAGAGGTTGCAATATGAACGACATGACAAAAACCCAACTACCTATTCCCCCGCATTTCAACCCCGAAGAAGTCGGCTATGTCTGGCGCGTACCTTACCAACAACGTGCAGAACAAGCGAGAGAATGGGCAAATAAATATAATATTAAACCATCTTCAGAAGATATAACACGCATTTGTTTACTTCTAATTGATGTACAAAACACATTTTGCATTCCGGAGTTTGAATTATTTGTAGGTGGTAAATCTGGAACAGGTGCGGTAGATGATAACGTCCGCTTGTGTGAGTTTGTCTATGGCAATTTCGGAGTCATTACTAAAATTATCCCGACTATGGATACTCATACAGCAATGCAAATTTTTCATCCCATTTTTTGGGTAAATGCTGCAGGTGAACACCCAACTCCTTCTGCTACCAATATTACACCAGCAGATATTGAAAAAGGAGTTTGGAAAGTGAACTTAGGAGTAGCCGCGAGTCTTGGATACAACTATGAATTTTTAGAAAAACACGCTTATCACTACGTTAAGCAGCTGAGTCAAGATGGCAAATATCCTTTAACTGTGTGGCCTTATCATTCTATGCTAGGTGGTATCGGTCATGCATTAGTTTCTGCTGTAGAAGAAGCAGTATTTTTCCACAGCATTGCTCGTCAGACTCAGACACAATTTGAAATCAAAGGTAATCACCCTTTAACAGAAAATTATTCTGTATTACGTCCAGAAGTTTTGCAAAGTTTTGATCAACGTCATATTGGACAAAAGAATACGCACTTAATTCAACAATTATTAGATTTTGATTGTGTGATAATCGCAGGACAAGCAAAAAGTCACTGTGTTGCTTGGACAGTGGATGATTTACTAACAGAAATTCAACAGATAGATTCTAATTTAGCGAAAAAAGTTTATTTGCTGGAAGATTGTACTTCCCCTGTTGTTGTTCCTGGTGTTGTGGATTATTCGGAAGCTGCAGATGCTGCATTTGAGAGATTTGCAGCTTCTGGGATGCATCTGGTTCAATCCACTCAGTCTATTTTGAGTTGGTTTGAAGAATGATATTTAGTGTTAGATATAGCCATATTCCGCTAAAAAACGCAAGTTATAGCCGTGGAGAGTATAGTTACAAACCTTTAAACATTCTTTACCATGTCACAGTAGGTGTAGGCGAATCTGGATTTTTTTCTAATTGTATTTGTACAAGTGGAAAGATAAATAAAATGCCTACAACAGTAGCTAAAAATCCCACAGTTAAAAAACCTACCAAAAGATGAAATCTCAAATTTTTAAGCTTTCCTGCATTAGTGGCATTATTTAATGGAGAACTGACGGGAATTGTAGCAGAGAGAACTTTCAATACTTCATCTGCTGACTGATAACGATCATGAAAATTTTGGCGAACCATTTTATCTAGAATAGCAGCTAACTCAGGACTAACTGAGGCTTTTTCTCGCCAAATTATTTCTGAACTATTGGAATCTCGTGGTAAATTTTTGGCAGCTAATCCTGTCAAGGCTTTTATTCCTATAATGCCCAAGGCATAGATATCACTACAAAATTGTGGATTTCCTGCTAATTGTTCGCTGGGCGTATAACCAAGAGTTCCAAGAGGAATTGTTGTTATTCCTTGTCCTTGAGTATTTGTAGTCTGGGAACTGACTTGTTTGATCGCACCAAAATCAATCATGATAATCTTGCCATCTGAAGCACGTCGCATTAAATTTGAGGGTTTAATGTCTCGATGGATTACTCCTTGTTGGTGGATTACTCTCAAAATTTTCAGAACTTCCCGCAATAATTCGATGACTTCAGACTCGCTCAATTGCTTCCCAGAGTAAATTTCGTTGCTTAAATCCGAACCGTCAATATACTCTTGAACCAGAAAAAAATCTTGGTCTTCTTGAAAGTGAGCAAACAGTTGAGGAATTTGTTCGTGATTCCCTAACTTATAGAGAGTTTGCGCTTCAGTATCAAACAGACGTTGTGCTATTACCAACTGATCGGGATCTGAAAACTGAGGTTGGAGTCTTTTAACAACTCGCAAAGGCTTATCAGGGAGATGGGTATCTTTTGCGACATAAGTTTCGCCAAAACCTCCTTTGCCTAAGCAATAGAGAACTTGATAGTGTCCTCCTAGAGTATTCCCTATAATATTCATGTTACATAAGTGGTGAAAGCCAGATATTGACAATATTTTTGCATAAGTAAGTCGGCACGATAAAACCAATATATGTTGAGTTTTGTAAAAACTGTGGAATGAGCCATTTCTACGTTGTTTTCTAATTTTACATTTTGTTATATAAGTTAATTTTTGAACGCCGACTTACTTAATTTATTAAAGAATTGATATCATTTTTTTTATTATGACTTACCAATTCCCCTATAGTGCGACTATGAATCTCAGAAAATATCAACTTATGGCTCAAATTCTAGCCACAATTTTCATGCTATCTGGTACAAGCGCTTGTTCTTCTAAGCTGTCAGCCTCTCAAAATGAACCGACTGTTTTTAATTGTGTGGAACAAAAAGGTAGATGGGTAACTATTGCTAAAAGAGGAGAAGCTACTTCCAGTAAACCTATTTTTAGCTGGCAAACAAAAGAATTTGATGAGTGGACTCCAGAGAGACGCTGCTATCACGTTTCAGGAAAACTGACAACAATAGTGGCAAAGAATGGAGGCAGATTAAATGGTTTAAATTTAACTTTTGGTAAAGTAGATTCTGGTGAGACTGTCATTTGTGTTATTAATGCAGCTCAGAAAGACTGCGATCGCCAAAATCTTATTTTGACTCTGAATAAGGTAAATGCGAAAAACCCCAGTTTGGTCTTAGCGCAAATAACTAATTTTGCTCAAGGAAAGAGATCTGACAATACTGTCAATGAGAAAGGAAGAGTGACACAATTCGTTTCTTTAGAAGCCTTGGTTAATCGCTATTTTGATAAAAACAATGGTTTTTAACAAAATGTAATAATGATTAATAAAATAAAATTCTTTGTTATTCTGACTATCTCTATCCTCTGCGTCCTACTACCCCAGATTGCTAATGCTATCAATTACGAGCAAATCAGTGAAATAGCCAAAAAAATAACAGTTTTAATTGATGGCTGTAACTCTGGTTCTGGGGTAATTTATCAGCGTCAGGGCAATACTTACTACGTTCTCACAGCTAAACACATTTTTGATAATTCTGCTGTCGGATGTTTGGCGATCGCACCAGATGGAACGCGATATGAGATTAATAGCAATGACGTACTTGTTCCTATTGCAAATGTGGATTTAGCAGTAGTCAGCTTTAACAGCAACCAAGATTACAATCTAGCCACTATTGGCAATTCTCAACAAGCTACTTCTGGTAAAAATGTCTATGTCGTTGGTGCGCCAGAACCTAGTATAGCCATTCCCAAACGCACTACACTAGTAGTCTCTGGCAATATTGTTGGTAGGCAATCTTCTCAAGAAGGTTATGAATTAATTTACAATAACGCCACCAGTCGAGGTATGAGTGGTGGTGCGGTATTAGACGCGCAAGGACAATTGATTGGTATTCACGGACAAGGTGATCGAGTTGACAAAGAAAAGACAGGTTTAAATTTAGCAATTCCGATTGAGACTTTTTTAAAAGCTGAAATTGCCAATATTCCTAAGCCTATATCTGCTTCTACTCCTTTATCTTCCCCAGAACCACAAGTAGAAGTAAATTACAGTACCTTAGAAAACCAGTTAAAAACATTAGCTTGGAAAGAAGCTAACGATACTACAGTGAAGTTAATGCTTCAATTGGTAAATCGAGAATCTGAAGGTTGGTTTACTAAAGAAAGTCTTGCACAATTACCTTGTGAAGATTTAAAAGTTATAGATAGTCTTTGGCAGAAATATTCTAGATATAAGCCGGTTTTTGGAGAGGAACAGAGTAAGTTTGGTTTTAGTGTTCAAAAAACTATTTTTGAGGAAATTGTACGTCAACAAGGTGTTCGTAATGCCAACGCTTTTAATTTATTTGCTCAAGCACTTGAGTGGAGTGGTGGGTGGGGAGAAAAAAACTACGAATCTATTTCTTACAAATTAGATGCCCGAGCAGGACATCTTCCCGCTCTACCTGGGGTTTTACCTTTAGCACAAAAATCTGATCAGTCTATTGAGTCTTTACGTACTCAAGCAGGTGAGTATGCTACAAGGGGAATTATTATTTTGTTTGTTGGTTTACCTGGTGGGATTATGATAATTGTCCCTGTTTTGAGTTATTTCATTATTTCTATCATTCGTCCTAAATCTGATTACGATAAATGGGATGATGATAACGAGAAAATCGTAATTATTGTTGTATTAGTTTTAGTTAGTAGCATTGTATTATGTTTCTCATTACTGATGTGTTTTCATAGTAATCGTCTACAAAATGAAGCTACACAAAAACACAATACCCTACAAAAAAGTATTCCAACTGCTGGTTCTAAAGTTTTAGCGGGAATAGAACCTCTTATTTCTAGTTTAGAACGCTGCGAATTCTCAAAATTCAAGTAAGTTTATACTGAGCTTCCCGTTGAGCTTTGCGTGGAATTAAACAAGCAGACGACAGAAAAACAATTATCTACGCAAGAGTTAGTAGTAGAGGTCAAAAAGACGACCTCGATTTACAATCTTACTCACTGCTGTAAATATTTTCTAGGATCTTGAGCCGCCCAACCTAGGGATGAGCTAGAACGCACTTCAAAATGGAGATGCGGTTGGTTTGTGGTAGGTGTTCCAGTTGTACCCACAGTTGCGACGATGTCTCCTTTATTCACTTGTTGACCAAGGTCGACTTTGATATTTTCAAGATGGGCGTAGCGGCTTTGCAATCCCCCACTGTGATTGATAATGACTAAATTACCATAAGTCCCTTGCTCACTGGCAAAAGCGACTGTCCCATCAGCGATCGCTTGCACAGGCGTTCCTTTTGCTGCTAACAAATCCACACCACTATGAAAAAAAACTTTACCGTTGGTAGGATTAGTCTGCCAGCCATAAGGTAAAGCCACGGTTACGACTTCCGCTAATGGATACCCAGCTAATTTACTCGGAGTAGAAGTTGGTGTGACAGACTCAGTTATGGGACGATTGGGTGAGCGTTTTACCTCTGGAACAAACACAAATCTGGAATTTTTCTGACACCCATTCACCTCAAATAAGACATCAGGACGGATTTTATATTTTGCTGCGATTTGTCGCCAGTTTTGACCAGGAGGGACTTCAACAACAATCCCATTGTAGGGAGGTATTTGAATTTCGCGACCAATAGCAATTTTATTGTTTCTTAAGGTCGGATTCATGGCGATAATAGTAGCTGGTGTAAGATTATAACGCTGGGCTATACTCTCCACAGTTTCTCCTGGTGCAATTTTGTGTCGCCCGAAGCGTTCAAGGGCTGAACTCTGACAACCAGTGATAGTCTGTTGTGCAAGTGCAGAGTATGGGCTAGTATGTATAAGCCCAAGGGTGCTGGTGACTATGCTAATACAGAGAAAGAGCAAACGATAGCAAACAGTCATGTATACAAACGAGGCACTCAATTACTCTAGATTTTAAATCGCAACAGCAGGCGACCAGAGGTCGTGAGTCCTTAAGCAGTGCTTATTTGTAACGAAAACTTACTGATCAGCAATGAATCTTTGAGAAGAATTCAGAATGCAGAACACAAAACCCAGTTGGAACTCTAAAGGATGAATCAGCTACCACTTATCAGTTACCAGTGAGCCAGCGCTGCAGGAGGTGAGACCAGTGCTGCGGGAGGGTTTCCCTCCGCAGGCATCTGGCGAACCCGAAGGGGTCTCCCGACCTAGGCGACTGCGAACCCGAAGGGTTACCAGTTATCAGTTATCAGGTAGGAAACGGACTCGTCCACCCCTTGTTTACTGTTCACTGTTCACTGACTCCGCTGTTTACTGTCCGTGAGTTCTGACTCTACCAGTTCCGGGTTCTTGCTTAGTCAACTATCCCCTAACTTGACTACACTTAGAAGTTAGCATCTGCATTGCTGTCCTTAAATATAATGATTATGAAATTATCTTTATCTTTAAAGCAACTGGTTATTTATCTATCTTTATTGACTATCGGCGGCGGTGCAGGCTTGTTTGGTAGTCGCTACTTTATACCACAAAATACTTGGTTTAAAGAGTTAAGAAATGTAACAGCGTCTTCATCCTCGGAAACCCCAGTTTCAAATCCTGTTCAAAGTCAAGTTGGGGCTACTATTGGCGATAACATGAATTTTATTGCTAGTGCTGTTCAAAAAACTGGACCAGCAGTCGTCCGAATTAATGCAACCCGCAAAGTGGCGAATCCTATTTCTGATGCTTTAAAGAATCCTCTGTTGCGGCGGTTTTTTGGAGAAGAAGAGCAACCATTCCCCCGAGAACGAATAGAGCGTGGTACCGGTTCTGGGTTTCTTTTGAGTGAAAATGGACAAATACTAACTAATGCTCATGTGGTTGCAGATACTGACACAGTATTAGTAACCCTCAAAGATGGTCGGACTTTTGACGGTACGGTAGTGGGAGTTGATTCTATAACAGATGTTGCTGTTGTCAAAATTTCGGCTTCTGATCTGCCAACTGTAAGAATCGGTAATTCACAAAACTTAATACCCGGTCAATGGGCGATCGCCATTGGTAATCCTTTGGGCTTGGACAATACTGTGACAATCGGTATTATCAGCGCTACAGATCGCACGAGCGCTCAAGTTGGTGTTCCAGAAAAGCGAGTCGGTTTTATTCAGACAGATGCAGCTATTAACCCTGGGAACTCAGGGGGACCATTGTTAAACGCTCAAGGCGATGTTATTGGCGTAAACACTGCTATCCGCGCCGATGCTCAAGGGCTTGGTTTTGCCATCCCAATTGAAACAGCAGCCCGTATTGCTAACGAGCTTTTCACTAAAGGGCGTGTACAACATCCTTTCTTGGGGATTGAAATGTCAGATCTTTCTCCTGCCAAAAAACAACAGATTAATCAAGACAAAAATCTCAAGATTAAGGAGAATGTTGGTGTCGCAATTACAGGAGTTTTAGAAAAGTCTCCAGCACAACGAGCCGGACTCCTTCCTGAGGACATGATTCAAAAAGTCAACGGTAAGCCGGTGAAAACGTCTGCTCAAGTACAGAAACTAGTAGAGTCCAGTAGTGTAGGCAAGATTCTGGAAATTGAGGTCAACCGCAACGGGGAATTCAAAACATTTCAAGTACAGTTAGGAACCTATCCCCAGAAGTAGTCCATAGTCAAGGAGTCTAATAATCTTTGACACTTGACACTTGAGCGTTGAGTGTTGACTTACGGATTGTTATTCAAATGATCTAACTGCATCCGTTGTTCCATTTGGCGAAGAAAATAACCCGTCATCATAGCCGAGGCTAAAAGACCCGCCAGATTGTCTCGATCTGTTGTAATTTGCACGTTAAAATTTTCAGCGGGTAACATACCGACTAGCCCTTGGACATTTTGGGAAATGATTTGTTTAATTTCGGGGCTGACGGACTGAGCGACGCGGGCTAGAACCTCAGGAGACTGGTGCTGTAGATACTTGAGTAAGTGGTTGGGGTGTTCCTCAAAGCTATCAGAGATAAGCTGATTGGGATGTTCCTCAGGGTAGTCATTCAAAAAGTTAGGATCAAACACCATTGGCTGTTTTTGTAGCTGAGTTTCTTATTCTACTCTAAACCATACTAGAAGGGTCAGGCATCTGGGCACCTCTTTCTGAGGTACTAGGATTGTTTGACAGTAGCAGAACTGCTGTTGGATTCTGCTGCTGTGAGTTCTAGCTCTAGTTGTTTTTGCTCCTGTCCGTTGGACAATAATGGCGGAAGTTGCTCGATTTGGAAATACTGGTGAAATTTAGAGGTGATTTGTAAAGAATACGAGCGAGATTCACTGTCTCGGCGTTTTCTGACAAAACCAAGTTCGACGAGTTCTTGAACGTGTTGATATGCACCAGAACCGCGCAGGTTAATCAAATCGCTTTGGAGTATTGGACTGTTTAAAGCAATTCCTGCTAAAGTCCGCAATGCTCCCACGCCCAATTCTACTGGAATCAGAGTTTGCACTAGGTCATGAAAATCTGAGCGCAGTTGCAAACTATAACCATTTGGAGTTTCAACAACTTCTAGAGCACTATCTCGGCGGGCATACTCATCAATGAGTTCTATGATGCCTTCCTCTGCTGTCGCGCGATCGCAAGCGGCATACTCAGTAATTTCACTGATAGACAGGGGCTTACCCTTCAAATAGAGAATTGCTTCTATCTTGGTCGCTGCATTTATCACGGCATTAGTCATTGGTCATTAGGCCTTAAGTATTAGGCATTAGGCATTAGTTACTGGTATAGCTCTTAACAGGGAATAGGGAAGGCTTAACGCTTAACGCTTAACAGGTCTGAAAGTCTCGTGGTGTCCGTATTTCCTCATTAGTTCATGTCCTCATTTACCTGGCAACTGCTATACAAAGAAAAAATGACAAATCACAAAAGAAAATCACAGGTGTTTGGAAAGGTATCATGTTTAATGACATAAGTCAAGGTGATCATTGAGATCACCAAAGACGAACCTTGGGCAATACCCAAAATTGTAATAATTGACTTTACTCTTCACCCAGCCTGGTTTTTAGAATAAATTCAGCGATCGCCAAATCTTGTGGAGTTGTTAGCTTCAAATTCGTCTCCTCTCCTTCGATAACTCGCACAGGAAAGCCGCACTTTTCAAACAAAGCAGCATCATCTGTCACTTCCCACCCTTGACGGACACCTTCGGCGTGACACTGCTTGAGCAACTTAACATCAAATCCTTGGGGAGTTTGGGCTGCCCATAATTGCCGTCGGTCAGGCGTGCTTTGAATAATGCCATTTTCATCTACGACTTTAATCGTGTCTTTAACCGGGACAGCAGCAATCAAACCAGGACAGTCTCGAATTGCTTGAGCACAAGAGTTGAACAAATCTGGTGTGGCGAGGCATCTAGCTCCATCATGAATCAAGACTTCCTTAGCGGAGTGCGATAACGCCTGTAGTCCATTGTAAACCGATTCTTGACGCGTAGAACCTCCTTGAATCAATTCTACTGGCTTAGAGAGCTTTAATTGAGTAAGAATCGTCTGAAAATCTTGCCAATCATAAGGTTGGGAGATAATGCCTATCCAACTGATAAGACTAGCCGCTTCAGCAGCCAGAAGGGTCCACGCGATAATAGGCTTAGAGCCCACCACAAGTAGGAGTTTATTGCGGTCACTTCCCATTCTTCTTCCGGTTCCAGCGGCTGGAATTAATAAATGCACAGAATCCCTCAGTTTCACTATAGGGGATAGGTTATACCAATTCAAAATTCAAAATTCAAAATTCGTCTTAAAAAGTTTTGCGCCGGGAAACCCCTTCGGGTATCTCCTGCACAGACGCTACTTTGTAAGTCCCAAAGGGACACGCTTACGCGTATCTCCTACGGAGACGCTGCGCGAACGCTCGATTCGTGCGCTTGCGCTTACGCCCAAGCCGCGTGCGCTTGCGCTTGCGCAGTCGCCTAGGGAGGAGCCAGTACTGCGGGAGGGTTTCCCGACAGCCAGGTATCTGGCGTTCGAGACCCGTCATTCGCGCTGTCTCACCGGACGCGCAAACTTTTCGCAAAATTAAGAAAGCCTAACAAGGGTTTGGGAGTGTGTATCTGTCGCATTCTTTTTTCAAAGGGGTTCCCGAGGACAGTTCTCACAGGAGGAAAACCCTCCTTTGAGAACTGTCCGTCCCGTTAAAGGATGTGGCGTCCGTGGGGATATTCGCCAATCGTGAAGCGCGTTAGCCCATTCTGTCTTCTAACTTCTTCTGATAACCCAAAACTGACCAGTTCTAATCCTTAATTTCTAATTCCTAATTACTAAGCCAAATCTCCCCTAAAATAATTAGCGAGTAAGCGTCAATATATATTATGCGAATAGTAGCCCTTGTCCCTGGCGGAATTGGCGACCAAATTCTGTTTTTCCCGACCTTAGATGACCTGAAGCACTATTACCCCAATGCTCAGGTAGATGTTGTTGTGGAACCCCGCTCAAAGACTGCTTACCGGGTGAGTAAGTCAGTCCATGATGTACTGGCGTTTGACTACAAAGACCGTAACAGTATGGCAGATTGGGGCAACTTGATAGGCACGATTCGCGATCGCGAGTACGATGTTGCCATAGCTTTAGGGCAAAGCGCTTTAGTGGGCGTTTTCCTGTGGCTGACTGGAATCCCCACGCGAATTGGCTACAAGAGCAAAGGATCTATTTTTCTCACCAATTCAGTTCCTTTGAAAACAGAACAGTATGCTGCTTGCATGTATCATGACTTGCTGCAAGGGTTAGGTATTAACTCCCCAACTCCCGAGTTAGCAGTTAATGTACCAGTACCAGATATTGACTGGGCAACTAAGGAGCAACAGCGCCTGGGGATTAAGGAAACTGGCTACGTTTTAATTCACGGTGGTTCTAGCGCACTTGCCAAAACCAAAGGTCTGGATAAAGTTTACCCTGTGGCAAATTGGCGGCAGATTATTCAAGACTTCCAACAAAAGCAGCCAGAAATGCCCATAGTAGTCATCCAAGGACCAGAGGATGGAGAATTTGTCAGCAGTCTCAAACAATCCGTACCCAATATCAAAATCAGTAGTCCTGATGATATTGGCAAATTGACAGCGATGATTGCTGGAGCAAATTTAATGCTGTGTACCGACAGCGCCCCGATGCACTTGAGTGTGGCGGTACAAACTTATACCATTGCCTTGTTTGGTCCGACAAACCCAGCAAAGTTGTTACCCACGAGTGATAAATTCCTCGCCATTAAATCTTCTACAGGTAAAATGGCAGATATCTCGCCTCAACTCGTGTTGGAGAAAATTTGGGGTGGGTAAACCTGCTGTATTCCTAGACCGCGATGGAGTATTAAATGTTGAGGCTGGCTACATTCACCAACTTGAAGATTTACATTTAATTCCTGGGGTTGCCAAGTCCCTGCGCCAGCTCAATGACCAAGGTATTTTTTGCTGTCTAGTTTCAAATCAATCCGGACCTGCCAGAGGTTATTATCCAGATAGTCACGTACAAGCGTTACATCAGCGACTTTGCCGACTCTTGGCACAGGAGGCTGGAGCAAAATTAGACGCTTTGTATTATTGTCCCTACCTCAGCCCACCAGAAGGAGGACTTGATCCAGCGTACACCCGCTGGTCTACCTGGCGCAAACCCAATACAGGCATGTTGGTTGCTGCAGCCTGGGAACACGATTTGGATCTGAGGCACAGTTTTATGGTGGGGGACAAAGCAACTGATGTGGATATGGCACACAATGCTGGCTGTGTGGGTATTTTGGTGCAAACAGGTTTTGGCGATCGCGTTTTGGTGGGTGATTACCAGCACCACACAAAACCAGATTACATCGCCAAAGATTTAGCTGTAGCTGTTGAATGGATTTTACAGCAGTTATAGATTAAAAAAAATACAAAAATACAAGTGCTACCGAGCTTCACTTCGGCACAGCTTGTCTCAAAAACTTTTGTTACTATCTAAAATCCGCCTTTTAAAGGCGGATTTTAGCTTATTGACTTTCCTAATGAGTCAATACCATTATTAGACGCATAATAGCTTGATATTTTATTCTTTTGCAAAATTTTTTGCAAAAGGCTAGTAGAAATAAGATATTTTCGGTAGATTTTTGATAGAGCAAATTTTTTAGGTAATCTACTACACATTTATCGTGTTTTGTCATTATTGGGCATAAGTTGGAAGTTTAGCTTGGGTATAGCTTCTAGCCTAATTTATGAAGATAACATTGAGTTATCTTATTAAAAACCTTGAAATGACAAAGAAAATTAAAGAAGTAACGAGTTTTTTATCTTGTTACGAAACTAATTCACGAGAACCAAAAATTTACGCTAGAACAAAGAATAGTAACCTTAGTGCAGCAAGCTCAGGATTCTCGGCTGCATGGCAATAAATACTTGCCATTCTTATCAGGTGTGGATAGCTTACCGATAGATCTAACGCGCCATGTTATGTGTTCCTTAACTTCCCTCTTGCTGTCAGGCTGGTGCATCTAACAAGAATGTGACGAAAAATACAAGGAAAAACAGATGGCGATTCGAGTACATGGCTTCATGAGCAGCGGAAAACGTTACATCCAAGTAGAAAACCAACCTCACCACATCACTGGGATTTTCAAAACGCTCATGCACTTTTCAGAAAATATGCATCACTGCACGCTAAAAGATGCGGAAAATGCCTATTTTAAATATGAGGAAGATGGAACAATTACTTTCTATCAACGTGAAAACTCTGAAATGTGTGATTCAGTAGGAATTTGGACATATCTTGTCTATGAATGTCCAGAGGCTGAAGAAAAAGTTTTCCCTGACTTATCTATTGATACAAGTGCAAATTCTTTGAAGCAATTGTTTGCTGGTTACAAAATTGTTCAAGTAACTGTAGACATAAAGGATTATCTCAAGTATCAATATATTCAAGATGAATATCTAGATGTTCAACTACCCTGTGATTGGAATACATCAGTTGGTAGAAAAATTGCCAACCTTCTTTTAGAAGAATTTGAGGCCTTTAAATCATCTACTATTTTTACAGAACGTGCTGGTCAAGAATACGGAAAAACTGTTTTAGACGGTTTTATCAAAGCTGCACAAGAAGTTTTGGAAAACGGTGGAACTCTTAGAGACTTTGAATCTGCTCAATACGATGTGCTAAAGAAAATTAGAATTGATGACATGGCAAATTTAATTCTTGAGTATAACGATTATCGGATCTGGCAAGCGGCATTACCGAGTAAATCGAAAGCAGTTGAATATGCTTTTAGTACAGCATTAAGACTGATATGCCGTATTAAGTAAGTTAGTGGACAAAAGTGTTTCATGTTCGTTGCGAGCGTTCTTTGTAGCGTGCCGTTTGGTGCTAGCCGTGGCGTCAGTCATAGTCAGACTGAAGCAATCGCAGGGGTTTGCTATTGCTTTAGTCTGCTGGAAGAACCGTATGGACAAAGGGTAGCCTCACAGAACTAACAAAGCAGATACGGGTTTCCCCTTAGGATCTGCGCTTTGCGATCGCCGTACGTTCCGTATGCTCGTAGCATGGTACACAAACGCAATTACCTTGATTACGATTATTTATGTCCACTGACTTAGTCTTGATTTAAAGCACTTACAAGTAATAGAATACCCAGCCGTCGTGGTTCACCAATCCTCAAAGAACTGCTCAAAAATCATCGGTTTTACTAAGATACATATCAAACGGCTGGGCATTTTCTTTTTTGGAGTTCCCTAAGGACTAGAGAAAATTAGTCATAGTTACTAGTGATTTTAAGATTCCCGACAACTTTGGCGAAGTCGGGAATCTTGTGATTCACGGTCATGGGTAGCATGCCCGTAGGGCTTATGATTTAATGATTAAAACATTTCAAAGAAGGCATCATCTAACTCATAACCTAGGAGTTGTGCCATCGACTGGAGGCGAGATTTACTAGGAATACCCTGCTGTTGTAACCAATCGTTTAAAGCAAACAGCTTGTGCATTAAAAAGATTTCTAAAGCTTCAGGATTATACTGAATTCCTTCTTTGGTACTGAACTGGTGCGGGACAAGCATTGCTGCATAACGGGCAAATTCGCCAGTTTTCCAATCAAGTAAAAATGGTAACCAAGGATAGCGAGTATCTAAACGGATAAACCAGAGCCGCACCTCTGGAATTTCTGAAAGTTCCCGTGGATCGCCTGGTTCCAGAGTATAGTCGATATCAAAATGCAGTTGCTGCTCGTAGGATGCGATCGCGCCTTGCGCGGCTCCCTGCTGGAGCATCGCGCCTTGCGCGGCTCCCTGCTGGAGCATCGCGCCTTGCGCGGCTCCCTGCTGGAGCATCGCCCCCTCTTGCAGCAATTTTTCAATCTCTGTGACTACGGGGGACAGATCCAAGGAGTTAATGCAGTCGGTGTTGAGTGGGATAGTGATTGTCATTGAAAGAGCAGCTAGGGGGTTATGCTCAAGAGTATGATCGAGAATCCACAGTAGCAGCTTTCGACTATTCACGCTACATATACTGTCAGATTCTCAACTAAAACGCCAATCACTGCAAAAATTCTCGCTTCATATCCTCAAGTGACAGTTTTTGCCTGCTTTAAACTCTTGCCTTGCCTTCTAAATTATTGCCAAAAACTCTGGATTCATGTTTAGGGATAATGACTGTTATGGGAATCTATAGTGAATTGCATCTGCAAAAAATACAGCCCTCGCTAACCCTCCACTTGGTAAAGGACACAACAGAAGACAATTGACTGAAGAACTATTACAACAAGACAAAAATAAAAAGATGTGATTTTACTTATTTGGTGATGGTAGCTTTATTTGCTGCGCCCGACGTACTAGCGTTAAAGTAGACGTTTGCAGCCATTTTAAGCTAAAGTTGTAATGAGTTCATTTTATATTGAAAGGGTGAAAAACCATTACTCAACCAGCACAAAAACTCTTCACCCCCCTAGTGATGTCCGCACTCATCAACAGCAAAAACACTGCTAAAGCGGAGCTAACAGGGTGCAAAATGTTGGATATATAAAATAACAAATAAACACTTCCCAGGGAAAATTAACCCATCAGTTAATAAACTTTAAGATATGCAAAAGCAAACGATATCAACAAAACCTATTCGTTCATTGGAAGATGCTCTTGAGCAGTGTCAGGTACTGGGTATGCGCGTTAGCCGTCAGCGTCGCTTTATCCTAGAACTACTTTGGGAAGCAAGAGAGCATCTTTCTGCCAGAGAAATTTATGATCGCCTGAATCACGAAGGTAAAGAGATTGGGCATACCTCTGTTTATCAAAATTTAGAAGCGTTATCCAGCCAAGGCATTATTGAATGTATTGAACGCTGTGATGGACGTTTATACGGCAATATTAGTGATTCTCACAGTCATGTTAACTGTTTGGATACAAATCAAATATTGGATGTTCATGTAGAACTACCAGAAGAATTTATCCGTCAAATTGAAGAACAAACAGGAGTGCGGATTACTGAGTATAGTATTAACTTTTATGGTTACCGTAATTCGCAAGAGAGCAAATGAGGGTTGATAGTGAGTTGCGCCCAAGTGCAACCACTACCAGTTACCAATTACCAGATTCACTTTAGTTATCGTCATCGCCTACAACCGTTTCGCTATCTGCATTTTCAATGACTCCAGAAGGGAGTGGATTGTAAAATAGTTCCAACCAAAGAAACTACGCTCATTTGTCTAGCTTATTTACGACTAAAGTAAAAAAAGCTTGCGTTTTTAAGCAGATTATGAGCGATCGCCCTTTAAGATTATTGTTAATAGACCAAGACCCCATCTTCCGATTAGGGCTAAAAGTAGCTTTGGAAGAATTCTCCAACTCACAGGTGGTATCGGAGGCAGACACAGACACTGCTGCATTGCAGATTTTAGCCAAACTTGCACAAGAAAATCCAAACCAAGTCAATTTAGCCGTTTTGGAATTGGGGAATAGTCGCTTTGTTTCTAGCCAGCAACTGGGTTTACAACTCTGTCGCCATTTAAAAACCCAGTACCCCAATCTGCCATTATTACTTTTAAGTTCTGTTCAAGAACAAGGACTACTTCTAGCAGCAAAAGCTGCTGGGGTTGATGGTTACTGTCCTAAAGGAACTCCTATTTCTGAATTAGTCACCATTATGCACGATGTGGTGGCAGGTGGTTCATCCTGGAATTGGGAGATGGGAAAACAGAACATGAGGATTTACAGAAGCGAGGATGCAGGATATGCTCTTGAAAACCTCACGTCTTCTGAACTTCCTTTTGCTCTGTTACGGAAGCGTGTACGGTTATCAGGGATTGGGTACATCAACGTCACTTTGACACAAGTGACAGCACAATTACAAGTTCCCGGATTAGCATTATTAGATCGGGCAGTGTTAGCTGGGCAAAGACGAGAATTGCTAGCAGCGCGTTGGCTGCTGAATCGATTATTAGCTTCATCACTGGAAAGGCGACAGGAGGTACAGTCGCATTCACGTAATGTTTCTGCAAGCAATAATTTCGCATCTGCACAGTTGCAGTCTGCGATAAATTCTCTGCCAAGTACTTCTGTTTCCAAATCTGACTCACCAGCTTCTGTGCTGAGTCCTAGATCATTACAAGCGGCATTATTTGCATCCTGTCTTACCAAACTTCAGCTTCCTTTACAAAATGTGACAGCTACTCCTTTAGAAATTGATATTTTACGTGAAGACAAAAAACGTGATTTACTTTATCTTATTTTACAAAAAATTGCTGACGCACTAGATGAAATGCGTGCTTCTGTGGTAGAGATAAGCCAATTATATGAATTAAAAAGTACTGTGTTGCTGGATGTATGGCAATCAGCAACTACGAGTTTTTTTGGCAAATTTTCTCGGGTGCGAGTAGACAATAATAATTTAGAAATAGTTACTTTTCTTCTGCAAGATGCGGCTGTAGTGCGTTCAGAAATTCTCAATCAAATTCCTCTGGTTGAGGAGTTATTTTCCTATCTCCTATTTCAAAGAAATTTGCAAATTGATAATACTTCCTATCCTGCAGGTAGCTTTGAAGCAAAGGAGTATGCAGAAATGATTCTGGAGAATCTCTTGATTCAGGTAGGCAATGGTGTTATGCAACCGTTGCTCAACTCTTTAGCAGATGTAGAAGAAGTGAAGCAAAATTTTTATGATCGTCAATTAATTTCCATACGAGAAATTGAACGATTTAGAAATAATTTGTCGTGGAGATATCGGCTCAGGAATTATGTGAATGAGCCGAAAGCAATTTTTGAAAGCCGCTATGAGCTATTTGTCTTTGCACCTCGCGGTATTGCCACAACTTCCATTTATGCACCGCGCGGACAAGAGTTAACGCAACTTTCTGGTATTCCGCTAGTTGTCACGTTAGCAATAGAATTTCGTGATGCGATCGCTCCTCGTATACAATCTATTTTATCCTTGTTTGGAAGCGGTGTTGTCTTTGTTCTCACGCAAGTTATTGGGCGTGGTATCGGTTTGATTGGTCGTGGTATTCTTCAAGGAATTGGCAGTGTTTCTTTAAGGGAAAAAAAGAATAAAAAGTTATGATTTGGCAATACTTGAGAAAGACACACAACACAGAACTTTAAGGCAGAATGAAGCACTGGACAATTCCGCCTTAGAGTTCTTAGTACTGAGTTTTACCCAGTTTTTCACTTTTCACAAATGCCTAATCAACGGAAGTTGATACTAACTGCGTAGCTTGATTCTTAGACACTTGTGCATCCAACTTGGGTGTTGGTATATGCTTCATTTCCCAAACTTTTAGCAGAATTAGGTATTCGTAGAAAGCTTGCAATGTACACCAAGTAAACCCAGCGCGTCCGTCTAAGCAGCCACCTAAGATAAAATACATATACAAAAAACGTATGATTGGTCTAGCTGGTAAGCGCAAGGACAAATTTTTTAAGGCGTGGCGTCGTTCGACTTCTGACTTGCCAAAAAATAGATCTTGCCAGCTAACTGTTCCGTTCTCTAACTGATAAACAGTTTCTCTGGCTTCATCTGTGGAGTAACGGTTGTGTTTATCAATCCAGCGGCTGAACCCCTTGCCAGAAGTATAATGAGGGTATGTTTCTTTCAAAAAGCCTGTTGGACCGTCACAAACTTCTCGTTCTGTATGACCATAATCTGTAAACCAGACTTTACCGTGGCGGAAAAGGCGCAGTTGGTAACGAGGATATTGGGTACTGCGGCGAATCCAAGAATTCATGAACATGACGCGTTCAGCGGCATAGTAGCCGATGTAATCTGGATTACGACTCGCTTTTTGGCATTCCGCGAACAGTTCTGGCGTCATGCGTTCGTCAGCTTCTAGAATATAAACCCATTCATGCTTGGGAGATATATTTTCTAGCATCCAAGTACGTTGACGACCGTGGCTTTCAAAAGCGTGCTGAACTACACGAACTGGATAGCGGTTGGCTATTTCGACGGTGCGATCGCTACTGCATGAGTCTACAACAATAATGTCATCTGATAGCATCGCCGATTCAATACAAGCGGCGATGTCTATTTCTTCGTTATAAGTCAATATGTAAATTGAAAACATTCGCAATCTTAATTGATATGACTTGTCTTGTGCGGAATTTTACTTTGTTCTGGTAAATATATGCAAGTCAACTAAGATCATCTTCATCAGGAATTAATAAAAGTGGCAGTATGAGCTTATGAGAATGTAAGTAAGTCGTACTGCCTTCAAAATAATGGACTAGCGTGCAGGCATTTTGCGTTTACCACCTAGAGCATTCATACCTTTTAATCCTGACCAGCCGATAATAATGTAAGCAATAGACAACAGCAAACTGCCTATAACAATTCTCAAACCGGGCTTCCAATTGTCTTCAGCTTGTTTTATCAGTTCATCCCGACGAGCGCGAATTTGCCCTAATCTTTGAGTTGCAAGTTGCTGTGGATCACTTTGTTGGGCTATGAATTTGTCAAGTTCTTGAGGATTGGCTTTGAACTTCTTGAGCAAATCTTTTGTAGCTGGGGGAATATTGGGGTTATTCAGTGCTTGCTGATAACGCTGATTATCTTGAAGAAGTTCAGTATATTGTGCTTTGACTTGGGCTTTCTGCTTCTCTACAGATGCTTTGACTTGATCGTTACCCAATTGAGCTTTGACTTGGTTAAGCTGAGTTTCCAATTGCTTTTCTGCTATTTGTGCATCCTTGGTGATTTGCTCTACTGCTTGAGTTCTTTGATAAATGATATTCCCAGCATGGACAGGAGCAATAATCAAAAAGAGTAATCCCAAGATACTTGATATTACAAGAGCTGGCATTCTCAAGTCTATAGACTGGGGTTGAGTACCATCATCAAAACTGTCAATCCAATAGCCAGTAAACAGCATACCCAATCCTACCAATGGCACGACTCCTCGATCAACCAAACTTCCTGCCCATCTGAGTTGCAACAGCTTATCGGTTGGGCTGAAGTCAAGGCTTATAATCAAAAAATCAATCAAAAAGGACAATATTAAAATTATCCCAATCACTTTGAGTGTGCGGGCTGCGATCACAGCACCGAAACGGTTATTCATAGTTTTTTGTCCGTAGTTCTAACAAGTGAAGATTCTATATAAAGGTACTGGAATATTGTTCCTATCAGGCTACCTATTGTTTATGATTCCGAGATTCTTTTTTGGGTGATATATTTTCTACTCTTTGATGTCAGTCACACCACGGTAGCATCTCGATTATAGGTTGTCTTCAGAAAATTTTTGTGTAAAAAAACACCGCCAAGCTGTGATACTGTTGATACCTGTAGTAAATATTCCATTAGCAGGCTTAGGATACATTTTTATGGTGTGATGGGTGGAGTGTAGGGCAAAAAATCACTACAGACTCTCGTCACAACAAATCAGTTTAGTGCTTAAGTTTGAGAATCTCTTCCCAAATTGGCAAATCCTCTGGGCGATCAATATCAGCCAAGTGAGGTAAGTCAGCGACTGATAAATTCAACGTCTGAGCAATACTTATAGTCTGATGGAAGACTTGAGAGGTTCCCCAGTCTATATTGATAAATAATTCTGGCACAGGATGCTGCAAACCAATTAAATAATACCCACCATCAACTGCTGGACCAAGGACAAGCTCGGATTGTTGGAGTCGTGCAAAAGCTTCTGCTAAAATCTGGTTATTGACACCAGGGCAGTCGGTACCGATAGTTATGACTTTTTCTGCACCTGATTGAAAGGCATTCAAGAAAGATTGTGCCATCCGCAAACCCAAATCTCCCTCACCTTGAGGTTGGTAAATTAAGTCATATCCTAGCCACTCTTGCATAAGTTGCAAATCACCACCTACGAACCGCACTTCAAAAGATATGGCGGAAGTCTTTTGCAACTGTTTAACCTGAGATAGTGTGTGTTCTGTCATTTGACGCTGAAGATTTGCTGCACCTTCAGTTCCCAAAGCAGGTATCAGTCGAGTTTTTGTCTTGCCTGGTTCTGGATAGCGAGTGAAAATGATGAGATGCTGTTTTGTGGTTTTTGGTAGATTTAGCACGAGATGTCTTCTTGAAATCAATTAAAAATATATAGCAATTCTAAATGAGTTGTTAACTTATTAGTTAAGGGAGGGAACGCTTAACAGGGAACACAACGACCACGCTCAGTGCATCGCAGGGAACAGATTTTTCACAAATGATTTAAAACTGCTATATTAATAGCAATACTTACCATCTTTGTCGGGTTTATCGTTTTCTTTTGCCGTTCTCATTGCACCTAAGATTGTAGAAATATAGACGCAACGCTTAGCTTTCCCACCAGACTTACTAGATAAAGTTATTCGTCTGAACGGCGGAATAAAATGACCTCTCTCATCAAATTGAATTTGTTTCACACCATTGGACTTATCTGAAGTTGTTTCCGCGTCTAGACGTACATTGGAATCTAAGTTATTCCAGATAGTGTTAGCTGGGTTTTTTGGAGGATAAACTGCCCATTGCACAATATCGTTTTGTTCGCGAAAACTAACTTGCCAAGTTAATTTGTTTTTGATAGCTTGGCTTTGAGCTTGGCGTATAGCAAGATAAACTTCGTTTTGGGCAGTGTTGAGGCGCTGAGTATCGACAAAAGCTAGCCAACTTGGAACTGATATGGCAGCTAAGATACTAATTATGACAACACTTACTAAAAGTTCTAGTAGCGTGAAGCCATTGCTAGAACAATTCTGCTTATTTTTGAACTTATTTAGCAGATAAGAATCCATTGCCTTGGACTCGTATACTTGCCTGAGGAAAATATGTTTTATTATTCTCATTAAAATCTATATTATTGTTTTGAAGACGAGCGAGGGCATTACCACGTAAATAAATTTCTGCTACGGTATTTTCTGAGTCTACGCAAACGTAAAAGCCACGTGTTCTAACATTTTTAGTGGCAACAGCATCTCCACTCCCAGAAAATTGTGGCAACTGTTGACCTATAGTGCAACTTGGAGGTGCTGGATTGGTAGTATCATTTATCGTAGTTTGCTCAATGTAATCAACTAAAGCTACAATATCTTGTGTGTAAGCTTCGTCTTTCTTTTTTGTCCATTGATTCATCTTACTTTTCAGATTGCCTGAAGCTTGGATATTAAACATCTGAAAGCCTTTATCTCGCTGAAGTTTTTCATTCTTTTTTTCAGTAGAATCATAGCCATCTCTTATTTGAAATCTACCAATTCGAGCAGCTTTAGACCATGTAGAGTCATTATCTTTAATCAAATAATAGGCAACTAAAGAGTAGAAAAATATATCTTTTTCCATTTTAGAAGATTCTTTTGAGATGATTTGCCGTTTCCAGAATACAAGAACGGGAAAAAATTTATTTTTATCATTATCCTTGTTCTTTGGTAGTTGCTGCCTAATTTTATTAATGCCATCAGCATCATATATATAGACTGACTGCTGCAAGTCTCGCGCAATATAATCAAGTGCTGCTTTGATTTCTTGCTCGGTATCTGCCTTTGCTTGCTCTTGTCGTTCAGTTGTCATAATGTTAATCATGAATCCTAGCAAAGGTGTGATCACAAGGGTAGCGATGACGATGCCTACTAGCAACTCAATCAAGGTAAAGCCATCACATTTGTTTGTCACACGAAAAAGTTTTAGCCGCTTAATGAAAAGCCATAAGAAATTCATAATATTGATTGACTCGGAATAGTTACCGAGATTTAGCAATGAGACTTAGGATTAGGATTGTTAGCAGGAGGTTTCAGGCGCTGACAGAAATCACTAAATGTTGTTACTTTACTTGATATTTCTGTTGTCATTTCTACTAAAGGTGCTTGGATGGATATTAAACCTGTCCCTTTAGTGAAAGTTTCTGCTTGTTTAATTCCTGGGTCTTTCGATGCCTTCAATGTGATGCTAGGCTTATTGAAAGCGTCTCTTCTGTACACTCGCAACCCCAATCTATAGCCATCTTCGGGTTTATCGGAAGTTGGATTATACCCAAATCCCTGAACAATCATGTCTTTGAAGTTATCACTTGTACAACCTCCCGTATCTCCATCTACGCAATATAACTGAGATGATGGAGTTGCAGGAGAGATTTCGCATAAGCCAGTTCCAGTTGTAGGACAAGTCAGGGTTCCGGAAGGTGCATCTGGCGAAGGTGGATCGGTAGTGTATGCTGTGCTTTTTGTTACGATGGGTGGTGGTGGAATTGTGCTAGATCTAATCCCATCAATATAAGTTTGAGCAGCGTTAGTTGCTAACTCAATACGTCTTGCTTGTAACCGTGTTGCGACAGAGAAGATAATGACAGGTGCGATCGCCACTAGTAAAATGCCAACAACAACGACTGCTATTAATGACTCAATGATGGTAAAACCTGACTGACTAGATGAAGATGCTTGTTGCTGTTTTTGGTGAATCATAACATTAACAGTTATCAGTTACCAGTTATCAGTTATCAGTTATCAGAGATTCTAGTTTTCTTGAGGATTGAGAAAAGGATTTTTGCTATCTCTTCAGCATTTTAATGGATACTGTTAAATGCTTTGTCATCAATATACCCTGTGTCTTTTAAAAGGGACAACCAATACTTACTTTCAAGACATTCTTTGTAAGCAATAGAATTTTTTGCAGAAAATTCTGCTGGTGATATAGCTCCGCTTCCGCAATATTGGCTCCAATTGATGTTCCACTTCTAATTAATTGTTTTGATAAAATAAATTCTTTTTTGTCTTGAGTCAAATATTTATAAGCATTTACAATCCTGATAGCAAACTTATACGCTTTCTCATATACCAAACTGTTCATAGCTTATTGATAACTGTTTACTGTTCACCCTTCGGGTTCGCCCTTCGGGTTCGCAGTCGCCTACGGAGGGAGACCCTCCTGCAGCGCTGTCTCACCAGATGCCTACGGAGGGAAACCCTCCTGCAGCACTGGACTCACTGTTCACTGATTTAAGAACATGTACCGCGTTGATCTTGGCTAATGGTGTAGTTACCATTAGGATCTTGAGCACACAACAAAGTTTTTATCCAAGCATCATCTCGTCCGACTTCTCTGTAAAACTCATTCGGCTTGTTTGTTACGGGTGTTGTAAAGTGTAGAGAGAATAAGTCAGGTGGCTGATTCAGCAAGGCTGTATCATAACTCCAGAAACGATTGGGTGGAGTAAAAAAGGGTGTACGACTTAGATTTTGATTGGAAGGATTGCTTCCATTAATAACTGTTTGCCAAGGAGCAGTGGCATAATTACTGTGTTTAAATTGGATAAAAGAACCAGCTACTGTGTGGCTTACGCCTTTCCAGTTTTCTAAGTAACGTACAAAGTTTTCCAAACCACCATTGCTTTCTGTTGGGCGTCCCGGCGTGTTACCTTGAGCGAATATGAGATTTGTTTCTGTGTTTGTGGCGGTTTGCATCTTGTAGTCCTCCTTTCTCTCTTCGCGAAAACCGAAGCGGAAATTATCAGATAAAACTGTAATTGCATCAGCAACAACTACTGCTGAACGCCAAGTCTCACCAGTGTTGCAACCAGGAAACTGACTTGGGCGACAGCCGAAGTTAGAATTAAGTGATTGACGCGCGTAGAATTTATTACTCCAGTCTTTTTCTCCTTTTAAGGAGTTGTCTGTGAACTCTTCTTGGGTGTGAACATTGAAATTCCCTTTGATGTAAACTGGCAGGTTAGAGACTAAAATGAGTCCTTTTTCTTCTGCCTTGTAGGTAGCGTTACGGCTTAAGTTACTCCCATTAATCAGCATAATGGCATTTGGTCGGCGAGTTGAATCTAATTTGAAGTCAGTAGCACTAACATCTAAATTGTTGGGTTCACTATCGTCGGGGAGTGCATCATCACGAGTGGTGTAAATAATTCCACTGTTTGGAAATAAAAATTCTCCACCATTTTTCGATGTTCTGCGTAAAAAATCCAAATCCAAAATAGTGGCGCGAATTTCTAACGGTTCACGCGGTTCAACTGTTTTAATCTCTCTTGCATCAATAAAAGCAGTTTCCATAATAGCGCCATGAGGAATCACAGCATCTGTGGGATTACCAATAGTACGATCAAGAATTTTCAAGGCGCATATAGCAGAATCAACTGCTGATTGTTCTGCAAGCGTAAGAGGCTTACTAGCTGAAATGTTGTTCAAAGCATCCTGTAGTGGTTTATTCACCCAGCGTCCGTTTCGGTATTTTAGCTTTGCTTGGTAATTCAGCACATTCTCGTAACCTGTGGTTGAGAGAGATGAAGCTGAGTAGACAACACCGTTGTTCGAGTCACCTGGATTATTACTAACATTCGGTAGCCCAGTTAAGTCTCTATTTGTATTTCTTAAGCTAACGTCTGGTAAATCTTTCTGGTTTCTGGCTGTTGTGCTATTTGTAGGATTGTAATAGCTGCTGACACAAGCAATAGGTTTTTGATAGTCGGTTGGAATCTTTGGATTGTAGGAATCATCTTGGTAGTGATAAACTGCTGTAGCTCGCATTCGTAGATAAGGTGTCTTCTCATCGGGCATAGTATCTGGTGGATCTGCTATGGTATCTGGTTTTGGATCTGCGATCGCACTAGCAAATTGAGCACTACCGCCACCAGAAGTGTAACGACTAGGTAAGTAAATTCCTGCACCTGTGACAACTCGCAAACCCCCGACGACATCCAGAGAACTTTGGGGTTTTTGTGCTGCTGACTTTTCCCAAAATTCATCTCGATTTGTAGCTCCCAAATCCTCTAACTGGTATGCTTGAGAGAAGCGCTTGCGAGTTACAGCGCTATTCTTTCCCTTGCTATCAACATCCCATTCTTTACCAGTAATAGTCTGTCCTTCGTCTGGTGAACTGAGAAATTTGCCTTTGGTTGTGTCATACCAGAATTGAGGTAAATTATTGCCAACTAAAATGCGATCGCCTATTTTTTGCTCTTTATCTGCTTTTGCTTGTTCTACTGGTTCTGTTGCAGGTAAATAAAGTTTACTACCGTTATCTTTAATTCCTATCTCGGCATAATTCGTAGCCGTTTTTCCATCAGCCGGATTGAAGGGAAACACCCATTCATCCACTGGTCTTAAAGAGTTTCTATTTCCTTGAAGAGGACTATTTATTTCATAGTCGTAAAATCGATATTTTAGTGGATTACTACCTTGTGGTATTTCGGCGTATGGAACACGACGTGTCCTTTTTTTAAAGTAAAAATTTAATCTTTTATCACGAACTTTAACAGCATCTAAAGTGTAGTCCTCTACTAAATCTCGTTTTATTTCCTGTTGCACTTCATCAGGAAGTTCTGCGTTATTTGGATATGCACTATTTGTTGCTTGCACTAACCGGTCAATTCGTTTTGCATAAGCCTCATCATTATAAGCTGCCGTGTTTCCGTAAACAGATGTAGGTACAGTTTTATTTGTGTTGTTTATAACCTGACTTTCAATTGTGCTGTTAGGTACATAAGATTGGTCAAACAAATCTACTTGCACATCACCATGACTGGAATTGTCTGTTACTCTACTATCTATTACATTTCCAGCGACAATAATTTTGCTATTTACCTCTTTGAAATAGCATGATTTCGGACTACTAACTAGATATAACTTGATAGGCTGAGCCAGTCTTGTTGTTAGCAAATTACCATTTGTGAAGACACGTCCATTTAGACTGATACCTTCTTGCGAAGCAATTTCTAAATCATCTTCATAGACAACCGCATTGTTAGTGAGGGGTATTCTTTCTTGCTCTCGGTCTTGCTGATATTCTAGAGCGACAAAGCCTTTATTACCTCTAAATATTTCATATTTATTAGTATTTAATATTGTTAAATCTGTGATAGGCACAGTCGTACTATAAACAAAAATACTTTTTTTTAGCTTTTCACCGAGTTTATACCAACCATTGGCACTTACTAAGTTCGCGCTAGTGGTAGCTAAATTTTGACATTCGTTACCAACAGTACCTGTGTCCATCGGTTGTGTTCTTGCTTTTAATAAATTTCCGGGTTGATTACTAGTTGGAGTCCGAAAGTAAATACCATAGAGAGTGTAACTATCAAACTTACCGTTATTGTCCGTATCTACAGGATATTTCCAAACAGTTTGTAGAGTATCGTCGCCTTGAACAAGTTTTAACTGTGTCTCATCACCAAAAGTAAATTCGTTAAGGTTATTATTGATAAGTTGTTCAAGTGAAAAATCTGAAGGAATTGAGGACTCTAACCTCGAATCTCCAAATAACTGTTCTATTTTTGCTTTTGCTCTTTCAATAGCAGGGTTAGCTGCATTCAGGACAGCCTCATTCACTCGGACATTACTAGCATTTTTTGCCCTTTCAAAAGACCGAAATAAAATAGCAGTTGTCATCAACACAACCACCAATGCTACCATTGCGACAGTTGGTAACACAAAACCAGCATTTACACTTGAGGGTTGTTTTTTCTTATTGACTAGTATTGCCCGTAATAGCCGAAGAATTTGTTTTTTAATTGTAGATACAAATATTTTACTAATTTGTCTATAAAACCTCTTGATTTTCTTTAATCTCCAACGATAGTGAAACATAAGTAGTTGACTGCTAAAATTTCTCATAAAAAAACCGCAGATGCACGAACTTTGCACACAGATAATTTATCTGCATACTCTGCGGAAACTCGCCCAGAGGGCGTCTACATCTGCGGTTCTAAATACCTCTAAACCAGTATTTCAACTTCAGGTAACTTTGTAAAAATACTATGAAAGCAAGCTTATATTACCCACTTTTAGAGAAAACATACCAATCTCGCAAAAATGATTACTTATACGATTTCTCAGGAAGCTTGCAATTGAGACAAATCCCCGGTAACTGAGATTTTGCACCATGCTCAAGAACCCAACCTCGTCCGCCTCGGAATCAATTCCGAGGCTCACAGTCCAAGTCTACTAAAGTAGACTCAAAGGCTTATGCAGTCGTCTTTAGACGACTTTTACTATCAGACTGGGGTTTAAACCCTAGGCGGTTGTTGGCAGGAGTGCAAGATATGAGCGCCCAAGGGGCGCGATTACACGCCCGCAATGAATAAAAGAAACACCTTTTTCCCTATTCCCGTTCGGACGTTCGGCGAAGCTATCTCCTGAGCCCTGAGTCCCAAAGGGACACGCTGCGCGTTCGCCCTCTGGGCGTGCGCTTTGCGCATACGGGCACGGCTTGAGGCCGAACGGAGACGCTACGCGAACGACGCCGCTCAGCTTCCGCTCAGTCGAGCCGCTGACGCTCACCTTGGCGTTGCCTGTTGCCTGGTAAGATAACAAAAATTAGAAAAACACTGGAGTATCCCTGATCTCCAGTGCTTAAAGGCAACAACTCTTACTCAAAATTAGAATACCCAGGAAAATATAATTAGAATTGGAGAAAAAAAAGCACTGGGTACGGATAAACCCCAGTGCTCAAGGACGACTTACACGATTTACTATCAATCCAGAATTAGAATACCCATACAAGTGCACGGGTTAAATCAACACCGAATCAAGGCTTGAACGTGTTGACACGTTAGGGCTAGCCTTTGCCCCTACCGCAGGCGTGTATTTTATGCAAGTCAGAAGCGCTATGCTCAGCTTATGTTTTGGCTAAAATAACTAAATAAGCTTGCTACCACACTGTATGGACTCTTTAAACGACGATTCCAAGTCAAGATTCCTAGAAGATTTACAGTCAGCTGTGAATAATAGCGAAAATGACAACATTCTGGGTCTGAGCGTATTATCCGATACTATAGAACTTATAGAAAAAATTGTCACCCGAATCAGTCAATCTGCTCAGATAGGTGAGCAAAGCGAAAATACTAAACACAAAGATAGTCTGATAAAAACATCCCTTGAGCTTAACTATAATGAAAGACCAGAAATGGAAGAGACAGTAGAGCTATTGTGCGAGCAAGTAGAAACTTTCAAGCAACTGCTGTACCACAAACACTTAGAACAGCAAGAGATACAGCAAGAGTTGGATCAAACAAACGAGGATTTGTTAATTGCACTTAATTCACCGTGCCTAACACTTAATTCGGCGATAGTATTAGTTAAAGAAATTTTGGTCAGTAAAAAGCCGATAATTGCTGAAACTTTCGCAACACTCCTTAGTGCTATCTATAATTCGACTGTCGAACCACAAGAGTTAGAGCATAAATAAAAATCAAATTATCCAAAACTTTTGATAAGCGCTCCAGACAATTGTATGTTAATTAATAATCAGGCATATCAAATTCAAAGCGCAGCGGTGATAAAGCAAGCTCGTGAAATTCGGGCGAAATCTCAAATCCTGAGAAAGCAATCGAGTGAAATTCGCGCGAAATCTAGAGAGTTGAAAGCTCAGTTCATGGAACTGGGAACTAAATTTATTGGTTCTCAAGCTTCATTCAAGCTCCGTGAGCAGAATTTTAGCCACACACAAAAGCCGAAAGCAATTGAGCTGGCGGACGTTAGTCCGCCAGCTCAATTGTTCGATTTTGGAGATAGTTCTTGTGAGTGTACTTTTGTGTGGTAACTAGGGTGACGCGCGCACTGAGCGATCGCTTCTTTCTACCATACCGGCGATAGCTAGCCCCTAAGGGGCAAAGCTCGCCGGGGGGAGTATCCCCCCGGCAGACTTTGGCGCTGCGCAAACGCTGCTGCCAAGGGCAGATCGCCCGAAGGGGGGTGCGCTCAAATCAACCTGGAATAAAGACTTGAACGTTAATTAAAATCCCGGTACTGCCACTACCTGAGTTACCAATCAGGGAATTCTAAATCTGAACGGTAATTTGTAGAGATTATCCGTGAACATGAAATAACAGAATAAAGAATCAATCACTACTTTTATAGTGCTTTTGTACTGTTAGCACATATATTTATTAGGACTTACGCACTACTAAAAACAATGGGTTGCGTTCGCTTTCCAAAGGTCGCTGCGGACTATGGTTACGTTGTTCGTGCGTAAGCCCTGTTAATGTAAAATTTCCCATGCTTAGGAGTTAGAAAATATTTATGTTTCTCATAGTCGAAAAAGAGATATATCAGATAGAAAATCACGAACAGGCGGTTATGAATTTAGAAAATATGCACGAAACACTTAATGAACTAGAAGCCCAGAAAAGCCAAATTGAAAGGACTATAGCAAGTATACGACTGGATATCAGTGAAAGAAAAGAAAAACTCCGCAAAGTCGAATATGATATATTTGGTGATATCGATGAACGCGCCAGAAAGTGTCTGGAACTTGAAAAATCTATATCACTACTCAATTTCAATTTATCGAAATATCAAGCAATGCTTGTAGATGTAGAAATAAAGATACCTCCGCTACAAAAGCGGATACAAGATTTAAATCAGCATCTGCAATTACTACAAAATACCAATGAGATAAGACAGGCTTTAGAGCCATTTATCGAACTTGAACAGCAGTACCTAGAAAAGCGCGATGAAATTGACCAAATGCTTAGAAGCAAAGGTCATTATTTAGGACTTAAAGCGCTCCCTGCGACGCAGAGACTCATTAGGAAAGGGACTGAATACGAGCTACGAAGCACATTGCACGGTTAATATAAAATCGGTCATTTTCTTAACCAATGGTATGCACAAAACCCCACCTACGGCGTGTGTAGGTGGATTTTTATCATCTTCTGATGAGAAGTCTGCTGTTGTCAGCCCCTTTCCTAGTAAGAAAGAGGTTTCGGTGATGTCACACTCTTAATAATGATTCAAGTTAATACCAGCTTCTTTCGCCATTGCTTCCAACCCTTTAACTTCTAGGGTTTTGATTGCTTTGGTAGATAAGCGCATTCTGATCCAACGTTTTCCGCCTTCCCACCAAATACGCTTGTTTTGCAGGTTAACTTGCTGAAGGCGCTTGGTACGACGGTGGGAGTGGGAGACAGCAAAGGCGTTATTTGCCTTTTTACCTGTTAATTCACAGCGACGAGACATTGTCAGAAACTCCTATTTTTTCTTTAGCACAATGTCCCATTATATGTCTTCTTCTCGTTGTCACGCTTAGCCTCGTTGTCAGGCTCAGCCTGATAATATCAAGTTCGTTTGATTACTTACAATAAAGAAGACCTCACTCCCCGCCCCTCACGCCAGGTGCTAAGAAAGCGGGAAGCCCTTCGGGTTCGCAGTCGCCTACGGAGGGAAACCCTCCTGCAGCGCTGTCTCACCGCCTCCGGCGTCTACAAGTCGGGAAACCCGAACGCCCTAGTGGGAACGGCCACGCCTTACGGCTATCGGGTATCTCCTGCGGAGACGCTACTTTGTAAGTCCCAAAGGGACACGCTTACGCGTATCTCCGTAGGAGACGCTGCGCGAACGCTCGATTCGTGCGCTTGCGCTTACGCCCAAGCCGCGTGCGCTTGCGCTTACGCAGTCGCCTAGGTCGGGAGACCCCTTCGGGTTCGCCAGATGCCTGGCTGTCGGGAGACCCCTTCGGGTTCGCCAGATGCCTGGCTGTCGGGAGACCCTCCCGCAGCACTGGTCTCACCTCCTGCAGCGCTGTCTCACCAGATACCTAGGTCGGGAAACCCTCATCAAGTACTGGCTCAACGGACAGGTGCGCGACTGTCGGGAAACCCGCCCACAGCACTGTCCTCCCCAACGCACTGGCTCTCCTTATTAAGGAGAGGGGGGAAGTTCTTCGTTTTTTATAAGTGTTCATCCGAACATGATATAACGCATTATTAGGTGGCTCTGGCTCCTGTTATGATGAGGCAGAGCCTCACTGTATACATTCCCCGGCAAAGCCAGGGAACGAGAGACACCAGAGATAAGCTGCTGTCAAACTACTTTGTGGCTTCTTGCGTTAGCTTGGTAAGCACCTCATTGGAACGCTCAACGAAAGATTTCATTCCTTCAGCGTCAAAACCTTTTTGAGACATCAGTGCCAAATCATATACATGTTGGCAAACTAAGTTCACTAGCTGTCCGTTAGGTGAGTGAACATCATCTTGAATAATACTACCTTGACTCAGATTCGCTAAATTTTGAATCAATGGGTGAGCAGTATTGACTAAGAACACGTGATCTTCGGGAAAATCTGCTGCTTGCTGCTGCATTAAAGCGCTCATTTCCCGCATGCGGCGCAAAAATTCTGGCAAAAGCACCATTGCTGGTGGCGTTCCTTGTGGATCGTCTGCTTTTAAAGCTTCGGTACGAATATTCAGCTTGGGTTTGTTGAGCGCTTTCTCAAACAGCTCTTTGATCACCTCACTTTTGGTTTTATTCGTCTTGGGATCAACAATTTCCCCAGCTTTGTCTTGATCCAGCAGGGTGCTATCTAAATCGGAGTCTACCCGTGTAAATTTAACATCCTGATATTCCCTCTCCAAGAAGTTAATGAAGTGGGTGTCGATAAAGGAGTCCATAAACAGAACTTCCAAACCTTGATTTTTGTGCAGTTCTATGTATGGGGTTTGGACTGCTTCATCGGTGGCGTAGAAGACGCGGTTTTCGTGACGTTCTTTGTTGCGTTCTAGGTATTCTTTGAGAGTTGTGTACGGCAATTTTGGAGTGTCTGCAGAAGCAACATCTTGCCAAACATCTCCCTCTTGAGATTGTACCTCAACTGCTGGGGTAGCCGTTGACGGCTGAGTGGTTGGTTGATAGGTGCTGCGAAAGACGATGATATCTTCGACTTGTTTTTTGAATTTCTCGTCGTTGAGAACGCCAAATTTTACGAAAGTACCTAAGTCTTTCCAAGTATTGATGTATTGTTCGCGGTTGTCGCGGTAAAGTTCTTTGAGGCGATCGCCCACTTTCTTGGCAATGTAATCACCAATTTTGCGCACAGTGCGATCAGTTTGCAAAGCACTCCGCGACACGTTCAGCGGAATATCCGCGCTATCAATCACACCCCGCATGGGTAGAAGAAATTGTGGGATAATTTCTTCACAATGATCGCTGACATAAACTTGGTTGCAGAAAAGTTTGATTTGCCCTTTGGTAACATCAACATCCGGCTTCATTTTGGGGAAATACAGAATCCCGTTGATGATGAACGGGTAGTCAGTATTCAGATGCACCCAAAGCAACGGCTCTTCTTGGAAAGGATACTGGTAGCGGTAAAATTCTAAATAATCCTCTTGACTCAGGCTACTAGGAGTTTCCCGCCAGACAGCCCTTTGCTTATTTAATACTTCGCCATCCATCTTAATGGCGACTGGCATGAAATCGCAGTATGTTTTAATCAGCGTCTTTATGCGTGCGGATTCTGAATACTCCTGTTCTTCCTCTTGCAAAGTCAGAGTAATCGTCGTACCGATAGTTGTACGAGCTGAATCTTCCAGAATGAAAGATGGGGAACCGTCACAACTCCAGTGAACAGCTTGCGCTCCTTCTTTGTAAGACAAGGTATCGATTTCTACCTTTTGTGCGACCATGAAGGAGGAGTAGAAACCAAGACCAAAGTGACCAATAATTGGTTGTTCTGAACCGCCTTGGTACTTGTTTATAAATTCCTCTGCACTAGAGAAGGCGACTTGGTTGATGTATTTTTTTACCTCCTCTGCAGTCATTCCGATACCATTATCGGTAATCGAGAGAGTCTTTTTGTCTTTATCTATGGCGATTTGAATTTCCGGTTCACCGATTTCACCAGAATACTCCCCAGCGCGAGATACCATCTTCAACTTTTGGATAGCATCTACAGCGTTGGAAATGAGTTCCCGTAAGAAGATTTCATGATCGGAGTAAAGGGACTTCTTGATAATCGGGAATATATTCTCAGTATGAATACTGATTGTACCTTGTTCTAGCATAACTCGTAATTTTCAATGCAAGTATCTGAATAATAACTGAGGCAAAACCCCTCAGCACACCTGTGTACTACCCAAAGCCTAATCTAGGTAGTTAGCTATCCTCATTTTGAAGGAAGGATATGGGATTTTACCAATTGGATTGTATTGTGTTTGTGGGGGCGATCGCTCGTGGTTTGCAGCATTGATTACCCGATAGCAGGGATTCGGATTTCCCTACCAGTTAGCTGAAAGTGGCTATTTGCACAGGATTTGTCTAAATTTTATCGTAAAGCTCTTCGTGAGTTGTTGACTAACCGCCATTTCTGCTTTACTTGTAATCAGCTTTAACAACAGCAATAGTGGTGGAAAATCACCGTTATTGCCAAAACTGCTGTGGTGTTGTGGGTTTAGTGTAGTGAATTGTCAAAATTTGGTTTTTTCGCGTCATGCAATCCAACAAATGTTTCTTCGTCAAATTAGTAAACAAGAGGTAATTAGAGTGATTGCTTATGGAGAAGTGATTGAAGAAAAACCAGATGATACTCCTTTCCCCAGTTATCTCATTCTTGATTTTGTTGACGGTCAACCGATTCACGTTGTTTTTTCATATGATGAAGTTAATGATACGGGCTATGTAGTAACGGCTTATATTCCTAACCCTAATCTTTGGACAGATAATTTTAGAAAGCGGAAATAAAGGTTATGCAATGCGTTATTTGTAAACACGGTGAAACTCAACCAGGATGGGTAACGGTAACATTAGAACGAAATAATACTATTGTTATCCTTAAAGGTGTCCCAGCAGAGGTTTGTAACAATTGTGGCGAATATTATCTAAATGAATCTGTTACTGACGAAGTTTTAAAACGAGCAGAAGAAGCTGTTAATAAGGGCGCAGAGGTAGAGATTCTTAGATATGCTGCATAATTCCTTCAACAAAATTATCCTAGCGCAATCCTAAATCATAAGCCCTACGGGCACGCTGCGCGAACGTGAGAAATTTGGAAACAATTGGGCGAATGGAATTCGCTACTACACAAACAAAGTCCCTTCGGGTATCTCCTGAGCCCTGAGTCCCAAAGGGACACGCTGCGCGTTCGCCCTCTGGGCGTGCGCTTTGCGCATACGGGCACGGCTTGAGGCCGAACGGAGACGCTTCGCGTAAGTCCCAAAGGGACACGCTTACGCGTATCTCCGTAGGAGACGCTGCGCGAACGCTCGATTCGTGCGCTTGCGCTTACGCCCAAGCCGCGTGCGCTTTGCGCTTACGCAGTCGCCTAGGTCGGGAAAGCCGTCATTCGCGCTGTCTCACCACCTGCGTGGACTTAAATAAAAATAGCGATCGCCTAATTTTCCCTCATAACTTCTGCGATACGCATGATTGCGTCTGCTCTTTGGGCGATCGCTCGTGGTTTGCAGCATTGATTACCCGATAGCAGGGATTCGGATTTCCCTACCAGTTCGGTAAAAGCTGCTATCCTCGGAATCGAAGATAGGCATATACCTGCAAACTATGCGATTCACATTTACAGCAGTTGTGCCGCGCAACTTGCCAGATTCACTGCGTCTATTATATAAACTGAAGCATTTTACGGAATAAAGATACGACTTGCGCCCATGTAATCGTTAATGTACATCACAATTTCTACGATACGGTTGGCGCAGCGTTCTCTATAGTCAGATAGAGGCGATCAACCTTCCCAATCGTAAGTACAGGTAGCGAAGTCGGTGAATTTTCTTCACGCATCATTGAACATAAAGAATGAAGGCATAAGGCTTTCAGCCACGCTGCGCGAACGAATATTACAAAACAATAACGGAAGGAATCCATTACTGCTGATGAAGTCTGTATAAGAACACCTACTCGTAAGAGAAAGGGGCAACGGTCAATCAAGTCGGAAGCTTACGCCGTAGCCCGTCAGGATTGGTGTTGGGTAGTTCACAGTAATGCCCTTCGTGTGAGGGATTTTTTGGCATTTTTTTCTATTTCTACCCCAGAAGTGCATAAGTTGATTGTGCCTGCACCTATTAAGAATATACGAGAAGGGAAAAGTTTCCAAACTTATGCTCAGTCTCAAATGGGATACTTAAGCGGCAGAATGATTGATTATTCCGTAAAGCTTTAAAGTATCTTACCATTAGTCGCCACGAGTCATAAATGTGGACAAGAACACGGTTGAAATCATGCAACTTGGTAAACAAGGAGAAAAAATGATGCACACTGATTTGATTGATGCAACTTGTAAAGAAATTCTACGCCTGATTAGCAATCAGAATGATCTTCTAGATGAGTTACTGGAAATGCCTGACTTACTTAAGGAAAATAGTGAGGACGGACAGCAAAGAACCGACAGCCACACAGTGAAAGAATGGAAAAAGATTATTAATGACGAAGCACAAAAGGTTAACGAGCAAGAAATGGTTTTGGCAGTGATAGGCACTATGAAAGCCGGTAAATCAACTACCATTAATGCCATTGTAGGCTCAGAGATATTACCCAATCGTAATCATCCAATGACTTCCTTGCCAACATTAATTAGGCATAAGATAGGACAAAAAGAACCTGTTTTATATTTTCCGAAATATCAGCCTATTGAAAAGATGGTTCATGATATCAAGGAAAAATTGTCTTATTTGAAAAAGAGTAACCAATTAGACTCAGTAGAACTGTATAAAGACAAATATGGAAAAGAGCTAATTCAAAGCATTCTTGAGGAAAAATTTTATCATTTTCAAGACCGCTATAAGGGGCAAGAGAACATATTCAATTTGTTAAAGTTTTTTAATGATTTGATACGGTTAGCTATAGACTCTAAGATCTCTGTTAATATTCCCATTGAAGACTATGAAAATATATATGATTTACCGATTATTGAAGTAGAGTTTTTCCATTTAGCTGATGTAAAGCCACTAACCACAGGAAAGTTTGCTGTATTAGATACACCTGGTCCTAATGAACTGATGCTGGGTGAAAAGTTACGCAAAGTACTAAGAACTCAAATAGCAAGAGCATCAGCAGTATTAGCAGTTGTCGATTACGCTCAATTAAGATCTGAAGCGGAAGGTCAAATTCGTGAAGAACTAGTAAGCCAGATTGAGCAGACTGGAGACCGTTTGTTTGTTCTCGTCAATCAGTTTGATCGAAAAGATCGTAACGGCATGACCTTTGAGGAAGTAAAGCGTTATGCTGCAGAAAATTTTCTGCAAGGGCGAATTAGAGAGGATCGAGTGTATCCGGTATCTGCTCTTAATGCTTACCTCTCTAATCGTGCCCTAAACGAGACTGAGGGAAATAAAGACTTACCAGATTATCGAAATAAAGAAAATTTTTGGGTGGAAGATTTTGCTTTACGGGCTTTTGGTGTTTCTTGGGAAGATGATATTCGGGATGTACAGGAAGTTCGTAACAACGCAAAAACGCTACTTACTCGCAGCAACTTTAACCAACTTCTCAACGAAGTAATTTTAAAAGCAGCAAGTACAGCTGCATTGATAAGTATGCAATCTGCTAGTGCAAAATTGTTGGTTCATGGAAAAGAACTGGAGAATTTTCTAGAGTTACGCCGTGGTGCTTTGACTAAAAGTGTAGAAGAGATTGAGCAACTGATAGATGGTTTGGCACAAGATATAGAAGAAATTGAAAATGCTGAAGCAAAAGCCGATCAAGAGTTAAAACAGTTGATAAATAAATTTTTAGAAGCTGCTCAACAAGAATATGAAACGATGAAGCAGGAGTTGAAATCAGCCTTGGAAGGCTACTTTAATGAGGGAAAAAAACAAGAAAAGCAGGAGTTAGAGCAAAAAGAACAAGAAAGACTTAAACAAGAAACTGAAATAGAAAGAATTCAAAAACGACTTAATGAATTTTGGATCACTCCATTCTTCGGTAAAAAATTACGTCTGATAGAACATCTGAACAAAATCCAGAGTGATAATGTACAACAAAAATATTATACATTTAATCCGGAGAATCCAAAAATTCGATTCGATTATAAAAACGAAGCGAATGAGTTTTTAGCACAACTAAATCAAACGATTAGTTATATTATCGATGATTATCTAAAACAGCTAGAATCAGCACTAAATTATTTATCAAATAGCTTTGAACAAACAGTTACTCAAACAATGACATACAGGGTGGGAAAAATACTAGATAATGCCAAAGATCGATTAAAAGATCAAGGTTTTTTAGTTGATTTTAATGTTCCAAACTTAGATTTTGAGAGTAACGATATTGATGTTGCTGAACTTTTGCTATCGAGCATAGAAAATTCTAGTCAAAAAATATCAGAAACTAGATCTAGGAAGGTTAAAGGTTTTTGGCGGGGTCGTGTATCGCGATTTTTTGGTAGTTTTTTTAGTAAGCCTGATTGGGGATACGAGTCTTATGAACATTCACAAGATATAAATTACTACGTTGTTGATGTGGCAGATATCGGGAAAAAGGTGCTGACAAGTTTGGACAGTAGTATTCAAGAACTAAGCACAAACAACCAAGCTTTACTTAATCAAAAAATTAAACCTCTATTAGACGACTATTTCAATGATTTAAGATATTATCTTGAAAGATTCCGAGGAGACTTGAAAGATAGTATTGATAATCATCAACTGAGTGTTGAAGAAAAGAATAAGCTAAAGCAACGAATTAGTGAATTGAAAGACCGGGCAGAGTTGCATAAACAAGATGTTGAATCCATCAAGCAGAATTTGGAGTGACATGAGAGAATTTAATCAAAATGATGGAGACAACCCAACTAAACTGGATCAACTGCGAAAGCTACATCCTCAGTTAACAGAAAAAGCAATAGTCGATTATGTCAACGGTCTTGAGGTTCTTGATGATCATTTGCGATTCCGTGACCGAACTAACAATAAGTTCTTCATAAGAATCTGGGATTCCATCACTGGTAAGACAGCACAACGTCAACAAATCATTGACCATAATATAATTACTAGCCTCAACACAGTTTATGTTTGGCTACAGGATATTCAACTCCATCAAGGTGAAAGTGATATTGCTGTTACTAGCTTGGCAGGTAAGTTAGCAGAAACTCGTACAGGTCTGATGCGCTTACAAAAGCGACACAACGAGCTAGCAGAAAATGTGCAAGCGATTGAACAACGCCTTGAACAATTTGAAATTCAAGTTGAGAACCGTTGGACTAGATTAGAGTCTGAAGTTCAATACCTCTCAGCTCAAGCTCATTTGGATCAGGTATTTATCAAATGGCAAGCAAGGTACTCGAAGAAATATCCACCGCTAGCAGGACTCTATTTAATGATAGATGAACTTTACTGGGGTAAGTTTGGGATCTACTGCCGAAAAAAATTTGGAACAAGCGAAGTGTGTCAACTGATGGAACAGTTAGGTGATAAAGCTTTAATTCTGATGGAAACGGATTTAAAAGGTGATGTTTCTCAGTTAATGTTTCCAAAAGAATGGTTATCTCCCATTCAGAATTTACCTGAAGAATCGCGTGAAGCGCTGAGCTATTTGAGCAATTGGGCAGATCGACAAACTACTCCTGTTACTTGGGCGATTAGAAATGCTGCCTTACTTGAATCTGGACTTCCTGATGATTTTCCTCGCGTTTTTTCAGGAGAACACGCAATTAACCATTTAATGTATGAAAACAAAAAACGAATACAGGGCAACAATGACTACTAAACCTTATCGAGTAGGCTTGGTTTTATCTGGTGGTGGTGCTAGAGGTGCATATCATGTAGGCGTGATTAAATACCTAGCTGACATGAACATTTCAATTGATGCCGTCGCTGGTGCTAGTATTGGTGCTTTAAATGGTGCAGTTGTAGCAGCAGAACCCAATCTCAAAATAGCATTTACACATTTACAGGAAATTTGGGATTCACTTGCTGCTAATAGTCCGATCAAGATTAATAGTACAGAAACAATTAACTACATTGGTCGGATATTGCTTGGTCAAATTGCTCCACTAATAGCTGGAACAAGTGATCCATTATCAAGTGTAGCCAATCTTGAGACTCTATTTTCGGAAAACATAGGTTTGGGGGATGAAAGTTCTATCCATAGGTTGTTAGATAAATATTTAGACTTAGAAAAACTTCAGAAAGGTTTACCTTTATACGTTTCCGTATATCGAAGTCAAGGTAGCTTGAATGATTTATTTTCTGCAATTATAGCTTCAGTAAACTTAAATAATACGAAACATTCTGAGTTTTTACATATTCAATCCCTGAAGCGAACTCAACAACCCATAGCCATTCTTGCTTCAGCTGCTCTTCCCCTGTTATTTAAGGCTAAACAGATCGAGGTGAATGAAACTAACTATTTCTATTCAGATGGTGGTCAAGGAGGTATAAAAAATGTTCAAGGTAATACTCCTATTACTCCATTGCTTGAATTAGCAAATTGTACCCATATTATTGTCAATCATTTAAGTGATGGCAGTTTATGGGATCGTAATGCTTTTTCAAAGGCTTTTCCAAACACTACTGTTTTAGAAATTCGTCCAGGAAGATTTATAAAACGTCAACAAGGTCTAGCAAAAGACTTAATAGACTTTGATGCCAAAAATATTCAATCTTGGATTGAACAAGGTTATGAAGATACTCAACGTTGTTGTGAAAGCGTTGCTCGTGCCCTCCATATTCATGAAATAGCAAATCAAGCTAGGAAGCAACGAGATGACGCGATAAATGAATTAGACAATGATGATTTCCATATTGACTAAACCTAACAGGCGTTGCGACTGTTGTGTTGCAAAAATTTCTTGAGATAAACGTGCTATTTGGCAAGCTTTGATTATGCAGCGACTCCAAAAATTTGAGCAAGAAATTTCACTTGATGTGTCTTACCCCTCTGCGTGTCTTTAGACCGCAGAGGGTTCAATTTACCAACACTTGATAAAAATTTCTTGTATCGTACGTTTAATTACGATTAATTATAATGATTATGTCTAGTGATGCAATGACTCAACCAGAATTATCGACTTCCTCAGCCGATAAGCCCCACAATCCCCGCCAGATTCTGAGTGTACGAGAATTAAGTGCTTTGAATACGCGCTCTAACTACAAAGGGCTGGTTCAACTGGCTTTTCATCTAACTGTCATCGGATGCAGTGGCTACCTGTGGGTAACAAACTTTGGCAATTGGTCGCTAGCAATACCTGCACTGGCAATTTACGGCTTTAGTATTGCTGCCATGTTTGCACCTATGCATGAATGCGTTCACAGGACTGTTTTCATGAACAATTCTGTGAATGATGCTGTTGCTTGGTGTGCGGGCTTGCTCTCATTTTACAACAGTACTTTTTTCCGTCACTACCACAAATGGCACCACCTCTACACTCGCGTTCCTGACAAAGATCCGGAACTAACTGACCCCAAGCCGAGCAATCTGGGTAAATACTTGTTAATAATTAGTGGTTTACCCTGGTGGAAAGGAAAGATACGCGGGCATTTTCGCGCTGCACTTGGTCAACTTGACGATTGTCCATTTGTGCCAGAAACAGCACGAGGTGAAGTGATTCGCTCGACTCGCTGGCAATTAGCTGTTTATGCAGTGGTAATTATCCTCTCATTTGCAGTCAGACAGCCTTGGTTTATCGTTTATTGGCTACTACCGCTCGTTGTTGGTCAGCCGATTCTGCGTTTTATTCTACTGGCAGAACATACAGGTTGCACTCTTGACGCGAATTTGCTCACGAATACACGCACAACACTGACGCTTTTGCCTGTGCGATTTTTAATGTGGAATATGCCATTTCATGGGGAGCACCATTTATACCCATCAATTCCCTTCCACGCACTGCCGAAAGCCCATCAACAGTTGAGTTCACACTTTGCCCACATTGAGTCGGGCTACATCAAAGTCAACAGGGATATTATTGTTACATCCGGACGACCGGCTTGAAAAGACTACACAGTTTTCCCCTACACCCCTACACCGTTCGGCTGAGCGCTCACGGCGAAGCCCTTACACCCCTGTGTTTCTTGAGAGCATCATTAACTACATTGAGGCTGTGTGACAAATGCCAAAGAATCTTGAAGAACAATTCGCTTACCAGCATCAAGACCGTTATCGGCTGGAAAATATTCCGGAGTTTGTTAATTTTATCAAAAATGGTACAGAAGATTCACGCCTTAAAGCATTACAACAAATTGAAAAGATTCTTTTACGAATTCATAATACATATGCGATCGCCTGGGATTTTGGCGGTGTCTTGATGGATGGACATAATAAATTTTTTATTGAACTATATACACGCTCAAAAGGAGTTGATTTAAGCACTGAACAATTAACCCAACTTTGGCAGATTATCTTTAAAAGCGATCCGATTCCTGGTGTGAATTATGATGCTCTCAAAATTGGTCAGGCAACTCCGGAACAATTTGCTGCTCACTCAATTGGGCAGTTTAATACCGCGTTTGCGGCTACAGGAAAAGAACAGATTGAGATTACCAATCAAGAGATTCGGGATTTTCTAATTCTCTACTACAGTCATTACGAACCCAAGCATGAAACTGGCGAGATATTGCAGCGCCTTGAGCGACTAGGAATCCGCCAGTATGGGTTAACTAATAATTTTATGGCAAAAATAGAATATTTCTTGGAACAGGATGAGTTCGATTATTTGCAAGGACTGATTCAAATTGTATCTGAGAAGTTTGGTGTTAGCAAACCTAATCCCAAAATATATTTGTCGTTTAAACAGCACGCTTTTATTGACCGCTTTGCTCAGGACGTGTTAGAGCTAGACTTACCAAATTCGGCAATTTCTCAGTTATGGCAAGCTATCTTTCAAGAAAACAAAGAAGCTGAAAACTTTGTAGCATATGAGCAACAACGAATTAACTTAGAGCAAGTGAGCCAGTATGCTATCGCACAATATAATCAAGTATTAAAGGAACTTGGTTATGCTGCCGTTGATGTCACTTCATTTGCCAGCCGATGGCTAGATTTTTGGACGACTCAGTATGAACGAATTGGGCAGCAAACAATTTTTGTAGATGATAAAGTCAAAAACTTAAATCAAGCCTTTAAATATGAAGGAATATTAGGAGTTCATTATAATGCCAACGAAGGGCAAAAGTTAGCTGACCAACCCGTTCTGAAAGAATTCTTAGAGCAAGAACAACTCAAGCAAGTTGTCCAAACATTACGAGAACTCACAGCGATTGAGAATTCTGTAGGAGAGCGAGCAAAACTTGCCCTTGAACAGTTGATGCCGTTTCGCATTCGCCATGAAAAACTGAATTGGTCCCAAGCAAAAAAGCATCAGCCAATTATTGATGCAGTATCAGACAAGCAAATTTATACGCTGCTTCAGCAACATTATGAACAGCTTTATGCGACACATTTTCAGTTTGGTCAATTGGTAAGTTATCAGTATGCTCTCATTCATAGACTAGCCATATTACCTGAATACACTTATGATGATGCTCGTCAGATTGTACTGAAACTCTTCGAGACATCAGATCTATTTTTCAACCAAAACCGCGATTTTTCTACTTCGCAACAGGAAAGCGAAATACCGCAAGACATTGCAACTCATTTAAGTGACACAGAACAAACAGAGTCTATCCTAAAGAAAAGCTTACTGCCAGAGATTAAACGCAAGATTGTTGATTATATTGATGTCTTGGATGTGTCCCGTCAGTCCATCGTTCAAGGTTTGATAAGCCAATTGCAAACTCAAGTAGAGGATTTAGAAACACTCAAGCAATTCATGGAGCAATTACTGCGACAGCTTACTGTTTTGAAATCGATGCGAGTTGTGCCGTGGCAGCCGATTGAAGAATCATTTAAGCAGCTGCAAAAAAAGCTGACCTTAAGTTTGGAATCATCGAGTTTACAACAAACTCAATCATTTTTATTGCGTCAACTAGAAGAATGCTATCAGCAGTTAGAACTAGATGCACAAGAGATATCAATGGATTTAATGCCCTTAGAACGCATGATTGCTGAATGGGAGCAGGAGATTCATCAGTTAGAAAGTATTTATTTCCAGCAGTATCGCGATTGGAAGATTCTCAAAGAGCAGGAGAAAGTCGCCTTGTATCAAGATCCCCTGTTAGACGAGGTGCGTGAACAATTTCTAAGCGAGGATCTCTATGAATTTATGCGAACATTGATGCGACGGCTATATGATCTGCCACAGTGGAAAGACTTGACTAAGCCGACGATTATTTTGGTGAGTGGGGCATCCGGTTCGGGCAAATCAACTCTTTCAACGCAACTGGCTCAACTTTTTGGAATTCAAAAATTATTTTCTACTGATGAGGCTGGACGAGCTAATACCAAAGCGATTCTAGATTTTCTGTTTGGTGAAGAAGAAGCAGCAAACGCGTTTCCTGCTTTATACCAGTCCTCGTTTGAGGGGAGTATGCAACTATATTATAATCAGGCAATTTTGACGATGATCGGGGTGGAAGGACTCATTCAACGATTACAAAAACAAAACACATCGGCATTAATTGAAGGTGTAGGGTTAATGCCGGGGTTATTATCAGAGACAATTTTTGAACTCCTCAATGTTGATTGGCTGATTGTGCAAGTTGATCACGAACAGCATTGGCAACATTTTACCCTTCGGTCTGAGTCAGCAACGCAGCGAAGTGCCAAACGGTATCAGGCTAATTTTGATATGATTCGACAAATCCACGATCGCATCGTCGAAATGGCTTTAGCACATGGATTAACGATTGTGGAAAATAAAGGGTCGATTCAAGAAGCTGTAAGCATAGCGATCGAACGCATTAAAAGTCCCTTGGCTGACCAATTTTTCGAGATGAGCACAGATAGCATCCGAGACGCGATGAACGAGCTTTTAGCCCAGCAACGACAGCATTTGCCGGTGAAGGTTCGGTTTGATGTTAAACGTGCGGCAATGAATTTGGGAATAGAAGTAAATACAATTACTGAGCTTTTGTATCGCTTTGGATTTCAAGAAGTACCAAATCAGCGTCATCAGTGGATTCGACAACCTTTACGCAATGTGCAATTTATTCGGGGATAAGGTGCTCTATACTACATTTGGAGGGGTTCTCATCCTCCCACTGGAGGCTTGATAGTTTGAAAACACGTCCTAAAACTCAGGCAACTTGATCACGATTGAACCTTTTTCCCAGTCATCCGGTCTTATAAATACAAGCTAAAAACAAGCAACGTAACGAATAGAGAGGTACTCCTCAGGTGTTAGTTGTGCCACTTAACGTTTCAAAAGAAAGTCAATTCAACGGTAACTCAGAAAACGAATCTGATAGTTACTTGGTGCAACAATGTCTTTGTGGCAACTCTGAAAGTTTTCGTCAGCTTTACCGTCGCCATCAGCAGCGAGTGAGGTCAATCCTTTATCAGCTGTGCGATCCATCTTACCTGGATGATTTGGTGCAGGAGGTGTTTTTAAGAGCTTGGAAAGGTTTGCCCAAGTTTCGAGGAACGGCAAAATTCTCCACCTGGCTTTACCGGATTGCTTGGAATGTGGCTTCTGACCAGCGACAGAGAGTAATTCAAGGGCGGACTCAATTACAGACCCTTACTGAAAAAACTCCTATTCAAGAAGATGCCCCGGATCTAATGGATTTGCATTATCAAGATTTGGTGCAGAGGGGACTAGCAAATTTGAGCTTTGACCATCGCACGATTTTGGTTTTGCATGACTTAGAGGAAGTACCTCAAAAAGAGGTAGCTCAAATCTTAAACATTCCTTTGGGAACAGTCAAGTCACGCCTATTCCACGCCCGTGCTGCCATGCGTCAATTTCTTCAGCAACAAGGAGTGCTGTTATGAGTGAGTTTCCGAATGATGACAAAGACCTAATTCATTTTCTGCGTCAGCATCGTTCTAAAGTTCCACCTGCATCACTGGATTTGGAAAAGCGGATCTTACAACAGGTACAAGTTTCGCCCATACAACTTGTGCGCCACTTTTCACAGATGTGGTTGGTTCCACCCGTTATAGCAGCTGGATTAGTAGCTGCTGTGGTTAGTTATCGTGCCTTAATACCTATACAACCAAGCGCAGCTGAAGTTGCGACTTTAGAGACATTTATCGAAAACAACTGGCATTGTATACTTAGCCCAGAAGGCGATGTTTTTTACCAAAATGAACCAGCGACTGATTAATCTACAAGGATGAACACTTTGAACATCCGATGAATAGCGCTGTCACACTATCAAATTATAAACAAACAACTATGATTTCAACTACCTCAATATTGCAACAAACCAAGGCGATCGCTGCCATACAAATATCTGCCCTTAAAATAGTAGCAAGATTCATAGTTGTTCTTGTAGTTATTTATTATGGAACTTTCCTGGATGTCTTGTCAGGTACAAGGCAAGACTGAATCCTTGAAGTAGCAATTGGGCAAAGCCAATCATCTTTACAGCCGCTCTGCGCAGAGCGCAGATCGCGTAAGCGCAGCGTCTCGTAGAGAAGCTATCGCATGTGTGCGTAGTGAGTACGTTCTATTCATCTACTAGTTACTAAAGACAAGTTTTATGTTTCTCCATCGTACTACTTTTATAATTGCGGCTACAATGATTGCTCTTGGTACTAGTATCGCTCTTGCCAAGCCAAATTCAATGTTACCTCAAGTCCTTGCTCAAAACCCCGCACCTACAAAGCGTCCGCAACGTGGTCAAGCTGGGTGGTTGAAGGATTTAAACCTGACACCACAGCAGATACAACAAATTAAAACGATTCGTACTCAATCCAAAGACCAAACTGCCCAAAAAAGACAGGCAATTCGTCAAGCGCAGCAGGAATTGAAAGCTCTCATGGCAGCGACAGCATCCAAAGACCAAGTGCGCGATAAATATAACCAACTCAGAACGCTCAGACAGGAGCTTGCTGATATTCAGTTTGACAATACACTTGCCATCCGAGAAGTTTTGAACCCAGAACAACGGCAGAAGTTTGCTGAGCAAATGCACAACAAACGGTAGTAAATTTCCAAACCAGAACGAGTATGAAACCAAAGTACTGGGTGGTATCAACTTTTGTGTTGCTAGGAGGAATCGTACTCAACCAGTGCAGCCCCCCAACTCCAGGCAGCATTAATCTTGGGTAGCCCAGAATTTATGCGACCCTAACAGCTTTTAAGAAACACAGGGAACGCTTAACGCTTAACAGACTTGAAAATCTCTTGGTGAGCGTGTTTTCTCATTAGTTCGTGTCCTAATCTAACTGGCGACTGCAATACTATAAAAAGCCTAGATTGTCAACAATCTAGGCTTAGCAAAAACACACAAAATTGAGAATTGCGGCAATTTTCAGATAGATAGACCAAAGTCGCAGGAGTACAAAAAAATTGCACCCTTACGAACGATGTAGTTCATCTAGGTGAAAACAGCCGCATAGTATACAAGTATTATATAAACTTTTCCCAAAAGAGCAAATCCAATTTTTAATTATAGAGTCTAGTAGTTTGTCTCTGGTGGCAGTAAAAAGGCAAACAGCTCCCCCAAATAAAGTAAGCGTTCTGATTCTAATTCTAAAAGTACAGTGCGAAACCTCACCCCTTCCCCTCTCCTTAGTCTACCGTGTACACACCAGATCGCTTTTCACCCTCCGGGGATGTCCTCCGGACACGCTACGCTAACGCCAGATGCCTACTAGGTCGGGAGAGCCCTCCGGGTTCGGGGGTAGCCCCTAAGGGGCAAAGCTCGCCGGGGGGATACTCCCCCCGGCAGACTTTGGCGCTGCGCAAACGCAATCGACGGGAAACGGAGCCACTGCGGTGGTGAGGCAGTCCGGTCTTGGTGGTTTCCCCAAGGAGGAACTGCCGAAAGGGTCTCCCGGCATAAAGCAGGTGGCGTCCAAGACTGCGACCCCCTCACCGTCATTCGCACTGCAGGTCTGACCTCACCCTCGCTTGAATCGGCGCTAAAATCTTTCCCTCTGCGAGCTTTGGAGAGGGATGCCCGACAGGGTTGGGTGAGGTTCCTTTGGGAGTTTTGGGTAATTCGATGACTTGTGTGTACACTGTAGCTACTGCTAAATCTCACACCTCACGTGATGCTTCAATTAACAAGGTCTTATTCTGCACTGCTGGCACCTTCACCACCATTTTCTTATTAAACGTCAACCCATGATCTGCTTTGTCAATCACAATTGTGTCGCCAGGGACAAAAGTATTCTCCAATAGCTTAGTCGCGACGGGGTTTTCCACTTCTCGCTGCAGTGCTCGTTTAATGGGACGTGCGCCGTATACTGGGTCATATCCTGTTTCCACGAGGTAATCACAAGCGGCTGTTGATATCTCCAAAGAAATCTTCTGTTCTTGTAGAAGACTTTCCACCCGCTTGAGTTGAATGCGGATGATGTGTCGCATTTCGCTGCGGCTGAGGGTGTGGAAGAGAATGGTGTCATCAACGCGGTTGAGGAATTCTGGACGGAAGTGCGATCGCAAAGCATGCATGACTCGGTTCTGCATCTTTTCATAATTGGCGTCGTCACCAGATATGTCCAGTATGTGTTCGCTACCAATGTTACTGGTCATGACAATCACAGTGTTGCGGAAATCTACTGTTCGTCCTTGCGAGTCAGTAATTCTGCCGTCATCTAATACTTGCAACAGAATATTAAACACATCCGGGTGAGCTTTTTCCACTTCATCCAACAGCACCACCGAGTACGGACGACGACGAATGGCTTCGGAAAGTTGACCACCTTCTTCGTAACCTACGTATCCGGGAGGTGCACCTACCAAACGGGAAACGGAGTGTTTCTCCATATACTCGGACATATCCAAACGCACTAAAGCGTCATCAGAATCAAAGAGAAACTGTGCTAAAGCGCGGGCGAGTTCTGTTTTACCAACTCCTGTTGGTCCCATGAACAAGAACGAACCAATCGGGCGACTGGGGTCTTTCATTCCCGCACGCGCACGACGAATTGCTGCTGAGACAGCACAAACGGCTTCTTGTTGTCCAACAACTCGCTGGTGTAGATGTGTCTCAAGTTGCAGCAACTTTTGGCGTTCAGATTCCAACAGGCGGTTTACAGGAATTCCCGTCCATTTTGCCACAATTTCAGCAATATCGGCTTCCGTCACCTGTTCGCGTAGCAGGGTTGCACCTGTACTTTGAATTTCTAGCAACTGGACTTCTTTGGCTTCGCGATCGCGCTGCACTCCCTCCAACTTGCCATACTTCAACTGTGCGGCTTTGTTCAAATCATAAGCGCGTTCTGCTTGTTCAATTTGCACTCGCAGCTTTTCTTCTTCTTGCTTTAAGGCACTTATTGCTTCCAGTAGCTGTTTTTCACCTTGCCACTGTCCATTGAATTCTTGCTGTTTTTCCGTCAAATTGACAATTTCTTGCTCAATTCGCGCCAAACGCTCTTTTGTCTGAATCGTAGCTTTCTCTTCCCCAGCCAACGACAGCTTTTCCATTTCTAGCTGCATCAACCGTCGGTCAATATTTTCCAATTCTGTTGGTTTGGAGGTTATCTCCATTTTCAACTGTGCCGCTGCTTCATCCACCAAGTCAATAGCTTTATCTGGTAAGAAGCGGTCAGAAATGTAACGCGCAGACAGTGTTGCTGCTGCTACCAGCGCTGAATCCGAAATTTTAACATTGTGATGAACTTCGTAGCGCTCTTTCAGCCCCCGCAGAATAGAAATTGTATTTTCCACACTGGGCTGATCAACAAAAACTTGCTGAAAACGCCGTTCCAAAGCCGCATCTTTTTCTATATATTTGCGGTACTCATCCAAAGTTGTTGCACCAATGCAGCGCAGTTCTCCTCGCGCTAACATGGGTTTGAGCAAATTTCCTGCATCCATCGCCCCTTGTTGGCCAGAACCAGTCCCAACGACGGTGTGCAGTTCATCAATAAACAGCACAATTTGACCATTGGATTCTATCACTTCCTTGAGGACAGATTTCAATCGGTCTTCAAATTCACCCCGGTATTTTGCTCCAGCAATCAAGCTACCAATATCCAATGACATGAGTTGGCGGTTTTTCAAAGATTCTGGAACATCACCATTGACTATACGCTGTGCTAATGCTTCTGCGATCGCCGTCTTCCCAACTCCAGGTTCACCAATCAGTACAGGGTTATTCTTACTACGACGAGACAACACTTGTATGACTCGGCGGATTTCATCATCCCGTCCTATCACCGGGTCAAGCTTACCAGATTTTGCTTGTTCTGTCAAGTCTCTGCCAAACTTTTGCAGAGCTTCGTAACGAGATTCTGGGTTTTGATCGCTCACCTTTTGGCTACCGCGAACTGTTTTGATCGCAGCCTCTAGCTTTGCGGTGTCTAAGTTAAAGCTTTTATATATCTTTCGTCCGATGCGTTCATCTTCTGCAAAAGCTAAAAGCAAGTGTTCAATAGAAATGTAGGAATCTTTCATCCTAGCTCTTGCTTCTTCAGCTCGGTCTAGTAATGTATCTAAGCTACGACTAAGATAGAGCTGCTCAGATTTACCCACTTTCGGTTGACGTTGGGTAAATGCTTCTACTTGCTGTTGCAAGCGCAAGGCGTCAATTTCACAACGGGCGAGAATGCGTGTTGCAAGTCCAGTGGGTTCCTCTAATAACGCAATCAGTAAATGTTCAACATCAAGTTGCTGTTGTTGATATGCTCGAACAATATCCTGTGATTTGACTATTGCTTCCCAAGCTTTATCAGTAAATTTATTTGGATCTGTAGGCTGCATCTTTACAATTTTAGATTTTAGATTTTGGATTTCGGATTTTGGGTTTTAGATTTTAGATTTTGGATTTTAAAGTAGATGTTGTCAAATTAATATCCAATCATTTTTAGGGTGTATCCGCTTGTATCTGCGGTTGCAATTTGAGAATACTTTGCAATCAGCCCTTTAATCATGACTCGCCGCTGACTTTAAAAGGAAATCACCGTTCTCAAGGCACCTTGCCAGATGGTATTATTTGAGCTATCGTTGTTTGCGTTTGTGACTACTGAAAATATGGGTGTGATACTAACATTGTCGCTTAGCTCCAGATTATAAAATGCCTCAATGTTTGTCTGGGTGGTATTTCCCAAACCATCGGTGACAAAAGGTTGACCTACGGCGATACCCCCAACTGTACCGGGAATCCCGAGGTTACGAATACCAAAGCCGACTGCCCAACTAAAAGGATTGATATCCAAATTTTGGTTAATCGCGGTGTTAAACCCTTGGTAATTCCCAAATCCTAGGCGAGTAAAAATGCCTAGATTCCTGTTTAAGGCATATTCGGCATTAACCCCGAAAGCGTTAATGTCGGTGTTGTTGATTTCGGCCCTAGTATATTGTAGTCTTAATGCTAATTGATTGCTGAGTGAGTATTCCACTTCTGCACTGGCTTGATATCTATCCTTAAATAAACCACCACTGCCATTTGAGCTGACAACATTTGCATCAGCAGCGATGTAGAGAGAACGAATTGTCAATGCACTACCACCTGGATTCCAGGATATCGCCACTCCTGCACCGCCATATCGGTCAATTTGGTTTTGAACAATCAAAGGGTTATTAATAAAAAAACTGGAACTAAAATCAACCGCCTCGTTGTTAGCATATCTATTACGATCAATGAAATCTCTTGGAGACATTTTTGCTCCAACACTCACAGATAAATCTGACGCGGGACGAAAAGAGTAGTACAAACGTCTTAGCTTAAAAGCGGAGTCAACATCCACATAATCTAGTCCGCCACCACTGGCGATTAAACCACTCGTTCCCAGAAGGTTTAAGTTTTTGCTTTTTTGTGCTCGTCCTATAGCATCATCGCCATTGTTACCAGCTTCTAACTGAGTCAGGAGTAAATCATTACTGTTAAAGCTAGTTAATAAATTCAACCGCTCGCGCGAGACTATGGTAGAATTAGCACCACTACCTTGTGTAAAAGCAACAATAGCTTGACCTTGAAGTTTGGTTGTCGCGGAAAATCGATGTGCTTCCAGCCGCGTCACGCGATCGTCCATTTTGTTGAGTCTTTTTGCCAAGTCATCCAAAGCTGAACGATATTCTCTTTCTAAGCGTCGTAAAGTTATCAAGTCTTGCTGAATGAACTCATCGCGAAAACCACTGCCAATCAGGCTATCGAGTTTATCCATCGTAGCCGCCAAACCCGCAGCAAATTCATAACGAGACAGAGGACGGTTTCCACCAAACGTGTGATCCGGATAACCAGAGAGGACACCATAACGTTCCATGAGCGATCGCAACGCCTGATACGCCCAATCACTCGGTTGAACATCAGACAATTGCGAAACCGAAGGTTGTTGAGGTGACGTATTGATATTTGTGTCAGGATTACCAGACTCATTGGCTGGAGTCGGGGGATCTGGCATCTGGGCATTTTTGTTCAGATTACCAGATTTGTTTACAGATTGGGACTCTGTATCCAGGGATATTACAGATGCTTCGGGAAATTCTGCCGCTGTTGCTTCACCAGCAGACTGTTTAATATTCTCTGGTATCGCCTCATACAAGTCATTTTCTTGAGAAAAAATCGGAACAGCAGTTTCTTGCTGCTTTGGAGAAGGCAAAGAATTCGCGGCTTTTGGAAAGCAGATGATTTGGCTAGGAATTCCCCAAATGAGTAAACTCCAAGCCCATAAATTTCCAGAACGAATTCTTTGCCTGAGACATTGCTTTACGCTCAACTCCATCACACCTATACTTTTTTACTTTTGGTTATATAGCAGGGAACGCTTAACAGTGAACAGTGAACAGTAAACAGTGAACAGTAAACAGTGAACAGTAAACAGTCAAAACTGGTAACTGGTAACCCTTCGGGTTCGCAGTCGCCTAGGTCGGGAGACCCTCCTGCAGCGCTGACTCACTGGTAACTGGTAACTGCTATATTTACTGGTTTACCATTTGCGGTTCTGTTTCTTGTTTCACAGCCTCTTCTTGAGGTTTCGTCTGAATCAGTTCTACTTTATACCCATTTGGATCTTCCACAAAAGCAATGACTGTAGAACCGTGTTTCATTGGTCCTGGTTCGCGTACGACTTTACCACCAAGCTTTTTGATTTCCTCACAAGTCGTGTAAATATCATCAACTCCAATGGCAATATGTCCGTAAGCATCTCCCAAGTCGTACTTTTCCGTACCCCAGTTATAAGTAAGTTCTAGCACTGTCTTTTCACTTTCATCACCGTAACCAACAAAAGCCAGAGTAAACTCTCCCCCAGGATAGTCTTTTTGACGCAATAGCTTCATTCCCAAGAGATCACAGTAGAACTTCAGGGATTCTTCAAGGTTACCTACCCGTAGCATTGTGTGCAAGAATCGCATAATTATCTCACTTTTGCTTTGATGTTTTGTGGTTCAGCTCAATATTGTAATCTGGCAACCGTTTTCATACTGGAGAAGATGACTCAGATCTTGCATCACTTTAAATTAGCCAATTTTGACCGCCTCAGAATTAATTCCGAGGCTCACAACCCAAGTCTACTAAAGTAGACTTAAAGGCTTGTGCAGTCTACTTTAGTAGACTTTTGCTATTCGAGTGGGATTTCAATCCCAGGCGGACGAGAATGCAAGGTGTGAGAATTGTGCAAGATCTCAGATGAGGAGGATTTTACTCTCCCTCACCCCCTCACCCCCTCATTCCCTCACTGCGACAACTCCAGCCCTCCTCGGTAGCCAGTGATCAGACGACTACCGTCTTTGAAAATATGAACTTCTATTTGGTCGCTTGCCCAGGTAATTTGATCTTTCAAATCAGGATTAAAAACGTGAACACGTTGATTGCTGGAAGAAACAGGAGATAATGGTGAATTAAGTGCTAACGACTGGATATATGGACCATCAATTAAAATGTCCAATTGGTTCAAGAGATCTTGAGCGGCAGCTGGGGCATGTTGGGATTGTAACTGCTCTAGGGTAAACCCAGAAAAAGACATCACATTCAGTCCAGCTGCTTTTATCTTAGAAGCGAGAATCGCCAGTGCAGGGGCTTGCCAAAACGGTTCCCCTCCAGAAAATGTCACTCCCTGGTTGCGAGGATTACTCAAAATTTTCTCCGCAAGGCTGTCAATTGATATAAGTTGATTCATTTCAAATGACCAGGACTCAACATTAAAACAACCTGGGCACTCTCGCAAACACCCCTGCACCCAAACAACAGCACGACACCCAGGACCATTCACCTCTGATTCATCGATATAGCCCATAATGTTGAGATATCCGGCAGGAATTTCGATTAAAGCTGGGTAAGGGTCAGTTTTCTTTTGGGTCATTGTCTTTTCCTCTTGTTAAGGGATATACATATTTGCAGGGTAGATGCAAAAAAGTTTGAGGAACTTTTGAGGAGGATAAGGGAGAGAGGGAGTAATCATTGGTGTCAACTTAACATTCAAATCCTTATACTACGTCGTTGATTTGACCTCACCCCCCTTCGGGTTCACCAGTCGCCTAGGTCGGGAAAACGCCAGGTGCTACAACGGGGCGGCACGTTATGTTCCCCCGCTTCCCCCCAAAAGCTGCCTTGGGAACCCCAACGCCCTTCGGGTTCGCCAGTCGCCTAGGTCGGGAGACCCCTTCGGGTTCGCCAGATGCCTGCGGAGGGAGACCCTCCCGCAGCACTGGTCTCACCTCCTGCAGCGCTGGTCTCACCAGATGCCTGCGACGGGAAACCCGTCTATGTCCTGCGGACACGCTACGCTATCAGCACTGGCTCCGCAACGCACTGGCTCCCCTCCTGCAGCGCTGGATTCACCGTAAAGCTACGCTATGGCTAACGCCACGCTGCGCTATCACATCCCCTCTCCGCAAGTTCGGAGAGGGGCGGTTTTGGCGCAAGACAAAACCGGGGTGAGGTAAGCGGGACAATTGTGAGCGAGTAGAATAAGGCATGATGTAACGTAATGACAAGGGTTTTAGCTTAAGTTGACACCAATCGGCAGTAACTTCTCCCTCTTGATCCCCCAAATCCAGTGGAAATCTTCGTTAAACGAGAGCGCATAGAGTCCCACAAGCGCATATGCTAGATGGTCGGAGATCCGCATTTCACTTTTTGTAAACGGCAGAAAGAACGCACGCTAAACAAAGGATGGAGAACAGATGTTTGACACTGCGATCGAAGGTATTGTTGCCCGTGAAATCCTTGACTCTCGGGGTAGACCAACAATTGAAGCAGAAGTGCATTTGGTCAATGGTGCGATAGGATTGGCGCAGGTTCCCAGTGGTGCGTCTACTGGCACTTTTGAAGCGCACGAACTGAGGGATAAGGATAAAGCACGTTATGGGGGTAAGGGCGTACTCAAGGCGGTGCAAAATGTTAAAGAAGCACTTGCTCCAAAGTTGCTCAAAATGGATGCCCTCAACCAGGAACTGCTCGATCGCACGATGATTGCCTTAGATGGTTCCTCCAATAAATCCCATCTTGGTGCTAATGCGATTCTAGCGGTTTCTTTAGCAGCAGCCAAAGCCGGGGCTGAGTCTTTGGGAATTCCTCTCTATCGCTATTTAGGCGGTCCACTGGCAAATTTGTTACCCGTACCGCTGATGAACGTGATTAACGGCGGTGCACACGCAGCAAATAACGTGGATTTTCAAGAGTTTATGGTTGTCCCGATTGGGGCGTCTTCTTTCCGAGAAGCTTTGCGCTGGGGTGCGGAGGTGTTTGCTACTCTCAGTCAAGTGTTGGATGAGAAAGGTTTACTGACTGGTGTTGGCGATGAAGGCGGATTTGCCCCCAATCTGGAGTCGAATCAGGTGGCGTTGGAATTGCTGGTTGCAGCGATTGAGAAGGCTGGCTATAAACCAGGAGAACAAGTTGCTTTGGCGTTGGATGTTGCGGCGAGTGAGTTTTACAAAGATGGGCAGTATGTCTACGACGGTAAACCTCACTCTGGGGGTGAGTTTGTTGATTATCTCGGGCAACTGGTTGACCAATACCCCATTGTGTCAATTGAAGATGGCTTGCATGAGGAAGATTGGCAAAATTGGCAGTTACTCACCCAGAAGCTGGGTTCTCGCGTGCAGTTGGTAGGTGATGACTTGTTTGTCACCAACGTTACGCGCTTGCAAAAAGGAATTGAACAAAAAGCTGCTAACGCGATTTTGATTAAACTCAATCAAATTGGTTCGTTGACAGAAACTTTGCAAACAATTGACTTGGCGACTCGCAACAGTTTTCGCTCAGTCATTAGCCATCGTTCTGGCGAAACAGAAGACACAACAATTGCTGACTTAGCCGTCGCAACTCGTGCAGGTCAAATCAAGACAGGTTCTCTGTGTCGCAGCGAACGGGTAGCAAAATATAACCGTTTGCTACGCATCGAGGATGAGTTGGGTGAACTCGCCGTTTATGCTGGTGCTGTGGGATTAGGACCGAATTGATTTTTTTAATCAGTGGTGGTTCAAGCCCCCACTGATTGCCTTAATTTTTGCAAAATTTTGTGAATCTTTAGTTAGACTTGCAGGCTGGTTTTGCTTTTGGTTTATGTCGTTGACAAAAGCCCCGGTACTTTTTGTCGCATCAAATAGCACTCAATCGCGCTTTATAATTTCGGTTGTGCGGCAAGCCTTACAACTTGTTCATCCAGCAATAGCGCTTGAGCTATCTGTTCAATACTCAAACCCAAAGCCAATAACTGAGGTATGGTTAGCAATTTACGGGTTGACTTTTGACGAGTTGACATGATATCGTATAGATGATGGAAAAGGTGTGCGCAGGCGAACCCACCTCTTCAAGATTGTTACCACAGTTGTTGTAATCGAGATCTTACCCTGCCCTATCGGGAATTGCCTCGTTAAGCGCCTCTGGGCTGGGAATGTATTTCGAGAGGCTCTGCTTCGGCAAGTCTTGCCTGGTGGAGGCGGAGCCAAGGCGTGGATGGGTTCCCAGCCTGAAGGCTGAGAACCAGTCAAAAACATAATTCTGATGAGATTGCTTCCCTACACCCTTCGGGGAAGACCTTCGGTCTGGCTGCGCTAACGCCAGTCGCCTAGGTCGGAAAACCCTTCGGGTTCGCCAGATGCCTGCGGAGGGAGACCCTCCCGCAGCACTGGTCTCACCTCCTGCAGCGCTGGTCTCACTGCGTTTTGGTCGCTGCGGACATTTTACGTTTAATTTGGTTACTCTACTTAACAAACCAATTTTCAACCCTTAAGTCATTAAAAAACTCAAAATCAGAAACATTATTCGTTACCAAAATTAAATTATTACTGTAAGCAATACTCGCAATTTGAGCATCTACAAAAGCTGGAGTTTTGCCAATCTTGGATAATCTAGCCCTTTCTTGAGCGTGCCATTGTGCCGCCTTTAAATCATAATCAAAGACTGGTAAATTTAAGATCGACTCATGAATATAATTCCAAAGGGACTCTCGCCGCTTAGATTCGCTCAAGCGCAAACAACCATGTAGAATTTCATGAACAACAACACTAGAAACGACAACTTCTGACTTATGAATATCTAGTTTGTGCAAAATATTGGCATTAGGGATAGGACGTGCTGGCTCAGAGATAATATTGGTATCAAGTAAAAATTTCCATTTCATAGATCAATTTCTCTTCCCACACTCTTATCTCGTAAATCAGCGAAATCCTGATCAGTAAAGATAATCCCCTCGCTTTGGATTACCTTTCTAAATTTTTGTAATCCCTCCCAAAAATGATCTCCTCTAGATTCCTCTTTCTTTTTCCGCAGAAACTCAAATAAATAGTCCCGTTCTTCTGTAGACAAACTGTTAATAGAATTAATAATTTCTTGTAAAGTCATCAAGTGAAGCTCCTCTAAACTGAACTTCCATCTTATACCGTTTCACTTTAAAGAAAAGGCGATAAGCCTCCGGACTTCGGCGTGAGCGCTCAGTCGTTCGCGCAGCGTGCGCTTTGCGCATACGCTTGACGCTGTACGCGTATCGCGCAAAGCAAGAGACGCAATCATGCGTATCGCCAACAAGCAAGGAAAACATTTTTGCTAACTAAACACAACTTGTAAATCTAAAACAAACCCAGGTAAAACATCTTCTCCTAATAAACTTGTTGGATTATCCAACACTTCCACTGACTGATTAGCCCGATAAATTTCTACTTTTTTATTTTTTGTATCAATTAACCAACCCAAACGCAATCCATTATCGATGTATTCCTGCATCTTTTTGCGTAGCGGTTCCATGTTGTCACTTTTGGAACGTAATTCAATCGCAAAATCTGGACTCATGGGTGGAAAGGAGTCTTGTTCTTCTGGTTTTAATGTATCCCATCTGGCTTGAGTCACCCAAGCTGCATCGGGAGAACGTTCTGCACCATTGGGAAGTCGGAAAGCGGTTGAAGAGTTAAAAGCAACACCAAGTTTGGATTGGCGGTTCCAAAACCAAAGTTGTCCTTCAATATCTATATTGCGCTTACCTGTATTTCCTCCCGTAGGGGGCATAATAATTAATTCTCCTGTGGCAGTTAGTTCTAGCTGTACGTCTCGGTTAGCAGCAGCGAGGAGTACGAATTGCTCTTCGGAGACTTTCAGGTTTGCGGGGATGTTGAGAGGCAAGTTGCTCATAGACAATTAAACATTAAAAATGCCCATGATATATATTGTCAATGACGAGTGATAGCATTAATAATTTCTTGTAAAGTCATTAAGTGAAGCTCATTCGAGACGCACTCGCGCTCAAAACCTCACCCTGCCCTATCGGGCATCCCTCTCCTTGTTAAGGAGAGGGAAAGATTTTTGCGTAGCAAAAAGCGAGGGTGAGGTTTTGAGCGATCTGGTGTGTACACCGTAGTTTGTCCCCTCGTCCCCAATTACGGATAAAAGCCCAACTTTGGCAACCCCAGTGTTTCATCCCAGCCCATGATGATATTGAGACACTGGATAGCTTGACCTGCCTGCCCTTTGATTAGGTTATCAATTGCTGACATGACAATCACACGCCCAGTACGCGGGTCAACTTCTATGCCTATGTAACAAAGGTTAGTGCCACAAGCCCATTTTGTTTGGGGATAAACGCCTGGTTCACAGACTTTCACCCAAAGAGAGTTACGGTAGAATGCTTTATAAATAGTAATTAAATCATCTCGCACTAAACCGGGGTCTCGCAATGTAGCATAAACCGTTGCGAGCATACCGCGCACCATAGGAACAAGGTGTGGTGTAAATTGAATGGTGACTTCGTGTCCTGCTAAATCACTACAAATCTGCTCGATTTCTGGGGTGTGGCGGTGACGGACAACATTATAAGGTGCCAAGGAGTTGTCTGCTTCGGCAAGCAACATATTAACTTTCGCTTGACGTCCACCGCCAGAAGTGCCTGACTTGGCGTCAACAATAGCTGTTTCTGGCACGATTAGCCCTTGCTTGAGGAGTGGTGAAAGTGCCAAAAGGCTAGCGGTGGGATAGCAACCAGGACAACCAATCAGCTGCGCTTCTGCAATGCGATCGCGATACAATTCTGGTAATCCATAAACTGCTGTCGCTGCTGTTGCAAGATCTGTTCTTTGGGCACCATACCAGTTTGTATAAGTTGTCAAATTCCTAAAGCGATAGTCTGCACTCAAATCGAGTACTGTCAATCCTTTGTCCAACAATTGCGGAGCGATTTTGTAAGCCAAACCATTTGGTAGAGAAAGAAACACTACCTCACAACGCGTCGCAATGGTTTGTGGATCTATAGCTTCTATCGGTTGGTTAACTATGTGAGCCAGATGTGGGTAAAGATCCGCAAACGATTTTCCCGCGCTACTCTCCCCACCTAAATAAACGAGTTCGACTTCTGGATGATCCATGAGTAGTCTTACTAACTGCACTCCGCCGTAGCCTGACGCGCCAATAATCCCAACTTTTACGCGTCTAGAATTGCCCATAACTACTAAATCCTTTTTAAATATAGAGACTTGTCTTTAGCAAAATGCTTCTGCTAAAGACTTATTACTGTTTCGTTGTTGCTGCACACTAGCTTAAAGAATCCAACGGTATTTCGCAGGTATTTATCGGTATGTTATCGAATCTTGGCTATGATGGCTTCCTATTGTGTCCAGAGGAGCTACAATCAGAAGATAAGCATTTGTTAAAAAAAATTTACATCTCTATCGCTGGAAATCCTCTGTGTCGCAGCTTAACACGACTTCAAACCAAACCTTTGAATTTGATTCGATTGATGCCGCCTTGGCTGACTTGAAAGCTGGTCACCAGATTGTGGTGGTAGATGATGAAAATCGAGAAAATGAAGGCGATTTGATTTGTGCTGCCCAATTTGCGACTCCTGACATTATTAATTTCATGGCGGTGGAAGCCAGGGGACTGATTTGTTTGGCAATGAGTGGCGATCGCCTAGATGAATTAGACTTACCATTGATGGTAAGCAACATCACCGACACCAACCAAACGGCTTTCACAGTCAGCATTGACGCCGGGCCTCACTTAGGAGTAAGCACTGGCATTTCCGCAGAAGACCGCGCCCGCACAATCCAAGTTGCGATCAACCCAGGAACCAAACCTGTAGATTTACGCCGTCCCGGTCATATTTTCCCCATTCGCGCAAAGGTTGGAGGGGTACTCAAACGGGCAGGACATACCGAAGCCGCTGTTGATTTAGCTCGACTAGCTGGATTATACCCTGCTGGCGTTATCTGTGAGATTCAAAACCCCAACGGTTCGATGGCGCGGCTATCTCAGTTAATTGAGTATGCCAAGCAGCACAATCTAAAAATTATCAGCATCGCGGATTTAATCAGTTACCGCCTCCAGCACGACCGCCTGATCAGGCGCGAAACTATTGCTGAGTTACCCACCCAGTTTGGTCATTTCCAAATTTACGCTTATCGCCATACTCTGGATGGTACAGAACACGTTGCTGTTGTCAAGGGTAATCCTGCTGATTTTGGAGAGAACCCAGTTATGGTGCGGATGCATTCCGAATGCCTGACTGGAGATGCTTTGGGTTCTTTACGCTGCGACTGTCGGATGCAGTTACAAGCAGCACTGAAAATGCTGGAAAACGCAGGGCAAGGTGTCGTTGTTTACCTGCGGCAAGAAGGACGGGGAATTGGGCTGGTTAATAAATTGAAAGCTTACTCGTTGCAGGATATGGGACTAGATACCGTAGAAGCGAATGAGCGTTTGGGATTCCCCGCTGATTTGCGAGACTACGGTATGGGAGCACAAATGCTCATGGATTTGGGAGTCCATAAGATTCGCTTGATTACGAATAATCCCCGTAAGATTGCAGGGTTAAAAGGTTACAAGTTAGAAGTTGTGGATCGCGTGCCATTGTTGATTGAGGCAAACGACTACAATTCTTATTACCTTAAAACCAAGGCGAAAAAACTGGGTCATATGCTGTTACAGACTTTTCTATTAACAGTGGCGATAAATTGGCAAGATGATCCCGAAGCCGTGACGGAACGCTACGAACGCTTAGAGAAACTGCGACATTTAGGGAAAAGTCATGACTTATTGTTGCAGGAAGAAGCACGTCCACTGGCGATCGCCCTGTTTGATAAGCCATCCTTAATAGTACACTTAGGTTTTGACCAAGCGAACGTTGCAACAGATGATTGGTATAAGCACAAAGGTCATCCTTACGCGCAAGCAGTTAGCCAAATTTTGGATGAACTTGTCGCTTTGCCTTACATCCAAAAGCTAGAATTTTTGATTTCGCCTGGTGTTGATCCTCTGAGTAACTTACAAGTGCAATTGGATCGGCAGACGTTCCCTGTGGGGACATTACCTTCGTCTATTTGTTGTGAGCAGTTGGGGACACAGAAGATTTATAGTTTTGAAAAATAGTCAATGCCGCAACGGGTGCGGGTGTAAGGGGGTAAGGGGAGCCAGTGCACAGGCTAAGTTTCCCGACTTGTAGACGCCGGAGGCGGCTTTCCGTAGGGTAGCACCTGGCGTTGTAGGGGTGTAGGGGAGCCAGTACTGATAGCGTAGCGTGGCACTTTGTGCCATAGTCCTGGTTTCCCTCACTTGGTATCTGGCGTGTGTAGGGGAACCCCATCAATGCGAGGGAAGTCAAGCAATCCCAAACGCTTGCGATTGCTACCCTGCACCGAAGCCCTCCGGGCGTCTACGTTACACTGCGTTCCACTCGCTACGAACATAGTTACGTTTAATTATGTCCACTTACTTATTTGGTTGAATAGCTCATTTATTGCCTTGTTGAAAAAGGATTTGCACCTCTGAAGACTTCACCGCACTAAAGCCAACAACACTAAAGCCAACGATCATCAAGCCAACGGTTCCCAGTAAAATCCAAGTTTCTTTAGGAAGTGCCTTTCTCGGATTTGAAATGGTTTTTTTTATATTCCTTAAACGAAGTGTTGGTGGAGGTAATTGGCTTTGGATACTTTTCATTATTTGTGAAAGTGGGGGAGACTGTTTATCCAATTCTTGATTCACCCAATTCAAAGAAAAAACAGATTGGTAAATACGATTAGAAACCTTGAGCGTTTTTTCCTGTTTGACAACTAATCCCAAATTCAGCAGTTCTCTTTGTGCGGGATTGTTATTCACCACAACTTCTTTATGCTGCAAGATTTGCTGATATAGCTGCAACAGTGACAAAGGCTGACACTGCTGATTTTTCAGAATTCCATTGCGAATTCCCTCCAAATGCTCAGACGCCGCTTGAATTTCCCAGTTATCAATTAGGCGGGTTTGTACTAGTTGCTCTACTCTGACAGCTTCTTGATTAACGGGAATAAAACTTTGTGAATTAGCGAGTAATTGACAAAGTTTTTGGGTGAGAAACAGTTGACCACTTGTCCATAACAACACTTCTTCCAGTAAAATATAGGGGCGGCTGGCTTTTTCATCTAATTTCAAGAATTTTATTCTGCTGCGGTTGATATCTAAACGTATTATTTCCTGATTCACCCAACTTAAAGGAAAAATAGATTGGTAAATGCGATTAGAAACTTTGAGCTTGTTTCCTTGTTCCACAACCAATCCTAAATTCAGTAATTCTGTTTTGACAAAAGTGTCTTCAACAGAGATGTTTTCCTGGTGTAATATTTGCTGATAAAGTTTCAGCATTGAAAAAAAATTGCATTTTTTGTTTTGCAGAAGACCATAGCGAATCGCCTTGAGATGCTCAGACGCAACTTGAGTTTCCCAATGATCAATAAGACGAGTTTGTACGAGATGTTCGACTGTGAATCCTTCCTCACCAAAGGGAACAAAAGTTTCGGAATCAGCTAGTAATTGACATAACTTTTGGGTGAGAAACGGTTGACCACTTGTCCATGACAAAACCTCCTCCAGCAAAATATCCGGATGACTAGCTTTTTGATCTAAATTGAATAATTTGATGATGCTGCGACTAAAAGGTCTTGTATGTAGTGTGTGATCAACAACAGATGACTTGTCCTGTTCCAAAAACGTTTCTACTTGTATGAGACTGTCATCAATACTCACTGGGCTGGGCTGTGTGAAGTCTTTAATTTGGAATTTTGCATTTTGCCCAAAGTTGAGCCAGTCGCGTCGTGAGGTAGCGCGGACGCCAGAAGGAGCCAGTTTAGGGTCTTCCTCACTTGGATAAGAGCGTTCGTTTTCCGAGGGGGCAAACTTTCCAAGACGAATTTTGAATTCCCCCAAGGATCTGACTCTCCCGTTGCGGACTTCAACTGAGTGTTCTGCCTGCTGTAAAATTTTTTCAGAGCGCTGTGCAACAGGAGCAATATGCTCTAGAAAAAAGTTGATTGTAGTTGGCTTAAGCCAACCTTTGTGGACAGCCAATTCCCCGAATCTAAGTCCCATCTGTTTTTGTTCACACAGAATAGTCTTCACTTGATACTCATCCAACAGTCCTGCTTTTTTGAGATACTCACCCAAGGGTTGTTTAGGCTTTTGGTTCAGCATATCTGACCACTTCTGGGCAAAAAAATCAGCCGTTTCTTGTTTGATCCATCCTTGTAAGGCTAAAATTTCCCCTAGCCGCATATTCTTATTTTGGATCTGCTCTTGCAAAGCGAACTCTATCTGTGCAATTGAAATTAGGTCAGCCAGCTGTAAAACTTCACCTAGCGGTTTAATACAAAAGATTTCAGACATGAGTATGTGAAAGTAGGTCAGTAAATAATTACTTAACTAGGAGTTACGAGAAAATTCCGCCAACTTTGTCAAAAATTTAGCAATCAAGTTTTCATGACTAGCGTTTATAAAGTAGCGCCGTCAAGAACTAGGGGTGTAAGCGTGTAAGGGGGTAGGGGGGTAGGGGTGTAAGGGGGTAATACCATTTCACGAAATCCCTGATACAAATGATTGGTTTCTAATTCTTTCCCCCTGCTAAGAGCCCCCTGCTAAGAGCCCCCCATTTGTATCAACCTTAAAGTGAAACGGTATAAGGGGGTAGGGGAAACAAAGTCATTCACGGTTACTTTTCTCCTCACCTATACCCCCACACCCCTATACCCTTAGACCTCTAATTATTGACACTTCCGAAGTACTAAAAATTCGAGAAAATAGTATGTACAGTTAAATATTTCCAGACTAACCCAATTTTCTGTTGGAGAATATGACCTCTACCTTCTTAGAACACTTGCATAGTCCCACACGCCCAGTCATCGTCTTCGACGGTGCTATGGGGACTAACCTGCAAACGCAAAACCTGACTGCGGAAGACTTCGGTGGTCCTCAATACGAAGGTTGTAACGAGTACCTGGTTTACACCAAGCCAGAAGCAGTCGCAAAAGTTCACCGGGACTTTCTCGCTGCGGGTGCAGATGTGATTGAAACGGATACCTTTGGCGCTGCGTCGATTGTCTTAGCTGAATACGACTTGGCGCACGAGGCGTATGAACTCAACAAAACAGCGGCGGAACTCGCAAAGCGTGTGGCTGCGGAATTTTCGACTCCCGAAAAACCTCGGTTTGTTGCAGGTTCTATAGGACCTACTACTAAATTACCAACTTTGGGACATATCGACTTTGACACCCTAAAAGCTTCCTTTGCTGAACAAGCTGAAGGACTTTTTGATGGTGGAGTTGATTTATTTATCGTTGAAACTTGCCAAGATGTGCTGCAAATCAAAGCGGCGTTGAATGCAATTGAAGAAGTTTTTGTGAAGAAGGGCGATCGCCGTCCGCTCATGGTCTCTGTTACAATGGAAACAATGGGCACGATGCTGGTTGGGACGGAAATCAACGCTGTCCTAACAATTCTCGAACCCTACCCAATTGATATTCTCGGTCTGAACTGTGCCACAGGTCCAGACTTGATGAAACCACATATCAAGTATCTCTCAGAACATTCTTCCTTTGTCGTTTCCTGTATTCCCAACGCGGGTTTACCAGAGAACGTTGGCGGTCAAGCTCATTACCACTTGACACCGATGGAATTACGGATGTCATTAATGCATTTTGTTGAAGATTTGGGTGTCCAAGTGATAGGGGGTTGCTGTGGGACACGTCCAGGACACATTCAACAATTAGCAGAAATTGCCAAAGAGTTGACGCCAAAAGTTAGACATCCTGAACTTGAACCAGCAGCGGCGTCAATATACAATATTCAACCTTACGAGCAAGACAATTCATTCTTAATTATCGGCGAACGCCTCAACGCCAGTGGTTCCAAAAAATGCCGCGAGTTGCTGAATGCGGAAGATTGGGATGGACTGGTGTCAATGGCGAGGGCACAAGTTAAGGAAGGCGCACATATTTTGGATGTCAACGTTGACTATGTCGGACGTGACGGTGTGCATGATATGCACGAGGTGGTTTCACGTCTGGTCAATAATGTGACACTTCCATTGATGCTCGACTCCACCGAATGGGAGAAGATGGAAGCGGGACTAAAAGTTGCTGGTGGTAAGTGTTTGTTGAACTCCACCAACTATGAAGATGGAGAACCGCGTTTCTTGAAGGTGTTAGAACTGGCGAAGAAATACGGTGCGGGTGTTGTGATTGGTACAATTGATGAAGATGGGATGGCGCGGACGGCAGACAAAAAGTTTGCGATCGCCCAACGCGCCTACCGTCAAGCCGTCGAATACGGCATTCCACCTACCGAAATCTTTTTTGATACCTTAGCACTACCCATTTCCACAGGGATTGAAGAAGACCGCGCCAACGGTAAAGCTACAATTGAATCAATCCGCCGGATTCGTCAAGAATTGCCTGGATGTCATGTCGTCTTAGGCGTTTCCAATATCTCCTTTGGTCTTAATCCTGCATCACGTATCGTCCTCAACTCCATGTTCCTGCACGAAGCGATGACTGCTGGTATGGATGCGGCAATTGTCAGCGCTAGCAAAATTTTACCACTGTCGCGGATTGAGGAACGCCATCAAGAAGTCTGTCACCAGTTGATTTACGATGAACGGAAATTTGAGGGAGATGTCTGCATTTATGACCCCTTAGCAGAACTAACGACCTTATTTGAAGGGGTGACAACAAAACGCGACAAAGGCGTTGACGAAAATCTACCCATTGAAGAACGTCTCAAGCGTCATATCATCGACGGCGAACGCATTGGTTTAGAAGCACAACTCACTAAAGCTTTAGAAAAATATCCTCCACTGCATATTATCAACACCTTCCTGCTGGATGGTATGAAAGTCGTTGGTGAGTTGTTTGGTTCCGGACAAATGCAGCTTCCCTTCGTCTTACAGTCAGCCGAAACCATGAAAGCAGCAGTGGCTTATCTGGAACCTTTCATGGAAAAATCAGAAACTGGTAACAATGCTAAGGGGACATTCATCATTGCTACGGTGAAAGGCGATGTTCACGACATTGGTAAAAACTTAGTTGATATCATCTTGTCGAACAACGGGTACAAGGTGATTAACTTGGGAATTAAGCAGCCCGTGGAGAACATCATCAATGCATACGAACAGCACAAAGCTGATTGTATTGCTATGAGTGGTTTGTTGGTGAAATCCACTGCTTTTATGAAAGAGAATTTGGAGGTGTTCAACGAAAAGGGAATCACCGTCCCTGTGATTTTAGGTGGTGCAGCACTAACACCCAAGTTTGTTGATCAAGATTGCCAAAATACTTACAAAGGTAAAGTGGTTTACGGCAAAGATGCGTTTTCTGATTTGCACTTCATGGATAAGTTAATGCCAGCCAAGGGTGCTAGTCAATGGGATGATTTGCGGGGATTTTTGAATGAATCTCCTGAAACGACCCAAGTGTCAGGAAATGGTAACAAACAGCCTGTAGCCCAGACGGCTGAAGAAAAATCTCCTGAACCAAAAGAAGTAGATACCCGTCGTTCTGAAGCTGTGGCGGTAGATATTGAACGTCCAACCCCACCTTTCTGGGGAACGAAGATACTCCAGCCAGAAGAGATTCCTTTTGAGGAGATTTTCTGGCATTTAGATTTACAAGCTTTGATTGCAGGACAATGGCAGTTCCGTAAGCCTAAGGAGCAATCTAAGGAAGAATATCAGGCGTTTTTGGATGAGAAAGTGTATCCGATTTTGGAGGATTTGAAGCAGCGGATTATACAGGAGAATTTGCTTCATCCGCAGGTGGTTTATGGATATTTCCCTTGTCAGGCTGAGGGGAATAGTTTATGTATTTATGAGACGAACCGCCCTTCGGGTTCGCCAGTCCCCCAAACTCCTGCGGAGACGCTACGCGAACGTGACGGAAGCCGCCAAGACGGGGGCTGGACTCACCAAGACGCCAAGGACGCCAAGGAGATAGGAAAGTTTGAGTTTCCACGGCAAAGGTCGTTGAGGAGGCTGTGTATTGCAGATTTCTTTGCGCCGAAGGAGTCGGGAATTATTGACGTGTTCCCGATGCAGGCGGTAACGGTTGGGCATATTGCCACGGAGTACGCTCAAAAGTTGTTTGCAGATAATAAGTACACAGATTATCTGTATTTTCACGGTTTTGCCGTGCAGATAGCTGAGGCGCTGGCGGAGTGGACACACGCCCGTATTCGTCGCGAGTTGGGTTTTGTGGCTCAGGAACCGGATAATATTCGGGATATCTTGGCACAGAGATATCAGGGTTCGCGGTATAGTTTTGGGTATCCGGCTTGTCCGAATATTCAGGATCAATACAAGCAGCTGGAGTTGTTAGGGGCAGAACGTATTGATTTGCACATGGATGAAAGTGAACAGCTTTATCCTGAACAATCTACGACTGCGATTATCACTTATCACCCAGTAGCGAAGTACTTTAGCGCGTAACCTATTCCCCTTCCCCTCTCCTTAACAAGGAGAGGGGTGCCCGTAGGGCGGGGTGAGGTAGCTAACCAGAGGAGTACGGTGAAGCGCGGGCTGAGGTTATTATGTTGTGGCGTTTTACCTGTTCCCCTCTCCTTTATAAGGAGAGGGGTGCCCGTAGGGCGGGGTGAGGTAGCTAACCAGAGGAGTACGGTGAAGCACGGGCTGAGGTTATTATGTTGTGGCGTTTTACCTGTTCCCCTCTCCTTTATAAGGAGAGGGGTGCCCGTAGGGCGGGGTGAGGTAGCTAACCAGAGGAGTACGGTGAAGCACGGGCTGAGGTTATTATGTTGTGGCGTTTTACCTGTTCCCCTCTCCTTTATAAGGAGAGGGGTGCCCGTAGGGCGGGGTGAGGTAGCTAACCAGAGGAGTACGGTGAAGCACGGGCTGAGGTTATTATGTTGTGGCGTTTTACCTGTTCCCCTCTCCTTAATAAGGAGAGGGGTGCCCGTAGGGCGGGGTGAGGTTACCAACCAGAGGAGTACGGTGAAGCGCGGGGTGACGTTATTATATTGTGGCGTTTTACCTGTTCCCCTCTCCTTAATAAGGAGAGGGGTGCCCGTAGGGCGGGGTGAGGTAGCTAACCAGAGGAGTACGGTGAAGCACGGGCTGAGGTTATTATGTTGTGGCGTTTTACCTGTTCCCCTCTCCTTAATAAGGAGAGGGGTGCCCGTAGGGCGGGGTGAGGTTACCAACCAGAGGAGTACGGTGAAGCGCGGGGTGACGTTATTATATTGTGGCGTTTTACCTGTTCCCCTCTCCTTAATAAGGAGAGGGGTGCCCGTAGGGCGGGGTGAGGTTACCAACCAGAGGAGTACGGTGAAGCGCGGGGTGACGTTATTATATTGTGGCGTTTTACCTGTTCCCCTCTCCTTAATAAGGAGAGGGGTGCCCGTAGGGCGGGGTGAGGTTACCAACCAGAGGAGTACGGTGAAGCGCGGGGTGACGTTATTATATTGTGGCGTTTTACCTGTTCCCCTCTCCTTAATAAGGAGAGGGGTGCCCGTAGGGCGGGGTGAGGTTACCAACCAGAGGAGTACGGTGAAGCGCGGGGTGACGTTATTATATTGTGGCGTTTTACCTGTTCCCCTCTCCTTAATAAGGAGAGGGGTGCCCGTAGGGCGGGGTGAGGTTACCAACCAGAGGAGTACGGTGAAGCGCGGGGTGACGTTATTATATTGTGGCGTTTTACCTGTTCCCCTCTCCTTAATAAGGAGAGGGGTGCCCGTAGGGCGGGGTGAGGTTACCAACCAGAGGAGTACGGTGAAGCGCGGGGTGACGTTATTATATTGTGGCGTTTTACCTGTTCCCCTCTCCTTAATAAGGAGAGGGGTGCCCGTAGGGCGGGGTGAGGTTACCAACCAGAGGGTACGGTGAAGCGCGGGGTGACGTTATTATATTGTGGCGTTTTACCTCACCCTAACCCTCTCCTTATAAAGGAGAGGGAACCGGAATAAACGAGAGGGAACTGAAAAGAAATAAGCTTTTTTTGTATAAGTTTAAAAATATTGAAGTTAAAATGACTCAACTTTATAACAAAGATAGTGAAAAAGAGAAAAGGCGACTATTGCGCCAAAATATTACAAAATGTGAGACGCTTCTTTGGGAGAAACTTAGAGATAGACAACTTGAAAACTGTAAATTTCGTAGACAATATAGTGTAGATAAGTTTGTTATAGATTTCTATAGTCCTGAGTTGAGGCTGGCGATAGAAATTGACGGTGAAAGCCATTTTGAAAAGGGTGCTGTTGAATACGATAAGGCAAGACAAGAGTTTATTGAATCAGCCAAAATTACATTTATCAGATTTACCAATAATGACGTGTATGGAAATTTTTCTGGGGTGTTAGAAAGTATTGCTGAGAAGATAAGAGAGTTAAGAGAATAATATTATGTCCGCTTAATTACTCTTAATTACCCTAAAACCTCACCCCGCATTATCGGGTACCCCTCTCCTTAATAAGGAGAGGGGAAGGGGTGAGGTTTTTTATTATGGGGGTAATTAAGCAAACTTGATATAACCCATCCAACAAATCTTTATGGCTGAATCAAATGTTGCTCAGATTCCTATCTCCTTGACAAATCCTGCTTTTTCTTAACTTGTCATGAATTGCGCAGGAGTGAACACAAATGACTCATGACTAGGAGCCATCAGTCATTTGTGTCATTAATTACACTTCACCAAGAGCTTGTTCTTCTTCTGTTTCAACAAACGCCTGTACGCGAGCACGGTATTGTCTTAATGATTCATCTACCCAATCGCGATCGTTGGCGTTTGCGTACAAATGGACTACAGGCTCACTTGCATCTGGCAACACTAACACCCAACTGTCATCATACGGTTGACAAATTTTCACTCCGTCAATTAGCTCCAAGTTTTCAGCTGGGTGAGTTTCCACCAAGTAGCGCATCAGCGCTCCTTTGACAGTCCAAGGGCAACGTACTGTATATGTTTTGTGAACCACACGGGGCAATTCTGACCGCACAGAGGCAAGAGAGCGCTCTTGTATCGTCAGCATCTCAATCAGTTTGGCAGCGCAGAACATAGCATCAAATCCAGGATGCAATTGCGGCACAATAAAGCCAATGTCGCCATTACCACCCAATACTACATTGGAATTTTTCTGACAAGCCTCCATGAGTGCTGCAGGATTTGCCTTTGTGCGAATGACCTTACCATCATGGCGACGAGCAATTTGTTCTACCGCACTAGAAGCATTAACTGGCACCACGACTGTTCCTCTGGGGTGAGCAGTTAACATCATGTCTATCATCAGCGCTGTTAACATTTCCCCACGAATAGGAATGCCAGATTCATCAACCAGAATGAGTTGTTCTCCATTCGCGGAAATCTGAACACCAAAGTTCGCTTTCAACACCTCCACCACTTGACCAAGCTGAGTCAAAAGTGCTTCGCGCTCAATTGCTGACATAGCTGCTTTATTGAGACTTGCATTCAACACTACTGCGTCAGCCCCAAACTTATCTAGCATTTGGGGTAACACAGCTCCAGATACTGCATAAACGTAATCAATGACGACTTTCGCCCGACTGTTGCGAATACTTTCAATATGCAACAGCTTCTCAAAAGCGGTACAGTATCGATCCATCACCTGACTGGGGTAAGCAACATCACCAATTTCATGAATTTGCGCCCGCCGCATATCTTCTTTGAAGTACGCTCCTTCGATTTTCTTTTCTGCGGATTTGGTGATATTAATTCCCTTAGCATCCATAAACTCAATCAGGATGTAGTCGGGGCGATCTGGATGCATTCGCACATGAATTCCACCACTGACGCTCATGGTAGGTATCACTGTACGAGCTATTGGAATAGCTGTGGCATCTAGGTTCTGAATCTCGATACCTACTGACATCAAACCAGCAATTAATGAGCGAGTGACCATGCGAGAGACATTACGTTGGTCACGAGAAACTGTTACGCGAGAACCCGGTTTCAAGGTTGAACCATATGCGGCTCCCAACTTCACAGCAAATTCTGGGGTGATGTCAATATTGGCTAGCCCTTGGACGCCTCGTTGCCCAAATAAATTACGTTGTGCAGTATTACCCCAAATCAAATTAATATTTAAAATTGCCCCAGACTCAATCTTTTTACTGGGCCAAACACGCACAAATGGGCTAATTTGGGCTTCTTCTCCTACAGTAGAAAGCGAACCAACCACAGCACCTTCTAAGACATGGGCACGGCGGTCTACACGCGCACCACGGCAAATGACACAAGCAGTCAGTTGTGCCTCCTCACCAAGAATCGCTCCATTCCAAACAATCGGACGTTTGAGATTGGCGTCAGAACCAATAGTGATATTATCCCCAATGACGGTTCCGGCTTCAATATGTACTCTTGCCCCAATGCGGCAATTATCACCAATAACTGCTGGAGTATCAATCTTAGCAGCTGGGTCAATAAAAGTGTTTTGACCTACCCACAAGCCAGGAGAAACTTCGTTATAGTCAAAGTCCAGTTTGACTTTGTGATATAACCCATCGTACTGCGCTTCACGATAAGCATCTAAGTGACCGACATCAAACCAATAACCTTCGGCAATGTAACCGTACATTGGCTCATTCTTTTCCAATAGCAACGGAAACAAATCTTTAGAAAAGTCGGATTCTTGGTTTGCTGGCAGATATTCCAAAACTTCTGGTTCCAGAATGTATGTACCAGTGTTAACAGTGTCGGAGAAAATTTCACTCGTAGAGGGTTTTTCTAAAAATCTACGAATTCGACTTTCTTCATCAGTAATTACCACCCCAAACTCCATCGGGTTGGGCACACGGGTTAAAACTAAAGTTGCTTTAGACTTCTTTTGTTTATGATATTGAATTGCTGCTGTCAGGTCGAAATCTGTGATACTATCGCCGCTAATTACTAAAAAGGTGTCGTCAAGAAGTTCGGCAATATTTTTCACGCAACCCGCAGTACCTAAGGGCTGGTCTTCTTCTACGGCATAGGTCATTTGTACGCCAAAGTCACTGCCATCTTGGAAGTAATCTCGCATGACATCGGGTAAATAATGAAGTGTGGCAACCACTTCTGTTATTTGATGCCGTTTGAGAAGATTGATAATATGTTCGGCAATGGGTCGATTCAAGATAGGCACCATTGGTTTGGGCAGATCACAAGTCAGTGGACGCAGCCGCGTTCCTGAACCACCTGCCATCAGTACTGCACGCATAAATCCTCCTTATCTATTTGCACCACTTGCTGCCTTAAGATTCATAAGACCGACTTTATTTTCTCTAGTCTCCTATGAATTTTGGAGTTTAGGGAACTTTCTCAAGATGCATATGATCACGACTAAGAATATTTACTCGACACACTAGCCTGTTTCTGTGTACAAAATCAAGAAGGAAAACGGGAAGTAGGGGAAGTCAAATGTATCAGGATTTTTGTGAAAGGGTATTACACCCTTACACCCTCATACTCTTACACCCCTGGTTGTTGACTTCCCTTGTCTTCTCATCTCAACAAGCTGTTACTAAATACTCATAAAGCAGCAATCCTGTTATAGCTCTGTTAATTAGCTACTATCAATATGCGAACAATTGCGGAGATAAATCACAAAATCAGCCACAAACAGGCGGTAGTGCTAACTGCTGAAGAATTAAAGGCAAGAGTTGTAGAAGTAGGTGTAGCCAAAGTTGCCAAAGAAGTTGATGTCATTACCACTGGCACTTTTGAGCCAATGGAATCTAGTGGTGCAATTATTAACCTAGGACATACTGACCCGCCGATCAAAATTCGCCGTTGCTGGTTAGATGGTGTTCCGGCATACTCTGGTTTTGGAGCTGTAGATTTATACTTGGGTGCGAGTTGCGCGGTGGAAGTGATGGACGGCGAAGAAGTTCGCGAACGAGGCGGCGGTCATGTTATTGAAGATTTGATAGCTGGTAAAACCGTACAAGTTCGAGCACAAGGACAAGTGACAGATTGCTATCCCAGAGCCACTTTTGAAACCACTGTTACACGTGAAACAATCAATCAGTTTTATTTATTCAATCCACGCAATCTTTATCAAAATTTTATAGTAGGTGTGAATGGGGGCGATCGCCCACTCTATACATACCTCGGTCCATTACAACCGCGTTTAGGCAATGCCGTTTACTCTAACCCTGGTGCTATCTCCCCTCTATTCAATGACCCAGATCTGCAACTGGTTGGAATTGGCACACGAATTTTTTTGGGAGGCGGTGTCGGTTATATTGCTTGGGAAGGCACTCAGCACTTTCCTTTACAAAAGCGGTTACCCAATCATACACCCATTGGACCAGCGGCAACTTTAGCTTTGATTGGTGATGCCAAGCAAATGGATGCTCGTTGGGTGCGTGGCTGTTACTTTAAAAGTTACGGTCCTTCTTTGATGTTGGGAGTAGGTGTACCACTACCTGTCTTGAACGAAGAAGTTGTTGCAAGATGTGCAATTCAAGATAAAGACTTAGTAGCCCCAATAGTAGACTTTTCCATTCCCCGGCGTGTTCGTCCTACCTTTGGTTTAGTCAGCTACGCCCAACTCAAATCTGGACGCATCAGCATAGAAGGCAGAACTGTGCGCGTTGCACCCCTTGCTAGTTTATTTCTTTCTAGGCAAGTTGCCGTGGAGTTGAAACAATCCATTTTACGTGGTGATTTTACTTTAACAGAGCCTGTTGCACCAATCGAGCTACAGCGATCTTTTCTTCCGCAAGACAGGTGGACGGAATTTTAAGAGGACAAGAGGACAAGGAGAATAAGACCTCACCTCCATCCCCTCTCCTTAATAAGGAAAGCCAGTGCGTTGCGGAGCCAGTACTGCCAAGAGTTGTGCCTTGCGGAGCCAGTACTTGATGAGGGTTTCCCGACAGAGGTATCTGGTGAGACCAGCGCTGCAGGAGGGTCTCCCGACCTAGGCGACTGGCGAACCCGAAGGGCGTCGGGTTAAGCGCGTTGTGGAGCCAGCCCCGTGCCCAGAGCAGCGCCTTGCGGAGCCAGTCCTGCAGGAGGGTTTCCCGACAGAGGGATCTGGCGTTGGGGTTCCCCCAAAGTCTGCCGGGGGAAGCAACCCAAGCGGCGAGCTTTGACCGTTGTGGCGACTGGCTGTCGGGTTCCCCCCGAGCCAGGGGACTGGCGTGCAACTAGCCCCGATAGGCGTAGCCGTGCCGCAGGCATAGGGGGCGCTACGCAAACCCAGAGGGTTTCCCGACCTAGGTATCTGGTGAGACCAGCGCTGCAGGAGGGTCTCCCGACCTAGGCGACTGGCGAACCCGAAGGGCGTTGGGGTTCCCAAGGCACGTTTTCGGGGGAAGCTTCCCCCGAAAAGCTGCCGCCCCGTTGTAGCACCTGGCGTGAGGGGTGCCCGGAGGGCGGGGTGAGGTTCTTCGTTTTATAAATCCCTTCCCCCTTGTCCTCTTACTGTTCCGGTGGCTTCAGACGCTTAACGGGCTTAGGTATGGGTTTTGAGGATATCGGTGTTGACGCCGCACCTGTGTCGCCTGTTTTCCTTACTGGGCGTGGAATTTCGCCGTTGCGTGGTCTTGGAGGAAATGGTTTTTTTCCACTAGGACGACGACTTGCGCCGCCATATCTTGTTTGTGGTGGTCTGCGCCTTTTGGGCAAATCAGCGATCGCCTCAGCGGTTTCTACTACTAATGAGTCAGTTTCGCGCTTGACTTGTAAATCCCAAAACTTACCCACTGCTCTGGCTTCAAGCTTACCTTTAATTTTCAACTTGAAATACTTTGGTTTGTCATCTTGTTTGCGCGCAGCTTGCTTAATTTTGATGACTAAGTGTTCAGCTTCATAAGACTGGTAAACAACCTCGCCACGAACAGAAAAATCACCATCTGGAACTTCTGATGAGGGGAGGAGGGCGCTTGATGAATTATTCCGCTCGGGTATTGGCAAATCTTCTTGTGAAGCCGAATTTTGCTTGTCATTGGCTATTTGATGTTTAGCCAAGTTTTCCGGCTCCCAAACTCCGACAATTTGTAGATGTAGTTTGTCGTTTTCTTGCCGAGTGCGCGGATAAACAACCCACAGATGCTCTTTTTCCAAGTCCAAATGATTTTTGACTAAACTCATCATCCGACCCAGAAGGACGGCTTCGAGTTGTGTACCATCTGTAGTTACTATTGAACCTTGAGTAAATTGTTCGCTACTATTGGCAACGTAGCGACCCCGCACTAAGCCAATAGCCCGGTACTGCATTAGTTCGCTGGGATCTTGAATCGGCTGTTGCCGGTTTTCTAAGTTCTGATCATTAGCAGTCTCACTAGAGATCACAGGTGAATTTTTTTCTTGAAAAGCGGGAGTTGCTGCATCGATACTCATTGCAGCTGTGTCTTTGCTTTCTAAAGCTTGTTTAGAAGCAGTTGAATTGGACGATTCAGGTAACGGCATCAGGTCGGAATTCATAAAACTCCTTGCGGCGGAGACACATCCCAATTGTGGGATTTTACAAAGGCTGCTGAAAAGAGCGTTTGTGCGGCGCTTGTAAGTATATTTCCTTTCAAGACACCCACGTCTTAACGCTTTGTGCAATACTAAAGACGCAAAACTTTACATAGACACCCTAAATCTGTAATTTAGCGTTTTTATGTTAGTTTCGGAAGCATATCATAGCTACAATTTCAAACGGTTCCTCCTAAACTCAACAGTTACGTGAAATGCGTATATTGCTTTTTGTTATAAAATTCACAAACAATTCGTGGGTTTCCGCAAAATTTTTGAGATTTTTTACTTTCATTTTTTCTGTCAACCCTTCGGCTGCGCTCAGGGTCAACGATAATCTCATTAGAATTTAAGGATGGTTTTGTGTCTCAATCTCGCAAACACTGGATGATTAATGTAGTGTTGGTGCTGGTACTTCTTGCTTTTGTCGGAGTTTCGGTGGTGCCAATCTTTGAGGCGTTTAATCAAACGCCAAGTTCCAGCCAGAAATCCACAAGCACTAGAAGTGTTTCACCTTCCTCTGATCTAAAATCGAAACTGGAAAATGACGCACAGGGTTATGCACAAGTTTTGCAGCGGGAACCGGAAAATCAAACGGCGCTGCGAGGCTTGCTTGAGACTCGACTACAATTGCTAAGCTTGGGTGGACGTGATATCAAGGGTGTAATTGAACCTTTGGAAAAATTAACTCAGATCGAGCCAGAAGAAACAAAATACGCAGTGTTACTGGCTCAAGCCAAGCAGCAAATTGGCGACAAGGAAGGAGCCGCTCAAGCTTATCGTTCTGTTTTACAAAAGAAACCCGGCAACCTTGAGGCTTTACAAGGTATGGTAGCGTTGGATCTGTCTGAAAAACGCCCAGAAGCAGCTATCACTTTGCTACAAGATACTCTCAATACTGCAAACAAAGCAAATCAAACTCAGCCAGGAAGTGTGGATACAGTTGCTGTACAAGTGCTTTTAGGCAACGTATACGCCTCTCAAAAAAACTATACTCAAGCTAGCAGTGCTTACGACCAAGCAATAAGCAAGGATAAGCAGGATTTTCGTCCCGTTTTAGCCAAAGCAACGCTCCTGAAAGAACAGGGCAAAGCTGAGGACGCAAAAACTTTGTTTACCCAAGCTGCGGCTTTAGCGCCAAGCCAGTATAAAGACGAAATTAATAAGCGGGCAAGCGAATCTTCTACTCCCGTTCCCACGCCGACATCAACGCCTAAGCAATAACTAAGGGTGTAGGGGTGTAGGGGTGTAGGGGTGTAGGGGCAAAACAAGTTAAAAGTATCAAGTCAAAAGGAGCCAGTGCGGTGGTGAGGCAGTTCCTCCTTGGTGGTTTCCCCAAGGAGGAACTGCCGAAAGGGTCTCCCGGCATAGCCGATGACGTTGCGCCTTCAGTCGGTGCGGAGCACTTCGATGAGCTGTTCGGTAACGAGGTCGGGTCGGGACAGGAACGGGTGGTGACCGGTGCGCAGGTCGATCGAGCGGGTAGCCCGATCAGCATGGAAGCGTTGCAGGGCGAGGGAGGTGCTGCGATCCTCCGCGCAGACGAGATACGTCGAGGGTCTGCCTTGCCATGCCGCCCGGGTCGTCGGTGTCCCGAAGGCGCGTACCGACTGCGCGGTCAGGCGGTCCCACGCCCCGGCTCGGGCCTCCTCGTCTGTCAGATCCTGCCAGAAGCGGTCGCCCAACGAGGAGGCGGTGTAGCCGGCAACGCGGATTGTGCCGTCGTCGCCCGGCGCGAGCCCGACCGGATCCTGCTCGCCGCTCATGATGTCGGCTTGCGACTGCCCGATGTCTGGCAGGTACGAGGTGATGTAGACCAGATGACGAGCGGCCGGGTGGTCGGCACCCTCCGCGATGACCGTGCCGCCGTAGGAGTGCCCGACGACGACGGCCTCGTCCACGTCGTCGAGCGCGTCGCGAAGCGCCTGGGCATCTTCAAGCAAGCCGGCGCTCCCAGGTGGAGCGCCCTCTCCGCAGGACGGCAACTCGATCGCCCGGCTCGCCGTGCCGGTCTGCTCATAAATCCGCTCGGCAACCCGCCGCCACCACCAGGCACCGTCGCGGATGAGTGCGCCGTGTACAAATAGGATCTCTACCATCTTCGTGTCTCCATTCAATTAATTTCCCCAGCGAGTGGGGAGGTACCTTGAGCCAAACACAGATTTGGCTCACTCCGTTCGCAATGACATATCACAAGTAATTTACCGGACATGATATGATTTGGAATTTTGAATTGCTATCACGCTCCTTCAATGGCGGCGACGACACCAAATACTAGAAACAAAAATCCACCGAAAAAGGTGAGTGTGCGTTCAGAAATTCGCCCTGCTAACATTCTGCCGCCAATAACTGCAATAGCAGCACAAATGGCATGTCCCAAAATAGCACCCGCTGTCACCCCAATGGCGTTGCTTCCTGCTGCGAGGGCAATTGTGGCAATTTGTGTGCGATCGCCCCACTCTGCCATAAATGTCAGTACAAAGGCTTCTGTTAAAATTGCTAAAGTATTTTTATTTTTCGGCAGTTTCAAATCTCCCTGCTTCACTGCAGCTTCTGCCTCGTGCACAACTTCTGCATCGCAACTAGAAGTAGGCATTCGACTTGCATCAAAAAGTAGCTTTATACCAAAGGCAAAAAATAAAGCTATCTCCGCAAAATGAACGTAAACTTTTGGAAGATAGGAAGCTGCGTGTCCTAGGACAACAGAAAGTATTGTCATTGCAGCTAAAGCCGCTATCACACCTGCGAATACAAGCAGCCGTGAGTGACGCATCGCTAAAATCACGGCGATAAAAAACGTTTTATCTCCCAGTTCTGAAACCGTGATCAGCAACAAAGCTGCAGTAAAACCTGTTAACACTCTCTCAAGCTCCTTTAAGAATCTTTCTCTTGTGTGAGCTTGATGCGAGCAGTGAGACTCCACCAAGCTCACACTTTTGCATGTGAACTTAGTGAAGGTCTCACTTCCAAGAAGCTAATTACTTACTCGTCACCTGAACCAGGCTTAGTGCCAGTATGTTGACTCAGGTGTACTGGCCAATATCATTGCCAGCAGCTACTCCCCTTCTTCTGAGTAATTATACATCTATCCAAAGTTATAGTCAACCAATGGCTCAGTTAACAGTTATCAGTTATAGCAGGGAGCAGGGAGCAGGGAACAGGGAACAGGGAACAGGGAACAGTTTTCACTGTTTACTGTTTTGGTGGCAATATATCGGCAATTGTAATCATTAAGTTAGGAAAATTCAAAGGTGAAATAATTGCCTCTTGTGAAAAAATTACTTCACTCTGATATTTCTCTTGAGTAGGTTCTCGAAAAACATGGAGTTTACGATTATTAACATCTAGTACCCAATAATCTAGAATTCCTGATTTCGCGTAGGCTTTACCTTTAGTCTCGCAATCATATTTAAAGCTACTGTCTGCTACCTCAATAATCAAATAAACTTCTGAGGCTGTAGGATGGTGGTCAACGTAATCGAGTGGATCAAGCTTTACTACAGCAATATCAGGTTCTGGTTCGGAAAAATCATTTAATTGGACTGGATCTTGAGTATGAACATCTACCTGACCTTGTAATTTATCACGCAGAACATTAGCAATACGCCTGACAGTAGTAGTATGGACAGTTCCTTTTGCACTCATCTTAACAATCTGTCCTGCGATTAATTCCACTCGTTCTTCTGGGTGAAAAATTCCTAACTCTGCCATTTTCTGGTATTCCTTCACCGTCCAAAGCCGAAGAGTGAAAGGGGCTTCTTTTGTCTGCATAGTTTATATACTTAACGCATTGATCAACGAATATTGAAACTATCTTAGCGGGCGTTGCTTGTAAGAAATATTAGGTAATCCCCTACTGTAAGTTTTTATTTTCTCGATTTATCAAGCTGAGCTAAAACATGCTCTGACACATTACCGTTTTATTGATTTAACTTTTTCTTCAAAAAGTACCTCGTGTGGTTTACTGGAAAATCATCTAATTGACCATAAATGCTGTAGCCCACTTTCTCATAAAAAGGTAACGCTTGAAAGTCATATGTAAAAACATAAGCACTGTGGCAGCCTCTGGATATGGCTTCTTCCTCTATTGCAGTGATCAATTTCTTACCATAGCCACTACCACGAATATCATCTGTAACCCACAAGCTAGCTATATGTAACCATCCTAGACCAGTCATACCATCGATGCCACCGATAATTTGGTTATCTTGGTCGCGCATAAAAACTGTTAGTGGTTTGTACTCATACTGACCTATCTGGGAAAAGTTATATTCAGAAACTTTCTCTTGCAGGAACTTTAAATCGGAAGGACTTGAACTATTCTCACAAGTAATTTGGAATTCGCTCATAGTAGCTCATAGTGATAATATTTTAGAGTCACTTATCTTGCTTGTTACATTGACATTCTTCACCATAGCTAAAGCTAGGGATTTCAAAATAGTTTCTTTCATTCATACCGGGTGGCAATCGCCGCCCGTGGGACGCTCCGAAGAATCACATACACCCTCACGCATAATGTAGAGACGTAGCACATGCCACGTCTCTACAGCCTTTCCTAATACTTCCGTTCTTGTGGCTGAAACATGGTAATTGCTACTGGGCGATATTGAATATCAATCCCGGCTGGCGAATAATAAGCCATTGTGTGCCTTAAGAAGTTGGTGTCATCCCGTTGAGGATAATCTTCGCGGAAGTGAGCACCGCGACTTTCCTGACGATTTAAGGCTGATTCCAAAATCATACGCCCTACCACCATCAAACTCCGCGTTTCAAAGGCTTCTATGATTTCTGTATTCCAGCAACTGCCTTTGTCGTCTAAATATATCTGCGAGTACTGTTCTTCTAATTCTTGCACTTTGTTTAGACCTTCACGCATTAATTCCTCGGTGCGGAAAACGCCGCAGTACTGAGTCATGTCATCTTGGAAGGCTTGGCGGACTTGATTAATACGGTATTTTCCTGACTGATCTAGCAAAGCTTGAATCTCTTGCTGAGCTTCAGTGATGTAGCGTTGCTCGTCTACTATCGGAAGCTTGCGTTTTTGCACAAAATGTGCAAGCGAAGCGCCCGTTCTACGTCCATAAACCACACATTCCAACAAGGAATTACTACCGAGGCGATTTGCACCATGTACGGAAACACAAGCAGTTTCTCCAGCGGCAAAAAAGCCATCAATCAGACCATCGCCACTACTACGAACTTGACCTTCGGTATTCACAGGAATACCGCCCATGCAATAATGAATGGTCGGGCGGACAGGCATAGGTTGAGTGACTGCGTCAACACCTACTAGGCGATGTGCTTCTTCCCAAGAGAAGGGAACGCGACTCATGATTTTTTCTTTACCCATGTGTCGTAAGTCAAGATAGACAAAGGGACCACCCGCACTTCCATCTGAATGAACACCGCGACCAGCACGAAGTTCGTAGGCGATCGCCCGTGAAGTAATATCACGCGGAGCAAGTTCCATACGACTGGGAGCATATCTTTCCATAAACCGTTCTCCCTCAGAGTTGATCAGATACGCCCCTTCCCCACGCACTGCTTCTGAAATCAGCACCCCTACCGGATATAACCCTGTAGGATGAAATTGCACAAACTCCATATCTTGCAACGGTAAACCAGCCAGAGCAGTCATTGCCAGACCATCACCCGTGGAAGCATAATCATTAGACGTGGTGTTGTAAACTCGCCCATATCCGCCAGTCGCAAACATGACTGCTTTAGCTCGCAACACTTCTATATGACCATCTTCGATACGGTACATCACCACACCTTTGGCCTGACCTTCTTCTAAAATCAGGCGCATCACGTACCACTCTTGATAAATGTGCACACCATATCGCCGCAGGTTGTTCACCAGCTCATGCAAAATGGCGTGACCAGTTTTATCAGCAGCGTAGCAAGTACGATTGTGAGAATGTCCACCAAAAGCGCGTTGAGCTATGCGACCATCGTTTAAACGCGAGAATAAAACGCCCATGTGTTCTAAATCAATCACAACATCTGGCGCTTCACGCGTGAGAATTTCTACCGCATCTTGGTCTGCTAAATAGTCAGAACCCTTGACAGTGTCAAAAGCATGAGCTTCCCAACTGTCTGCAGAATCAACATTTTTCAGAGACGCAGCCATACCACCTTGTGCGGCGACTGAGTGGGAACGAATCGGGTGAGTTTTAGCAACCACTGCGACGTTTAAACTGGGGTCAATGCGAGCAATTTCCACTGCAGCGCGACACCCAGCCAACCCACCCCCAACAATAATCACATCGTGTTCAAGCATCACAAATCCCCAATTTCAAAAAGCGATCGCTGTTATATTGTAAAAAGCTGATACGTCGCGTGGGTCAAAAAAATTCCCCGCCAACAGACAGGGATGTGGTGTCAGTTATGAACTTTGAAGTCAGGAATGAGAATTGTTTAGTTGTAAGCTAAGCTGTTGCACTTGTTAAGTTACACATTGAGCCGTTCACGGAGTTTATATGTTTTGGTCATTAGTCTATTTGTAATAACAGGCGACGCGCTGACTAATGACAGCCAAAAAAATCAAGTAACTTAAACACGCATTAGCTTGTTCTTTACCATTTACCGTTAACAACTAATCATTTATCAGTCCTCTATCTAAAATCCATCAGCTAGTTACTTCTACAGGTTGTTGCTGCGACACATTACCCGGAATTGGTTCCATTTTTGTTCCTGGTTCTATAGGAGACACTTCAATGTGATTTAGCAAGGTAGTCACGAAGGCAAAAAGCAAGAAAGGCAAAGATAATAAAACTACGAGTCCAACAGTGGCTAAAGCATAAACAGGTTTTCTGGCACCCATCAACGCCAAGGCTGACGCCAAACTTATTGTAATGGTAATCAACCAAACAATGATTTGACCATAGATATCGCCAAATGTCAGGGTACAGACAAATCGAAACTTTTGAATGTTACTCGTCATAAATTGCCTCTAATATCTTCTTAAGTTCTACGTTAGAACCATGTTTGCTTTTGAGATTTTTTCTAAACATTTTTTTCAAAAATGTAATATCGCTTCACAATTTAGATCTTTTTTTTATAGAAACATGCCAATCTGACAGAGTAGGCATAAATTATTAAAATAATATGGTAAGAAAAAAGAAAAAAGAGTAATACAAGATTAAGAAGAAATTAAGGCAATTATCAAAAATTGCCAGTCGAGTTATATGTAACACAAAGTTAGTGAGTTTGAGAAAAATTATTTACTTATCACTTTTGCGTTCGTCCGTATACTGCGAAGCCTGTTCTTTCAGAACAGGCTTCCCCAAATCTCCGATTTGGGGCAAAGTCGCTCCGCGACTTTGAGCAGTAGGACGCGCTACGCGATCGCGAGATTCTACCTGTTTAATTTTCATCCGCAAATCAAAATCATCACGAGTTACAATTGTTTCTAAGTTAGCAATTCTTTGCTCTAACAGTTCTACATTTTGCGGAAGTAAAGAGTTCTTGGTTGATTTTTTGTCATCAGAGCGCCACACAGCAACAGTACCTATTGCTGCTGCTGTCATAGTAGCTAAAGGTAAAATAGAACCACTTTTTGTAGCAGATGAAAGTGGGATACAAATTGCTAACATTCCTACAGCGATACCCCAAATTATTGAAGTAGCAGTAACTCGCACATCTTTAGATTCGGTCGGAGATTCTTGGATTTTTTGAGTCATAAGTTTCTTGATGAGCCATTTTATAAAACCTTGACATGAGCTTCTACAAAGAAGCTTCCTACTATTGGGTTAAGTAGATTTACGACTTGAATGAACAATGTTATAAAATTGCCATATTTCCGCCGCTCTGTGCTAAACAGTACAACTACGAACTATAACGCTACGAATTTGTGAATGTTGTACTTATTGAACTATTTATGGCGTTCCTTTAACAGTTATCAGTTATCAGTTATCAGTTACCAGTTACAACATAAAATACGGCTCTGTTTCTTTTGTTAACTGTTAACTGTTTACTGACTCCGCTGTTCACTGTTCACGCTCTTCGAGCATTAGCCTTTTTGTATCGCGATTAATGGTAAAATAAAATGATATCTGACTGAAAAATGTAACTAAAGTCGAAGAAAAAATGGGTGACGGAAATGACAATTACAGTTCCAGCAACCACTACACTGAAGGAGTTTTTGGAACTTCCATACATTGATGAGTCACCAGCTTGGGAGTTTATTAATGGAGAAGCGATTCACAAACCGATTGGAGGAGGTAAACACAGCCTGTTGCAGAAACGTTTAATTGCAGTGATTGATGCAGCAGGAAGTCAGTACGAAAGCTTTCCAGAATTACGCTGTACCTTCGGTAATCGTTCAGTAGTTCCTGATGTCGTGGTTGTCGCCACTCATCAACTACCGCTGGATGATAGCGGTGATATCATTAGCAGTGGTATTGAGTTTCCTCCACCTTGGGTGATTGAAATCCTTTCCCCTGCTCAAAGTCAGACCAAGGTAACAGGCAACATCCTGCACTGTCTAAGAAATGGTACTCAGCTAGGATGGTTGATAGATCCGAGCGAACGCTCTACCTTAGTTTATCATCGTGATCGCTTGCCGGATTTGTTGACTGGAGCAGATGTTTTACCCGTGTTAGAAGGTATAAATCTGACACTATCCGTTGATGAAGTCTTTAGTTGGTTGAAGCGCAGATAAAGTTTTCAGGCGATAAGCCCGTTTGCTTGACGCTACGCGTATCGCATACTTACAAAAAAAAGTAACTGGGTATATTTCTCTGATCTCAACTACTCCCTGAGTGCACCTCCTGGACATCTACCGATAATGGTAACTTTAGACTCAGAGAAATGGGAGCGATGCAGTATTGATTTCTCAATTGTTGAGGTTTTTGTGGAGCGTATATAAAAGTTGTAGCTAATTCAAGCATTTATGGAACAATTGAGCAATTAATAGTCGCGCTGATCGCGACTATTAAAACTAATTTGGAAATATTGCCAATTCCGTTTCCGGATCGAAAAAGTGCAGTTTTTCTGGCGTCAAAGATAACCACAGTTCTTCCCCACAAGACACAAAACGCTCTGGAGGAACTCGCACTTGCACTTCCTTTATCCCAAAGGCAGATTTTTGAAAACCTGGTTGAAGAAGTTTTGTGGAAATATATGTATCATTTCCCAAATTTTCTACTAATTCCACTTGCACTTGCAGATTTTTATTTGCAGGTACGCTCAAAATTAAATGTTCTGGACGAATTCCTAAAATAAGGTTTTGATTGTCGTATTTTTGCAGAGCTTCACCGCAAACTGCTGGTAAAGTGAAGCGAAAATCACCATTGGTAATCAATTGGGGAGCATGGAACTTCACAGGGATAAAATTCATTGGTGGTGAGCCAATAAATTCTGCAACAAAGCGGTTGGCTGGACGATTATAAAGTTCCAAGGGGGATGCAACTTGTTGGAGTTGACCATGATTAAGAATAGCAATGCGATCGCCCATCGTCATAGCTTCAGTTTGATCATGGGTGACATAAATTGTCGTCACACCCAACTGACGCTGTAGTTTGACAATTTGGGCGCGGGTTTCGGCGCGGAGTTTTGCATCCAAGTTAGAAAGCGGTTCATCCATCAAAAACACTTGGGGATTACGTGCGATCGCCCTTCCCAAAGCAACCCTTTGTCTTTGTCCACCAGACAGTTGCTTGGGTAAACGATTTAACAGTGCTTCAATTTGCAACAGTTGAGCAACAGTACGCACCTGCTCATGCACAGTTCGTTCTCTATCAGAAATATACCTTAGTCCCTTAGGAAGCCCTCTTGTCATTCCTACCAACAAATTTTCTGCCCAATCACGAACATGGGATGAGGGGGATATTGCTCCCTTATCTTCGTTATCTTCCCTACCGGAGGTGGGACGGCGTCGTAGCCCAAAAGCAATGTTGTCATACACCGTCATATGGGGATAAAGGGCGTAATTTTGAAACACCATTGCGATGTCTCGTTCCTTGGGGGGCAAATCATTGATTAGGCGATCGCCCACCCAAATATTACCGCCCGTCATCGCTTCCAACCCAGCAATTAACCGCAGAAGGGTGCTTTTCCCACAACCGGAAGGTCCCACCAGCACCATAAATTCACCATCTGCGATCGTCAGGTTAATTCGCCGCAGGACATTGAGGCTTTCTGGACGGTGAACAACTGTATCGCCAACATTCCCAGATGTGAGAGAGGGTTGTATTTGGGATGCAACACCTTCTCCTTTTCGAGGGGGAAAACTTTTATAAACGTTTTCTAAAACAACTTGCGCCACGAGAATTTAAGGTAACTGTAATAGTCACTAGTCATGAGTCATTAGTTATAAATTACTAAAGACAAAGCACTAACGACAGATAACTAAGGTTTAGCGCTCATGATACACGCTAGAACAGAATACGAAAAGTTAAAAAAGTAGTTTTAGCCATAAAAAGCTAACTACCGTGGAATTGTGAATATTTTGTGGTTCTTTTTATGGTACAATTATACTAGTTAAGTGTCAAAATCAATGCTTTTTTCAGTCAGGCGGAGGTTGTAAACAGGGTATTGCTCGCTGTTTGCGACAGTCGCTTGGCTTTTATGCTAGAAATGACTGAAAAGTGAGCTTTTTCAAATAAATTTGTCAAAAAGCCAAATATTTTCATTATTGATTTATCTCCAAAAGCGCTTATGCGAATCTCCTCAGAGAGCCTTTCCCACATTCCATCAATCAGCAAGGGCGCTACATCTTTTTTTATCAATTAAAATTTCTTTTCATAAGGAGGATTTGATTTCATGAATAGTTGCATATTGTTAGCAGAAATTATTCAAGAACCACAACTGCGCTTTACAGCAGATAACCTGGAAGTGACTGAAATGCTGGTGGAGTTTCCTTCAGTCCGAGAGGGAGAACCTCCGGCAACCTTAAAAGTGGTAGGCTGGGGAAACTTAGCAAAAGAGATTCAGCAAAACTATCACCAAGGCGATCGCGTTCTTCTGGAAGGACGTTTAGCAATGAATACCATTGAGCGTCCAGAAGGGTTTAAAGAAAAACGTGCTGAATTAACAGTGCAAAAGATTCACTCTCTGGGAATAGCCATTGATACTAGCTCATCAAGCGCAGTTCCTAAAACAGAATTACCTGTAGCATCACCTCCAAAAACAACTCCTGCTTACGAGCCACCCCTACCCACACCAACTCCACTCACAAACAAGGTTAGCGTTCTTCCCCAAAATAACACAGCACAACAGGGCAGATCCCAAAGTACTAATCTTGAGCGCAAAACCTATGAAGTCACACCAACCGAAGAACCTGATCAGGACGATATTCCGTTTGTGCGATCCGTTTACTCCCGAACCAGTTGGGGACATGAGCTATGTGACTCTTATGAGTTAGAAGCTAATGCTTACTGGAAAGCAGCAGAGCGAATTAAACCCTAAAAAAGTTGAACTTGCTTAACACAGTGATGGTAGTGTGAAATTCCACCTGGAGTGGATTTCGTACTCACAGCATATTCCACACCCTAAGATGAATTATCACCCCTGTGGATGGAAATCTATACTCCAACAGGGTTTGTTTGCGATAATTTCCAAGGGGTAAGCCTCTGCGCGCTCGCGCTCCAAATTGGTTTAGTAAACAAAGATTTTATGGAGCAGGATAAATGACTCTCAAACGGTTGGGTTTAATCATACTGACGCTGGTTGCAATACTGTTTGCAGGCTCGTCTTTGTTGAGTAGTTGGCAGGAACCTCAGTTCCAAAGTCGTTTGGAACTTTACCAAACAAATATTGTGCTGCAAGCTGCTTCTTGGAAATTGCCAAATGACAACAAGGATTTGAAGCCATTGCAGGATGCACTCCTTGGCGTCAAACCTGTTGAAAGCGCTATAGAGCAATATCAACAGACGCGCCAATCTGCTCAAACTAATTTGGATAAAGCGAAAAAGCAACTCGCACAGCTTCAGTCTCAACCCGCGACGACTCCTACAACCCCAAAATCCCAATCGGAATATCCTCCTGTCAGTAACACCTCTAGTGAATTACAGCAACAACAATTGCAGCAATCACTTAAAGGACTGCAAAAATTTATTGCTGAATTAGATTTGCAGCTGGGAATTTTACAAGCAAATCAAGGAAAGACAGATCCAGCTTTGAAAACTTGGAGTCAATTGCAGCAACAATCGGATCTTAATTCTGAATTTAATAAAGCTGCTGCTGTTTTAACCGGGCTTTGGAGTGATCCCCCGCGTATTTTGCCAGATGCTGAACGATTTATTCAAAATAATTTAAAAGGTTGGTTTCGCTATACTGCTCTGGATAAACTATATCAAGTTCAACAACGTCAAGATGCTTTAGCAGAGCTTGAAACCATTCAACAAGAAACCGCTGAACAAGCTCTTTTAAAATTAGCAGTTATTGGTACTATTCCTGCCTTAACAGCATTTATTGGTGTAGGGCTAGTGATTTTTCTCATCGGTCAGCGCCTTGTTAAAGGCAAAACATCTCTATTGGCTCAAAATTCAGATGTGCGCTGGTCAACACCTTGGGATGGTGAAACTATTTTACAAGTTTTTGTCGTAGGCTTTTTCTTGATGGGACAAATCATAGTGCCCTTGGCAATCCAACTGCTTCCCATCCCCCGTCCTACCCAAAATGTCAGAATACAGGCATTATATGTCTTGATAAGTTACCTGTTAGTGGCATTTGGTGCCCTATCAGTGCTGTATTTGTCTATCAAACGCTTTTTCCCTCTAGCAGAGAACTGGTTTCGTTTTCGTTTACAGGGTAGCTGGTTTTTATGGGGGTTGGGGGGCTATTGCGTAGCTTTGCCCATAGTAGTGGTTGTGTCTTTAATTAATCAACAGCTATGGCAAGGACAAGGTGGTAGCAATCCTTTGTTGCAACTGGCGTTAGAAAGCCAAGATACTGTGGCGCTTGCTATATTCTTCTCTACCGCTGCTATTGCTGCCCCAATTTTTGAAGAACTTTTGTTTCGCGGCTTTTTGTTACCCTCCCTTACCCGTTACCTCTCTGTGTGGGGATCAATTCTTGCCAGTGGTTTTCTGTTTGCAGTTGCTCACCTCAGCTTATCCGAAATTTTACCGCTCTTCGCCCTAGGTGTTGTCTTGGGTGTGGTTTACACGCGATCGCGCAACCTCCTTGCTCCCATGCTTCTCCACAGCCTTTGGAATAGCGGCACTTTGTTAAGCTTGTATATATTGGGTAGTAGTGGTCAATAATACTTTATGTTGTGTAAATAATACTTAGAAAAAGCCCGCTTTTGTAACAAAAATTTACAAAATTATCTTGGTATTGAGTGCACATTCGTGCTATTTTTGATGCACAGAGATTGTCAAGGGTAAAACTTACTACAATTTTTTGTAAGTATAAACGTCTAAATTCTTCATAAAGGTGAAAGAAAAACTAGCAACTCCAGTTTTGATAAATCTTCAAGATGCTTATAACCTGGAGTGCAAAGACTTATCTGATTGTACAGGGCAGTTAAGCGCTTAAAAACATATCAGTGTGATATCAGTATGTCAACGAAAATTGAAAAAGTCCGGAAATAACAATGCTTAAATTGTAAAAATAAATGGCATCAGCTTAGCTTTGCTTAAATGCCCAAGGATTCTTTATGGAATTCTTTTCTGGCATGAGATTTAGTCGCAAAACTGCTGTACTGGAATTTATCGTTAAAGTAAAGAAACAGGGGTTTACCCTGAGCGGAGCCGAAGGGTTATTGAGGAGTGCAGTTTCAGATGGTATCTGAAAAGCTGCTCGATCCTAAACTTTAGTGTCCCTTGTAAACGAGTGGTACGCCACTTTTTGATGTTTTTTTGTATATTTTGCTCGTATTTCCACTGAAAGACAAAAAAGTATGAGGATCAAGTAAGCAAACAAACAGAACTTATCTGATAAAAATATAGAGCTTTCATTTTATACATCACATAGAACGTGCAGGAGCTTGATACGTATGGCAAATCTTACCCCTAGTCACGCCACCAAACAACTTTTGGCTGGATACTGCGGCATTATTTTTGGAGGCTTTGGTGCTCATAAATTTATTCTTGGGTATGCACCAGAAGGATTGATCATGCTAGTCATTTCTTTAGTTGGTGGTTATTTTACCTACGGATTGACATTGTTGATTATGCAACTTGTGGGTTTAGTTGAAGGGATGATTTATTTGAACAAATCCCATAATGAATTTGTTGATACTTACTTCCTTAAAAAGCAGGGATGGTTCTAGAAATCTTTATCTCAATATTGAATCTCTTTTTTAGATTTCTATTCTCAGTACATCAGGTCATAGTTTTACAGCAGTAGGATGGGCACTGCCTATCCTATAAATGAATATAGAATACTTATGGCTATTTACAGCAGACCGCTACTATTCCTTATTCCTTGCTCATGTGTCGCAAACCGGAAAATTCAATCTCTTTTTGATTCACTCACCTTTGAGTAAATATGTTTCTGTATTGATAAGAATTGAGTTTGGGCAGAACACAGAAGGCAGAATGAGCCCAAAAGATTTTGACGCCTGCTTTGTAACCATGGTAAGTGATTCAGCAATAGAAAATTCTGCTGTTAGCGCAACATGTCCACAGGGTATATTGTGACGGATGATTCTGAATTCTTCTTGATTCAGTATCAATTCATTATTAATACGAATAAATGAAGAGTCTATTACTGACTAATAACAGACTTTTTATTAACTTGCAAATATTTTATCTATTCTACGAATATGCTAACTATTAAACGTAAAAATGTAACTTGGACAATACTCAGCTTACTAGGATTTGTGTATTTCTGTAGCATGTCTAATATGGTAATAAATCCTTTCTGGAGAAGCGAGATGACTTTTATCTCCCTACAAGCGGTTGCACTGATATCTGTGACTTATTTTCGTTTGATTCGTCGGTGACGTGAATTCTATTTTAGTGAAAGGGTGTGGAAGTGTTACGAGAATTAAATTAGAAATTCAAAACGAAAAATGTTTGTCCATAACAGATACACAACTATACCCTAATTTACTCATAATTTAATAAAAATTCACAATTATGACAATCAGTCAAAGGTTTGGATTTCGCCTACGCTCAAATTAGAGACGCTTTTAGAGAGGCGTTAAAATTTACTAGCAAATCCAAAAACTTTCCATGCAAATTGTCTCAAAAACTAACCTTTCCCCAGAAGCAGCCTCGACGACAGAAAAAATCACTTTAGATGTCGCAGGTATGAAGTGTGCCGGTTGTGTAAGGGCAGTAGAACGTCATCTGACTCAGTATCCTGGAGTCAAAAGTGCCTGTGTGAACCTAGCGACAGAAGTAGCAGTTGTAGAATTGGAAGCTGGTGCGGTAGATGCGGATGCACTAGCTAAGCAATTGACAACAGCTGGGTTCCCAACTCAACCTCGGAAACTTGGTGGAAAAGTAGCAGGTGAGACACAATTAATACAAGATCCAGTCCAACGACAGCAGCAAGAAATGCAAGCTGTCAAACAGCAATTCGTTATTGCTGTTGTTCTGCTAGTTTTCTCATTTATTGGTCATTTTGGAAGCATTAGCGGTCACGTGATACCAGTGTTGCATAACATCTGGTTCCACTGTGGATTAGCAACGGTAGCACTTTTGTTTCCTGGTCGTCCAATTTTAGTGGATGGCTGGGTGGGTTTACGGCACAATGCGCCGAACATGAACACCTTGGTGGGATTGGGAACGCTTACAGCTTATACCGCTAGTTTGGTTGCCCTGCTATTTCCCCAACTTGGTTGGGAGTGCTTCTTTGATGAACCAGTGATGATGCTGGGCTTTATCTTACTAGGACGGACACTAGAAAAACGAGCTAGAACTCGCGCTGCAGCTGCATTTAAGGAATTACTTGCACTTCAACCACAAATGGCGCGATTAATTGCCAAGCCGTCTACGACTGAAGCGACTTCCTCATTATCTTCTGGTGCGGGAGTCGTAGAAATTCCAGCTGAGTTGGTGCGTGTTGGTGAATGGTTACAGGTTTTGCCAGGAGAGAAAATCCCAGTTGATGCTGAGGTTGTGGATGGACAAACAACAGTCGATGAGTCCATGCTGACTGGAGAAGCAGTACCAGTGACAAAGCAACCAGGCGATTTGGTAACAGCAGGGACACTTAATCAATCAGGGGCGATAGCAGTTCAAGCAACTCGCGTTGGAAGTGATACAACACTCGCTCAAATCGTCGCCTTAGTGGAAGCCGCACAAACCCGCAAAGCGCCTGTACAAAAATTAGCAGATATAGTAGCTGGATACTTCACCTACGGTGTGTTGACAGCATCTTTGTTGACATTTGTCTTCTGGTACTTTTTTGGAACCCACATCTGGCATCACGCCGTTATGGCGTATGCCATGCAAATCTCTGACCACTCCTTATTCAGCACATCTCATACCCCACACCTGACAATCTACACACCAGTTCTAGTGAGTTTAAAGCTAGCAATTGCCGTTATGGTAGTCGCTTGTCCCTGTGCTTTGGGACTTGCCACGCCAACAGCAATTCTAGTGGGAACAGCTATCGGTGCGGAACGGGGTTTATTAATCAAAGGCGGTGACATTTTAGAAAAAGTTCACCAGTTAGACACGGTAGTGTTTGATAAAACTGGTACCCTTACCACAGGTCGTGCGGTAGTAACAGATTGCCTACCTTGTCAAGCAGAGGAAGAAAATGCTTTTCGTACCCCTGTTGCTCTTCTTCAACTGGCTGCAGCGGTAGAAAGGGGTACAATTCATCCTTTAGCAACAGCAATTCAACAAGAAGCGCAACGGCAAGAGTTATCTATCCCAGATGCTACAGACTTTCACACAGAACCAGGACTTGGCGTTTCTGCTGTCGTAGACGGTACTTTGGTGCTTTTAGGAAACTGCGATTGGTTGCAATGGCACGGTATTTCTATTAGTGAAACTGCCCAAAAACAAGCTCAAGAGTTAGCAGCAGATGGAAAAACAATAGTTTTTGTGGCAGTTGGAGATACAGTAGCGGGACTGATTGCTGTTCAAGATACCCTAAGACCAGATGCAAAAGCTACGATAGACAAGTTACACCAAATGGGTTTACGGGTTATGCTGCTTAGTGGAGATACGCAAGACGCAGCAAATGCGACAGCAAAACAACTGGGACTGGCTACCGCTGATGTGATGGCTGGCGTTCCCCCTGCGAAGAAAGCTGCTGCCATACAAGAATTACAATTACAGGAAACAAAGGGAAGGACTCGGCACTCTATTGTCGCTATGGTAGGAGATGGCATTAATGATGCCCCAGCTTTATCTCAAGCTGATGTGGGCATTGCTTTACACTCTGGTACCGATGTCGCAATGGAAACAGCGGAAATTGTCTTGATGCGGGATAACTTAAGTGATGTCGTAGCATCCATACAACTGAGTCGTGCAACTTTGAGCAAAATCCGTCAGAATTTATTTTGGGCTTTTGGATATAACACTCTTGGCATTCCTTTAGCCGCTGGTGTTTTATTGCCTAGTTTCGGTTTTGTCTTAAACCCATCGGGTGCAGCTGCACTTATGGCTTTTAGCTCTGTGAGTGTCGTCACTAATTCTCTTTTATTACGACGTTTTGCTTATCGCTCTTAGTTTCCTGCTTTCGAGGTATTATTTGTGAGCACAAGTATTTGATTTTGGCACTCTCAAGTTAAACTACGTTGACAGATTGTTGTTTCCAGACGCACAAAACCTGTTAAAACTGCTACAACATCTATAGTAGTTAAAAGAGTAGAACAGATTGTTCTACTCTTGTGCACAATCAAGCAATTTAAATGCATATCACATAATTACCATAAACTTTTACTAAAAAATGGCAGTAAACAATACTAAAGAAATTTTGATTAATAACAGTTCAACTCACACATTTAACAACGATGTGTCAATGGCAGCACAAACAAATGAAAGCCATCTACTGATAGTAGAGCATGATCAAGAACGCAGAGAGTTCATACTTGATCGCCCTGTTTACTCGATTGGTAGAGATTCCGACTGCGATATCTGTTTAGTAAACTCACTATTTGTCTCGCGCCGTCATGCCACACTCATTAGGGTACCGCGCGATGATAAGAAGCATAGCTATTATTATCGAATTATCGATGGTGATGGTAAAGGCAAATCGAGTTCCAATGGTTTGATGATTAACGGGCGAAAATTACTAGATGGTTTGATGATTAACGGGCAAAGAATACCAGCTCATGACCTTAAAAATGAGGATGAAATCGTTTTTGGTGCCCAAGTTCGTGCCATTTATTACCTACTGCGAAATAGCACGCTGACAGGAGGAGAAACAGATCCTGAATATGACATTACACTCATAGACCCGAGAATGATCAATGATATCGAGGACTGAAAGGATATTAATTCTCGAAAAAGCTGTTACCCATAAAGAATGTACTTTTATTCATCAGGGGACTAAACACTCAAAAGTCTAGAAGAACTCAAGAGTGTTGATCTTTGAGTCGTGAGTGTGTTACGCCAAAAAATGTATCAGAATTTTCGTCAAAGAGTCAAAGAGTAATTACGCCAGTTGACGGTAGTTTGCACACACTCAGTCAGCCACAAAGGCTGTGCTACAAAGCAGGGATGAGGTACCCCTGTGTGAGTATTTCCTATGTTTTATGCCTACGGCACTTGGCTTGGGCAAACGCCCGATTCGTGGGCTTTGTGCTTACGCTCACGAATCGGGCGCTAGTCGCGAGAAACGTTGGCAGGGCGCGCTGCGTCACGGCAAGGCGGAGCTTCTCGAAGGGCGCATGATCATGGATGCACGACAGTCGCTTACCTTCTGGCACACTCCGTGGATAGTGCTGTAGTTTATTGAAGAACACTAAGCGGTGCTACCCTGCTATGCTCTCAATAAGATGCCAATAGCGGCAATTTTCAATAGCCTGCTTAACGTATTCAAAAATTTGTCGGCAGTGATTATCTCTTTGAAGTGGTAGTTCTTCGTTTTTAATCACAATACTCATTCGGGTTTCTGTGTCATTATGTCTAGTTTTATCAATCAATATTTCCACGGTTACTAACTTGGAAATGGGTACAGAACCAATAAATTCCCGTGCCAGAATGTAATCAGATGTATAGTATTGAACATCCAATTGACAATCTTGGAGAAGTTCTACAAGTGAAGCTTGAAGTTGGTCAGTAGGAACAGAAAGAATAAATGAACAGGTATAGCGAGCCATAATAGCCCCACGCCTTGCAACAATCCGTCCATCCTATAATATCGAACCATCTAAGTCATTATAGATTCGTTAAAGAATCAAAGTTTTGAGTTGGCCAAACGCAACACACCGCACACAAACAAATTTCTGACTCTAAACTGTAGTAGCGAAACCAAAAGTTTGATAAAAACTTTAAAATAACTGTCTGGGGAAGAATGATCATGAAAATAGCAATTGCTGGAGCAACAGGATTTGTAGGTAGTCGTTTGGTAGAACGACTACGCCAAAAGGGTATGCAAGTGGTCGTGTTAACTCGTAACACAACCTATGCCCAAAAGGTTTTTCCATCTACAGCTTTTCCAAATGTAGAAATTGTTGCCTATACACCAAATACATCCGGTTCTTGGCAAAGTGCCATCTCTAGCTGTGATGGTGTCGTGAATTTAGCAGGTGAAGCGATTGGCGAAGGACGTTGGACACCTGAACGCAAACAGGAAATTTTAAACAGCCGCAAGTTCGTTACGCAAAACATTGTGGACGCAATAATCAATGCAAATCCTAAGCCTAGTGTCTTAATTAATGCTTCGGCTATTGGCTACTATGGTACGAGTGAAACAGCTACTTATGATGAAACCAGCTCAGCAGGTAACGATTTTCTTGCCCAAGTCTGCCAAGCTTGGGAAGCAGAAGCGAATAAGGTCAAAAATGCTGGAGTACGACTCGTGATTCTGCGATTCGGTATTGTTCTCGGTCTGGGTGGTGCCTTGGGTAAAATGATTACACCATTCAAACTTTTTGCAGGTGGTCCCATAGGCAGTGGTCGGCAATGGTTTTCCTGGATTCACGTAGATGATATTGTTAACTTGATTTTGCAAGCTTTAATGAAACCAGAAATACAAGGAGTCTATAATGCTACTGCCCCGCATCCTGTGCGAATGGCTCAACTGAGCCAAGCTATGGGAAAAGTCATGAATCGTCCTTCCTGGTTACCTGTTCCGGCTTTTGCTATCGAGGCTCTTTTAGGGGACGGGGCAATGGTGGTTTTGGAAGGTCAACAAGTCCTCCCCAAGCGTACTTTGGAAAGTGGCTTTGAGTATAAGTATCCTAATTTGGAACCAGCACTGGCACAGATTTTGAAATAGAAAATTAGAGATTTGACGCTGGTATCGACATTGTAAAGACAAATGAAGTGGGGTGCGTAATCAAAAGCATTTACTCACCCCACTGAAAAAAATTACCCATTGTCGGTTTTTATGAATTTTTGGGAAACCCAGTTGATAATGCCACTGATGATGGCACCAGCCATAAGGATGCCAATAGCAGGGTTAAATACAGGTTGCCAAAGGCTGTGCCACAAATCTAAGCCCAGTGGAACTCCAACTGTTTTACCAATAACTGCAACTGCAAACCACCCAAAAGCAAACAAGACAAAAAATACATCTGCCACTAAAACCAAGTTTAGCCAGTTTAAAAATTTATCTTTCATATGCATTAATTATGAATCACCAGTCAATAGTCTAAAACTACTGACTGATGATTTGGACTGTTGATATGTTATTCGTCTGGAAAAAGCCAACCTTTGACTTTTGCCAAACTTTGCCAGTCTGGTTTTCTGCCCAAACCGTCTTCAATACTTTTTTGGATTTCTTCTCGCCAGTCTGGGTTGACAAAAATCAACTGTTGTGCAAAGTCTACATGTTGTCGCAAACCTTTTTGACCCGTTTCCAGCATTGCAATCGCAAGGTTCACCCGTGCTTGTGGGTCTTGTGGATTAAGCTTAACAGCTTTTTGTGCAGCTTTATGAGCAGAATTTGGGTTGTCATCCAATAGATACAACCACGCCAAACAAGTCCAAGCAGCACTACTTTTGGGAGTGCGATCGCAAACTTCTTTAAAAACAGGGATTAAATCCGCTACTGCTTCTCCTGCTTTATAACGTTCTAAACCAGTGTCAAAGAGAGATTCAACTGTATTAGTCATTAGTCATTAGTCATTAGTCATTAGTCATTGGGAGACAGCGCGCAGAGCATCTGCCGTCGGGTTTCCCGACAGTCACGCACAGCCACGTGGTTCCCTCGTTGAGTGCATAAGCACGTGGTTAAGGGACTATGCAACCTACCGTTTGTTCGTCCTTTGTCGAATCACAGATGACAAAGGACTCAACGGGAAAACAAGTCGCCTTCTTGGTTTCCAACTTAGCTGCGCTGGCTCACAAATGAGTATATTACACTCCAAATGATTTGCCGCAACCACAAGTTTGATTAGCGTTGGGGTTAGTAAATTGAAAACCGCCGCCTATCATAGAGTTGCTGTAATCTAGCATTAAACCATAGAGATATAATAAACTTTTGCGATCGCAAACAATTTTGAAGCCATCATAATCAAAAATTTCATCTTGAGGGGTAATCTTGCTGGCGTCTTCAAAATCCATCATGTAAGACATTCCAGAGCAACCACCTTGACGCACTCCAACCCGTAAGCATAAGTCTTGACCTTGCTGATCTCGCAAAAATTTTACCTGCCGCAATGCTGCTTCGCTTAATTGGATTCCCCGTTGTAAAGACTGAGTTGCTTGTGTCATCTGCTGTTTATACTCCGATTCTGGTGTGAGCTTGACTTTGTAGCGGCAAGCTCTTTGGTTGAACTCCAAACTCACCGCTTGGTGGCTGCAAAAGTTTTTGTATCCATTCTAGCGATATTCATGTGCTAGGAATGCAAATTGTAAATACTGCGTCAAAAGCATGCAAAGATTTTTATTCTAGAATTGAGAGATTCAATGTGTTTTGAGATTCGATATTTTATTCCTCCAACATTGTGGTAGCTACCACCAGTAACTACTTGTTCACAAACAGCCAAAGAGTTTTGATCCGAGGCTAGCCTAACGCCAAAAGTTTAATTCCATATTGCTTGTTTTGATTAACTTACCTCTATGACAAGTTTTAATCGCTCTACCAGTCGTCGGTTGAAGAAATTAACCCAAATTCCTTCTGTGTGGGAGGGCGATCGCCGTCCATTGTCGTCATCACAAACCCAAAATTCCGATCCAGATGTCAAAGGTGAATGTATTCTTTGGGTAGATGGCTCGCAAGGTATTGTCCGGGGTATGGACGTAGTAGCACCAGAAACTGGTCCAGAAGCCATTGTTCGTACCTTAATGCGAGCGATGGAGCATCCTCATAATCCCGCAAAACCTGCTCGTCCTCAAAGAATTGTGGTCAAAGACCGCGAAATTCAATTTTACCTGCGCGGAGTACTACAGGATTTGGACATTGCGATTGAGTACGCGCCAGATCTCCCTTTAATTGATGAACTGTTTCGTGGATTTACTGAAATCTTAGATAGCCAAGTTCCCGATTTACCTCCACAATATGCACAAGTGCTGCGAGAAAAAGCATTTGCACTTTGGCAAGCAGCACCTTGGGAATTCTTGGAAGAACAGCAAATCTTATCCATAGAAATTAATAAATGGGATGTTGGCACACTCTATGCCAGTGTTATGGGGATGCTGGGGATGGAATATGGAATTTTGTTGTATCGTTCAGAAGACTCTTTAAAGCGTTTCCGCACAAGTGTTTTAAAAGAAGACGAATCACAAGGGCATTTAGAAGAAGCTTTTTTAAAACAAGATTGTCTATTTCTGACCTTTGAGCGTGCTGATGATACCGAAGAAGAGGAGGACGAATTCGATGACTTGGCAGATTTGCCTTTATCCGAAATTGAACCCACTTTTGGTAATATCCATCCTTTAGAAGGACTGCGTTCTGTTTTGTACGACGAAGAAGCACTTGTCGTTTATGTGGCAATAGAAAGTATTTCCCGCTTTATGCGTGATCACCGTAATCAGCTTGGTGGTGATACCTTCCCCAGCCTGAGTCGCCGCTATCGCATCTCGTTACCTGAGTCGTCAAAAGAACTAACAAAATCAGTGTCTATCGCTGTCTCTTCCATGCCACAATTAGCGACTGAGTTAGAAGAAATAGCAGGTTTTGACACTTTAGAAGATGATAGCGAGTCACCAGCACCAATTTTTCAGTCATTACGAGATGATTTGATACCAGAAGACTCATTTCTCAGTTTAGGAGTTGTCTCATGGGAAATGTTGGATTACTTGCGTCAGGGGGGAGCTTATCACGCAACAGGGGAAATCACACAAGCAGGGGATGGTTTGCCAGTGATTTTGATTCAAACTTCTCGTCCCAAGGCAAAAACTGTGATTTCAAATATTGAACAAGCCGGAGGACTTAAAGCAATCTGTTTTAATCCAGGTGCTGATCCTTTTGATGGGACACGCTACGATTTAGGTTTGTTACAAACTGACAACGGCGAATTATTCCTGTTTGGTGAGTTTGAAGATGACGATCCAATACACGTAGAAGCTCGCAAGAAATGGAATCAACGATGTAAAAATACCAATGGGTACTGTGGCTTAATTATTGCTAAAGGATTGACAGGGGCTTCTCGTGGTAATCCCCAGTTACGAGATATGATGGCTTTGTTTGAAGCACAGTTCCTCTCGCCCAAAGATTTGGGTCTCGGAACTCTTCAACTTATGCCTCAACTTCAATTTGAAGAAACGTGAGCTATCACCGCTAGAAGGAGTGGGATTCTTGAAGACTAAGCTAAGTCTCGAATATCCCATAAACTCAATTGAAGTGCAAAAAAATGTGCAGGAAGTGAGCACTGAGTATTAAAGGGGGGGCGGAGGCGTTAAGCGTAGCTCTCCGTCCGAGAGTGCCGCCCCTTTTAGGGGCTAGGAATCGCTTCGCTGCTAGCCTCAGCGCAAAGCGCGAGCGCATGAGCGTTCGGTAGATCGCTATTGCGGCAAACTTTTTGGTTTACTGCCTGTAGTTGGTGGGTGTCATGCCTGTAAGCTGCCGAAACTGTTTACTCAAATGACTATGGCTATTGAAACCACACAACAAAGCAATCTCCGTAATGGTTCGGTCTGTTTGTTTCAATAATTGCTTTGCCCGTTCTACTCGTTGCTGAAGCAGGTATTGGTAAGGAGCCGTTCCGATTGATTGTTTAAACAGATGGCTGAAATGATATTGGCTCATACCTAGCAACGCCGCTAAATCTGCCAGCTTGATGTCTTGATTCAGATATTCGTTGATGTATTCTAAAACTTGAATAAGTTGACGCTGTGGTAATCCACCCTCGTAAATTGAAAGGCAAAGTTTAGGAGCAGTGTATTGTCTTAGCAAATGCACTGCCAATAGATTTGATAGTGATTCAATGTAAAGCTTTCCGCCTAAATTTTCTTGTTTTAGCTCAGCAAGAAGCATCATGCCGATTGACTCAATCTGAGGATCGCGAGTCCGGAATTCGCTTAGTAATTCAAGCTGATCGGGATTGGTGTCAATAGTTTCTCTGGCAACGCTTTGAATAAAATCAGATGCAATCCGAATCTGTAAATAGTGATCATCTCTATCCCAACGTGCAAAAGATGGAGTCTTTGCAGGAGTTACAGAAATATCTCCTTTTCCGTAAAGCCCCGTATAGGTTTTTCCTCCTTGAATTTGCAGCAAGCGAACTGGACGCGGTGCAAGAGACAAGTAAATCGAATGTTCATTGCTGTAATCACACGTTGCCTCACCTGGGGGTTGCTGGAATTGCTCGACCAGAATATTTTCCCAACCCTGAGCTTGGCTAGACAAAATGGGCAAACAGTTCGTTTCAGGCTGTAGGGGGACTGTTGTTTTCATGATACAAACCCAATTCGTCTCATTCTGATTGTATTCAATGAATGGGTGCTTCCCATCAAGCAGTCTGAAAACTGACAGCAAGATTTTGATAGTGACACAAGAATTAGATAGCTGAGCACGAGCCATTTACCTAAGCTGGAATGGTAATTGATTAGGAAAAGCTATGGCACACCTGTTACACATTGATTCCAGTCCCAGAGGAGAACGTTCACACTCTCGCAGACTCACAAGAGAATTTGTTGAAGCGAGAGTACAGGCTCATCCGGGTGATGTCGTCACCTATCGCGATGTTGGTCGTAAGCCTGTTCCCCATGTAGATGAACCGTGGATTGCAGCGGCTTATACACCGCCAGAACAGCGCACTCCTCAACTCCAGGAGTCAATTAGCATTAGCGATCAACTCGTGGACGAATTCTTAGCTGCGGATCTCTACGTCATCGGTATTCCTATGTACAATTTCAGCGTTCCCAGTACGTTTAAGGCTTATATTGACCAAATTGTCCGTCCAGGGCGAACTTTCGTGTTTGAGCCAGAAGATGCTGCAAACCCTTACAAACCTCTCGTATTGAATAAGAAAATGCTTATCATCACAGCGCGAGGTGATTCTGGCTTTGGACCTGGTGAACGCAACGAAAAGCTAAATCATCAAGATCCGTATTTAAAAACAGTCTTTGGATTTCTTGGCATCACTGACATCACCTTTATTCATGTTGAGAATGATGAGTTGGGTGGCACAAGTTTGGTGAAATCGATCGCGGCTGCCCGTGCCCAAGTCGCTCAACTGGTGGGAAAGTAATCCTCACGAGGCTTTATGGCAATGACTAACCACTCACTTTTCGCATTGAAGCTTTTCTCAGCACTAGGCTGCGGACTAATAGCCGGAGTCTTCTTCGCCTTCTCAACCTTTGTGATGAGTGCGCTTGCTCGACTGAAGCCGACACAGGGCATTGTCGCCATGCAATCCATTAACATTACGGTGATCAATCCGTTGTTTTTTACAGTGTTTTTCGGAACGGCTGTAGCTTGTATCTTTGTGGCTGTCTTCTCACTGTTAAGGTGGCATCAACCTGGTGCCTCTTACTTGCTCGTTGGCAGCCTGCTTTATCTCGTCGGCACCTTAGGCGTGACAATCGTGTTCAATGTGCCGCTCAACGAAGCCCTGGCGATCGCCGATCCGAATAGCACTGAGGGCGCGAGGCTATGGTCTGACTACCTTGTCAACTGGACAATTTGGAACCACGTTCGGACCGTAGCAGCACTTGCAGCAGCAGCATCGCTCACGATCGCCCTCTGTGATCGAGCTTCGTAATCGTAATGTTTTACTCAGGCGTAACAACAATAAGATTTATTAAAGAAAACTAGCAATTAAAGACGTTTTTGCCTATTCCATACCTCTAAGTAGATTTTGTTTACCCTGTATCGTTAAGTAATATAAATAGTGTGCTTGTCTGTAACGATAATAACTTTTTGGGGAATCAACAATGAGTCAAGCAGCACCCGCAGGGGTAGATAGTTCATTACTACTTGTCACACAGAACTATAAAGAGTGGTATCGACAGGGTAAACGGCTCGAAAAGCAAGAGAATTACGAAGAAGCGCTCACTTATTACGACAAAGCAATAGAGGTTTGTCCTGATGAGTACTGGCTCTGGTATGACCGAGGTAGTGTGCTACGGGAATTAGGTCAGTATCAGGAAGCACTTGCTAGTTTTGACCGAGCATTAGGACTTCGCCCTAATGATTACTGGGCGTGGTACAGTCGAGGCTACATTTTGGTAGAAGAACTAGAGCAGTTTGAGGAAGCGATCGCCAATTTTAACAAAGCTCTCGCAATTCGCCGCGATGATTATTGGGCGTGGTTCCGTCGAGGAGATACCTTTAGATATTTAGAACGCTATCAAGATGCAATTTCTGACTATGATGAAGCTCTATCAATTCGCCGCGATGATTACTGGGCATGGTTTCGTCGGGGAGATGCATTAAGGCATTTAGGTCGTTATGAAGATGCACTCAAAAGTTATGAAAGAGCTCTTTCTCGTCGCTCAGATAATTTTTGGACTTATTACAAGATAGGCGATACGTTGAGACATTTAGAGCGTTACGAAGAGGCGCTTGTAAGCTATCAAAAAGCAACTGAACTGAAGCCAGACGATGAGTACGCTTGGTATAACATCGCTTGCTGTGCAGCCCGAGTTGGAAAAGAAGCGCTAGCGCTTGAAAGCCTGGAGACAGCGCTGAAAATCAATCTAAATTTTCAAATATTTGTTAAGACTGACCCCGATTTGGATGTCATCCAAGATCGTGAACAACTTGATCACTTGCTGTGCAAGATAGCTGAGTGGAATCCATAAATTTGCATCTTGAAGAAGAATTCAGGAGTCAGAAGCAATCAGTGGGGGATTCAAACCACAGACACAATTGAAGACCACTAAATCAAAGATTTAGTGGGGGTCTTAAACCCCTTTATTCATCCGCCAGTCGTACAGAATTCATGCTGAATTGTGTACGGCTGACGCCTCTATTCTTTCTTAATAAACCTTGTTGGGTTTAGCATATGAAAACCCAACAAGTTATGAAAATGCACAAGAAGACAAAGCGATAACGAAAACTATCACTAACCCAAATCTTTCCAAAACAGAGTTAAGCACCTCAAAAGTAGCCAAGTCTTTTTCTTAATTATTATGTGTGCAAAACGAAAACGTCAGTATCACGAATTTTGTCTTTGTCGCGACCAGTCTCATCTATAGCGAAGGCATCTGCTTTTACCTGCGCCTTGCTAATCGTCACATTTGGTTGCTGACGAACGATAGTATTAGCAGTGGCACTAGTGTAAGTGATATTTCCTTGAGCTAGTGCAACAGCATATGCTGTTGCAACACCTGGACCAGCATATGCATCACCAACAACATCAGCCGTTGCTCCACCAATAATTTTGTTGGCAAATTCTACTGCTTCACAATAGTTCAAGTCAGAAATAATCATTGTTTTCTCTTGGGAATTACGCAAAGTATTTTGTTGTAATTATGTTATCCCATACCTTGCAACTTTTTGAGCCTCTATTTGCTTGACTGCAGTCAGCGCTGAGTAACTGACGCCAGCAGTCCCTTCGCCTGGGTGAGTGGAGTCACCAACGAGCCACAGATTGTTGATGGGTGTACGATTGGCAAAACCAAAGGGACCGAAAGTTGATATCCTTTGACCAATACCACCAACAATACCCTGGTCTCGTGCTGTGTAGCGTGCAAAGGTGCGAGGAGTGGCTGCTTCTACATGAATAATAGTTTCTGGTTTCAGGTAAAAGAACTTTGACAGACGGGAGACAGCATCTTGTGTATATTGTTGTTTTAACCCCTCATAATCCTCACTCACCCACCACTGTTTTGTATCTACAAAAGAAGAAGCAATAATTGTTGCTTTTCCTTCTGGGGCGCGACCATCTCCTGGATGACTCACAGAAACAAACAGGGAATTATTGTTACCAATTGGACCTTTGGCATTATACATAAATTGGAGATGGGGCGGACATCTAGAAGGAATTGCGCTTTCGTCTACGCCCAGATAGATAACGAAAGCACCTGAAGCGGGTGGTAGTTTTTCGACTCGCCGTTTGTAACCATGAGGAGCTTTATTACCCAATAACTGCACTAAGTTTTGCGCAGTCACATTAGCAACTACGTGGTCTGCGGCTTCTGTCCAGACTTCCCCAGTTTTCTGGTTACGAATGACCACACCACTCACTTTGCCCTTTTCGACTTCAATATGTTCGACTGTGTGGCGCATGAGTAAGGTGCCACCTTTTTTTTCTAGGGCTTCTAAGAGGCGATCGCTGAGGACTTGCATACTACCTTGGAGATGATACAGTCCCTGCGGTAACTGCGATACACTCAACGCTGTTGCTGCATAAAGCAAAGCCGTCTCTTCGGTATCTACCTGAGAGTAGAGCTTGAGTTGCAAATCCAAAAATGTTTTTAAGCGGTGGTCGTTTCCTAGCTTGTAAGCACGCAACGCATCCCCAACTGTAAACAAAGTGTAGGGTACGGTTATGAATGTACTAGGACGTAATGCTTTAGTAAGTTGCACTAAATCCCACACGTTACGTGGTGGTAGCACTGGATCGCGTCCTTGAAATTCCCAACTCGCTTTAAACAAAGCCGCCATCAACTGCCAAAAAGGTTCGCTAAACGGAAACTGTCGTTGTCGTTCCTGTTTCCATTTTTCCGGATCTCGCCAAACGTTGATTGGTGTTTGCTCACCTGGCAAATACACTGCACAAGCTGGATCACAAGGCGTTGCTTGCGGTAAATCAATTTCTAATTCTGTAAAAATACGATGGTGGATTCCCCCTGCTTCCAACCCTGCAACTTGAGTGGCTCCCACATCAAAGGTAAATCCTTTACGTTGAAAGGTAGAAGCACAGCCTCCGGGTACAAGTGCTTGATCCAGAATTAACACACTGTAACCTCTATGTGCTAATAATGCACCAGCAGTCAGTCCGCCAATTCCGGCACCAATAACTATAATGCGGGGTTTACTATTGCCAACACGATGACCTGGCATTGATATTTACGACATATTTCTTATTTTATAATTATAATAAGATTTATAAATACTAAAAATTAAATTTAAACAGTTAGGACAATCAAACAGTGGCGTAGTTGCTTGGCACTTGCTTTTCTTGGAAAAGCACTAGCTTGAAAAAGGGGTGTAAGGGGAGCCAGTGCTGGGGTGAGGCAGTCCGGTCTTGGTGGTTTCCCCAAGGAGGAACTGCCGAAAGGGTTTCCCGACTTGAGGCACCTGGCGTTGTAGGGGTCTAGGGGAAATAGATTTTCATGTAAGGTTCGTGAGATTTTCCCGTGATTAGCTAGCTTGAAAATAGATTTTCATGCTTGGTTGTGGGCGATCGCCCATGATTAACTGACTTGAAAATAGGGAACGCTTAACAGTACTGAACGGTATTGGGTTAAAAAAATCATTAAAAACCTTTAAAGACTTAATTTAATGGGATAAGGCGCGACAAAGCTGCAAAACTTCTAACCATCTTTGCCACATAATCCTTGCATGCGGTTTGAACGGAAGTTTGTACGGTTGATACATTTGGTTTTGGATATCAGAAACTGTAGTCACTTGACTAAGCGCTACTCTATTTTTTTGAGAATCAAACTTTTCTCTAAACCGCAACCAAGAATGATGATCTTGCCAAATCAAAGAAGTAATAGGCTCAACTGTAATTTTGAAAAGGCATTCAATGAGACATAAATAAACTGGTCGAAGTAACAGTGGACTGTAGTCTAACTTGATGCTTTTGTTTAACCAAGTTAGAGTGCTCCAATAATCTCCGCTTGCCCTGCTTTTCCATGCAAGATGAACGTAAAAAGAACTAGCAGCCCAATGATATATGTGAGCAGGTATTTCTGGATGTTTTCTCTGAAAATCTGCCATAACCAGATTGTAAGACTTCTCCATTGTCTGACATCCGTTAGACATACTTGCTTTCACCTGACGATAGCCAATCAAAAACTCAGGTACAACTCGAAACTGATAATATTCAGCAATCCGCAAGTAAATATCCCAATCTTCACAACCTTGTGCATTCTGCTCTCTGAGTTTGCTGCTGTAACCGCCAACTTTATCAAAACAAACTCGACGAATCAGAGGGACACTTGCATTGATAATAAAGTTTGTATATAGCATAGCTGGGTAAACCTCTCCCTCTATGCTGAGAACATTTAAATGGTGATGGGGAATGTACTGTCCGACAATTGCATCTTCTTCGTCAATAAACACTGACCAAGCATAAATTAATCCTACTGATTGGTCTGCCTTTAACAGACATTGGACTTGTTTCTCTAGTTTCTGGGGATACCAAATATCATCAGCATCAATCGGTGCAATGTATTCACCTTTAGAATTTTCAATTGCCAAATTACGAGCCGACGCTACTCCAGAATTTGATTGTTTGAAAAGGCTGATGCGATTGTCTTTTTGAGCAAACAATTCGACAATTTCAGCCGTTTTATCCTGAGAACCGTCGTCAACTACTAAAATTTCTATATTTTTATATGTTTGAGATATGATTGATTGCAAGGTGCGAGTGATGAAAGCTTCTGCATTATACGCAGGAACGATAACTGAAACTAACGGCAATTCACCCTTGATTTCATTGACTATATTCATGCAACTTTTGTTCGTGACAATCAAGTCAACAAATTACGACTACTTATTTACTGTTATGTATTGTATTTGTAACAATGATCATCAGTAATAATATGCAAAATTTGAAAAAAAATTATTTACTATTTCTTAACAAAACCTCGCTCAGACACTGATAATCCCGGTACAGATTTCAGTCCTAGGTAAGATAAAGAGGTGTAAGCTTATTCCCTACAAATTGAAATGACTTCAACCCTGCTAAACTTTCCTCGTCTTAATACTCCAAAGCTTTACCAATTGCCTGGGGGTTTGACTATAGTTGCAGAACAGATGCCTGTTGAAGCAGTGAACCTGAGCTTGTGGGTTAATGTTGGTTCCACTGCCGAGTCAGATACCATTAACGGTATGGCTCACTTTCTAGAGCATATGATTTTTAAGGGAACTGAACGACTGGCAAGCGGCGAGTTTGAACGTCGAATTGAAGAGCGGGGTGCTGTGACTAATGCCGCTACAAGTCAAGACTATACTCATTACTACATTACCAGTGCTCCCAAGGATTTTGTAGAGCTTGCGCCACTGCAAATTGATGTCGTACTCAATGCGAGTATACCTAACGAAGCTTTTGAGCGCGAACGATTGGTGGTTCTGGAAGAAATTCGACGTTCTGAGGATAATCCCCGTCGCCGCATTTTTCAACGAGCGATGGAGACGGCTTTTGATAAGTTACCTTATCGGCGTCCTGTTTTGGGACCAGAAACTGTCATTTCTCAATTGCAACCTCAGCAGATGCGGGATTTTCATGCAACTTGGTATCAACCCCCTTCAATAACTGCTGTGGCTGTAGGTAATTTACCTGTGGAAGAGTTAGTTGAAATTGTTGCAAAAGGTTTTGAACGAACTGTGAAAACTGAGCATCCAACGCCCATTCAGCAGGTACAGCCTAATTCAGAACCTTTGTTTAAAAACATTGTCCGTAAAGAATTTATTGATGAAAGCCTGCAGCAAGCAAGACTAATCATGCTTTGGCGAGTACCTGGGTTGAACCAATTAGAAAAAACTTATGCCTTGGATGTTTTGGCGGCAATTTTGGGACATGGGCTGACATCAAGGCTGGTGCAGGATTTGCGCCAAGAACTGGGGCTGGTTTCCCATATTTCTGTCAGCAATATGACGCAGCAGTTACAAGGTACATTTTATATTACGGCTTATTGTACAACTGAAAATCTGTCGGCAACAGAGGCTCGGATTGTGCAGCATATCCAAAATCTGCAAACAGAAATGGTAAAAGAGGCGGAAATAGCTCGTGTACGGACAAAAGTGGCTAACAGATTTATTTTTGCCAATGAAGCACCGAGCGATCGCGCCAATTTATACGGTTACTATCAATCAATGGTAGGAGATTTGGAACCAGCATTTAACTACCCAGCTCGCATTCAAGCTCAAGATACAACTAGCTTGATGCAAGCAGCACAAGAATACCTTTCCCCAGATGCCTACGGTGTGGTTGTTATTAAGCCATCTTAGAGCATCTTACAGCAATCCTAGATAAGTCGTGAACAAAAAAAACGTAGACGCGAAGCGGTGAGACAGCGCTGCAGGAGGGTTTCCCGACCTAGGCGACTGCGTAAGCGCAAGCGCACGCTAAGAGCGAACGCGTAGCGTCTCCGCAGGAGATACCCGAAGGGCTTCCCGCAGGGTACCGCAAAGGACGCATAGACGCAAAGCGGCTTCCCGCAGGGTAGGACGCAAAGAAAAGAAAGAGAAGAAGAGGAGGATGTTCATATCTTATTTAGGAAGGCTGTAGACTTCCAACGATGAGGAAGTTATCCTGCTCATCCCCCTCACTCGCTGCTCAAACATTGTATGCCCTACAGAAATTTAGTTTTGAATTTTGCTTCGACTGCGCTCAGCAACCATGAATTTTGCTTCGACTACGCTCAGCAACCATGAATTTTGAATTGTTATGATGTGGACTGAAATTGATGCCAATATTAGCCAGGTGACTGGCGAAAAATTTCAATCGTCACAACGACGCTCAGTCGGTGGTGGATGTATAAATCAAGGTTACAGTGTCTGTGACGGTGAGCGCACCTATTTTGTCAAGTTTAATCAAGCGTCGCAAATTGCAATGTTCGAGGCTGAGGCGCTAGGCTTACAGCAAATGTACCAAACAGCAACTATCCGCGTTCCCAAACCCATTTGCTGGGATACAGCTGGTGATTCTAGCTATGTGGTGTTGGAATGGCTAGAGATGGGTTCAGCCCAAACAAAATCTTGGGAAGAAATGGGGCGCAAGTTAGCAGCGATGCATAAAGCAACCAGCAGCCAAGGTTTTGGTTGGGATATAAACAACACTATTGGTTCCACGCCTCAAATTAATACTTGGACAGCAGATTGGGGTGAGTTTTATACTAAATATCGGCTGAGTTATCAATTCCAATTGGGAAGGCGTAAGGGAGGTCATTTTCCCCAAGAAAAGGAGTTACTAGAGGCTATTCCTGAAATTTTGGCAGATCATAAACCACAGCCTTCTCTTGTACATGGTGATTTATGGGGAGGAAATGCTGGGTGTACTGTTGCGGGAGAACCAGTGATTTTTGATCCGGCGGCTTATTTTGGCGATCGCGAAGTTGATATCGCCATGACAGAATTATTCGGTGGTTTCTCTGCTGCGTTTTATCGGGGTTACAACGAAGTTTGGCGGTTAAATGAAGGGTATGAGCAAAGAAAAACTCTCTACAACCTGTATCACATTTTGAACCATTTCAATTTATTTGGTGGTGGTTATTTGTCGCAAGCAAACCGGATGATTTCCCAGATTTTGGCGATTTCGCGCTAAACTCCAGTTCAAAACTATGTGCCAATTTGCAAAACAATTTTGCCGCGTGTGCGCCCACTTTCGGAAAGTTGGAATGCCTTTTTGACTTCTACAAGCGGCAAAACGGTTGCGACGTGCGCTTTTAATTTGCCTTCGTCAACCAATGCGCTGATGGCAGCTAATTGTTCCGCGTTTGGCTTGCAATGAACCCGCGCGGACTTGACGCCAAATTCCTGCGCTTTTTCTTCGGACGGAAACTCCACTGACGTTACCAGAAAGCCACCTTTTTTCAAAGTTTGGAACGCTCTTTCAAACGTGTCGCCGCCGACTGCATCGAAGACGACATCAACGTCTTTAACGACTTGTTCAAAGTTTTGCTTCGTGTAATCAACGAACTCATCCGCGCCTAAATCTCTGACGAACTCTTCATTGCGTCCCGAAGCCGTACCGATGACGTATGCGCCTTTTGCTTTGGCAAGTTGAACAGCCAGTGAACCGACTCCGCCTGACGCGCCGGTTATCAAAATTCTTTGCCCGCTGCTGAGATGGGCTAAATCAAAAATCGCCTGCCATGCGGTTAACGCGCCGAGTGGAACCGCCGCCGCGTTCTCGAAATCGAGACTTTGGGGTTTAGACGCAATATCCCCCATTTTGGCGATCGCGTATTCGGCGAAACCTCCAGAGCGTATGATGCCGTAAACCGCATCACCTTCTTTGAAACCTCTGACATCATCGCCAATTCTTTCGATTGTTCCGGCAATCTCGCCGCCGAGCATGATCGGTAGTTTCAAACCGAGCCTTTCGCCCACACCGTTGCGGATTTTCCAGTCAACCGGATTAACCCCCGCGACGTGAACTTTCACCAAAACTTCGTCCGCCTTCGGCTCCGGGCGTTCGACATCAGCATAATTTAGAACGTCATCATTGCCGTATTCTTTGATTACTATTGCTTTCATTTTCCTCGCTCCTGTTTAATTCATAAATTGAGCTACTTACTATTGTTATAGGAATCCGGTTTTATTTCTGAATTGACTCGTAGAGGTAGGGAACAGGGAACAGGGAACAGGGAACAGGGAACAGGGAACAGGGAACAGGGAACACCCGAACGCTTAACATAAACTGTACTGAATTCCGTTCAAAAATCAAATAGGAATCCTATATTATTTTGTGCTTAGTTCTTTAAGTTCTTGTTTTGCTTTTTGGTTCAATTCAACATCATCATTTAATTGCAAGATTTTTTTCAAGTCTTGTATGGCTTTATCTTTATTGCCCTTATTCTTATAAACTAACCCTCGGTTGTAGTAAGAATCGGTTAAGTTCGGGTCAAGTTTAATAGCTTGGTTACAATTGGCTATAGCACGATCATAGTCTTTCTTAATACGGTATAGCTCACATCGGCTATCATAAGCGTCGGCATCGTTCGGGTCAAGTTTAATTGCTTGGTTATAATCAGCGATGGCGAGGTCATAGTCTTTTTTATTAGCGTAAGAAAGTCCTCGGTTGTAGTAAGCTTGGGCTAAGTTCGGGTCAAGTTTAATTGCTTGGTTATAATCAGCTATAGCGCCGTCATAATCTTTTTTATAGAAGTAAGAAAGTCCTCGGTTGTAGTAAGCTTCGGCATAGTTCGGGTCAAGTTTAATAGCTTGGTTATAATCAGCTATCGCGCGGTCATAGTCTTTTTTATTGACGTAAGAAAGTCCTCGGTTGTAGTAAGCTTGGGCTAAGTTCGGGTCAAGTTTAATAGCTTGGTTATAATCAGCTATCGCGCGGCCATCGTCTTTTTTATTGCCGTACAAATTTCCTCGGTTGTAGTAAGCTTGGGCATAGTTCGGGTCAAGTTTAATAGCTTGGTTATAATCAGCTATCGCGCGGCCATCGTCTTTTTTATTGCCGTAAGAATTTCCTCGGTTGTTGTAAGCTTGGGCATAGTTCGGGTCAAGTTTAATAGCTTGGTTATAATCAGCTATCGCGCCGTCATAATCTTTTTTATAGAAGTAAGAAAGTCCTCGGTTGTAGTAAACATGGGCATAGTTCGGGTCAAGTTTAATAGCTTGGTTATAATCAGCTATAGCGCCGTCATAGTCTTTTTTGTTGGCGTAAGAATATCCTCGGTTGTAGTAAGCTTGGGCTAAGTTCGGGTCAAGTTTTATAGCTTGGTTATAATCAGCTATCGCGCGGTCATCGTCTTTTTTATTGCCGTAAGAATTTCCTCGGTTGTTGTAAGCTTCGGCATAGTTCGGGTCAAGTTTTATAGCTTGGTTATAATCAGCTATCGCGCGGTTATTGTCTTTTTTATAGAAGTAAGAAATTCCTCGGTTGTTGTAAGCTTGAGCATCGTTCGGGTCAAGTTTAATTGCTTGGTTATAATCAGCTATCGCGCGGTCATAGTCTTTTTTATAGAAGTAAGAAGTTCCTCGGTAAAAGTAGACTATTTCCTGGTTTAACGCTTTGTTTGAATCATTACCCTGTTCCAAAGCTTCGCTAAAATAGGTTATAGCCTGTTTCCAATCACTAACTGTGTAACGAATTAATCCCACAGTGAAATGAGTCAAATAACTCATCTCTGTTGAAAGACGTAATTGCAATTTAAAATTGTTTAATTCAGAGATGCTAGCCGTCTGTTCTAACGAGCTAATTGTAGGTAAGTATCCTTTTGGGGTTTGCAATACTTCAAAGTGTGGACTCAACAGTGTATTTGTACTTGTTACGTCATAATCACCCCAGATGACAATCCTAGCTTTGTGACTTTCTCCTTCACTAAGGGCATCTTGACGGTTTGTAATTATTTTGTTTAAACGTTGTACTTTGACATCAGTAGATTGTTGAAAGGCATTATCTAGCTTATTAAAGATCCTTTTAGTAACACCATAGTTTTTTTGCTCAGCAGAAGTTTCAAAATCAGCTATAAGAACAATAATGTTTTTTGTAGGAAGTTCCAATATATAAAATCCAGTTATACCCAAAAGAGGTATAATCACCATCCCTGCTAGAGCCAAACGCCGTAATTTCTTGTATTGTTTGAATCTTCTAAAGAAATTGATATTAAAACCAGCAATTCGACTTGACGGATAGTAGATGTATGCACAACAGAGCCAAAAAGTAATCAGACCAAAACCTAGTAAAATATGAGTTATTAATCCAGAATCGTTGTTATGTACTAACTGGAAAAGTCCTAGTAAACTAATTATCAAACCAAATACTACCGTGCCAATAAAGAACAACGGTGTATATGGTTGAGTTGTGATTGAGTCTTCCGGACTAAAATCTCTATGTCTAATTTTTATGGTGGGAGTATTAAATTCCGAAAGATTATTTAAATCTATATTATTACAACCAAATTGAAAAGCATCTGCGTAGTTTCTGCCACCAAAAATAGCATCATAAAATCCTTTGGAAAAAAGGATAGCTGAATTGTCTGGAATAGATTGTCCCATACCAATGACACAATCAATATGTTGAAAAATTGCTTCAGCTTGAGTCTCGGAATAGCAAGCATTTAGTAAAACACACTCTACTTGCTCTTTTGATAACTCAAAAAAACGTGAGAGTGATTCCGTACTTACTATTTGCGCCGAACCTGAGTTATTTTCCAGAACTAAGCCATTTGTCCCAGTACCGTGACCGGAAAAATGTACTATTTGTGGTTTATGATCTAACAATGTACGACGCAACTCATCAATACGAACTGCACCTTTATTAATCAATTCAAATTTTTCTCTATTGAGGGCGCGTTCCCACGCTGCTTGAATTTCTCGTACTTCTTCATCCAAACGTAAGTTTTTTGTATTTATAGGATTAGCTGATAAAATTAAAATCTTCTTCATCAGGGTTTGGGATCATTCAATGAAGTAACTTCGTTTGTTTTTAACCACTGTTCAACTAGTTCAGTTATCACTTGGTTCATCTTCTGTTATTATTTTGTGTTTAGTTCTTTAAGTTCTTGTTTTGCTTTTTCGTTCAATTCAACATCATTATTTAATTGCAAGATTTTTTTCAAGTCTTGTATAGCTTTATCTTTCTTGCCCTTATTCTTATAAACTAACCCTCGGTTGTAGTAAGCATCGGTTAAGTTAGAGTCAAGTTTAATAGCTTGGTTACAATTTGCTATAGCACGAGCATAGTCTTTCTTAATACGGTATAGCTCACATCGGCTATCATAAGCTGCGGCATCATTCGGGTCAAGTTTAATTGCTTGGTTATAATCAGCTATAGCACGGTCATAGTCCTTTTTATAGAAGTAAGAATATCCTCGATTGTAGTAAGCTTGGGCATAATTCTGATCAAGTTTAATCGCTTGGTTATAATCAGCTATAGCGCGGTCATAGTCTTTTTTATAGGCGTAAGAAGTTCCTCGGCTGTAGTAAGTTTGAGCATAGTTTGGGTCAAGTTTAATCGCTTGGTTATAATCAGCTATCGCGCGGTCATAGCCTTTTTGCTCGAAGTAAGAATTTCCTCGATTGTAGTAAGCTTGGGCATCGTTCGGCTCAAGCTTAATTGCTTGGTTATAATCAGCTATAGCGCGATCATAGTCTTGTTGATTGGCGTAATAAATTCCTCTGTTGTTGTAAGCTTGGGTATAGTGAGGGTCAAGTTTAATTGCTTTGTTAAAATCAGCTATAGCGCGATCATAGTCTTGTTGATGTGCGTAAGAATTACCTCTGTTGTTGTAAGCTTGGGTATAGTTTGGGTCAAGTTTAATAGCTTTGTTAAAATCAGCTATAGCGCGGTCATAGTCTTTTTGATTGGCGTAATAAATTCCTCTGTTGTTGTAAGCTTGGGCATAGTGAGGGTCAAGCTGAATTGCTTTGTTAAAATCAGCTATGGCGCGGTCATAGTCTTTTTTAGAAAAGTAAAAAACTCCTCGGCTGTAGTAAGCTTGGGCATAGTTAGGGTCAAGTTTAATTGCTTGATTATAATCAGCTAGAAGAACAATAATGTTTTTTGTAGGAAGTTCCAATATATAAAATCCAGTTATACCCAAAAGAGGTATAATCACCATCCCTGCTAGAGCCAAACGCCGTAATTTCTTGTATTGTTTGAATCTTCTAAAGAAATTGATATTAAAACCAGCAATTCGACTTGACGGATAGTAGATGTATGCACAACAGAGCCAAAAAGTAATCAGACCAAAACCTAGTAAAATATGAGTTATTAATCCAGAATCGTTGTTATGTACTAACTGGAAAAGTCCTAGTAAACTAATTATCAAACCAAATACTACCGTGCCAATAAAGAACAACGGTGTATATGGTTGAGTTGTGAATGAGTCTTCCGGAATAAAATCTCTATGTCTAATTTTTATTGTGGGAGTATTAAATTCCGAAATATTATTTAAATCTATATTATTACAACCACATTTAAAAGCATCTGCGTAGTTTCTGCCACCAAAAATAGCATCATAAAATCCTTTGGAAAAAAGGATAGCTGAATTGTCTGGAATAGATTGTCCCATACCAATGACACAATCAATATGTTGAAAAATTGCTTCAGCTTGAGTCTCGGAATAGCAAGCGTTTAGTAAAACACACTCTACTTGCTCTTTTGATAACTCAAAAAAACGTGAGAGTGATTCCGTACTTACTATCTGCGCCTCACCTGAGTTATTTTCCAGAACTAAGCCATCTGTCCCGGTACCGTGACCGGAAAAATGTACTATTTGTGGTTTATGATCTAACAATGTACGACGCAACTCATCAATACGAACTGCACCTTTATTAATCAATTCAAATTTTTCTCTATTGAGGGCGCGTTCCCACGCTGCTTGAATTTCTCGTACTTCTTCATCCAAGCGCAAGTTATTTGTATTTATAGGATTAGCTGATAAAATTAAAATCTTCTTCATCAGGCTTTGGCATCACTCAATGAAGTAACTTCGTTCGCTTTTAACCACTGTTCAACTAGTTCAGTTATCACTTGGCTTATCTTCAGCCCACGGATAGCATAGGCTGCGTGAAACCGTTTTTTGATGTCGTCAGCGATACTAATGTGCATAAGTTTTACAGATTTTAAAGCTTGTACCAAAAATTGTATCCGAACAAATCTACAAATGTACAATGTCTGGTTTCGGACAAACTTATAAATTTTAGAGCCGTTGATCTGTTTGCTCAGATCTTGCACCATACTTTTCGTCCGCCAAGAAATAAATTTCTTGGCTCAAAGTCTAAGTCCGTTAAAACGGACTCTTGTTAGTTTTTCAGGAGGCACTGCGTTGGGGAGGACAGTGCCGTGGGCGGGTTTCCCGACAGTCGCGCACCTGTCCGTTGAGCCAGTACTTGATGAGGGTTTCCCGACCTAGGTATCTTGTGAGACAGCGCTCTTTGGAGGGTCTCCCGACCTAGGCGACTGCGTAAGCGCAAGCGCACGCGGCTTGGGCGTAAGCGCAAGCGCACGCTAAGAGCGAACGCGTAAGCGTGTCCCTTTGGGACTTACAAAGTAGCGTCTGTGCAGGAGATACCCGAAGGGTTATCAGTTATCAGTCCTCAGTTATCAGTTAGGAGTTTTCACTGTTCACTGTTCACTGTTCACTGATTTCAAGAGTGGTTAGCACAACAACTAAGAATCCCTATTCTCAGATCTTGCACCATACTTTTCGTCCGCCAAGAAATTTATTTCTTCGCTTAAAGTCCAAGTCCGTTAAAACGGGCTGGATAAGTTTTTCAGGAGGCACTGCGTTGGGAAGGACAGTGCCGTGGGCGGGTTTCCCGACAGTCGCGCACCTGTCCGTTGAGCCAGTACTTGATGAGGGTTTCCCGACCTAGGTATCTTGTGAGACAGCGCTCTTTGGAGGGTCTCCCGACCTAGGCGACTGCGTAAGCGCAAGCGCACGCGGCTTGGGCGTAAGCGCAAGCGCACGCTAAGAGCGAACGCGTAGCGTCTCCGCAGGAGATACCCGATAGCCCTCCGGGTTCGCCAGTCGCCTGCGGAGGGAGACCCTCCCGCAGCGCTGGACTCACCGTAAGGCGTGGCCGTTCCCACTAGGGCGTCCGGGTTTCCCGACTTGTTCGCATGATTGCGTCTCCCCTTGGGAGAAGCATGTGCCGTTCCGTTTTAACGGACGCGTGTTTATGAGCCACGAACTTGAGTTCTGGGCGTACTCAGCCGGAGGTGCAAGATCTGAGTTTGGTTATTGGTTTAACTCTTGATTATGAATTAAGTTTATATCATCAGATTTTTTCTACAATTTCGCACTGCGAACAAGTCTACTTACTACTCACGCGATGCAGCGCTCAATTGTTGCGACAACTGACTTAGAAAGTGCGTCAAAATCATAACCACCTTCCAAGCCGAACAGAATTTTACGAGTTATTCCCAGGCAATAATCTGTGAATAAACCATAATCTTGCGGTTGCAAATTAATACTAGCCAATGGATCATCGGCGTTGGCGTCGTAACCCGCACTCACAATCAATAAATCCGGCTGAAAACTGGATAAAAAGGGTACTACTTTTTTTTCAAAAATAGGTTGGTATATTTTGATGTCGCTGCTAGGAGGAATTGGCAAATTCAACACATTCTTATGAAAACCACGCTCTGTATGATGTCCTGTCCCTGGATAGCAAGGGTACTGATGAAGAGAACAGTAGGCAATTTGTGAGTTTTTTTCTACTATTGCCTGGGTACCATTACCGTGATGCACATCCCAGTCAAGGATGGCAACACGGTTAATTCCTGGTTGTTCTAGGGCATAAAGAGCAGCGATCGCCGCATTGGAAAACAAGCAAAACCCCATCCCCTGATCACTTTCCGCGTGGTGTCCTGGTGGACGCGCCAACACAAAAGCTGGTTCGCCAGTTTCCAATACAACATCAACTCCATCCAACCAGGCACTCACTGCCAACAAAGCAACATCATAACTGCGTCCAGAAACAGGTGTATCTCCATCCAAATAACCACCGCCTGCAACAGCAATTTCTTGAACTTTCTTGATGTAGCGCCGGGTGTGTGCTTGTTCCAACACAGATATGATAGAGCGCTTTTCTGGTAGAGTGGGCAAGCGCCATTCAATATGTTGTGCAAACGCAGCTTGTTTTAAGGCGGTGGCGATCGCACTCAGACGTTCTGGTTTCTCTGGATGGAAAGATCCAGTCTTGTGATCCAGAAACTCGTCGGAATAAATGACTGGCAGCATAGGTCGAGTGAAGTAAGCAGTAAGATACTGATTTCAATTGTATGCTGACTACTCTTTGGGCAACCCGGTAAATTCATCGCTTGGTTCATCCAGCATTTCCGGTGCTATAGCTGGGTTACTCCTACGTTCTTCTGGCGATTGACTCAATATCACATCGTCTATTCTTGGAGGATTTTTAATTTTGTCAAGTACCTCAGGACTTAATTGGGATTCATCACTTTGTGGATTTGTTTTTTTAGCTTGATTAGGAGTTGTTTCATTGCTGGACATAATTATTTCCTCAACGCTTAACGCTTAACAGTGAACAGTAAACAGTAAACGACTGATAACTGATAACTGTTAACTGTTTGAACCTTACACGCCTCAGCTTAAGCTCTGGTGTAGGAGGTACACACTATCTTGAGGGGTAAGTTAAGGATAAGAGAAAGATTTCGGTACTCTCTGGTTTGTCAACGCGGCTTGCGTCCTTGTTGGTTCCGGCGGCGTGGCAACAAAGAAAATTTTCTTTTCCCCTCACAACGCGCTTGTGCTAAGAAAGCGGGAAGCCGCCTCCGGCGTCTACAAGTCGGGAAACCCTCTCCGTTTGCGTAGCGCCCCCTTCGGGGCTAGTTGCCACAACGCGGGGAACCCGCGCAAGGCACAACTCTTGGCAGTACTGGCTCCCCAACGCACTGGCTCCCCTTACACCCCCACACCCCTACACCCCTTTCTTGATCAACTGTTAATTCACCCTAAGGTTGTAAACAGAAATTCGTTGCCTTCGATACAATTTAGAAGTAAGGAGAGCCGAGGAGAACAGACCAGTGCTATTAAAAGGCTTTGAAATTGAGATGTACACTGGGACGCCCAGTGGTGATATAGTCGGACTCTCCGACAAGATTGTTGGATCTTTGGATGGATTTGTCCGAGAGCCGGATAGTCGAAACGTAGAATATATCACTCCACCGTTACAGAATTACGAACAGCTTTTATGTGCCTTGTTGCGTCCTCGGCTTGAACTTAGAAACTTCATCAAGCAATTAGGTGATTACACGCTGATTCCAGGAAGCACTCTGTCCTTAGGAGGAGGCGATCGCTTTTTTCGCTCAGATCCAACAAACCCCTATCATGACTACATTGAGCAAACATACGGTACCAAGGTTGTCACCGCTAGCGTTCACATTAATGTAGGCATTAGCGATCCAGAAGTCTTAATGCGGGCGTGTCGGGTTATAAGGGTAGAAGCACCCTTGTTCCTTGCCTTGAGTGCATCATCTCCGTTTCTGAATGGCAAAGCAACTGGTTATCATTCCACACGCTGGGGTGTTTTTCCGCAAACGCCTTCTCATGTACCTTTATTTGAAAGCCACGCCCATCACATTAAATGGGTGGAAAATCAACTGATCGCTGGAACAATGCAAAATGTTCGTCATCTTTGGGCGTCAGTTCGACCAAATGGCGATCGCCGCCCTTATGATTTGAATCGTTTAGAACTACGAATTTGCGATTTAGTCACAGATCCAATTGCTTTACTGGCGATAGCAGCTTTAGTAGAGGCACGTTTATTACAAGTTATCAATAATCCCTCTATCGATCCATTAACCCAAAGCAGCTTCACCCCAGACGAACTTATTTCCCTAACCTATGCCAACGAAACTGCAGCGGCGACTTCCAGTCTTGAGGCTCAACTTCAGCATTGGCAAGATGGTAGGAGTATTTTAGCCAGAGATTGGATTAGTGAAATATATCAAGATGTTTGGGCGATCGCTAAGCAGCATGGCTTTGCCTGTTTCCTTTCACCATTACAAAAAATCTTGCGTGAAGGTAACGAAGCTCAACAATGGTTACAACTGCACGCACTTGGCTTGAGTGAAAGACACGTTCTCACTCAAGCTATTGACGCAACAAGAGAATGCGAAGTTGAACTAGAAGATAAATTGTGTTCATCTTCGGTTGCTTAGCACACCTCACCCTCCGGGTTCGGGAATCTAAATGTGAATAAATCTTGATCATGATTTGTCCATTCAGTAAATTCCGAACCCTTTTTATGGAAATGTTTATTTGGCGTTAAAACTTGATGTATGTCAGATATTGGTAGTGTAGAATACACCTACACATAACTTAACAAATCGTCATAAATCTCAGTATATCCCCTTACCTCTTATAAAGCACATTTTTTGTCTGTTTTAAATTTCTAATCAATTGACTCACTATCACAATATAAAAAAAAATTATGTATTTTCAGCATTAAGGAAGATGTAAAAAAAAACAGACTGCATTTAAATCAGATTTTCAATATATTAATTCTTGCGCAAATGCCCCAGGTCGTTTTAGTTAACCCGCTTATTCCTCCCAATACAGGTAATATTGCTCGCACCTGTGCTGCCACAGGCACTGAATTACATTTAGTAGGACCTTTGGGCTTTGAGATTAGCGATCGCTACCTCAAAAGAGCTGGTTTAGATTACTGGCCTTATGTCAAACTGCACTATCACGAATCTCTGGAAGCTTTTAAGTCCGCGCATCAAGCACGTGGCGGAAGATTATTAGGTTTTAGCGTCAGAGGTAGTTGCAACTACCTGGATTTCCACTTTCAACCGAATGATTGGTTGCTCTTTGGTTCTGAAACCACTGGCTTACCACTTGATCTCACATCAGCTTGTGATGTTACTCTCTATATTCCTATGAACGAACCAAATGTTCGCAGCTTAAATCTATCTGTGAGTGTAGCAGTGGGTCTTTTTGAAGCTCGTCGTCAATTGGGGTTATAGTCATTCGAGTTCTTTTAAAGACGCCAGCATAGGCAAAATCTTAACAGTTTTTCTGTGATCATATACTGATTTTTGAGACATTTTTTATACAGCGATTTAATAATATCTCTGATATCTTAATAGTAAGCAGTACGAAGTGACTAACTGCAAATACAGATAGAACCAAACTATGTTTGAATTATTATTCATGACTCAGTACTCTATATTCAACACTGCTGGAGTAAAAATGACTTGAGACTGAAGAAAAAGTATAAGAAATTTCTATAGTAGTTTGGATAAATAGTCGAGGTTAAATGATAGATTTTCTTAAATTTGAATTTTCTCTTGAATAAGGAACGAAAACATCATGAGCCAGTCATATCAAGAGTTTGAGGTAGTTTGCCTAATGTTTTTTATTTAGTGAATAGATAATTGGTGCGAGTAAATACGGTTAGTATCGAGTAATAATCAATGTAGATCCTTGTGTCATAAATACGGATGACCTGAAAAAAGTCTGAAAAAGATTTACAGAAGGGTATAGTGTATGACGAGAGGTAGCAGCAGACAAATTGCTCGATAGCAAAGAACATGCCGAATATGTGGTTGTCAATCTTGCTGTCAAAGTAACCAAAGTGTAAGTTGTCAAAAATAAAACTCATATGATTTATTTAATATGAAAGGTGTCAGGTGTGAACAGAACAAGTCAAGGCAAAAATTTAAGATTTAAAATAACGATGTGAACTTGTCTAAATCAGAGAAGCAGGTTAATCTTGCGTAAGTATCTCTGATGTATGTGGTATTGATCTATTGCTTGTAGTGATTAAAATCATTGACTAGTACTCAGACTAGAGAATTGAGGTTGGTTAAGCGCAAGTGATCATAGGAGGTCGTCTTTGAAACGAGCATTAAAGAAGAAAGCGAGGACTGAGTTGGAAAATACCCCAGCAGATGATGTTCCGGTGGAACCAATAGACGCAGTAAATCCAAAGGTTAACCAATGTCAAGTGCCAACAACAGCTGTAATGATTGGCTTGGCAATATCAATGGGAGCAACCAGCTTTTTGGTGACTCGACAAAGCGACCAAGCTGCAGCGGCAGAAGCGTTAGGTAACCAATATACAGCCTCAACAATTCCTGTTTATAATAATTTGGAGGCGAAATTTGCTTCCACTAATAAACTAGACTCACAAGCCATCTCATCAGTGAGCTTGCCAGAAAGTCCTACAGTAGTTGAACCAACAGCAATTTCACAGCTAACTGAACAAAAAGCAAAATGGCAAGTTGGAACAAGCAAGACCTCAGTGCAAAGCTCAGCATCAGTCGGAGTTGCAAATTCACTGACAACAGCACAAGCACAACAAACCACTGCTTGGGAAAAAAACAACTTCCAACAGTCCAGAAAGCTGGGAGCACAAACACTCTCTAATGCTGATGGTATTATTAATTTGCAAACTGTGTCTTCCCAATCTGCTCAACCAGAAACAGTAGAAGCTAGAAACACAGAAGAACTAGAAGTAAATGCTCAACTAAAAGCCCAGCAAGAATTTGCCCGAAACCAATTACAGGAAGAATCAGATCGCCTCAGAAAAAGTTTGACTCAATGGCACTCTGAACAAACTAAAGATTTATCACAACAAGCATCGACTAGCTTAGTACAGCCAATGACAGTGGCAGGGAAAATGTCCCAGACAAGTACTATCACTGGTACATCGCAGTTGAATACGACTAGCGATGTTAGCAGAGCAAGGCTCATGTCAAATTTAAACCAACAATCAGAGGTGCAGGTGTTAGCAATACCAGCTTCAACAGTAGCTACACCAGTAGCGGTCACACAAACAGCAACTGCAGTATATGAAGTCAAGCCAGGAGATACAATAGGAGATATCGCCAACGATTATGGCATTTCAGTCCTAGAACTCATAAAAGCTAATAATCTTAACAATCCTCATCAGCTGAAAATCAGCCAAAAACTGTCCATTCCAGTGGCGCAAAACCCCACTACTGCTCAGCCATCTGTCGCAACAAAACTGAGTGGTGTTGGAGCCAGTGGTACTAGCAACATTAGCCAAACAAGTGCAAAAGCACTCATTGCCAACAACAGCAGTGTTACTGTTCCAACATCAGTAGTTGGGAATAGCCAGTTTCAGTCATACGTTCAATCGACAACTAATTTAGCAGAAAATACTATTACAAATAGCCAGTCTTCTGACTCTATCACATATTATGGTGTTGGTGGTGACGCTCCATTGCCAAGAGTTGTTACAGAAGCTCAATTGGCACAAGTACCAACTTCTACAAAAACAAAACAGGTAAAAAATAATCAACGTCTGCGCAGCTTGCAATTGGAAATCGAAAGATTACGGGAAAAATACCGTTCTCAGGAAGCTGGTAATACAGTTGTGTCAGATCCAAATGAAGCTAATGACGCGCCAGTTACAGTTCCTGGTACCAGTCAAAATGATGGTGCGGTGCCAATTTCTGTTCCCAGACCAAATAACTCAGCAGTGCAAATACCTGTAAGTGAACAGAACAAAGCTGGAATTGCGATACCCGTTCCCAGACCAATGGCTCCGAACTATGGTAGCAGACCAGGTAACCCAGCACTATTACCAAATCAAGCAATAGTAAGACCTTCCACAGGCGTTGATGCTTCTCGAGCCCTTGGCTCTATGCAGGGAAAAACAGTTTATCCACAGTTACCACCTTTAGCAGCAGTGGATAGATACCTGCCAAGAGCAATTGACGAGAATACACCCGGCCCATCCACCTCTACTACAGCTTATATGTGGCCTGCAAAGGGAACTCTAACCTCTGGCTATGGCTGGCGCTGGGGAAGAATGCACAAGGGAATTGATATTGCTAACTCAGTTGGTACGCCGATCTACGCATCAGCTGACGGTGTTGTACAAAAGGCAGGTTGGAACAGTGGTGGCTATGGCAATGTTGTGGATATCGTCCATCTTGATGGCAGCATGACTCGCTATGGTCACAATAGCAAGATTTTGGTTCAGGCTGGTCAACAGGTACACCAAGGCCAAACAATTGCTTTAATGGGCAGCACTGGCTTCAGTACTGGTCCTCATAGCCACTTTGAAATCCATCCAACTGGCAAGGACGCAGTCAACCCAATAGCTTTCCTTCCACGACAACAAGCACGTCTGTAGTCGTTAGCAATCTGTAACTTGATGATTGCTTATGATATAGAGGGAGCTAAGCTCCCTTTTTCGCTGTTTATGATACAAAGTGGCACATAGGTGGGCAGTGGCTCAACGGACAGGTGCGCGACTGTCGGGAGACCCTTTCGGCAGTCGCTCATGGGAAGCCAGTACTGTCCCTTGCGCGTGGCACTTTGTGCCATAGTCCTGGTTTCCCTCTCCTGACCCAGACGCTACTTTGAACACGCTTGTTCTGGCGTTGGAAACCACGCCACATGCGACAAGTCGGCAGAGCGTTTCCCTTCGCAGTGGCTCCCCAAGACCTCGCAGACTACCCCCGGCACTGTCCTCCCCTACACCCTTATACCGTTTCACTTTAAAGTTGATACAAATGGGGAGCAGGGAGCAGGGAGCAGGGAGCAGGGAGCAGGGAGCAGGGAGCAGGGGGAAAGAATTAGAAACCAATCATTTGTATCAGGGATTTCGTGAAATGGTATTACACCCCTATACCCCTACACCCCTTTGTTGGTCAGCTCATGTTTAGCTGTGAATTATTGAGTGTTGACTTCAAAGTTTTTGTATGCTAAATTAAATAATCGAATAATGTGTATGGCTCAGTAGCTCAGTTGGTTAGAGTAGGGGACTCATAAGCCCTTGGTCGTGTGTTCGAGTCACACCTGAGCCATTTTTGCAAATGTTAAGTAATGAATAGAGAGTAGTGAATTAAACGAACTCACAAAGATTTTGGTCGGGAAGAGTGGAAGCCCCGTCTCTTTTAGAGCGGGGAGGAAACACGACGCGGGGAATTTATTCCCCGTCAGCCCTCAAAAACTTTTCAACATACTCGCTTACACTTATCTCTAACTCTTTTGCTTTTATAACAGCGTTAGACCACGCAGTATCGGTCAACATGATGTTGCGTGGTTTCTTTTTTTCTTCATAAAGAACTGGAATATTCTTCATTCTTTTTAATCCTTTTCCTGTTGACATAAACAGAACCTGCGCATATAGTAAGGTATAGCATAGCAAACAACTAGGGGGTGATGTCAAGTGGCTCGGAGTTCAACTAAATCGTTCATTACAGAAGTGCCGTTAAAGGTAAATAGTAAACAAGAATCAGAATTATTGGCTCGTTTTCAAGCGGGTAGACAAGTTTATAATGCTTGCTTGAATGAAGCGATGAAGCGATTGGAGTTAATGCGCAACTCCGAGTCATACAAGGTAGCGAACAAGATATCTAGAGCAAAAAAGAAAGAGCGCAGCAACACTTTTAGAAAAGTTTGTGAACAGTTTCGGTATTCTGAATACGACTTGCATTCATTTGCGACGAAGACAAGTAATGCAGCAAAGTGGATTGCCCAAAAAGTTGATTCAAACACTCAGCAAAAACTTGCAACCCGCGCGTTCAAAGCGAGTGAGCGTGTTTTGGTAGGGCGTGCTAGAGAAGTACGGTACAAAGTGCCAAGCCGATTTCGTTCAATGGAAGGCAAGTCCAATAAGACTGGCATCAGATGGAAAGATGATTGTTTGGTATGGGGCAAGCTTGTCCTGCAACCAATCATTGACCCATCCAACCCAGTTATTCGACATGGTCTGGAATCAACTGTTAAATATGTCCGGCTGTTATGGCGTATTCTGAATGGAAAGCGGCGTTGGTATGCTCAACTTGTCAATGAAGGTGAACCATACCAGAAGTCTCAAAACTATGTTGTTGATGGGTTGATTGGTCTTGACCTCAACATAAGCAATATTGCATATGTAGGAGATGACCATGCTGGTTTATTGCCATTTGCCGAGCTTGTCCCGACTTTTCAAAAAGAAATAACCGAGTTGCAACGTAAGATGCAGCGTTCCCAACGTGCTAACAATTCCGACTTTTTTGAACCAAACTTTGAAGCAAAAAGAGGGCGTAAAACCGTTGTAAACAAAGGAAAAGTCAAAAAGGGAGTCAAGAAAGCTAAGGCGAAATGGAACAAATCCAGCAACTACCTTAAAGCTGCCAACAAGAAACGTGAATTAGAACGTCGCAAAGCAGCTTATGCCAAGACTCAGAACCGTCGTGTTGTTAACGAAATATTGAGACACGGCAAGCATATCAAAACTGAAAACGTTTCAGTACGCGGCTGGCAGAAAAGATACGGTAAAGCCATCTCTGCCAAGTCACCAGGTTTTGTACAGTCCGAACTGCTCCGTAAAGCTGAGAATGCTGGCGGTACAGTTATCAAGTTTTCTACTCAAAAGACCGCACTAAGTCAAACTCATTTAGACGGGACGCGCATCAAAAAAGCTCTGTCTCAACGAGTTCATCGGGATGTAACGGGTATTTCTGATCATCATCGTGATTTGTTTAGTGCATTTTTGAGTAGATATGTAAGTCAAGACGCGCTGATATTGCAAGACGCTCAAGACGAGTATCTGGGGGCGGCAGCTTTTGGGGGGAAGCTTCCCCCCAAAACGTGCCTTTTGGAACCAATCCTGTTGGAGGCATATCAGCAACGAATAACCCGCGAGCAAGTAAGCAAGTCTGAAAGCACGCAGATTGACTCTCCGTCAGAGCGGGTTTCCAATGAGCCACTAACCACTAGCCAGGTAGTCAATAAGGACGAGAAGCTAGATGGGGATGTGGCGTGAATCCCCGTCGCTTCAGCGCGGGGAGGGTTCAAAGCTCCCTACTCCTTACTCAATAGTTCTTCAAATGTCGAATGACTTCAGCAACAGACCAAGCTTGAGCTACTGCTCCTCTTGGTGTGTGCGGCTGATCACCCTCAAAAATTTCGGAAATAGATCCAAGACAGGCATCAGATAGAAAGTGTTTTAGCAGGGGTTGCCAATCAAAAGGCAATGGAAGTCCCGGATAAAAACGCTCCCAACCACGAATGAAAGGACCAATCAACCAACTCCATACCGTACCTTGGTGATAAGCGCGATCGCGTTTTTCTGGGTTTCCCTTATATTTGCCAATGTATTCTGGATCTGTTGGTGCCAGACTGCGAAGACCATAAGGAGTGAGTAAGCAAGAACAAGCAAGAGCAAGGATTTTTTGCCCTTGCTGTTGAGAGAACGCACAATGTGAAAGCGAAAGTGCTAAAACGGCATTTGGGCGAATCTGAGAATTTCTTAGATCATCTGGCTCAATCACATCGTACAAATAACCCAGTTGAGGATTCCAGTACTGTTGCATAGAAGCTTTCACTTGTTGTGCTAGCTCAGTGTAACGCAAAGCCTGCTTAGCAAGACGCCCACGGTCAACCATAGCTTCGTGTTCACTCAAAATTTCTGCCCACCGACTTGCCCAACATAGCGCTGAATACCATAGAGCATTAATTTCCACTGGCTTACCACGACGGGGAGTCACAGGCTGCCCGTCCACTACCGCATCCATCCAGGTCAGAGCTACAGCAGGAGCATACCAACTAACTAGCCCATCGGTAACATCGGCCTGGATATTATAGCGTGTCCCTCCAATGAAAGCTTTGTAGATTTGCTGCACCACTGGATATTGCTCTACCAAAAACTGCCAGTCTTGCGTCGCTTCCAAGTAAAGCCCTAAAGTTTCAATCCACCATAGTGCTGCATCAATACTGTTATAAAACGGTTCACCATCCGCGTCAGGAAATGCATTAGGAATTAAACCATGAGAACAGTAACGTCCAAAAGTTTGCAACAGTCCTTTTGCCAACTCAAAACGCTGTGGAGTAAGAGTCAACCCTGGTAAGGCAATTAAGGTATCGCGCCCCCAGTCATTAAACCAGTGATATCCAGCAATCACGCTCGGACCAGCAATAGAAGCACGATAAACAATAAACTGATCGGCAGCTTGTAGTAGTCGCCGCCAGAGGTGGGATGGAGTTGGGGAAGATGAGGAAGATATAAGAGTATTATCTTCCTTTGCCTCACTTTGCCAATTTTCCCACCCAAAAACTTGAGACAGGCGCTGTTGCTCTGCTTCGACAAGTTCGGTAAAGGTTTCACAAGTCAGGGGAGTTTCCAGTTCATTCGGAAAACCCACTCGTGCATCCATTGTCACCGCATCCCCTGGACTGAGTGTAACTGTTAAGTAACCAGGGCTATAGAGGTCTTCGCGATCGCCCAACCCCCGCAGAGTTTCCTCGGGAAGTTTATAATCCAAGTACCAAAATGGATCTGGTTGATAGTTTCCTTGCGTCCAGCGCAAGTGCCAAGGTGTTCCAAAATTGTGAGAACTTATTGCTTGCAGGCAGACTTGCTGTTGTCCCAGCAATTGCGAGAACTGTAATTCTGGAATCACCTTTTGTTGATGGTGGAAGTCGCGATCGCCTATAAGCAGTCGCAGCTTCAATATCGCCGTTTGTGTACCTTCATAGCGATATTGAACCAACATACGATGGCAAAAATGAAATGGGGGAGATGTGGGAGTGAGCGAGTCAGGGCTTGCTTCTGTGCTTTGCCCTACTTTTTCCACCCCTTCGGGGTTCGGCAGTCGCTCATGGGGGAAACCCCCAAGACCGCGCTGCCTCACCAATCCATACGGCATCACCAAACGTCTAGTCAACTGCCAGTCGTCTTCACCCCATATCCACTTTGGAACTGGGTTAAGATCAAAAAGGCGCAGCAGTTCGTAGCCCTTTGGCTCTATCTGACAACTGCCCCAGAAATTTGTCCCCAATGCCACAACCCGATCTGATAGTTCTAAGCTAGCTTCTAGGTGCGAAAGCAACAGAGTACGCCCAGAAGGCGGGTTAGTCGCGGCAAACAACCAGCCATGATAACTGCGAGTGCGGATATCAGAAACTGTACCACTGGCAAAACTTCCTAAGCCATTAGTCAGTAACCATTCTCTTGTATCTAAATCCACCATTGTTTACTCAAAATCGTTATGAGTATGATATAGTTGTAACAGAATGTAATGAAGCCGTAAGTCTAGCCCTGCAGGCGGTGAGACTATTGGTTCAGGAGAGTCTGTCTGCGTTGACGAGTGGCGCTCTTGCCTAAGGCGTGGCGGAGCGCCATGAGGCTCTCCCGTTAGGAGATGACGAGAACGGGTGAGATTACCTGACCCGAACTCCAACAATACTAAATAGATAATAAATTGAAGGAGATAATGGTTAATGCCTCTCACTTATCCATCAGAAGGATGCCTCCGTGTAGGTCAACAGGCTCCCGATTTTACAGCAACGGCTGTGGTAGATCAGGAATTTAAAACCATAAAACTTTCCGACTATCGCGGCAAGTATGTCGTACTGTTTTTCTATCCTTTAGACTTTACCTTTGTTTGTCCCACAGAAATCACAGCCTTTAGCGATCGCCACGAAGAATTTAAAAATCTTAACACCGAAATCCTTGGTGTTTCCGTTGACAGTGAATTTTCTCACTTAGCATGGATTCAAACAGATCGCAAGTCTGGTGGCGTCGGTGACCTTAATTACCCCTTAGTTTCCGACATCAAAAAAGAGATTAGCGCAGCTTACAACGTGCTTGATCCAGCAGCTGGTGTTGCCTTGCGCGGTTTGTTCATTATTGACAAAGAAGGTGTCTTACAGCACGCTACCATCAACAACTTAGCTTTTGGTCGCAACGTTGATGAGACCCTGCGGACTTTGCAAGCCATTCAATACGTTCAGTCCCATCCGGACGAAGTTTGCCCTGCTGGCTGGCAACCAGGCGACAAGACAATGGTTCCCGATCCAGTGAAGTCCAAAGTTTACTTCGCTGCTGTTTAGGTTTCAAAAGTAATAGAGTAGTAGTAGCACTTGAATGTGCTATTACAAACTCACTCAAACTTAGCCACAGATAAACACAGACAAATCAAGTTCGTAATGAATAATTCGTAATCTATCAATATAATAAATTACGACTTAATAGTTACTAATTTTTTGGTTATATTCCGTGTACATCTATGGCTTTTTTATTTAAAACTTTCATAACATTAGGAATAGAAAGATGGTTACTTCTGCGGCTTCTAGCAACTTATTTAATGAACGATTCTTCCGTAACTTTTTACCAAAGCCAGCATCTAATACGTTGGAATGGGGATATCTTGCACCAGATTTTCAACTGCCAGATATCACTAATGGCACTTTAGTTAAGTTATCTGATTATAGAGGCGAGCAACCAGTCTTACTTGCCTTCACTCGTATCTTTACAGAAAAAAATTATTGCCCTTTTTGCTTTCCTCATATCAAATCCTTAAATGAAAACTACGAGCAATTTAAAAATCGGGGTATAGAAGTTTTAATGATTACCAGTACTGATGAACGGCAAAGTCAAATTGTTGTGAAAGATTTGAGTTTAAAAATGCCGCTATTGAGTGATCCAAGTTGTCGTGTATTCCGTAACTATAAACTTGGACAAGCATTGGGAGCACCTTTATCAGCACAATTTGTGTTAGATAAAGAAGGCAAACTTCGCTACAAACATTTATTTTCCTTTCTTGACCATAACGCTAGCGTGGAGAAATTGTTAGAGCAATACAATTAGGCAGAGCAATGCCAAAGAAACAAATTTCAAGTGAAAAACTAAAACCTGTTAAAACACCAAGCCCGCACCGAATCAATAGATAAGGTGTGGGCTAACCTTACAGCCTAATTTGCGGCAAATGTTCGCGGGGATTAAAAGTACGAATAGAGCGAATTTTTTCGTAGTATTCGCGTTCCTGCTGACTAATGTCTTTTGGTGGAACAATCGCAATTTTCACTAACTGATCGCTACGTCCAGCACGAGGTTGGGGCCAGCCTTTTCCACGTAAGCGCAAAGATTGACCAGAACGCACTCCAACAGGAAGCTTCACATTCACCGAACCATCAGGTGTGGGAACCTCAACTGAGGCTCCTAGAACGGCTTCATCTGGTGTGATTGGTATTTCGCACACCAAGTTATCGCCATCAAACTGGAAGAAAGAGTGGGGTTGAAGTTCTACTTTTAGATATAAATCACCACGTTGTTGGTTGAAAGGACTAACTGGTCCTTTACCGCGTACGCGCAAACGATTGCCAGGTTTCGCACCTGCGGGTATGCGGACATCAATAACTTCGTTGCCTAGATTTAGCTGCTTTTGTACACCATGAAATGCTTCGGAAAAAGTTAGGGCGATCGCAGCTTCACTGTCTTGGGTAGCGCCAGTAGTACCTACATCTTGATAATTAAAATCATTAAAGCCACCAAAACCACTAGGTGCACCAGTGCTGGTGCGGTAATATGTTTGCCGTCCTCCGCGTGGACTACCACCGCCAAAGCGCCCTAGTAATTCGTTAATAAATTCATCAAAGCTACCATATTGGCTGAAATCAAAACCGCCCATATCAACACCAGCACCAGCACCAGATGGGAAGCCATCAGCTGCTTGTTTCCAGTATTGACCGAATTGGTCATACTTTTTGCGTTTGTCTGTGTCTGACAAAACTTCGTATGCTTCGTTAACTTCTTTGAACTTTGCCTCAGCTTGTTTGTTACCTGGGTTGACGTCAGGGTGATATTTCCGGGCTAATTTGCGAAAGGCTTGTTTGATTTCTTCTGGACTGGCAGTTTTACTAACGCCCAAAGTCGCGTAATAATCCTTAAAATCAGTTGCAGCCATAAACTCGCCTCCCTTAGAAATTTCCGTTAAAATTTTATCTAAAATTAAACTTGACAGAGTAACCCAGATATAATTCTGGTGCATAGACTCTGATCATAAATTAACAAATATTAAATTGATTTAAGTGGGGTTCTTGCTCACTACAGGAGTGCAATTCCCGTACTCTTGGGGTTCCTGAGAATAGCAAATTAAATTATTAAACCCTTCCTGTAGACTTGGAGGGGCATCCCGAAGCTGACGATACATACGAAATATGACATCTTCTGGCACTTTACGTTCCCGTTTTTTGTTGCGTGCTAAACACTGCCATACTGGGGTTCTCACCCACACCCCAGTTATATGGGTAAAGCCTAGTTCACGGGCTATGTCAATAACTTCACGGCGATGACGTCGCTGGGCATTAGTCGCATCGTAGATTATTGTACCACCTGCGATTAGCGCTTGTTGAAATTGCCGCTGAATTTCGCGCCAAATCAGTAGCCAAGGTCCTTGAAAAGCTTCATTACCAAACAATTGCCCTCGGATAGCATCGGTAGAAATGAGTTGCGTCCTCGGGCATTCTGCTAGCAATTGCGTTGCCAAAGTGGACTTACCGCTACCAGGAAGACCAATTAATACAATTAACTGAGTCATCTGTTCATTGTCTTTTTTCCTTTGTCATTAGCTTAGTAGTTAGTTGTTGGTTATTCTACTAACTACTAACTAATGACCCTTCGGGTGTGCGCAGAGCGCACGCCTTACGGCGAACGCCCTTCGGGTATCTCCTGCCCAGACGCTACTTTGTAAGTCCCAAAGGGACACGCTTACGCGTATCTCCGTAGGAGACGCTGCGCGAACGCTCTTAGCGTGCGCTTGCGCTTACGCAGTAGCCTGGCTGTCGGGAAACCCTCCCGCAGCACTGGTCTCACTAATGACTAAATAATGGTTCCATCTGGAATGACGGCATTTTTTAGCACGACAACGATACCACTTTTGATATGGAAACCTTGATTTTCGCGCTGAGCTTCTTGGACATTATCTTTATTGATAATTTGCACATCAGAACCGATGCGAGCATTTTTATCAATTATGGCACGACGAATTGTGGTGTTCGCACCAATCCCTAAAGGAATTTCCCCACTTTGAGAGTCTGACTGGCGTTCAGCAAATGGTTGATAGTAATCTGCTCCCATGATTAGGGAATCTTGGATAATACAACCAGCTTCAATGCGTGATCGCACTCCCAACACCGAATGTTCAACCCGGCAATTTTTGAGAATGCAACCTTCACTAATCATTGATTCTGTGATTTGGCAATCTAAAATTTTACTGGGAGGTAGGTAACGAGATCGAGTATAAATTGGCGCTTCTTCATCGTAAAAGCTAAACGACGGCTGAGGTTGTTTAGTCAGTGCTAAATTTGCATCATAAAATGCCTCAATTGTTCCGATATCTTCCCAGTATCCATCGTATAAGTAGGCTTGAACGTTGTAATTGTTTGCAGCATCGGGAATAATTTCTTTTCCAAAATCTGTCCGTTCTGAAGCTTCATTCAACAGCTTAATCAAAACTTCTTTTTTAAAGACATAAATCCCCATTGAGGCAATGTGGGGCTGTTCTTGAGCCTGTTCTGGAGTCAATCCCAGTACAGTTGTATCAACTCGCATCTCCTTTAGCGCATCACCTTTAGGTTTTTCGCTGAAATTGATTATCCTACCAGACTCATCAATTTTCACTAAGCCAAAGTCAGAGGCGCGACGCTCATCAATTGGTAGCACCGAAAGAGTAATATCGGCTTCAGTTTCCCTGTGACGCTGTACGAACTCACGGTAGTCCATGCGGTACAAGTGGTCACCGGAAAGAATAAGATATTCATCTACATCCCACTCTTCTATCAACCACAAGTACTTGCGAACCGCATCAGCTGTACCTTGGAACCAGTTGAGGCTATCTGGGGTTTGCTGTGCAGCTAGAACTTCTACAAAACCCTCCGTAAAGCCAGCAAAGCTGTAAGTACGAGCGATGTGACGGTTCAGCGAAGCTGAGTTGAATTGCGTCAGAACATAGATTTTATATATTTCTGAGTTTATACAGTTACTGACTGGAATATCGATCAAACGATATTTTCCAGCCACTGGTACGGCTGGTTTAGCCCGTAACTTAGTGAGTGGATAAAGGCGGGTACCTGCACCCCCTCCAAGGATTATTGCCAAAACTTTTTTCACAAGATTTCTCCTGACTGCCTTTCAACTCTCACCTACAGTTTAGGGCTAGCTGAGACCACTGATAAAGGGGGGGAGGCTAGATTATGGTATTACTTATGACGAATTTTCATATGACCAATAATTTGTTATGTTAGTCACTTGACTTTTTTGTAGAAATACTAAATTTCAAAATCTACTATGTAGGTTCGGAGAATGTAGGCGAATGGGCAACCCCAGACTTTTGTAGTGTTCACGCGGCTTCCCATAGGGTAGGGTTGGGTAGCACAAGTGCGTCAACTGCCGTTCATTAGTAAGGGTTTTAGGCGTTTTTAGATTTGTAATGGTAGTTTTGTTTATTTCTTTACCTATCTACATACTTGTTGAGATTCCTGGGAAACTTCAAAAAATCAATTCAATTCTGTAGCCAATCATTAATTCTCGAAAATATCACTTGTAATATTTAAACTTTTTTTAGTTGTTAATCTAAATATTATTTAATTAGCGCTCATTCCAATTTCTATTCATTAAGTAGCATACTTTATAGCGTATTGTCTCACTAACAGGGATGCAGTCATCTGTTGTGGGAACAATGCTTGCCTATAAATTTTCACCTCAAATGCTACTTATAGGGAATTTGTGCCAAATTCTAACCTGTCAAATCTTGGGAATCTCTGCAAATAAACATCCTAAACGATCACAGGATAAAAAATTCGCTGCCTGCGGCACGCTGCTAACACATTCAAACCCAGAGGAGCTTTTGTTATGGCAAAAATGGCTATTTTCTATGGCAGTACTTCCGGTATCACTGAATCAATCGCCACGAAACTACACGAGCATTTTGGTGAGGATCTTTGTGATCTTTACAGCATGGAAGAAGATTTTGAAAGCGTCGATCAAATGCTTGAGTACGATTATTTGCTCTTTGGTTGTTCTACCTGGGGTTCAGGGGAAGTCCAAAATGATTGGCGCGATCCTATATTCGAGATGTCAATCGAAAAACCGGATTTTACAGGCAAAACGATTGCTTTATTCGGTGCGGGAGATTGTGTAACTCACGGAGAACAGTTTGTTAGCGCCTTGGGTACTTTATATAACCACTTCAAAGAATTAGGTGCAACTTTAGTTGGTGAGTTCCCTCTAGACGGTTATACTTACGAATATTCCTTTGCTGTACGTGACGATAAATTTGTCGGACTACCTATTGACGAAGTGAATGAGAGCGATAAAACCGATGAGCGTATTGCAAGCTGGCTTGAGGTATTGAAACCACATTTTCCTAGCGCATCGTTGGAAACTGCTTAAATGACTCAAAAGTGAAAAGTCTTGACAGCGTATGGTGCGAGCGCGCGTTACTCATAACCTAGAGTCGCAGCTTTCTCTTTAAGTACGCTTCCCCAAAAGCGATGCTGCTTCGGGCAGTTGCGAAGCAGCATCCACTTGTTGTTTTTCACATACGATTAAACAAGCGCAAATTTTGAGACAGCTTAATATATTGAACCCAAGGCTGCTCTGACAACTGAGAAATTGCATTTGGTGATAGAGTTGCTGTGAAAACATCCTTTTCAGGAGTTACATCTGCAACACCTAAGTTTTCTAATACAGTCGTTGTATCCGTAGATGTAGCCTCATTTTCAGTATGAATAAAAACTTTTAAACCATGCTCTTGTGAGTTATTAACGTCATTGAGCGCTACTGCAAGGGCGCTATCTAGCTTTTGATAATTCATAAAAACCTTCCAGTAAGTCAACAGGGGCAAGCAAAAAAGCTTGCCCTATTATCAACCTATCAAATTATTAGGTTATCATTACCTATCCTTATACAGACTTAATGCATTTATCTGTACCTCCAACTACAGATTTTGTGCATCAATCAGTCCATAACCCCATTTGCTATCAAAGGTTCCGGCTGGTTTTTTTGGTATGGAACTATTTTTACGTAGCAGCAGTTTAATAGCACCGGGGTCAAGCTTGGGGTTACGCTGCAACAGAAGTGCGACTAAGCCAGTGATGAAGGGTGCTGCCATACTCGTACCAGCTAACGCCATGAACTTAGAATCAATGATCATTGAGCGATCAGAATTGGCATTGGAGGAAAGAGTAGAAATAATCATCGCTCCTGGTGCTGCGACATCCGGTTTTTTAGCATCATTCCGCAAAGGTCCTTCACTACTGAAATCAGAGATTGTATTCAAAGAAAAGCCCATTTCTTGCGTTGTCTTGTCTATGTCAGTGTACTTCTCTTTGCTTGTATAGGCAGCAACTGTAATTGCACTGCTGGCACATCCAGGAGAACCAATTTTCACTGAGTCAGATATACTTTGACCGGTAAATAAGGTGGATCCATCTAATGTCCACACATCCAACCGTACATCTTTGGCTGAAGTGTTTTTGAACCGTAACTGCCAAATTCCACCCTGGACGGGTGGAGTATAATTGCCCTTTCCTTTACCACGAATTTGTACTAAAACGTTATAGTCGCCATTGCCTGGATCACGTTTTGGTGTTGCAACTTGCACTTGCGAATCTTGTAAGGTGTATTCCTTGATATAATTGCCATCAGCAATGACTGGTTGGAAGGGGGTGACGAAACCGTTGGGACTACGCAAGGACACTTCTAATTGACCTGCACTAGAGTACCAACTGTTTAACGTTGCTATGCTGGCTTGATTCAATGGTACGTTGAAGCGCATGGTATGAGTTTTACCAGGAGCAACAATTGCTTGAGCGTGAATGTTATCGTTGCCCTCGTTACCAGCAGCACAGCAAACTATACGTCCAGGACCAGTTACAGAGTCAATAACTTTTGACAGCGAGTCGGTTCCGTCATGAGGGTCAAAGTGTCCCCCCAAACTCATATTAACAACGGCTGGACGTCCCAATTCTCGGGCGACGCGGAAGATGTAGCGGACAGCATCGGCAATGTGACCTTCATCCAAGTCGCTTCTGACGATGAGCAATTCTGCCTCTGGTGCGACACCACCATAGGTCGCATCCATACCAGCAGCAATTCCAGCAACGTGAGTTCCGTGACCGTTTGTATCTTGGGAAATTGTGAGTTGTGAGCCAGTTAATTCTGCCCCATATTTACCTTCTATCACTCCGGAACCAGACAGTGTTTGGTCCCAGATACGTAAAATACGTCCTTTAAAGGCGGGGTGCTTTGGATCAATACCGCTGTCGATAATACCGATAATCACTCCCTTGCCAGTAAGGTTATTATGTTTTTTCCTAAACTCCGGTATGTGTACTGTGCTTTTGGCAACGTCCATGTGCAGTTTCAGTTTGCGCGATGGCTTAATGCGCTCAATAGCAGGGTCATCAGATAAGGCGTCTAAACTTTGTACGGGTAAGAACGCCGTGCGCACGTGTCCTCTATTTTGGTTGACTTCAATACCGCGTTGTGACAAGTGACTCAAGTCTGCATTTTCATCACAGTAGATAAAAACGATGCTACGGATTGGCTTGAGATTGTTTTTAGGGGGAACTATACTCAGCATTTTGAACTGAGGAGTTAAAGCTTGCTGTCCTTCCCGTTGATAGTCTTCAAATGCTAATAGCAGTCCGGGAGATAATTTTTCATGTCTCATTTGACGTCTCTTGAATATATTGAAGTTGAATATCTGCAACATTTTAGCAGGACAATCTGAACAATTATGAATTGTGAATAATTTTAGATTTCCCTGATTGTTGAATAAAATTTATGGCAGTTCTCAAGGGGTAAAATACATATTTTTCTGAGCAATAAGGTGTTATATCCAAAGGAAAACGGCTAAAATAATGATTTTTTGGGAAATTATATTTACAGAAATTACCAATTTTCCTAAAATCAAGATTTTTCTTTGCAGAGCTACAGAATCTATTTATTGATTGATTCATTATTCATGATTGACAAATTTTTCAGTGACTTTAAGTAAATACAATTGCAGTGTGAATCTTTACGGAAGAACTTAAAAATTTTTTGGATATTTCATATCAATTGGTATCACACATGTGGAGACGTTGCATGTGAGTAAGCGCGCTCTTGGTAGGGCAACGTCTCTACAAAAGTTACTGTTCTTACAAAGAATCCTATGAGAACTGTGTTGTAGCAAAAAATACTTAAATTAAATTTGAGTTCAAATGCAGTGCGAGCCTAAAAGCTCGCACTATGTTTACAAAATTGGGATGACCGGCATCCGGGATTTAGGGGAGTAGCAGTTAAAATTTAGTACAAAACTATACTTTCCAGACCTCCTCTCACCTCGACAAAATCCAAATCAAATAACTTAAGTGATGTTATTTGGCAAAAGTTAGAACCAGTCGCGCAAAAGTTTTTCGATTGTCATTAATTATGGTGACATCAAAAAACTCAAAGGTACTCACAAATAAGGCTTTGGGCGTATAGGAGCGCAATTGGTAGAAAATGGATTTGATCGAGATCAGACATTCAAGCTTTACTTTTTTAGTTTTATCGCGGCTCTTGAGTGCATTCCATTCAAAATCAAACATGGAAAATGGAACTATACCCTAGATGTAGGCTTGAGAAACAACCAAGCCACAAGGAAGATTCCAGCTGTAAATAGTTGCGTTAGATCCATAGCAGACAGATAACCATCGGAAAACGAAGCAATACTGCGATCAGTGATTCCAAATAGCCACGACGAGATACCAAACACCCAAATTCCATTTTTTATATTTCCGACAAATTGCTTAGAGTCTGATGAGTGCCGATTTTTCATGATTTTCGACCTTGGTGAAGAATCTGATGGTTAGAGGATGCACCAGCGGCGGATACCAGCCACTAGTAGATTTCAGGTGTTATTTTTCCCCCAGCTGAAAGTTTTTCTGACTCTGGCTGTTGAACTTTATATTTATTTCATAAATTTAACAATTTTTAAGGTACTTGACATAACTGCCAAAAGGTACATATCCTCTTGTTGTGAGGATAACACAATCTAGATGTACTTTTTGTCAATAGGTTTTCAATCCTAAAATGTAAAGATTGATTTATTTTTTGGATAAATAACGTGAAGTACCCACCACCAAGCGGGTGACTTCTGCCTTTGGATACTGATCATTCCTGGGCAGAAATGAGTTAAATCAAGAAAGTGATAGCAATATGTGATATGTCAGCAGTGCGGGAGTCTAAATCCCCATCAGGGGTTGTGATTAACAATTCACCTAATGCACAGCAGTTGCAAAAAACTGCTTTACCGCACTTAGGATTGGTTTGCATTACATTGTCCAAAGAGGTGCGCTTCCGGACAATAACGCGTAAGCGCTACTTAGAACTCCCAGAGAACCAACGTGAAACCGCCCTAAAAGTCATTTATCGGGAGAACTTACAGCGCTTAGATTTGGCGTTAACTTTTTGTGTGCGCAATTCAATACAGCTTTATCGAATGTCCTCTGCTTTATTTCCGATGAGTGACTTGGAGGATGAAGTGGGCGCAACTGTTTTAGAGAATATGAGCGCAGATTTCGCCAAAATCGGGCAAAGGGCAGCAAAATTAGGCATCCGAATGGTATTACACCCGGATCAATACGTTGTGCTCAGTTCTGATTCACCGCAAGTGGTGGCATTAAGTCTTAAAATCTTAGAGCGACACGCTCGCACACTAGATTTACTAGGTTTACCGCGTTCTTCTTGGTCATTAATGAACATTCATGGTGGCAAATCTCAACGTTCGGATCAACTGGTGGATGTTATTTCTGAATTACCAGAAAACATCAAAAGCCGCTTGACTTTTGAAAATGACGAATACGCCTACAGTTCCAGTGAAATTTTAGAAGTTTGTCAACGAACTGGCATACCATTGGTATTTGATGCTCATCACCATATTTGCCATGAAAGTTTAGACAGTTACGACGATCCAAGTGTTGCCCAAATGTTTTATGCTGCAAGAGAAACTTGGGCTAACCCAGACTGGCAGTTAGTCCATATTTCCAACGGTCAACAAGCTTTCGGTGATAGGAAGCATAGTGATTTTATTAACGCTATGCCCAATGTTTACCGAGAAGCGCCTTGGATAGAAGTCGAAGCAAAAAGCAAGGAAGAGGCGATCGCCCATTTACGTTCTTGGTGGCTGCGTTAAGTTCCCTTCCCTAATCTTGGGTGTCTAAGTGCGGCTTGATCTTGTTTAGCCACTTTTTTGATTCTTCCAAGATTTCCCTTGTTTGCTTCATATGCTCCTGAGAACCCTGGAGATGTTCATTTGTTATTTGTATACGTTCCTGGGAGGACTTCTCTAATTTTTTTGCTCTTTCATTCATAACTCAAATAACTCTTTGATAATAAGCGTGAATTATAAACAATATTTCAACTACTTTACTTTGAGATCATTCCCAAAACTTAATTTTTTATTTTGTTGTTTTTCTAAGCTGAGTCCAATTTTTATTAAATTGAGCGTAGTGAGCTTTGAAGGTAACAAACTGACAACCAAGCTTTATATACCGAGCCTTAAGCTCTTGTGAATCAGTTCTAAGTTTCTTGGAATGAGCTATAATTTCATTAGCAATTTCCTTATTGAAAGTATTTTTTTGAAAAATTATCTTGTCCATCTTGTGCAATTCTTCTGATTGAACTTCTTCATCATTGATCATAGTAAGTCGCTCTACTACTGACTCGCTAGCAGATTTTTCAATTTTATAAATTGTCTGTTGCTAGTTCTTTACCCTCAAAGAGTGTTGAGTGTTCTTGCAATACACAAATTTTGGTTTGTCGCCTTTAATTCTTGCTCTACCTCTTGGGGTTGCTGCTGTTTGTACTGCAAATGTAGGTTTTGGCTCTCTACCAACTCACACAAAAACTCTGCCTGCTCAGGTAAAAACTTTATCTGCTCATAAGCAGCGAAAAACTTTTCATCACTACAGCTGTCTGTTGTTCAACTTCGGGCTGTTGGCGCTTTTTCCGCATCGTTTGAATGATATTTGTCTAGAGGAGCGATGTTACATCTAGCTTTGTAATTATATTTACAGAAATATTGAAAAAAAACAATCTTTCTTTTGGCACATGACTAAATTGAGTTTTTCTTGATAATAATATATACTTTTTGAAAAAAAAGTCAGTACAGTTTATGTTTTCTGTTAAGCGTTCCCTAGCTCAACTAGTAAGTATGGCTAGCGGGTACGGTCACGGCTACCGCTGCTCTTGCGTGCGTCTCCTACGGAGATACGCCACGAAGCGCGAACATAAACCAAACCGGATTCCTATAAAAATTATTTCTTTGAGCATAGTGCTGGTAAAACTGCTGTCGAGGAGAACTGCGCTCGTGAACATACAATAGCTAATAGACCTCTCCAAAAATGATTTTTAGTGCAAGCGCGGTAAAGGTTTCATAGCCATTTTTGGAGAGGTCTAATGAGAAAATAATCTCATGCGTTGCATATTTGCGTGAGATATTAAAAAGTTATGGCAATAGCAATAGATTTTGGTACAAGCAACACAGTCATCGCTCGCTGGAACCCTGTCACCCAACAACCAGAAACTCTCAACATACCTGGTTTATCCATTCAACAAGGTCTCAATCCCCCACTGATTCCTAGCTTGGTTTATGTTGAAAATGCCTCAAAGGGGCAAGTGTTATTGGGTCAACAAGTGCGCGATCGCGGTCTTGATTTAAAAAATGACCCGCGATTTTTCCGCAGCTTTAAACGCGGTATTGGTGCAGACATCCAAGGTTTCTTACCAGAGTTGGATGGACAAATGATTACCTTTGAGCGGGTGGGGCAATTGTTCCTCTCTCAAATCATTGAGCAATTGGCACCACTGCAAGGGGGAATAGATTCTCTGGTGTTAACAGTACCTGTAGATAGCTTTGAGGCTTATCGCCACTGGCTGGGACAAGTTTGCCAAACCCTAAACGTCGAACAGGTGCGGATGCTGGATGAACCGACAGCAGCAGCTTTGGGTTATGGTATGGTAGACCAAGAAATTCTCTTGGTAATTGACTTTGGCGGCGGAACGTTGGATTTATCTTTGGTGCGGCTAGATCAAACCGTGCAAAGAACTCAAAAGCCCGTAGGATTTCTTCTTAAGTGGGGTAACAAGTCCTTAGCCGAAGACTCAAAGCAAAAGGTAAAAACCGCTCGCGTTTTGGCGAAAGCTGGGCAAAATTTGGGTGGTACTGACATCGATAATTGGCTGGTTGATTACTTTGCCAAAACTCAAGGGTTGGTGGTGAGTCCTCTGACAACACGACTGGCGGAAAGAGTGAAGATTCAACTTTCAAGCCAAACCCAAGCAAGCGAAGTTTATTTCAACGACGAAACGTTTGAGAGTTATGAGTTAGATCTCAACCGCGACACTCTAGAAACTATCCTCGCAGAACACGCATTTTTTGAACGACTTGATGAGTCGATGACTTCTCTGTTGCAGCAAGCACGACGCCAAGGGATAGAAGTTTCAGATATTAACGCTGTTTTACTTGTCGGTGGAACTGTACAACTGAGCGCAGTACAAACATGGGTTAAGCAGTATTTTGAACCAGAAAAAATTCGTTGTGAGCGTCCTTTTGAAGCGATCGCTCAAGGCGCTTTACAAGTTGCTCAAGGCGTGGAAGTGAAAGATTTTCTCTACCATAGCTATGGTATCCGTTATTGGGATCGCCGCAACAAATGCCATAGTTGGCATCCTATCGTTAGTGCTGGTCAGCCTTACCCGATGAGTCAGCCAGTAGAATTAGTTTTGGGCGCTTCTATGGAGAGTCAGCCTAGCGTAGAATTAATTATGGGTGAGTTGAGTGCGGATACGGGCGGTACGGAAGTTTATTTTGATGGCGATCGCCTGATTACTCGCACTCCAGCCAGCTGTCAAACAAACGTCAAACCCCTCAACGATAAAGATGGGGCAAGATCAATTGCTCAACTGACACCACCAGGATTTCCGGGGAGCGATCGCATCAAAGTCGGCTTTCAAGTTGATGAACAACGCTTTTTGCGAATCACAGTTGAGGACTTGTTGACAAGTGAAACGCTGTTGGAAAATCAAGTTGTGGCGCAGTTGAGTTAAAACAGGAAACAGGGAACGCTTAACAGGGAAACTGAATAAACATGGCTTGTAGTAAGCTTTTGATACCAAGTTCTGGCTCAATTACCTCTATCCCCTCTCCTTAATAAGGAGAGGGGTGCCCGTGAGGGCGGGGTGAGGTGAGACCAGTGCTGCAGGAGGGTCTCCCTCCGTAGGCATCTGGCGAACCCGGAGGGTATCAACGCTTACTACAAAACATTCCCTACCTTTGCACTACCACTGGCGTTCCTGTCGATGCCCAGTTAAACAGCAATTTAGCGTTTTTGGGAGCTATATTTATACAACCATGACTTACTGGTGTGCCAAATTTTTTATGCCAGTAAGCACCATGAATTCCATAACTTCCGCTGTAATACATAGTATAGGGAACGTTGGGAATATCATAGTCCTCACCCTGCATTCGAGCAGACTTCTGCTTGGATTGAATTTTAAAAACACCAGTAGGAGTCGGGGTAGATTTCTTACCTGTAGAAATAATAAATGTATAAACAGGTTTGTCACCTTCCCAAGCTGTTAAGCGTTGGTTTGAAAGCTTAATTTGAATCCAACGCTGTTCGGATTGTCGTAGCGCTAGTATTTGTTGTTTAACCGTCTGGCTTTTTGATTGCGCCCAAACTTCACCTGAAGGTTGACTAACAACACTCAACGTCAGTGCAGCACCAACAAGAAATACTTTCAAGGAACGCGCCCAGCCAGGATAATTCAGGCTTTTCATAGCATATATACTCAAATGACAATATAATTTAGGGAAAGTCTTTAGCTTCCTTCTAAATTCTCCATCTGATTTCATCGTAAACCAACTACAAATTTGATTTTCTACCTGTTGGGCGATGGTGCAGAGGGGAGAACGCTGTGCACCATCGCCCAACGGCAAATCTCGTTGCGCTGGTGCTACCAAACTTGCTAAATAAGGATAAAAGTATAGGTACAGAACACTAAGAGGATGTTTGAAAAGTCGGTGAGGCAGTAAAAAAAGCTATCAAGGCATAAGCTGTAAATACGTAATAAAAGACTTCTACCCAATTTCTTTGAGAATAGGTATTCACTATAAGTATTTAATATCTGAATTTCTTCTTTGATTTATCTTCATTATTCAAACAGGACAATTTGCTCTATTCTAGATAGTTTGATTTAATTTCCCAATATTATTAACAATTAAGATGGGTTCGCCCTGGAAGGGGAATGAACCTTTACTTTTTCCCCTATAGATTGGCCGGGACGATTTTAGATTTTAAATTTTAGATTTTAGATTGGGGGTTGGTCGGTACAAGCCCCGTCCTTCTAGGACGGAATTAATTCCTCAATTCAAAATCCGCTCATTTTCAAGCTTCTCACCTTTAGGGTGGAGTCAATTCCATTATCCAAAATCCCAAATCCAAAATTGGCTGACTTCAGACTCCAACTAAAGTTGGAGACAACCTTCCACTGCGAGATGGACAGGTTCATCCATCACTCGATTGTACAAAAATGTCAACCCAGAGTGGACTACAACAAAGGGTCAATTGTCTATATTGAATCCATAGAATCCATAGCAACTTAGCGCAGTTGGGTTGTGAGACTTAAGTTTGCTCAATACAAACCGAAAGATGACTTACGACCGTAATAATTGTTCTTTATTCGTTCCGTTTTCAACCCAGGATCATATTCAAGGTGGACTGAATGCTGCTGTAGTCTTCGTCATGTATGGAGATTATGAATGTTTTCAAAGTGCCAACGTCTATCGATTTTGTTTAAGTCCCGATAGATGACATTTAACTTTAGTATAAAAAATAATAAGTATTTTAAATCTTTCTTTAACTTTTACTTCTTCAAGTACTGCATAAGTAAACCAGTTTTTCACCTATATATGGAGCAAAGTCAGCCTATTTGGTTGTACTTGCTTTCAGGGGTGTTCACCTCAGTCGTTGTACTACTATGGAGGACAAAAATTGACTGCTGCTAGGCTGATTCAGGTTTGGTGAAATTTATCAAATCGTGCAAAAGGTAAGCATAAATTCTCATGTAAAGAATTTAATCAAACAAGCCTCACACCATTGCAGCTCAACGCCTTGTAAAACAAAACTTTCAGCATTCCAGTAACCACGACCTCAAAAATCGCCGCACCTCAAACAAAGCAGGCGACGGGGTTCGATTATGTATTGGAAATCAATCCAGAAATTAGATATTTATTATGTTTAAATTAGATATACCAACACAGCCTCACATTCTGGGATTCTTGGCATTATTCAGTTATATTGTCACATTACTTCCGACGATTCTAAGAATTGTTTTCCCTCAAACAAAAGAGACTGGTATTCCTCAATTGCTACTCAAGAAACGCCGTCTTATAGGAATTTTGGCGTTCTTTTTTGCTTTTTGTCATGGGTTTCTATTAGTCAAACAAAGAAAAATTGATTTCTTAGACTTAGAGACATCTTGGATTTATATCCAAGGAATAGGAACTTTCATAATTTTTACACTTCTGGCTATCACTTCTAATGATTGGAGTGTAAAGAGGCTGAAGAAAAATTGGAAGAAATTGCATCAACTCACTTATTTGGCTATGTTTCTTTTAATCTGGCATGTTTTGGACAAAATGTCAGGTCATTGGACGTATTTAACGCCCTTTGCAATTGTGGGTCTGAGCGGAATCACAGTTTTCTTTTTTATGAGATTTAGAATTGAAAAAGGGAAAAAGCAACAAAAAAAAGAAAAGATAAGCAAAAAAGAACTCTGATAAAAATGTTGATGTGGCAATGAAAATTACAAGTCAATTTCTAAACAAGAATCATTTTTCTATGCTGTTAAAACAAACCTATTGGAAAATTTTCTTAGGGTTTGTAATCACTACAACAGCCGCTGTTGTAGGGTTGAGTTGGTGGAATTTGTCTTCAGTACCAAAGACTTCATCAACCTCTAAATCGTTGCTAACTACTCGACCTATTCGCACTCTAAAAGCGCATTCCGTATGGGTTTATGCAGTAGCAATTAGTCAGGATGGCAAAACTTTAGTCAGTGGTAGCTACGATGGCACTCTTAAGATTTGGAATCTGCAAACTGGCAAATTACTCGATACTATCGACGGTCATAGCGATGCGGTTGAATCCCTAGCCATTAGTTCTGACGGGCGTATGCTTGTTTCCGGCAGTTGGGATAATGAGGTTAAGTTGTGGAATCTTCAAACCCGCAAACTCATTCGTACTTTCTCAGGACATTTAGACGATGTTGAATCTGTTGCTATTAGTCCAGATGGAAAGCAGATCGCAAGTGGTAGTTGGGATAAGACAATCAAGCTGTGGAATGTGAAGACTGGGGAGGTGATACGCACTATAAAACAACAAGATGCAGTCAGAACCCTAGTGATAAGTCCTAATGGGCAGCTTCTTGTCAGTGGTAATGAAGACGGCAAAATTATGATTTGGGACTTCAAAACTGGAAAGTTGAGAACCCCCCTAGCAGCACATGATCAAGCCGTTTGGTCTATTGCGTTGAGTCCTGATGGCAAAACTCTTGCTAGTGGCAGTTATGACAGGACTATTAAGTTGTGGAATTCCCAGACAGGGGAATTACTGCACACCCTCTCTGGACATGACAATGGAGTTTGGTCTGTTGGCTTCAGTCCGGATGGAAAGCAAATCGCCAGTGGTAGTTATGACCGGACAATTAAGTTGTGGAATGTCCAAACTGGGCAGTTGCTTAACACTCTTGTCGGGCATAACAAAGCCGTTTGGTCTGTAGCTTTCAATCCTCAAAATCATACCCTCGCCAGTGGTAGTGCAGACAAAACTATCAAGATTTGGCAAGTGCCTTCAAAAACTGATATTGTCACGCTACCTTCTGCTGTAGAATTAGCAGCAGTTCTGACTAAACAACCAGAAAGCACAGACTCCACCCTGTTTTATCCTTTGAACCAAAAGGTTTACAACCAAGTCAATCAAGCTTGGGAACAACGAGGGCGGAGTCAGGAAAATTTAGTTTACCGCTTGGGTGCAGCCAGTGATGGAGCAATTTTAGGTTATCAACTCGTCAATTCAAATGGTGGTTACTCAACTGAAGAAACCACGAAGAAAAATGACTTACTTTCTAGGCTGGTGAAAAGACGACCAGCAACTAGGGAAGCAATTGTCCATTTCAGGGTGGTGTTTACTAAGCAAGGCATACTCCAAGTTAGCCCTTGGCAAGGGTACAACACAACTAACTAATTTTTTGCATTAAGCTTGCAGCTTTTGAAGTGATCGCCTCCCAGTTTTGTGTATCGACAAACTCTTTGGGAAACAATTGACTACTCAAACCAACTGCGATCGCCCCCGCTTCTAAAAATTCTTTGGCATTTTCTAAAGTCACACCCCCTGTCGGAATCAAGGGAATGTGACCCAAAGGTCCTCGTAAACTTCTTATATAACTGACTCCTCCCATCGCTTCTGTGGGAAACACCTTGACACAGGTTGCTCCACAAGACCAAGCAGTTACTATTTCCGTTGGGGAGAGTGCTCCTGGTATGATAGTTACGCCTATATCCACTGCTGCTTGAATCATCTTTGGATCAACGTGGGGAGTGAAGAGAAATTGTGCCCCCGCTGCAATTGCTTCTTGCATTTGTTCTAAATTTAGCAGTGTACCAGTTCCAATAGTACAATTAGGTAATTCTATTTTTAGTTGTGCAATCAGTTCAGTCGCACCAGCACTATTCCAGGTAATTTCAATTAATTGAATTCCCCCAGATGCCACAGCCAAAGCCATTTGGCGTGTCAAGGACACTTTGGGGGCGCGGACAACTGCAATAACTTTATGTTGTTTGAGCTGCGATAACCAAGCTTGACCAGACATTTTTATCGAGTTTTATATTTTAGATTAGCAGTTTTGATCATAGTAGATTGTAGTTCTCTACCTTTTGAATATTTCAAATTATGTCTGAATGATTAGGACATACATCTTGTATCCTACAATAGACATATATATTTCAATACTAGAGAGTTAAGTTGATCTTCTTCGCCTATCTTTCGGAAGATTTTTTTTGGCTATCTATCATTTTCTTAATAGTCTACTAACTAATTAGTCATAACTAATGACTAATTATTAATTAGATAAATTAAGTCGCCAGCCAGATGACAAAAATTAAATCTATTTCTAGATTAAAAAAGGATAGACATTCTTAATTGATCTGGTAATAATATTATGCCTCTCTATAAACTTGCAGACTTTGATCCAAATTACGCTGAAACTTTAGGTGGCGACGATATCACAACTTTGGACTTATATACAGAAGGTGGAGTCAGAGTTGGCTCAGTCAGCGATGTTCTAGTTGATGCAGATGGTCGCTTTCGTTATTTAGTTATAGATACTGAGTATAATTCATCTAATAAAAGAATATTGCTACCAATTGGTCTTTCCCGGACAGATTATAATCAGCGGCGTGTTTATGTCGATGGGCTGAGCAAAGAGCAAGTGCAAAGTTTACCTGTCTACAAAGATGACATGAGTGTTGATTACGATTATGAAGAGCAGCTACGTAACGCTTATCGTCCAAATTCTAGTGATGTAAATCATAATCAAGATACTTATAATTATAAACAGGATGCACCCCTGTACGACTTGAATGACCAGAACCATCAAACTTTCAAACTATATCAAGAGCGGCTTATTGCCAATAAAAACCGTGTCAAGACAGGAGAAGTCGCAGTTAGTAAGCATATTGAAACAGAAATAGCACGTGTTTCAGTACCAATTGAAAAAGAGCGAGTTATTATTGAGCGAATTAATCCTACAGATGCAGGCATCGCAGTAAATCCGAGTGAATTTCAGTTTCAAGAAGGGGAAATAGCACGCATAGAAATCTACGAAGAAAAGCCTGATATTCATAAAGAGACGTTTGTACGTGAAGAAGTCCGCGTTAGAAAAGTGGTTAAAACACAGACAATTGAAGCACAAGAAACAATTCGTCGGGAAGAGTTAGACGTTCGGACTCAAGGAGATTTACCCATAGCTCAAACTGATATGAATCCAAATGATCTTGTTTAAATTGATTTTTTCAAAACTGTTTGAATAGAGTTGTGGTCTCAAAAAAGACAGGCAAGAGAAAAAGGACTCATATTTTGCCTGTCTTTGTTATTTAAAACTCTGCTCGGAACAAAAAGTATAAAACTTAAAAAAAAGCAAGAGAAGTTAATCACAAAAAATAAGATATGACTTTAGAACACTAGTAACATCAACTGATTCCCTCGTTAGGGAGATGGAGCATATTAGATAACCTGGTTAATATCATAGATGAGAAATGAGAAAATAGGTTAAGAGGAAATTATCATGGGTTTATATAAAATTGCAGACTTTGATGCAGACTACAAAGATACTTTCCAAGGTAATGACATTAAAGGAATGGGTGTCTATGGGGAAGGAAGCGATGAGAAAGTCGGTACTGTAAGTGATGTTTTAGTAGATGAAGAAGGTCATTTCCGTTATTTAGTCGTTGACCTAGGTTTCTGGATTTTTGGCAAGAAAGTCTTGTTACCAGTTGGTCGTTCTCGCATTGACTATAATGTTGATCGCGTTTATGCAATTGGAATGACCAGAGAACAAGCTGAAAGATTACCTGAGTACAACGAGCATGACGTTCTTGATTACGACTATGAAGAGCGGGTACGCGGTACATATCGCGCTCCCTTAGATACAACAACTCCTCTGGAAGCATCGGCTGGTTTAGGAGATCCAACATATTCAGCGGCGACAGCAGGATATCAGCCAACACCAGTGGTACCAACACCAGTGGTACCAACACCTGCGGTAAATAATCCCACTTATGACCGGGATACATACAAATATGATCAAGATGCTCCGTTGTACAATATGAACGACCAGGATCATCAAACCCTCAGATTATATGAAGAACGGCTAGTTGCTAATAAGAGACGCCAGAAAGCTGGAGAAGTTACGGTTGGTAAACATATTGAAACTGAAACTGCACGAGTTGCTATTCCAGTAGAAAAAGAGCGAGTTGTTGTTGAGCGAGTCACTCCAGCAGATGCTGGTAGAGCAGTTGCTCCTGGTGAAGCAACCTTCCGTGAAGGAGAAGTTGCTCGCGTAGAAATTTACGAAGAAACAGCTGACGTTCGCAAAGAAGCTTTTCTACGTGAAGAAGTCAGAGTGAAGAAAGTAGTAGACCAAGACACGGTTGAGGCTCAAGAAACAATTCGTCGTGAAGAATTGGATATCAACGCTCCCGGTCTTCCCATTGATGAGCGTTAAATCAAATATTATTTACTAAGTGATATAAGTAGAGACGCGGAATTTCGGGTCTCTACTTATCATTAGTAAAGTAAATCAAATCAAGATTTTTGAAAAATTTAACAAAAGAACTCAGGAGTTAGGATCCAGCACGGCGCAGGAGGTGAGACCAGTGCTGGACTCACTGTAAGGCGTGGCGGGTTCGCAGTCGTGCCCGAGAGCGAGAGAGCCTCCGTAGGCGACTGCGTAAGCGCAAGCGCACGCTAAGAGCGAAACTCGGTAGAGTAGGGGTTTAAATCCCCACTGTCTATACGCTACCTACAGTTGGTTGAGATCCAAATCCCGCGAACGTAAGTGATTCTGACCGGAGGCGGAGCTATCTAGCGCTCCGCTCCTGGATTCTTTATTTTAATTTTTAGCAATGATTGACAAAGAATATAATATCAGTCATGAAAAGGCAAGTAAAATAGCAAGAATTGGTAATCTTTTAAAAAATTTAAGGGCAAAAGTCAAAAAATATGCTGTAATTGCTCGGGAAGGTCAGGTCGTAGGTGAAGTTAGAGATTTAATCATAGATATCAATCGTCAGGTAAATTTCGTTGTATCGAAGTCGGACAGTCAGGAAAATGATCGATTAATTCTATTAAGCAGTAAGCTCGTCGAAAAAATTGACTCACCAAATAAATTCATTTTCATAAACTTAAAGAAATCGCAAGTACAATATTTACCTAACTATATAGAAAGAGAAACTCAAGATAGTGAAATGGAAGATAATTTAAACACTCAAGAAGCAAACAGACAAAACTCAGAACTAATTGCAGCAGTAGCAGCTGCTACAAATAGTCAGGTTTCTTCAGTAGAAGATGTTATTCGTTTGCTCGGAGAACGATTAATCATTGAGCGCACCAAACATAAAGTTGGTGAGGTGATTGTCCGTAAAGAAATTGAAACCCAAATTGTACAAGTGCCAATCCGGCGCGAGAAACTTATAGTCGAACAAATTAGCCCAGAATACAAACAGCTTGCACAAATAGATTTAGGAGGAGAAGCAATTTCTGGTGTTGATTTGATTCAACGAGAAACATCTGCACCGACGACTAGCCATTCGGATGATGATTTAACTGTAAGTGGTGAAGTTAGCTCTCCAAAAATATCGACGACTAGCCATTTGGATGATGATTTAACTGTAAGTGGTGAAGTGAGCTCTCCAAAAATATCAACGACTACCCATTCGGATGATGGTTTAACTGTAAGTGGTGAATTTAGCTCTCCAAAAATAGCCAGTTTACTTTTAAATGCGATCGCCCTAGAGCGAAATCATGGATGCAAAGCAGTGCGAGTCACAGTCATTGTGGAAGATGAAGAACATCAGAAAACATATAAGGAGTGGTTTGCCCGCACCTCAAAAAAATAAAAACCTAATCCTATCATCCCAATAGTTTTTCAATAGACCCTAAGTCCGTAGCGACTTGGGAGTCTTTATTTTGTTGAAGTTCCCTTTTTTATCAAATAATTTGGAAAGTTGCTATGTTCTGTTGTAGCAGAATATCGTTGCATCTATATAAAAAGTTAGATAAATATGACTCGTAATATCTATGCCTTGCTGGTTGGTATTGACGAATACGTAAGTCCTGTCTCTCCCCTTCAGGGCTGTGTCAACGATATCATGGCTGTACAAGAATATTTGCAAGGACGGGTTGCGACAGATGGACACCAGCTACATCTGCGCACACTACTCAATCAAAATGCCACCCGTCAAGCAATCATTGATGGTTTCCGGCAACATCTGTGCCAAGCCAGTAGTGAGGACGTGGTATTCTTTTACTTTGCGGGGCATGGTAGTCAAGAGGAAGCCCCAGAAGAGTTTTGGATTTTAGAGCCAGACCAACTCGATGAAACCATTGTGTGTTTTGACAGTCGCAGTCCCGGAGGTTGGGACTTAGCGGATAAGGAGTTGGCGAAACTCATCGCTGAGGTAGCTGCAAAAAATCCTCACATTACTATGATTATGGACTGCTGTCATTCTGGTTCTGGGACTCGTGATTTGGACGGGGAAATAGCAGTCCGTCAAGCCCAAAGTGACCGACGAAAGCGACCTTTAGACAGCTTCATCAACTCCATAGCAGAAGTCAACCAATTAGCAGCTTCCCAGAGTCGGGAAGAAAATCTAAGTCGCTGGAAGTTCCTGCAAGGAAAACATATTTTTCTTTCAGCTTGCTTAAACACCGAATTAGCTAAAGAGTATAACGGGGATGGGCAACGTCGGGGAGCATTTTCTTACTTTTTGCTCGACACTTTAAAGAAAGCGAATGGTAACCTGAGTTATCGAGACTTATTCAAACGTACCAATGCTCTGGTTCGCTCTAAAGTTACAGCACAATCTCCGCAAATAGAAGCAACAGTTCTGGGGGAGTTAGACCAACCTTTTCTTGGGGGTGCGATAAGCGAAGCTTTAAGCCAAGGGCTTATCGCCCCACGCACTCCCTACTTCACTGTGTATGATCACAAAGACCACGGCTGGGTGATTGATGGCGGTGCAGTTCACGGAATTCCCCAACCTGTAGATGAGACAACCTTACTGGCGTTGTTTCCCTTTGAGAGTTCTGCCGAACAACTACGTCAATTGTCAGGAGCAATCGCTCAAGCAAAAGTCCTGCAAGTCCTACCGCAAGTTAGTAAAATTCAGATCAGCGGTATAGAGAACTTAAACCCCGACACAACATTCAAAGCAGTTGTCACCAGTTTACCCCTACCACCCAAAGGAGTGTTGATCACAGGAGAAGAAGCGGGAGTACAACTTGCTCGCACCGCACTCTTGCAAGCCGGTCCTCAAAGTCAACCTTCTTTATATATTCGTGAAGTCACCACCCTTGAAGAAACCGAGTTCCAACTGGTTGCTCGTGATGGTAAATATTTCATAACACGACCCGCCGATGACCGTTTGTTAGTCGCACAAATTCAGGATTACACAACCGCGACAGCTTTACAGGTTATTCAGCGATTAGAACATATTGCTCGTTGGACGAATATCGTTGAACTCTCCAGTCCCGCCAGCAGTCGCATTCGACCTAATGCAGTGCAAATGGTCATTGAACAAAACGGGCAAGAACTGCAAGATGTGCAACTGCGCTTGGAATATCGACAGGAAAATAATAAGTGGAACCCACCTTCTTTGAGAATTAAGCTGAAAAACACCACCCATGAACCACTGTACTGCTCTGTGTTGGATTTAACAGACCGCTACGCCGTTAGTGCTGATTTATTTGACGGCGGAGGACTCTGGTTACAACCAGGACAGGAAGCTTGGGCGTTAGGAGGTGACTCGATTTCTGCCACAGTTCCAGAAAAACTATGGTGGGAACAAGGAATTACCGAAGTCAAAGATATTCTCAAACTGATTGTCAGTACCGCCGAATTTGATGCTACCTTGCTCGAACAAAGCGAACTTGATTTACCTTCTCGCTCAGTATCAACACTTCGTGGTGGTAAAGGTACTCTAAACCGCCTCATGAACCGGATTCCATCTCGTGACATCACAGCCAAACCACAGGAAGAAGAATTATGTGACGACTGGGTAAGCAGTCAAATGACCATCACAACTGTGCGCCCTCAACAGACAACTTTGGCGCCCACACCAGATGCGAGTATTTCCTTGGCTGCTGTTGCAACACCGATTGTGAATCCTACTACCAACACTACTCCAGCCCAGGCAACCAAACCCAAATGGTTAATTGATATGCTTATTGGAGGATTGGCTGTATTCGCAATGATCGGCTTGCTGTTCTGGCAACACAAATCAAATGACACACAACCCAGCAATCAAAGCTTTCAAAGTCGGGTACGGTAGCCATATGTGAGGGTGCATAAGTTGCAAATGGTGTCACCTATTTCCTGATGTAATCAAACTGGTAAAAACAGAAATAAGGAACTACCGCCATGCCAGAATTTGCACGCAATATGGCATTTGTGATTGGAATTAACAATTATACCAACGGCATTTCCCCCCTGCACAACGCTGTCAATGATGCCAAAAAGCTGGTAGAAATTCTGCGCAAAAAGCATGGATACCAGGTGTCGATGTACTTAGATCAACAAGCAACTCTCAAGAATCTTCAGGATTTATTCGAGAAAACTCTCCCACAACAAGTTACCGCAGATGACCGCTTGCTGTTTTACTTTGCAGGTCATGGTATTGCCCTTAATAGTGAGGATGGTCCTGCTGGTTATTTGGTTCCCCAAGATGCCAAGTTGAGAGATACCAAAACTTACCTACCAATGACTCTGGTACATGAAAGCTTGAGTAAGTTGCCTTGCCGTCATTTCCTGGGAATCCTCGATTGCTGTTTTGCTGGGGCTTTTCGTTGGTCAAGTACTAGAGACTTGTTACCTGCACCAGAGGTAATTCATCAAGAACGCTATGATCGCTTTATTACTGACCCAGCATGGCAGGTGATAACTAGCGCCGCCTCGAATCAAAAAGCCTTAGATGCCTTTACTTTTAACATTGATCGCGGTGAAATTGACAATCATTCGCCGTTTGCCAGCGCGTTGTTTGAAGCACTCACAGGAGGAGCTGATGCTTTTCCTCGGGCTAGTAATGAGAAACTCTGTGGAGATGGGGTGATTACTGCTACAGAATTGTATTTATATTTGCGCGATCGCGTCGAATTAGCCACTCAAGGAAATTGCTTACGACAAACTCCCGGAATTTGGCCACTGAACAAACATGATAAAGGCGAGTATATTTTCCTTACACCTGGACATCCACTGAACTTACCGCCTGCACCTCCTTTAGACGAGTCGAAAAATCCTTATCGCGGCTTGCAGCCGTTTGAGGAAAAACACAGTTCACTGTTTTTCGGTAGAACTGCACTTGTAGAAAAGCTGCACAAGTTTGTCACCACTAATCCCCTCACAGTAGTGTTGGGTGCTTCCGGTTCAGGGAAGTCCAGCTTGGTGAAGGCGGGATTAGTTCCTCAACTGCAAAAGTCAACTATGGAGCAATGGTACATTTTGTCAACTATACGTCCTGGTGAGTTTCCATTGCGGGCATTGAATATTGCGCTCAAAAATGGCAAATTGCCAGAAATAGAAGTTCCCAATGCTTCTTTTGGGCAAGCTGTGAAGAACCTTGCCCAGAGTATAAAAGTTTGGGTAAGTCGCAACCCCAACTCTAAGCTGCTATTATGTATTGACCACAGTGAAGAACTGATTACCCTGTGCCGAGATGAGAAAGAACGTCAGGAGTTTTTTAGGCAATTAGGTCAGGCGATCGCCATCCATCCTCAGCAATTACGGGTAGTAATTACGCTACGCTCCGATTTTGAACCCCATCTGCGAGACTCTATCTTACAGTTGCTTCCTAATGCCCTTCAGTTGGAAAACAGCACGATAAAGAATAATTGGCAACTAGGTCGATTTATTGTGCCTGCGATGTCGCGAGCACAATTACGCCAAGCAATTGAGAAACCAGCAGAAGCACGGGTGATGTATTTCAATCCGCATAGTCTGGTAGACCAGTTGATTGACGAAGTGGCGGATATGCCAGGAGCATTGCCATTGCTGTCTTTCGCCTTGAGCGAGATGTACTTGAAGTATTTAAAGCGACAGCGCGAGGCAAGTTACAGAGGTATAACTATTGACCGCGCTCTGACTCAAGCAGATTATGAAGAATTGGGAGGGGTGATCCAATCTCTAACGCAACGCGCTGACCAGGAGTATAAAGCACTCGTGGAGCTTAACCCAGCTTACGAGCAAACTGTACGTCACGTGATGCTGCGGATGGTTGCTGTTGGGGGTGGGCAAATAGCACGCAGACAAGTACCCATGTCGGAACTGGAGTATCCAGAGGCTTTACAGCCGCAAGTCACAGAGGTGATTCAGCGCTTTAGTGATGCACGGCTGCTGATTGGTGGAACAGATGGAGAAGAGAAATGTTATGTAGAACCTGCCCATGATGCTTTAGTGCGGGGTTGGCAAAGATTGCAAAATTGGGTAAAAGAGGAGAAAAATTTAAGACTGCAACGCCGTTTAACACCTGCTGCTGTTGAGTGGAAAAGTAAGCAACAGCCAGACTATCTTTGGCAAGGTGATCCCTATCTGGATGTATTACAGAAGGAAGTACTCAATTCACCCAACAATAACTGGTTAAATCAGGTAGAAACTGAGTTTGTCCAGCGCAGCATTAGGCAAAAACATAGAAACATCCGTTCGCGTTCGCGTTGGGGCATTGGGATCACTGTGTCGCTGGTCATCACAACATTTGTTGCATCCGCAGCGACATTTATGGGGACAATATTGTCTACCTTGACACATAAACAAAATGTCATATTTGCTTCTCCCGGGCAAGAGATTCACGGGACTACTGGTTACAGATATCTCTACACTCATGACAGTGCACAAGCGTATTCAACAGTATTTAACAAAATCGTGATTGGTATTCCAGGTAAAGGTCAACCAGCATGCATAGATGTTAGTCAACTTGGTATTAAAGGGGAAAAAAATGAAGACAAAAAGCCTTTTCAGCTAACTGCACCAAAAGAGCCAGGGATATATTATGTTAGATTAACAAGCGCTTTGAAATATAATTGCGAACACTCGAATGGAAAGAAAGGCGCTATAAATAGGTCGAAAGATAAAAAATATCCAATTTTTAACGAATCAAATATTGGGATTGTTGTAGTCGGAAATATATTTGACTTGTATCTTCATTCTCAAATGTGGTCAGCGTACTCTAAAAATATACCTGATCAAACCCTTATAACTGGTCATAAAAATCATAATTCGGATATCTATCTTTATTTAAATAATTTTAATTTTAATAAATAAGTTTTGACAAAAAGTAGGGGCTATCACCTTCAATGATCCGCTAGTTCTGAATATATAAACGAAGGTAGTTCTAGAGTTATTTACATAGCGAATTTTAAAAAGCGATCAGCCCTTGGACTTCGGCGTGAGCGCGATCCCTGAGCTTGCCGAAGGGCAGTCGTTCGCGCAGCGTGCGCTTTGCGCATACGCTTGACGCTCTTGCGTATCGCCACCTCACCCGACAACTAGTTCTTACTTTTAAGAGCGATCGCTTGTATCTTAATTTTACTAAGGTTTTACTACAGCAAAAAGAGCTATTTGTCAAATATTTAGCAGCCAAGAGCGATCGCGCTCCTCAGCAAATAAAAAGCACAGACGTTGCATGTAACGTTTCTAAATGCCAAACGGTATTGAGCTATGGACCTCTGTCTTTACTGGGAGAATCAAATTCACCTTCTGTATCAGGTACAGCTTCATTTTCCAGACTTCTTTTCAATTCTTTCTTTTCTAGGTCTATCTGTTTCTTAACATCATCTGCTTCAGATGTGACTTGACTTTCAGGATCTTTTTTCGCTTCTTGATTTTCCATATTCGATATTGCACCAAAATTTTGTAACAGTGATATTACCCTTCGACTACGCTCAGGGTGAACCCCAATAAAATCATACCTCTAATTTATCTTTCTACTGCCCCCAAAGCTTTTAATGTGTTTTTCTGAGAAGTTGTTAAACCAATGGCATTTGTAATATTCATACCTTCATAGGGTCTGTCGATTTTCATCGTTTTCACGCATTCGCCTGTTTCAATATTCCAAAGCTTGATGGTTTCGTCTTCGCTGCAACTGACTAATAAGGGAGAATTGGGACTAAACGCAATTGAGCGTACTGCTTTATGATGTCCTACAAATGTTTTGAAATTTTCACCTGTACTCACATCCCACAGTTTAACTGTTTGGTCGTCGCTTCCACTGGCTAAAGTTTTGCCATCTGGACTAAAAGCGATTGTTCTGACTCGATATGTATGTCCTTGAAATGTTTTGAAATTACCGCCTGTGCTAACATCCCACAGCTTAATTGTTTGGTCTCCACTAGCACTTGCAAGGATACCTGCACAGGGACTAAACACAACAGATAAAACCCAGTCACTGTGTCCTGGGAACGTTTGTAAACAAATTCCTGTACTGACTTCCCAAAGCTTGACTGTGTTATCGTCGCTACCACTTACCAGCATTGAACTTTGACGATTAAAAGCAACTGTTTTGACGCGATGAGTGTGTCCTTCGAGAGTGTGCAAACACTCACCCGTGCGCCAATCCCAAAGCTTTACCGTTTGGTCACGACTAGCACTTGCTAAAATGTGTCCATCTAAGCTGAAACTGATTGCATGTACCCAACTACTGTGTCCCCAAAGTGTTTTCACACACTCACCCGTACTTGCATCCCAAAGCTTTATGGTTGTGTCATCACTACTACTTGCTAAAATTTGACTTTTTTGCTTTGTTTCAACACCTGAAGTGATGAATTTGTTTGTACGAACATCTATATTTTGTGGCGCACAAGTGACTGACGAAACCAAGTTAGTATGTCCTTGTAAAGTTTGTAGACATTCGCCTGTCACAACATCCCACAATCTTACCCTTTGGTCTTCGCTACTACTTGCCAGCATTTGACCATCTGAACTAAAAGCGACAGATAACACCCAATTACTATATCCATCCACTGTTCTCAAGCATTCTCCTGTATGAACATCCCACAGCTTCATCGTTTGGTTTTCACTTGCGCTGATCAGAGTTTGTCCATCTGGATTAAAAGCAACCAACCAAACGCGCTCGCTATGCTCATGCAAAGTTTGCAAACACTCTCCTGTTAAAGCATCCCATATCTTGACTGTTTTATCTTCACTCCCGGTTGCCAATGTCTTGCCGTCTGGGCTGAAAGCAACTGCCCACACATAACTGTTGTAATCTGGTAATATTCTTATGCACTCACCACTGGCTAAATCCCAGAATTTTACTGTTGTGCCATCACTTGCAGTGACTAGTGTTTGCTTAAACCCCTGCGGGGACGCTACGCGAACAGGACTTAAAGCAATAGATAGCACCCAATTGATATGAGTTTCTAGGATTTGTAGACACTCACCCGTGTTCACATCCCAAACTCTCACGGTTTGGTCTTCACTACCAGTAACTAATGTTTGCCCATTAAGACTGTTCGCGCAGCGTTGCGTAAGCGCAAAGCGCACACTTCGTGAACGCGCAGCGTCTCCGATAGGAGAAGCAAAGCTAGCAAATATAACCCGACTCGTATGCCCTGGCAAAATTTTTAAGCATTGTCCAGTCTGAATATTCCATAATCTAATTGTTTGGTCGTTGCTACCACTTGCTAAAATTTGTCCATCTGGACTAAAGGCAAGAGATTGTACGCAATTAGTATGACCTCGCAGTGTTTTCAGACATTGTCCGGTATGAATATTCCATAACCGAATTGTTTTGTCGTTGCTACCACTTGCTAAAATTTGTCCGTCTGGACTAAAAGCAAGAGATTGCACCCAACCAATATGACCACTGTAGGTGATAATTTGTTTAATGTTTGCAACTTCCCACAAAATAATTTCATCGTCAATACCTGTTGCCAAAAATTTTCCATCTGGACTAAAAGTTGCTGATAAAATTCCTCCTAATGTTCGAGTCAAAGCAGACTTACTTAAATCGGAGTTAGCGAAGTTGACTCGATGCAAATTCATGCCCTGTAAGTAAGCTTGCCAAACAGTTAAGTAGGAAAAATCATAACCATTGAGGTCTACATGAAGCTGCCAGAGTAAATTGAGAATATTACCAGCAGCATATCCTGGTTTTTGTAAGGTAGACGACCTCAGTTTTGACAAAAGCTGATTCAAAGAAATTTGAATATTTTCTCGATGACCAAAAAGAGTTAATAGTTTATCTGCTACTGGTTTTAGGATCAGCCTAATTTGTGCACTTATCACGTAATCTTTGGCTTGAGATTTGATTAATGCACATCGATTAAATAATGCTATTTCTTGAGTTTCAATCTCTTGGCAAATCTGTTCGATGAATGTGTCAATCACATACTCCATCACTACTGGTTGTTGGGTAAATTTACCAGATTTTTTCTCAATTAATGAACGCGATTGTAAAGATTCTAATGTTTCTAACAAATCTCGTAGTGAGACAGCAGGAATCATGTCTGCTTGTAATTCTGGAAACGACACCCATTTTCGATTAATTGTCAGCCAGTACATCACCTGTTTTTCTAAAATTGACAACCGATTAAACTGCTGATCTAGTAAATCGGAAATATCTCCAAATATAATTGTGCCTTGTTGTAAGAACTGAGCGGTATTGCCATCAAATAATTCCGCAATAGTTGTTGCGACAATCTTCAAGGCTAAAGGATTGCCTGCATAATATTCCACAAGCGATCGGCATTGTTCTTCTGATACACAAAAGCCTTTTTCTGCCAGAATTTCCTGACCTTCTCCTTGTGTTAAGCCAAACAACCTTAATGAACGAATAGGAGAGTTGATACCTTCTTTGACGCTAATTCCTCTAGGTTTCTCTCGACTGGTTAACACCAGGCAACTTTGATGTTTACTCTCTCCCAAACATCTGAAAAGTTGCTCATATCCTTCATATCCTTGTCGATATGCTCCAGCACGTTTGTCATTACATAAAATTGACTCACCATTGTCTAGCACTAACAAACAGCGTGAGTTGCGCAGATATTTTATTACACAAGAGATTTTACCGTCTAAAGTTTCTGGTAAAACGGTTTGCTGTTGATTGGACAAAAAGTTAATTAAGTCGCTCAAAAGCTCATGAATTGATGGCGCATTACGGAGACTTCGCCAAATCAAGTACTCAAATTCATCTTCCAGAAAGTGTGCTAATTTCACAGACAAAGTTGTTTTGCCAATCCCACCCATACCAATTAACGTGATGAGTCGGCAATCTTCCTTAATAATCCATTGCCTTAATGTGGTGAGTTCTTCAGTACGTCCGTAAAACACTGAGGCATCAATCGCCTCTCCCCAATCCTGATATTTGCTGGTGGCTCTTATTTTCGTATTTTGATCTAAATGGGAATGAAGGGTTTTTTCACTCAGTTGTAACCAAGTTGGTGGTTCTGCTGCAGGATTAATACAAATAACAGGTAACCAAGAAGCACCAGGAAAGTCATCTTCTAAACCATGTAACTTTCTGCGTGCTTGCTGCACTGATAGGTGTAAAGGCAGTTGTTCTTGTGCAAAAACTTGCAAAAAATACTTAAAAAATTCCTGTGCTACGAAGTTTGGTACTGGCTCTCGCATCACAACCACTGTAGAAAAATTCAATTTCTGTAGGGCATTTGCTAATCCTAAACCATCACAAGAGTTAAAAATTGCCAAGCGCAAACCGTTGTCAATGGCTGCTTTCAGTGCTTCTTCTAACTGTTCAATTGTTAGACTATTATTTGTCTTGTTTTCGTTTATATAAATCCGACCTGTTTCACCTTCGCTGTGACTATGACCAGCAAAAAATAGGATATCCCAGCCAGCAGAATCCCAAAGCTGTGTGTTGAATTCTTGACGTGTAGGATTGACAAGAAAAACAGGTTCTGCTCCTGGAAAATTCTTGATAAACTCACTTTCTACTTCCAGACTTATGCCTTCACTGTTCCCCAAAATTGCCAAGATTCTGACTGTTTTTCTATGAACTTGTAGTTGTGACAATTTGGGGCGTTTATATTCTGATTGAGACAGAGCTATTTCTGCGTGTGGATAATCATTAAATAAATCGCAGCGATACCAGGGTATTCGCCGTATTATTTCATTATCAGTTTCAAGAATTATCCGTATTTCTTCTGTTGGGTTTAGTAAGGTGCGTAGTTGTCGGCTAGTATTGAGAATTGACTCGGATTTGAGCCAAGCATTCATACTTTCTTGTAACTGTTGACATAAATCCTCGAATTCAACAGTAGAGACGTTGGTTATAGCGCCTTCATCAATTTCGAGTTCATCATCTTCCCCTGCCAACCTGGAACGTAGATACACGGATTTACATAAACTATAATAGGTTAGCTGCCATTTTTGATACAATTCAATCAAGTTTGGTGCAGGGGGTAACGAGCCGATGAATTGCTCTCGAAGCGGTTGACTAAATGTCCACAATTGGATAGTCACTTTTGGAAATCCATCACACAAGTTACCATGTCCCAGATTGATGACAACTGACTTGCTCATTTGAAAATTAAAATATTATACGATAAATATCTATTTCACATTAGTCCATATCTTCTTTAATAGCATAAGGTTAGCGACGGCCGCGCCTAGAGTAGGGTGCAATACTCTTCGAGAAGATATACGCAAATCTTAATAATTGGTAATATAGGAATCCGGTTTGATGAGTGTGAATCACAAAGTAGAGACGCTTAACAGCGAACAGCGAAGAAGCAATAAAAGTGTACCTAGCTTCTTCAAAAATCAAATAGGAATTCTATATGTGAGTAAATAATTACAAGTGTCAAGGTTAACACTATTACCGAAAATAATTATATCGTGGAAAAGAAAAACAATTTCCGAAAAGTTTGGAAAACCTTAACTGAACTAGGTCAAGAGTTTGGAGTGTCAGCCGTAAAATTCGGTAATCTGCTCAAGCAATATGGATTACGCGAAAAAGATGGTGAACCTAGTCAAATGGCTAAAGATGGTGGTTTATTTGAGAAAATCACGCCCAATGAAGGTAAGCCTTATTATTTATGGCATCGTGAAAAAACGTCTGAGTACCTTATTTCTCAAGGTGTCGCTAAAAATGGAGTATCAGCTAAAGATGCGGAAATGATGACTGAAGCTCGAAAATTAGCACGCTCCTACATGGAAGCTCAACAACTAGATGATGAAGGCTCTAAGCTTGGTTACATAATGTTTTCTGAAATGGTAGATGATATTAACAAAGTTAGTTTACAGCAGTTCAATCAAGCACTCAAGTCGATTGGTTACAAAGGCGACGAAGTTACTTTAGAAGGCTGGTAGAAGATATTTTGAACAAAGGAAAGTAATGATGTCAGCACTGACGTGAGAACGGGGTATAAGGAAACCCTTTCGGCAGCCGCTCATGGGGGAAACCACGCCAGACACCTACGGAGGGAAACCCTCCTGCATGGCTAGCGCTCCCCAAGACCGCGCTGCCTCACCCCGGAGAGACAGCACAGCGCAGTCCTTGTCTCCCGCTCTCGGGCGCGACTGCAAGAGTGGGAACTGGCTCACGCCACATGCCTCAACGCGGGGAACCCCCACACTCCGCACCCTACACCCTTGTGAACATATTTGTTCCATTTTGGTCTTGCAGTTTGAAAAATTTTGTAGTACTTATTTATCCATACTCGCATGAGATGTTACCTAAAATAGGCATACCCCAAAATGAGTCATTACCTACCGCGATCGCCAAATGTTTAAAAACTGTGAATCCTTTATGACAATGGGCGAAGAATAACATAACATGCAAAATTACTTTCACTAGAAAAATTTGCTAATTACATATTGTGCAAATAAGTGCTGACTCTCCCAAATTGGAACTAATTCTGAAGTCTGACAATCTAGAAACTACGGCTTACATTCGGACACAAAGGACAAAGACAAGTATATACAGCCATATCGGACTGCTAATTGCTCATGACTCATGGTTAACGAAGATTGGCTAGATAAAAAATCGCAATTAAGATAAAAAAATCTTGTTACTTGAGTGTTCTTGAATAATCACAACCTATGAGTAATACTTGTTTGCATCAAATGACTTGGCAAAATCTGAAAACTCAACACCGCTTTGATAAGCAACACACATGAATCAATTGAACAATGGTTTCACTCTTTTTCTTAGTTTGCTAGTTGAGGCGATACCTTTCTTGTTGCTTGGGGTTTTGTTCTCTAGTTTGCTACTGTTTTTTGTCGATGAGCGCAAACTGGTAGAAAAAATGCCCAAAAATGCGTTTCTGGGTGCATTGGTTGGTAGTCTCGTGGGCTTTTTATTTCCTGTTTGTGAATGCGGTAACGTACCAGTAGCACGACGGTTGCTGATGCAAGGAGTCCCCATACCAGTAGCAATTGGCTTTCTGCTAGCAGCACCGACTGTCAATCCCATCGTCATTTGGGCAACTTGGACAGCATTTCGCGATCAGCCAGAAATCGTGGTATTACGAGTCGTACTTTCTTTCTTGATCGCAGTTATCGTCGCCTATATCTTTAGTTTTCAAAAAAATTTAGATCCTTTGGTACAACCTGCGATCGCCCGTTATCTAAAATTTAATCCACCTGCAAAACCACAACCCAAACGCCGCCCTAAAAGTCAATTCGTTCAACAGCAGGAGGCAAGTGGATCTACTTTATTACAGTCTGGAACATATTTGCTAGGAGGACAAGCAGGACAAAACATACGCATGGATGGGGATATTTTGCAAGGAAATATGCGAGCTTCTAAACCCAGTAAACCTCTATCAGATAAACTGCGGTTGTTAGTCGATAATTGTGTGCAAGAATTGCGTGAATTAGGAGCAGTATTGGTTATAGGAAGTGCCATTGCTGCTGCTATTCAAGTACTAACCCCCCGTGAATTTATCATCGGTTTAGGGGCTGGTCCAATTAGCTCCATCACTGCCATGATGATATTAGCTGTGGTGGTGTCAATTTGTTCTACAGTTGATTCATTCTTTGCCCTGTCTTTTGCCTCGATATTTACCGGCGGTTCTTTGTTGGCTTTTTTGATATATGGACCAATGATTGACATCAAAGGCGTTGGTTTATTATTATCCATTTTTAAACCAAGGGCTGTTATTTACTTGTTTGTTTTAGCAGGACTGTTAACATTTCTATTCACACTCTTCATCAATTTGCACGTCCTTTAAAAAATGACTAATGACTTCAATACCAAAAAGAAAATCTAAAATTCCTTCTCAAAAATTACTGCCTTGGGTGGATGTTTTAGCTATTACAGCTTGGGGTGTTTTAATTCTGAAATACTGGCTGACTAACAAGTTAAACTTGTTAATTCACCCCGACTACTTTTGGTTAGCAATTGTAGGTGCCATTGGCTTGATAACTATTGCTTTTTTCAAGGCACTGCAGCTTTTGCAGCGACGTCGTGAAATCACCCCAAATGTACAGCACTTGACTTTATTTCCACCAGGTTGGAGCAGTGCTTTAGTATTAACAGCAGCAATTTTAGGATTAATAATCACACCCCACGTTTTTGCCAGCCAAACTGCGCTTGAGCGAGGTGTAACAGATTTAATGGGAGCAACACGCGCTAAACCCCAAACAACAGCGGATCAACTTCAAGGAAAACGCCCCCAACCTCAACCATTTCAGGCTTCCAGCCCTCCAGAAGAGCGAACACTCGTAGGTTGGGTACGTACGCTGAATGTCTACCCAGAACCTGACGCATATAATGGACAAAAAGTCAAGGTGCAAGGATTTGTCATCCATCCACCAGATATAGGAAAAGAACATTTGTTCTTGGCACGATTTGTGATTACTTGTTGTGCTGCAGATGCGTATCCCGTAGGATTACCAGTAAAACTGAAAGAGAGTGCTGATCAGTACCCAGCCGATACCTGGTTAGAAGTCGAAGGACAAATGGTGACGGAAAACCTAGCAAATAAACGTCAACTGACCATCGATGCAACTTCCTTGAAGAAAATTCCTCAACCCAAAGATCCATATACTTACTAGTTATCAGTGAACAGTGAACAGTAAACAGTGAACACTAACAACTGATGACTGATGACTGATATAGGAATCCGGTTTGATGAGTGTGAATCACAAAGTAGAGACGCTTAACGCTTAAGAAGCAATAAAAGTGTACCTAGCTTCGTCAAAAATCAAATACGAGTCCTATAGCTGGTAACTGATAACTGATAACTGATAACTGATAATAATGACCACCAGTAAAATTTTTTTCCAACCTTTAGATCGTATTGCTATAGGAGTGATACTCATCCTCAGTCTGCTGATTGGGCTATTAATGTTACAGGGTGATGGAGTTAAGCCGAATGTGCGTTATTTTAGCTGGCAAAATCAACTAATTGCAGCAGATGACACATCCTTTACCCTCACCTTCAGTCGCCCAATGGACTCAAAAAGCGTAGAGGATAACATCAAAATTGATCCGCCTTTAGCAGGTAAAGTAAGTTGGGCAGGACGGCGGATGGTTTACACACTGATGACACCAGCCCCCTATGGAACAACGTACAAAGTGCAGTTGCAGGGAGCGGTAGATAAATTTTCCCAAAAAGAAGGGAACAAAAATAGACAGATACAACCTTTTACAGGAAGTTTCCGCACACGCGATCGCATTATTCTTTACATCGGGGCAGATCAACAAGACAAGGGGCGATTAGTTCTTTACAACCTAAGCCAAGAACGAAAAATGGTACTCACCCCAAAAGACTTGGTTGTCATGGATTTTAAGCCCTTTCCAAATGGAGAGAAAATTTTATTTTCTGCTCGTAAACTAGGAAGCCAAGACTTACTCTCAACTGAACTTTACACAGTGACAACAGGTATTTCTGCAAAACCTGAAAAACCAGCACAAGCACTGGGTAAAGTTGATTTACTTCTGGATAACAAAGAATTTCAAAATCTGAAATTTGACTTATCGCCAGATGGAAAAACTCTTGTTGTCCAACGAGGAAAAAAAGATGAACCGGGTGACTTTGGGCTGTGGTTTATGTCCGTAAACAACGAAAGTTCTCAGGAAAAACTAAACCCTAAACGTCTCAAAAGTCAACCAGGAGGAGACTTTCTGATTACGGCGGATAGTCAAGAGGTAGCGATCGCCCAAGGTCAGGGAATAGGGCTATTACCTCTGCAAGGAGATGCCAGCAAACCCCGAGAATTTTTTCCGGAGTTTGGCTTGGTGGAGGCTTTTTCTCCGGATGGGTTGCAAGCAGCAATGGTCAAGTTTAATCCAGATTCCACGCGAGAATTGTTTTTGCTGAGAAACCAAGGCGTCCAAAAACCAGTGTTACGCACCACAGGTTCAATTCTCAGTTGCCAGTTTGATACTGCTTCACCCACGCTTTACTGTTTGTTAACACAGCTTTTACAAGGGGAACTCTATCAAGAACAACCATATTTAGTGGCAATTGACCTCAAAACCATGCAACAAAAACCACTGCTAGTATTGCCCCCTAACCAACGGAATGTACAGATGAGTTTAGCACCTGATGGTTTGGGGTTGTTAGTTGACCAAGTTGTACCCAAGACTTCCCCCACTGACTCATCACAAGCGAATATGTTAACAACTGATGAAGGACAGCCAATCGCGACCAGTAGCCTGTGGTTAATGCCCTTGTTGCCGATCTCAGATCCTAGTGCGGCAAACGAGATCAAGCCACAACAGCTTCCATTGGTGGGATTTCATCCCCGTTGGCTACCGTAAAAACACAGGCCACAGGGAACAGGGAATAGGGAATAGGGAACTCTAAAAAACAGGGACAGTGTTTCTTAAGGCTGTTGCTAAGGTTTCTTACACTAGTTAAAGGCTCATATCCCAAAAAGGCGATATGGGTTGAGCGATTCGGGCGCGTTCACCTACAACAACCGCGAGTCTCCTGGTTGCAGTACTGTCGCGGTTTTCACAGACCAGTATCAAAAACGGGAATATTTTTCAACCTCCACTGCTTTTGCAGACACCAGCGAGGAAAAGCTACAATTCACTCATGTTTATTAATCTAATTTAGAAGGACCAAAACTTGCCTTCTATAGTAAATTTTGGTAAGACAGGATTTATATATAATGCTACAGCAGTCTGTGCTTCTTTATTTATAGCTGGTGGGTGAAGAGAGAGTGATCAATGAAGCTGACACCCCAAACAATGGGGATTTTGTTCAACCCCTAGATAGCAATTCACTGCAACCTGAGCATGTGAGTTGTCCATTTTACTCAGTTAGCAAAAGTGAAAACACTGTAACTGCGAAAGTGCCACTATTGGCACCAGCAGAAAACCAGGAGCGTAAAAGCCAGATTATATCAGAAGAAAATGCACCCCAGCAAGACTGGGTTGCAGAACCTGAGGGCGAAAAACAAGAACTCGTAGACGCTGAGTTCAAGAAATTGCTGGAATTGAATGAAGAATTACGTTCTGCCAACAATGAATTATATGACAAAGTAGAGGAGCTAAAAGGTGCCCTAACTGAGTCGGAGATGGCTTTGCAGTGGCAGAAAAAACGCTCAAGTGTCACAGAGTCAATGCTTAACCAACAAGCCCAGGAACTGAGTGCGGGTCAAGAGCAAATAAATTCCTTATTTCAACAATTGGAAACTGCTGTACAAACTGTTCAGCGCCAAGAAAGTTTAATTTCAAATTATAAAACTCAGCTCGAAATCAGTCAACAACGCCTTGCACAGCTAGAACGAGAATGTGCCTTCATGAAATCTAGCTACAACGATCAGTCTCACCAACTGTTGCAATCAGAAAGTACTTGTCGGGAGCTACGAACAAGGCTCATGCGACAACAACGTCAGACTCTGCAGTTCAAATCAGCTCTGGAAAAGTGTCTGGAGACACCTGTTCCTAGCTACGACTGCCTTGAGAATGAGGACACAAGCACTAGTCAAACAAGACCTTCTAGACACAAGAGCGTTTTGTTTAGCCAAGCACAACCAATTCGACCTTGGTCGGTAGAATCAGAACCCTTGACAAACGGTGTAGATAATGCATTAAAGCAAACTCCAGCCTCACCCATAAATCAATCGGATAACTCCACACCAAATCCATCATCTACTGGCGATTTAGATACAGAAGAAACACTTACACAAACGCAATCAGTTGACACACCAGAACCAGAAATTCAAACAGTTTCATCTTTGGAATTAACAGGCTTAGAAGAGCAGTTGGATGGTGTTATCCAAATGTTTTTTGTTGCCAATCCTCCTGTATCGACATCTGTTGAGCCTCCTGTTGAAAAAGATGCAAATAACATCCAAGTAGGTGAAGCAATTTGGGAAACTCCTGTAATACCCCTCAAAGATGAACCAAAAACTACTGAAACATTGACGACTAACGATTCTTCAGAAGAAACTGAGGACTACTGGATAAAGGTAGGACAATCATCATCATCCCTCGAATTGCAAGAAACTCCTGACTCTGCAGAAGCCTTCACCGATTACGCTACTAACGACCCTTCCCCACTACTCTATCCGCAGCGTCCACCCAAAAAGCGAAAGTCTCTAGCATCTGTTGAGCTACCAAATTTTCAACAAAAGAGCCAATAGTGAGCCAGCGCTCACTATTGACTAATAACTAAATAACTTCTGGCTTCTCAAGTCTGGCTTTCGATGTCACCTGAGGGACTAGATTTTGCGGACGTGCAATGCCTGCTGTGAGAGAATAGTTAATCGCTAATAGCTGTAACCATAATGCTGGATATCGTTGTTCCAGCATTGGACCAATTCGACGAAGGAAGCCTGGGAACCATCCATTGAGCAAAGCGCGGACAAGAGCATGGCGACTAAAGTCAAGATAGTTTTTAGTCCATCTCAGTAAATCTTTGGCACCTGCAAGTTCCCAAATCCACAGAAGCAATGCTGGGTTATTGCGAGCTGCTTTCAGCGCCAGTCGATTAAAGGTCAACCAATCAAATCTATCTTTGATAAAATTATCTGACACTTGTCGGGGTTCATCTGCCAACAGCCCAAAAAAGTTGTTGAGCATAGAGTTGATTCTCTGCGGTGGTATAAATTTTCCAGTAGGAACCATCATCCCTTTGGAAAACATCCAAGTGACGGCAATATTATTTTGAAAGGCGCGAATTTGGTTCAAATGCCGGAAACTCACCAAGTCGTGTTTGAGAGCTGTATCCAAAAGAGTTGTCAGACGTTCTAAGTTGCGAACTAAAGAACCAAAGCCAGTGAAAACTAGGGGAGACTGGAGTGATGCTGCATCTCCGATGGCTATTAAGCGATCAAAAGCAACTGTGCGATCGCGACTCCCCACACTAAAATGCCCTGGTATATACCCAAATGTCGGCTTTTTCCACACCAGCTTATCCATATCGCAGCGGCGATACTCTGGCAAAATTGTGAAAAAGTCTTCGTACATCTCCAATAAGGAACCGGGATTTTTTGGATTAACTTCGTGGTAATGAAATAAATAAATCGTCAGTTCTTCATCTGCCCCAGGAAACAACTCCCAAATCAACTGTCGTCCTCGCGAAATATCCCCATGACTGTAGAGAACATCCCCGTACTGAGAATCCCATACTCCAGGCTCAAATCCACGCGAAACCACTCCTCCTACAGTCGGGCAAACACTGTTAAAAGCACGACCACCATTCAATTGCCATGCAATTGGTGAAGCGGTTCCCATCGCATCTACTAACAATCGCCCACTCACTTGCTTTGGAGTTTGATTGGTCAAATTATTGACAGTTAGCACAACTTGTGTATCATACACATCTGCCCGGATAAACTCTGTTTCATCCCAGATTTCACCGCCTGCTGCTCGTAGCTTTTGCCCACACATATGCAACCATTTTTCGGAATCTAAAGCCACGTTTAGTACTGTGGGCGTATGCAAAACAGGTGCTTTTAGCTTCTTGGGGTTATTGGCATCAAAGAACTTATTAAATCCATCTTTATACTCCCGCGCAATGATTGATTCCAATTCTGCTGTCGTTACCAAACCTAGGTTAATCAAACTTTGAATCTCATCACGGGAAATATTCCATTCTCGGTTCATTCGTCCAAAAGGCATCCGTTCAATCAGCAGCACTCGGTAACCCAGTCTTGCCATGACTGCTGCATGGATAACGCCAAGCGCCCCACCGATGTAGATGAGGTCGTATTGCTCAGGCAAAGGAGAAAAGTCTTCTGTGTGCTGCCCCTTCGGGTTCGCAGTCGCCTGCGGAGGGAAAACGCCAGGTGCTACAACGGGGGGAACCCCAACGCCAGATGCCTGCGACGGGAAACCCGTCTTCAGCACTGGCTCCGCAACGCACTGGCTCCCCTCCCGCAGCGCTGTCTCACCTGCTTTACTTCTATGGGAGAACACTACCTGACGCGGTTGCTGAGGATTGCGCACACCTTCACGCCATCGTTGCTCCCACCAGTAGACTCGCTTCAGGTCATATTCGCCATTGGGCATTTTTTGAAAATATTTGACAGTTAGAGGATAGTATGGAGCAAGTGCCTCAAAAATCGATTGCTCAGATAAATTAATCGTTGGAGGTTCAGGGTATTCATGGGGAAAGCGCCTTCTTATCCCAGTAGTGAGCTTTTGCAGAATTTGTTGCTCTCTGGGGAAGGGTTTGTCTGCCCAACGGAATACTTTTAAATACGTAGTTCGCTGCACTGACCAGATAAAGACGGAAAGTTCACTAGGTAACTTTTCCGAAATAATTTCCGTGCTAGTTGTAGTATTAGAAACTCTTAGGCGAAAGCCTTGCGCAGTTAGGACTTTTTCACCAGTTCCCGGTTCAAAATCAGTATGCAACCAGTTACACACAGCGGTTGTATCAGAAGTGGAAATTTCCAGGTAAAGAATCTCTTGCATTTTTTTGTCAAATCTCCGATAAATCTATGTATTGAGACAGATTTTATAAAGGAATAGAGTATAGTACTATCCGCCCTATCTGTCTCTTTCCTGTTTAGTAAAGAAATATTAAGACTTTTTCAGATTTCTTGTTCATTCTTTGTTTTTGTAAACACACGCCATGAATTATCCCATTCCAGACAGCCCACAAGAAATTGTTGCCTTGAGACAAAAACCGATTGATGAAGAAATGGTTGCTGCTGCGATCGCTGGTGTCATCAAAATTGTTCGTGCTCAAGGTCAATCCTTAGAAGATTTAACTGCCCAAGTGCTAGCCGACGACAGCCTGCTAGATTTACAACAAAGACGTTGGCTTAGCCAAGTCGTTGCTCAAGCTTGGGAAAATTTCTCGTAACAGAGGTTTGGTGGTTAGTCAATCGCACTCTTTGCGCGCGAGAAGTGAGTTGTGATCAAACAACTAATAACTAACAACTAATCATACAGTCAACTCACAAAGCCAAATTGCCAATCACCTTCGTGGTGTGGGAGCTTTAATAAATTGTCTGGGATTGGCAATCTTGACAATAAACTCACAACTCATCATCAATGATGGTTCAGTTTCCACTCGAAGTACTCAAAGCTGCCTCAGCTTGAGAGTGTAACAGAAGACCGTATTCTAAACCTTCTACCACAGCTTGATAAGAAGCCTCCAAAATATTTGTGGAAACGCCCACTGTTGTCCAGCGTTGATGACTATTACGCGACTCTACCAAAACGCGGGTTTTCGCTGCAGTCCCCGTGTGTCCATTCAGAATCCGTACTTTATAATCTGTTAACTCAAACTCAGCTATCTGGGGATAGAAATTCCTCAAAGCCTTGCGTAAAGCAGCATCCAAAGCTGCAACCGGTCCGTTTCCATCCGCCGCTTCTAGAATATCTCTATTCTTGACAGCAACTTTTATAGTGGCGACAGCGTTAGTCGTTTCTTTCCCCTCAACCAAATCACAATGAACTTGAAAACCTTTGATTTCAAAGAAAGACTGGCGACGACCTAACGCTTGGCGCATCAACAACTCAAAACTTGCGTCTGCTGCTTCAAATTGATATCCTTCGCTCTCTAAAGCTTTGAGACGTTGCAGAATTTCCCCTGTTGCTGGATTATTCTTATCCAGTTCAATACCAAAAGTGCGAGCTTTTGCTAAAACGTTACTCATTCCAGACTGTTCAGAAATTACAATGCGGCGACAATTTCCGACTTGTTCTGGTTGAATGTGTTCGTAAGTCAGAGGATTGCGTTCCACAGCCGATACATGAAGACCACCTTTGTGAGCAAAAGCCGAACGTCCCACAAAGGCAGCATGTTCGTCAGGAGCAAGATTAACAACTTCACTTACAAAGCGACTGGTTTGTGTCAGTTCCGACAATCGACTATCTTCAATACACGTGTAACCTAGCTTCAGTTGTAAATTGGGAATTAACGAACAGAGGTTGGCATTACCGCAGCGCTCACCATATCCGTTGATGGTACCTTGTACCATCTTCACTCCTGCCATGACAGCAGCCAAAGCGTTGGCAACTGCGGTATCAGAATCGTTGTGAGTATGAATTCCTAGTTGAGTATTGTCGGGAATTGCTTTTACCACATCTGTGACAATTTGAGTCATTTCATGGGGTAAAGTGCCGCCATTCGTATCGCAAAGAGCTATCCATTCAGCACCAGCAGAGATTGCGGTCTTTAGGGTCTGTAAAGCGTAATCTGGATTTTGCTTATAGCCATCAAACCAGTGTTCTGCATCGTATATCACACGACGTCCTTGAGAACGAAGATACTCAATCGTATCCTGTATCATCGCTAAATTTTCTGTGAGGGTTGTTCTGAGTCCTTCTGTGACGTGTAAATCCCAAGACTTACCAACAATTGTCACCCACCGAGTGCCAGCAGCAAGAATTGCTTGCAACATTGGATCATCTCCTGCTGTTTTCTGAGGACGTCGGGTGTAGCAAAACGCAACAATCTCTGCTTGTTGAAGCGGCTCTTCTTGGAGATGCCAGAAAAATTGTACATCTTTGGGATTTGCCCCAGGCCAACCTCCTTCTATAAAAGGAATTCCCAGTTGATCTAATCTCCGGGCAATGCGTAATTTATCTTCTATGGACACCGATAACCCTTCACGTTGAGTGCCATCCCGTAGCGTTGTGTCATAGATCCAAAGTTGGTGTGAGGAATTTGCGGTCATAAGATACGAACTCTTGGAGACAACTTTCAAGGTAATGTGTAAGTATACTTAAGGATAGGACAATCAAAGTTACGCAGAGCACTTCTTTATTGAGGAGAATTCAGAACACAGAATTTAGAATGTCCTCGTCAAACAATTTGGAGGATTTCACCAGAGTACAAATACCGTTTCTTCGGCGTAATCAGAGTTCTGAGTCCAATAAGAAAAATTAAGATAAAATACTTCCGGACTCATTGCTTTAAACTCAGAACTGGTAAGTCAAGCATCGTTTATTTGAGGTTTCGGCAGGATTCCCCATCATTGTAAAGTGGGGGTGTTGAGTGTAGCGCCCCTGCTCTCTACCGCTAATTGTATAGTGTCAACAGAAATATGCACAAGCGACTTGAGTTTTTTCGAGTCTTGAGTTATCGATTATATATTGTTTCTGTATTTTTCGGCATCGAAATGAATTGTTACAATACAACAAAAACCTAATTTAGTGATCACAAATGCCCAAGGCACAAACTCAAGGTAAGACAGCTGGGCTACTCGCCCTTGTCAGACAAGGACAAGAGTTTCATTCAGAAACGCCTTGGCACTATACGGGCGAACGCGGAGCCAATCTGCCGCAAATATTGCTGCAAAAAGGTGTTGACCTCTACAATAACGATGCTAAGGTAGTAGACTATTGGAACCTTGGTAGCTGCGATCCTTGTGCAGTTCTTCTAGAAGGTAAAGTGTCAATAGCTCAAGCGCAAAAAACGCGGCGGTCACTAGCTCCCCATTCTTCGGTTATCTTGGGTGCGTAAGCCATGTCAAACCAAGGTTTTGGGCAATGTGAAACTGACAAGATTTAATTAATTTTCAGCGGAACCCCAGGTTCTCAAAAACTTTGGACATCACAAGCTTAAGACGGAGAAATTAACGATATGGGTAGATGGACACCACTTATTCTTATGGCTGGAGGCTTAGCAATTTTGCTCGGGACATTGCTAGGCATTAGTTTTCCTATGGGTGGACAAAATAGTGCACAAGCACCTACACCCACAACTACACAAGCACCGAAAGAATCAAAAGTTCTCCCAGCTAATATTAATGTTAATAGCACTGCGGCTGGAAACGGTTCTGCGGACAGGAAAAACAACATTACTGCTCAGACAAATCAGAACAGCAATACAAATAATAGCCAAAAACAAGATGATGACACAGACGCTGTTGACAACCAGCCAACAGGTGGTCAATCATCAGGTGGTAAATCATCAGGAAACAATCAATCACCTAAAGACACAAATCAGAATCAGAGCAACGAACCAATTCGTGCCTTATGGTAGTAGCTCATAAGTTAGAAGTTGCAACTTATGAGTTACAAGTTATGAGTTATGCGTTATGAGTTATAAGTCACGAGTTATTAGTCCAAAGTCCATTGACAATTGACTATTGACTCTTGACTAATCACTAATGACTAATGACTAATGACTAGTGACGTTTTAATTATTGGTGGCGGCGTCATCAGTATGGCGATCGCCATTGAATTAAAGTTACGCGGTGCCAAAGTAACAGTTGTCAGCCGCGATATTCAGGCTGCTGCGACTCATGCTGCAGCTGGGATGTTAGCACCTGGTGCTGAAAGAATCTCAGACCAGGCAATGCAAGAGTTATGCACGCGCTCTCTGTATTTATACCCTGACTGGACGCGTAAGCTCGAAGAGTTTACTAGTATCAATACTGGTTATTGGTCCTGCGGTATCCTGGCTCCAGTTTATCAAGACCAGACAAGGGGACAAGGGGAAAAAGCGGCGAAACAGGAAAAGAGTGACAGAGGGAGGGAAACTTCTCTCCCTGATTCCTCTTCCCCTGCTTACTGGCTAGAAAAAGAAGCCATTCATCAATATCAGCCAGGATTGGGAGAAGAAGTCCTTGGGGGTTGGTGGTATCCTGAAGACGCACAAGTAGATAATAGGGCATTAGCGCAAGCCCTGCTAGCAGCGGCTAAATCCCTTGGCGTTGAACTCAAAGAAGGTATTGTCGTAGAAGGAATTCAACAGCAGCAACGGCAAGTTGTTGGTGTGCAAACGAGTACAGGAGTCCTTCATGCACAACATTACGTTTTGGCAGCAGGTGCTTGGTCAAATTCATTGTTTCCTTTGCCGGTGCGTCCTGTCAAAGGTCAAATGCTGAGTGTGAAAGTACCAGAATTTGTGCCAGATTTGCCCTTGACACGGGTTTTGTATGGAGAGAAAATTTACATAGTACCGAGGCGCGACAGACGAATTATTATTGGTGCGACAGTTGAAGATGTCGGTTTAACTCCCCACAACACACCAGTAGGAATTCAAACCTTACTACAAAGAGCTATTCGTCTATTTCCTCAAATACAAAATTACCCCATTCAGGAGTTATGGTGGGGATTTCGTCCTGCAACTCCAGATGAATTACCTATTCTTGGCACCAGTCCTTGTGAAAACTTAACCATTGCCACAGGTCATTATCGTAATGGTATTCTTCTAGCACCTATAACAGCAAGATTGCTGGCTGATTTGATTCTCGAACAAAAAACAGACCCTTTACTCTGTGATTTCCACTACTCGCGCTTCCACACCAAGTCATCTACTACCCCAATGGTTACTTACCCCACACTCAAAACTCAGAATTCAGAACTCACAACTGAGAACTTCGACAAATCTCAGCTACGAAACTCAGAACTCAGCACTTTGGAAGATTCACCACTCCAAATAGCCGGAAAAACTTTCCAATCTCGCTTGATGACGGGAACTGGCAAGTATCGCAGCATCGAGGATATGCAGCAAAGTGTGACTGCAAGTGGTTGTCAAATTGTCACTGTTGCGGTAAGGCGAGTACAAACCAATGCCCCAGGACATGAAGGTTTAGCCGAAGCATTAGATTGGACAAAAATCTGGATGTTACCTAATACCGCCGGTTGTCAAACAGCAGAAGAGGCAATTCGCGTCGCACGTTTGGGGCGAGAGATGGCAAAACTTTTAGGACAGGAAGACAACAACTTCGTTAAATTAGAAGTGATTCCTGACCCTAAGTATTTGCTACCAGATCCGATTGGTACTTTACAAGCAGCAGAACAGTTGGTGAAAGAAGGTTTTGCTGTGTTGCCTTATATCAATGCAGACCCTATGCTGGCGAGGCATTTGGAAGAAGCTGGCTGTGCAACGGTGATGCCTTTAGCCTCACCCATTGGTTCCGGACAAGGATTGAAAACGACTGCAAATATTCAAATCATCATTGAAAATGCTAAGGTGCCAGTGGTGGTAGATGCGGGCATTGGAGCACCTTCAGAGGCGGCGCAAGCAATGGAAATGGGCGCAGATGCTTTGTTGATTAATAGTGCGATCGCCCTGGCACAAAACTCGCCTGCAATGGCTCATGCCATGAATTTGGCAACAGTTGCAGGTCGTTTGGCTTATCTTGCTGGCAGAATGCCTCTCAAAAGTTATGCTATTGCCAGTTCACCCTTGACTGGGACGATTACTAGTTAGTCCTGAATCAAACTTTTAAGAAACACAGGGAACTGTTCCCTGTTCCCTGTTCCCTAACTAATGACTAAAATAACGATTTGTATCATATGTTTAAGAGCAAATATAACGTTTATGTTAAATTAAATGAATGAACATAATAAGGAATTATACTCATGCCTTACACAACTGAAGAGGGTGGTCGTCTAAATAACTTTGCCCGTGAACCCAAAATTTATAAAGCAGAAATTCCTAGCGATGGTCAAAAGCGAAACTACGTTATATTGGGAATTACTGCTACAATTTTAGTTAGTGCCTTGATTTTTGTCGCTTTCTCTGTTTCCGCCCTTGGTTGATAAAGAGTTATATTAGGAACTTAGTAATTTCATTTTTTAAGTTTTCTCAGGCTCAGGGTTTTATCGGAGCCTGGGTTATTGTTATATATAATAAATATTTATAATAAGTTATTTCAAAGATTTTTTCGGTTTAAAGTGTAATTGTATACTTAGCTTCTTTGATCTTTCCATGAATAGATTTATCCTGAGCAAAGCAACAATGACCTGAAAATTCTAGTCATGGTTAGATTTACTGGCTGTTTGCATGCACCCCAAGGGGGTATATCCACTGCGTTTTGGCTCTCTAGCCGCCATGAGCGTAAATGAAAGTACACACTCAGATAATTTTGCGTGGAATCGGCAAGTGTATCATCGCCTAAAACTTGCTCTTAGTCTCGGTTTAAGACGACAAATCTTTTTGGCGGTGTGTGATGATTTAAACCTGAGAAATCAGGTGGCGGCGCGTTTGCATTCAACTTTGGCTTATCCTGTTGGGCAAGTGCTGTATCAGCCATCAAATACACAGGAAGCTAGCACACCAGCCTATCCCCGATTAGTCACCTTGCGGCTGAATTTAAGCGATCCTAATCTTATAGCTCAGATAAATCAGTGGTTATCTAATTATCCACCACCGATTGTTGGAGCATCGAAAGACAATCCAGGGCGATCATTACCAGTACCAGCGTTTCAGATTGTAGGTGTAGAACATCTCACTAAACAACCAGTAGCAGTACAGCGGCTATTTTTGCACTATCTGCGTTTGACTGAGCAACAACTGTCTAACTTTGAATCCAGTTTACTGTTGTGGGTGCCGCGTCCTTGGTTATATGCTATCCAGCAATCAGCACCACAGTTTTGGCGTTACCGTACTGGTGTTTTTGTCTTCGCTGGAGAACCCACACCGACAAATCAAAACAAAACCTCACCAGAACGTTTTTCTGGTTCTAGAAGTTTGGAGTTAGCCAATGTTGAGCAACCTATTTTAGAAGAATCAGTCATTCAAGATGATTTCGATTTTCCAACAAAAACATTAGTGAATAGTGGACAAAAACCGCAGGAGGTTCCTCCGTCAAAATCGGAAAAATTAACAAACCAACCTCTTCAAGAGGAATCCACTGATAAAGTCAGTACCAAGGATAGCTCATTGCCTCAGCAGACATCTCATATTAGCAAAGAGTTAGCAGAGCTAGTACTAGCAACGATGAACACGGCAATTGCTCAAGACGATGAACACAACTTACAAGTCAAGCAAATTTTGGAGGAGATAGAAGAATTACACGCCCAACAAGCTTCAAACGTCAAGCTAGGAGCAGCTTATCATCACCTAGGAAACTTATATCGCCTTCGTATTGAACAAGGACAGCCTACCTTAGAAAACTTAATGGTGGCAATTCTTACCTATCAAGAATCAATCACTCATGATGACGATTCACCCCAAGTTCCTGATACCTTAAATGACTTGGGTACACTCTACTGGATGCTTTACCGCACACCACCCAATTCTGAGGAGGGACAAGCTTACATAGAGCAAGGAATTGAATTTTATCATTTGGCGTTGAAGCTGATTTCATCAGAAAGCCACCCTGAAACATATGCTCGCGTACAAAATAATTTAGGGACAGCTTATGGTGATTTGGCTCGTTTTACTAACCCTGCTGAAAACTGGCAACAAGCAGTTTTAGCTTACAGCGAAGCACTCTCCCTGCGTACGGCTCAAATAGAACCATTAAAGTATGCTGCTTGCCAAAACAATTTAGGGACAGCTTACTGGCATTTAGCACAATACAATCAACCAGTTGAGCATCTCAAGAAAGCCATTGCAGCTTACAAACTCGCGCTTGCTTATTACAATCCCGAGGAAGAACCGCTTAAATATGGGATGATTCAAAACAATATAGGCACGGCATACTGGAATATTGCACAGTACGAACAACCACCAGAAAATCTGCACTCCGCTATTGATGCTTACCGCGAAGCACTGAAATATCGAACTCCTGCTAATGTTCCTCCTGCTTGCGCCGCCACCCAAAATAACCTTGGAACTGCCTATTGGCACCTAGCAAATCAATCACAAACTTCCAAAGATGAGCGGCAAAAGTTGTTAGAACAGTGCATTAGTTCATATGAAGAAGCACTTACCCTTGCTCATTCACTTAGCGGTATGCCTTTGAATTTTGATCTGTTAGCCACTCACAATAATCTCGCACTCGCTCATTTTCAATTAGCAACAGACCAGTATTTTGATGGTGAGAAAGCAACTCGTTCTAAACATTTAGAAGCAGCATTAGATAATCACTTGCAAGCTTTGAATGGAATGAGTAAACAACCTGAAGCTTATCAAACAACTTTTGGTTATGTGGTCAAGACGATTCGTGCTTTCCACAGTGAATTAGGCATACAGGGGCAAAATTTAGCTTTGTCTAAAGTTCCTGGTCAATTGTTACCGGAGATTCTGCCTAAGTTGTAATGAGTGGGTTATTAGTTGTTAGTTGGTCAAAGCAATTTTCTTAACTTGTCAAAAATGCATACAGATACATGCTGAACGCAAAAAACGCAACGATAACAGGTATAAAAATGCTAACCTCTAGTTTCCGTGTCTTCAAGATTTCTAGATAAGACATAGGAATAATCACAAACCATAAGCCAGTTGTTATTACAAGCATCACCAAATTTAAAAACTTTCCTTCTGGAGAAGAGTTTGGATGCCGAATAGAAAAAATTAACCAATTCACAAAAAAATAGCAGGTTATCAGTAGGTAACTAACAACCAAAGCCAGTTGAATCTTGTCCACGATAGGCACTCCTCAAGCTAACTTTATCTGAAAAAGAATGCTTAAAGCGCTAACTTTTTCGGAAAATTGACAAAATATGAATTTATTTTCAAATCAAAAAGTATTTTTACTTTACAAATCAGCCTAAATACTAGCAGATCTCTGTATTTATTAAAAGTGAGAAAGTTAGGTTATTTCTATAAAAAAAGTAGGAAAGGTAGAAAATTTGAGAATTTTGCAATTAGGACTTATATATTGATAGAAGTACAAGTATATACGCCTTATATACTGAATTAAGTTTTGTAAAGGCACAAGCTTGTAGCGTGGGCATTACCTACCAAAATCTGAAAATATATTAAAGCAGTGCTCACCTTACTTTGATTCACCAAATATCATCTCAGTGAAATCTGGGATTTGGGGTTGGAAGCTCTTTAGTCCTGGTAAATTCTGCTCAACGTTAAAAAACTTCAAAATACTGCAAGTCACACTAATTCATTGAGCGTTGATAAAATGCGATCGCTCAATACCCAACGATTAGAATTAGGCTTAATCCAACGCTTTTCTTCTTCATTGAAGTTACGCTGTTCAATGATTGCTGCTTGTAAATTTTTCTTCTGGTGAGCATCCAATTTAGACACCATTTTTCCAACTGCCCGCAATGCACTTGTTTGCTCAAACGCTGTTTCTGAACGATTAACTAAGTGTAAAACCAAATCAAAATAAATTACATCACTAGACCACTCAGCAACAGAAAGTCCTAGTAAACGTTTACCTTGGTCATCTGATTGCAGAAGGTCTTTAACTTCTTGTACAGTATATTTAACTTCTGGAGCTAAAGCACGCATGCGTCCACTCACAGATTCCATCTCAAATGTTCGCTGTGCTCCAAAAGGCATTGTCGTTCTTAGTTCCTTATAGCGTTCGGCTAAGCGCTCCATTTCTTGTCTGGCGTCTGACACAGGAACTGTTGATGCGTAAACTTTCTGCCATTCTCGACGAATTTGGCGCATTTCTTCTTGCTGTTTCGGTGGAGCAACTTCTTCTGCTTTCTTAGTTTGCTCAATAAGAAATCCGAGTGAATCACCAGTTAATGATTCTAGCATTGTCTTCATACCTGAGCCACCAATTTCTCCCAAAGGTGTTTTGAGTGCTCCTCCACTTAAAGCAAAAACTTTTAATATAGATGGTAACCAAATCAACGACAAAAAAATAGCTGTTGTATTTGTAACTTTAAATTTAAATGAAAATAATTCTTTTTTACTCCAGCCTACTTCACAAGTACTTAGAAGAATAAGAATAATACTAATAATTAACCATTTTTTAGGAAGTTGGAAGATGCGTTGCAGTAGCCAATCTACTGCTTCCCTAGCAATTACACTTTTACCAGACTCAGAATTATCGGATTTACTATCCATACTTTTGTTTGTGTTGTTTTAGCTTTCAACGGAGCGTGAGAATCACCAATAACGCTCCACTTCAAGATTATTTTCGTCTGCAGCTTTTAGAATTGCACCCCGGAACAATTCATGTTTTAGTGAGTAAATGCTTTCTGGTAGACAGGTGAGCAGATCTTTAGCAGACTCATAAATTGCGATCGCCTCTTCACCATTATGAGCATTGTGGTAAATAATCCCCTGAATGTCAGGGTATATTTCTTTTTGTTCATAAAAGTAGCGCGACCAAGCTTGACTCATACCGCGTTTGTCTGTCTTTGCTAATGTTGCCTCATTCGCACCAGCTCGCATTGCACCCGAACCACGTACATCCAATAATTTTAAGCGACTTGTGCAAGTGATCATAGCAATCTGGTGGTCAGTAATTTCTATACAGCCTGTATCCCCAAAAACTTCCACTAAACAGCTCGAAAGTAAAGGTGCAGGCGCAGCATAGTATATCCCACGTTCTGGATCTTTCCATGCTTTGCGTTCCAATGGTTTATAGCAAGCAGGAGCAGCAAAATGTTTTTCTGGGATAAGTATCTCCTCTGTCCACAACCCACAAGTATTATTATTCTCTTGTGCAACACCAACACAGGAACACTCTCCCAAATGATGGTCAAAGCGATGAAGTGGACCCCAAAAACGAAAGGTTAGGGCGTCAGTATTAAATTCGTCGGGGCGAAAAATTCTTAAAAGTTCTGTTCCTTTTTTTAATCTATAAAATTTTGGTCTCGGCTTGCGAAGGCAAGAAGGGGGGGATGTTATTATTACCACATTTGTTACTCCTGTTCCGATTGATAGATAAAATTCGGAGATTTAGCGTTCCATTAGCCTTGAAACGTAGCAGAATCTAAAGTTAGAAACTCTGTCAGCTGGAAGATCCACAAGCTATACACATCATTCCGGAAATTTTTTGTAAGTTCAATAAAAATTTTTAGTATAACTTCAGTAATTTTCTTAATTATCATTTTTATAAATAAAAATACTGAAAACCCAGGTGGCTGGGAACACCTGGGTTTGTAAATTTAGTACCATTTGATGAATGAACTCTAATACATCGTCAATAGACTCCCACGGAACACGCCTCAGCAATAACTTCCTCTTTTTGACCGCTTTTCAAGGCTTCTATGGGCGTAAGCCCGTTTAAAGCTTTGTTATGTCGAGTTAACCAACTAATTTTGGACATAGCAGGAACATTGAGAGCATTTAAAACGTCTGGTAGTCCAGCAATGACGCCATCTGGTCCTTGAGGATCGAATTGCCAGGTGGGAAATTTCCAAACTCCATTGTCTTGAACTGCAATTAAACTGTTCTTTTTTAAACGATCATGCGGAGTTTGACGAGTTGTATTGAGCATTTGGGCGACTTGAGGAGCAGTTAATGAAGATTTGAGTAACTCTTGTCTCCAGTGAAAATTTTTAGTCAAGGCAGCAAATTCTAATTTACTTCGCTCTTCATCACTAATTTTATTGGCACCAAGTTTGGCAGCAAACTCAATTTCAGCCTTAGAGTACTTTGCCTTACTAGAAGTGCTTTCCATTTGTTCCGCCAAACATTTAATTTCGTCCGGGTGTAGTGAATTCAGATAATCTTGAAACCCCCTTGCTATCCGCAACAGCGGTTGCATTACGTCGTTGTCGCAAGGAGCATCTATTGTCACGTTAATTCCAGTCATTATTTCACCTCGTTTGACATTCTCATCATTTGTTATCCGATAAATTGAATTGATGTAAGAGATGTCAAGTAACTACAATTCCAGTATTCTATGTTCCTGAGTGAGTTAAGGTGAGAGTATAGATTGAGTATTGTATGACTTATGCATGACTTATGAAAAATCAGCTAATATACATATAACAACTATTTCTGATGGAGTATAATGAGCCGGCGATCGCTTCAAGCATCTGCTGAGGGTATGAAAAAAGCGCAAGCTGCGCTGATTCGTAATTCACTAACGCAGCAGGCGTTAGCTGAGGAACTGAGTATTAGCCGTCAGCCAGTTAGCAAGTTTTTTCAAGGTAAACCAGTTGATCGCTATATTTTTGTCACAATCTGCGAAAAACTAGGATTGGAATGGGATGAGATTGCGAGTTTCTGCTCACTTCCAGATGTAGATGATGCAGCAAGTACTTCCCAGATGGAGAGTCTGGTGCAGACTGTACGAGAAAAAGTTCACGACAGTATTGCCAGACGTTGTAGCATAATTCGGCTCCTAGATAAAGAGCAACCAGTAAGCTTGGAGAGTATATACACTGATGTCTATATTTTAGAGAGAGTCACTGGACGCAGGCGGCTTTCCCTTGCTCAATTGTATGAGAGTTCTGACAAGAACAAGATTTACCAAAAACGGATCTCAGGACTCGAAAGGGTAGAACGCTACAACAAGCATTGGATTTGGGGAAAACCAGGTTCGGGTAAAACGACGTTTTTGAAATGGGTAGCAACTCAATGTAATTCCGATCAGTTTTTGTCGAATCTTGTCCCAATTTTTATCACCCTTAAGGACTTTGCTGAAACTAAAGGGCAACCAAGCTTGTTGGACTACATCACAGTACAATTTGAGGAATGTGGAGTTGTTGAACCTCAAACAGTTCTCACGCTTTTGACTCAAGGGCGATCGCTACTTTTATTAGATGGATTAGATGAAGTCAAAAAAACTGAGCTTAACCGAGTGCTACAGGAGATTCGCAACGTTTCAACGCGGTTTTGTGCCAATTCTATAGTTATAACTTGCCGGATTGCAGCGCTGGAATATACTTTTGAAGAATTCACCGAAGTGGAAGTTGCCGATTTTGATGACCAACAAATCGCTGACTTTGCCGCCAAATGGTTTCAAGCTCAAGATACGCTACAAGCAGAACGCTTTGTGCAAAAGCTGCAAGCAAGTCAGCCGCTTAAAGAACTAGCAAGTAATCCCTTGCTGCTGACTCTGTTATGCTTGGTGTTTGACGAAACAGCAGATTTTCCAACTCATTGTTTGCAGCTTTATCAAGAAGCAGTAGATTTATTACTCAAAAAATGGGATGCCAAACGCGGTATTGAGCGAAATCAGGTTTATAAACAATCTCGGCAGGATAAAGAAGATATGCTAAGTCAAATTGCTTGGACGACCTTTGAACGTGGCGAGTACTTCTTCAAGGTAAGTGCCGTTAAGCAAGGGATATCCCATCATATCCATACATCTCCTGAGAATAGCACCTTTTTAGAAACACTTCAAGTTGACAGCGAAGATATTTTGAAATCTATAGAAGCTCAGCATGGTTTACTGGTTGAGCGAGCAAGAGGTATTTACTCCTTTGGCCACATCATCTTTCAGAAATACTTTGCTGCCAGAAAAATTGTTGCTAGTCCACCATCACATGCACAAGAAGCTTTTCAAAACCTTGTCTGCCATATGAGTGAGAAACGCTGGCGAGAAGTCTTTTTGTTCGCAGTCCAGATGTTGCCAAACCCAGACTACCTGTTGCAGTTGATGAAACGCCAACTCGATAGTCTTGTGGCGGATGATGAAACCCAATATGACAATGCAAAACAGTTGTTGATTGATTGCCTTAATAACCCAAGTTGCTAATTATGCACAAATGCGATATCCTGCCATAAGTTTGCCCATCCGGCAATTGCCCTTTTGGGACCATCGCCCAGTATGTGCCCACCAGAGTTCGTTGGAAGGAACCCTTAAAACATCTTTTTAACTTAAGTTAATTTTCTTTTTGTCAATTACCATTTTCATTTATCATAAGAAAACATCACAACTACCATCAGAACAATTGTAGAAATACGACTCTAGGGAGAAAATATTGAAATATCTTTATAAGTTCCCAAAAGTCCCATTTCATTTACGAGCAAGCAATTTAGCTGAAGTAATTTACCCTGGTTTATTCCGGTTCACTTAGTTAAGTTCCTTTTGAAAAAAGTTTTTGCAAATGACAACAGTAATAGATAATTCATCTAGAAGTAAACTTTGGCGGGCTGCAATTAAGCTTCCTATTTACAGTGTTGCTCTCATACCTCTGTGGGTGGGTACAACTGTGGCGATCGCAGAGACTAGAAACTTTAATTCCACAAATTTTTTGATTTTTTTATTTGCATCTATTTGCATTCAGGTTTGGGTTAATGTTAGTAATGATGTGTTTGATGCTGAAACAGGGGTAGATGTCAATAAACTACACTCTCTTATTAATTTGACGGGCAAAGAAACATCAAATTTCTGGTTGTGGTTTGGTAATTCCTTTTTAATTATAGGTGTATTAACAACATCGCTATTAGCTTTTTGGCAAAAAGATGTCACACTTCTTATCTTAGTTTTACTTGCATGTTTGTTAGGTTACAGTTACCAAGGGCCTCCCTTTCGATTCGGCTACAAAGGTATAGGTGAAATAATTTGCTTCATCACCTATGGTCCATTGTCTGTGAGTGCAGCTTATTACAATCAAAATCCAACTTGGTCCCTAACTGCTTTAGCTGCTTCAGTCATTGTAGGATTAGTAACCTGCTTAATTTTGTTCTGCTCGCATTTTCACCAAGTTGAAGATGATTTAGCTGGAGGGAAGTATTCACCTGTTGTACGTTTGGGTACCGCAAAATCTGCGCAGGTTTTGTCTTGGTGGGGATATGGAATATATTTTTTAATTGCTGTCTTCGTTTTATTAAAAATATTTCCACCGCTGAGTTTGCTAAGTTTTCTAAGTCTTTTTTACGCTCTGAAATTATTTACTCATGTCAATAATTATCATGACCAGCCTAATCAGGTGAGTAACTCTAAGTTTATTGCTGTGTCCATGTACTTGAGCCTTGGACTCTTATTAGGAATCGGATTTTTACTTCCGAGTGTCTAATGACTATTAAGTATAGCAGTCGCCAGGTAGATTAGGACACGAACTAATGAGAAAACACCCTCACCAAGAGACTTTCAAGTCTATTCCCTGTTAAGCGTTCCCTGCTATAAGTGGACATAAATAAACTTCACTATGTCCGGAGTGCTTACGCTTCGTATGCCCTCCCTTTCCTGCTGCGCTAACGCGGCGGACGCATAATATTTTTATCCAACTACTTAACAACCAAGTCAACATCAGTGAGAAAACTAAAATGTCCCAGAACACAAATTACTCCTCTGTCACTCCAACCCAAGCAACCAAATTAGAAGGAGATGACAAACGCAACTATATTCGTAATCTCTTTGACGATATTGCTACTCGTTATGATTTCTTAAGAACTCTTGTTTTTCTTGGGCACACTAGTTTATGGTATCGACAAGCTTTACGCGATTTACAACTGCAACCAGGTGAAAAAATACTAGATGTTGGTTGTGGTACTGGAGAGTCTACCAGATGTTTGAATCGCTTCTATCCTGGAATACAAATTGAGGGAATGGATCTTTCCCCTGGAATGCTGAGCGTAGCTCGTAGCATGGACGCTGACAGTAACTATTTTGAAGGTGATGTGTGTTCAATTCCTCGCCCTGATTGCACATATGACGTAGTGGTAACGGCGTTTACTTTCCGTAACTTTCCAAATCGTGAAGTGTCACTTGCACAAATGTTAAGAGTCCTACGTCCAGGAGGACGTTTACTCATACTCGACCATTTTTATCCAGAAAAACCTGTGCTGTGGAGAAACATTTATACTATCTGGATGAGTAAGATTGTACCCCAGATTGTACGTCCTTTTATTGCCGATACAACTCCATATCGCTACTTAGCCCAAAGCATTATTAATCAGTTAAAGATGCCTGATTTTATCCAATTAATAGAAACTAGCGGAGCAAAAGTAACAAAGACAAATACTTATACCGGAGGTGCAGCAGGTAGATTAATAGCGGTACGTCACCCCTTCGCTTAATTCAAAATTCAAAATTCAAAGTTCAAAATTAAGAACCCCACAGACGCCAGGTGCTAAGAAAGCGGGAAGCCCTTCGGGTATCTCCTGCGGAGACGCTACGCGAACGCAGTCGCCTAGGTCGGGAAACCCCTTCGGGTTCGCCAGATGCCTGCGGAGGGAGACCCTCCCGCAGCACTGGTCTCACCTCCTGCAGCGCTGTCTCACCGCCTCCGGCGTCTACAAGTCGGGAAACCCGCTGTTAGCACCTGGCTCATGAATCCGGGGGCTTGAAATAATGATGCTGCGCTTTTTATACCTCCATTCAGAAATTCTTGGCGCAAGACTGTTGGTCCAATCCAAACTAAAATCCAAAATTCATGCAATTCAAAAATGCATGAATTAAAAATTCTTTAATTCTTTTTGAATTTTTAATTTTTAATTTGAGCTTGGTCGTGGGTCAATCTTAAAGTATACTGCGCCAAAAGATAGGACTCTTCTTTGGTTTTTGCGAAGCAACGTACACTTTATCAGTTATCAAGTACCCACAGTACCAGTTACCAGTGATCAATTGTTCACTGTTTACTGTTCACTGTTCACTGTTAAGCGTTCCCTGTTCCCTATTAAGCGTCTGCGCAAGCGATTCTGACAAATCAAATCGGATTGCCATAGCAGGATAGAGTTTTTTGAGACAGAACTTCATACAAGGAGATGCTTAAACATTTACCTGTTTTGAAGTCGTAAACGACTGTCTCATTGCTTCAATCTCAATGACGATTAATAATTTTTTGGAGACAATTAGATGCTTAGGGTTTATGGGTTTAACGAATCAGGTAACTGTTACAAAGTCAAGTTATTATTGAAACAGTTATGTAGACAATTTGAATGGGTAAATATTGATATTCTGAAAAAAGAGAATCGTACTCCTGATTTTTTGGCTAAAAACCCTCATGGAAAAGTCCCCTTATTAGAAACTGAGACAGGAACATTTCTTTGGGAGTCAAACGCTATTTTGTGTTATCTCAGTGAAGGCACTAATTTCTTACCAAGTAACCGACTCGAACATGCTCAAACATTACAATGGCTTTTCTTTGAGCAGTACAGCCACGCGCCAAATCTTGCGATCGCTCGCTACATCACTCGCTATCTTGGCGCACCATCCGAGTACCAGCAAACTTTGACTGCCAAAAGAGAGTTAGGTTACGTGGCTCTCGATATCATGGAAAAACATTTGACAACTAGGCAGTTTTTTCTAGGAGACCGTTACACAATAGCAGATATTGCTCTCTACGCTTATACTCACGTAGCTGATGAGGGTGGCTTTGATTTGACTAACTATCGGTTTATTAAAACTTGGCTTGAGTTAGTTAGAACCCAGCCTAATCATATTACCATGAATAGTTTGGAGCAGGCATATGTGTAACTAGTAACTTGTGTTTGGACTGCTAATAACCGGCGATACGCAAGAGCTAAAGCGTATGCGCAAAGCGCACGCTGCGCGAACGACTGCCCTTCGGCAAGCTCAGGGACCGCGCTCACCGTCGAAGTCCAGAGGCTTATCGCTTGAAGTCACTTAAACAATAAAATCCCCTCCAGGAAGAAAGTAATACCAATTTGAAAAAAGAATGCGACAGATACACATTCCCAAACTCTCCTGTAATATTGAGAACTAGAACTAGAAAACATACGATACCAACGATTGTTTTTCCAGTGTTTCCAGCTAGCAGATTGCAATGCAAATCAACGGCTAAAGAAATCAGTTGCTCGTTCCATCTCTGCTTACTCATAATAGTGCCTGTGTAGGGGTTGACAAAAACGCTACTTATTTGAGCAAGTGAAATTTCCGTCACTGGATTATCCGGTGGATGGAAAACGTCAAGCACGTAAGGTGCGTCTGGTGTTATGGGTATGTATAAACGCGCAAATTTAGTATTTGGTTCCCAATCTAACGCTCACTACAAAACTGCATAAGTTGATTCGTCTTACATCTATTAAGAATGCAGACAAGTTAAGGATATGAGTGCTTGACTTCTGTTGAGCAACTCAAACCAGAGCTTATGCATACAAGAAACTTTTTGTCAATGCGTAAGTCCTACTTGTAAAGAAAGTGATTTTGGAGAAAGTTCCATGGGCATTAATGATGGATTGATAGGCTATTGGCAATTTGATGAAGCGGAAGGGACTACTGTCCTGGATAGATCAGGCAATGATAATCGTGGCTTGATCATCAATGGCACTCGAAGTGACGGCAGATACGGCAAAGCGGTAGAACTTAGCGGTAGCGATGACTCACATGTCAGTATTCCTGGTTCGGCAAGCCTGAATAGCCTGGTTGATCAGATTACTGTGACAGCTTGGGTATTTCCAAATGTAGCCCCGGTAGGTTTTAAAGTTGTCGTTTCTAGACAAGTTGGTACTCTTTTGCATCCTGATCAGTTTTATTTAGGCTTTGGTCCAAAAAATGACGTAATGCATTATAAGTGGCATCTTGGCACAGATGACGCTGGCACTTTGCGTGAAGGCGAGATTTACAGTGGTACTCCAGATAGCAATCGCTGGATACATATGGCAGGAACCTATGATGGAAATATCATGCGTCTTTTTGTTGATGGCATCGAAATTGACACTAGCCCTCTGAGTGGAAATATTCTAGTAGATGATAATCCTGTCACTATTGGTGGGGAAGAAAATGGACCAGCGCTTCAGGTCGTGGATGGGGAATTTGAAGGACTAATTGATGAGGTTCGCATCTATAACCGTGCCTTGGGTGCATCTGAAATTCGTGAAATTTTTAACCTTGACTCAGAATTGGCTTCAGTGTGATTTTGACTCTTCCTTAATATTTTGAGTCTCCTCATTCACGAATGAAAGGTATTTTTTTATGATTTTTGTCGAATTAGTTACTATTGCCCACATTCCACCTTTCTGTGAAGTTACCTTGCGAACAGATAAAGATGGATGGCAAAACAATGAGATTGCAGGAAAGTACCAAAACGATCGCTGGATATTCGAGCTAGCCGATCCGAAGTATTTAACTGGCTTCGTTTGTAAGTTTGCCCTAAACCGGCAGATTTGGTCTAACGGTGGTGATTTTAATATTCCTGGCACCGATAACGAGCGTCATACTTTTTATCTAAGGGAGTTTGGCTTTGGTTTACCTGTTCAACCTGTTATTGAACTCGGTCAAACTCAGGTAAAACTTTTTGATATTTTTCCTCCAAATGCCCCTGACCGCAAATCCTACGATGTGATTGTCATCGGCTCTGGTATGGCTGGTGGTGTCTTGGCTGATCAACTCGCTGATAACGGTTTAGATACTTTAGTGCTAGAAGCTGGGGGAGTTCCCCTAGAGACTCACATTGCAAATCTGCCTCGACCCAATTTTCCTCGTGAATTTAGAAAACACGTCTGGGAGCGCTGGCCCCAATATCAGGTGATTAATTACGATCAGCCTGCTGATGGTAGTGAAAATAACTACGGAGGTGCTCAAGGATTTAATTTGGGTGGTCGATCAGTTTTTTGGGGCGGTTTTATTCCCCGCATGAGTTCCTGGGAGTTGGATTTTTGGCCGACTCGACTTAAGTGGGATCTCGAAGATCGCTACTATCAACTAGCTGAGGATTTGATGGGTCGTTCCACCGCGCCAACGACTTACTATACACGTGAAATATATCGAGTCTTGCGAGAACAGCTTCCTCGATACAGCCATTTTGATGCTCCAATGGCAGTCAGACAAAATCTGACTGGAGCAAATACTATCGCCACTGGCATGTTTTCCACGGCAGATTTGCTACTGGAATCATCAAGAACTGGTGGTCCTGCGGGTTTCCAAAACTTGACCGTGCGCACTCATCATCAAGTCATCAGAATCGAACCTGGGGAACCCTGCGCAGTCATTGCCCAGGATATTATTTCCAAGGAAGAAAAGAAATTTTCAGCCAAGTTTGTAGTCCTTGCTTGTGGGTGTTTTGAAAGTGCACGCCTTGCCAAACGGAGTGGTATTGGTAATGATTTGGTAGGGCAGGGTGTTACCGATCATCCCATCGCGTTTACACATTTTTCTATTCCTCCCTCCTCGCCTTTTTATGATCGTTTTGGATCTGTAAAAGTGGTATCTCAACCAACTGAGCCACACCCAGGAGAAGATAGAATCCGTGACCCCTTTAATATTCTGATTGAACTGGGTGCAGACTTTAACCAAGGACGGTATTTGGATGAAGATATTTTCCGCGAAAATATCGCAAAGCGTAACATGCTTTGCGAAATCGTTTTTCTCACAAATACGGAATTGCTTTTAGGCAATCAAATCGAGTTTAATGCTGGCAATAATTTTCGCCCGATTGCCAAAATTAAAAATCCTGGACTTCCCAACACAGTTGAAACTAGAGTTCGAGAAATCACCAACAATATTCTGACTGCTTTAGGGGGGGAGGTGTTGGATCAAGGATTTGGTAATGGTGGGCTTGGCGGTGTAGCCCATGAGGTTGGCTCTCTCCATATGGAGGTTACAGACAGTAACAATATTGGAAAAGGTACACAGCAAGCATTACAAGGTGTTGTCGATGAAAACGGTAAGTTTCTCGACCAGGAGTTTATTTACGCCTGCGATCTGTCAATCTTTCCGACCTCTCCAGCAGCAAATCCTAGCCTAACAGCAGTCGCTCTTGCATTACGGCTGAACGATCATTTAGTAAAACTTGTCCGTCCTTAATGAACCCTAACCTTGATCCTCAACTTCTTGAGGGTTAAGGTTGAATTCCTGTTCAATTTATTTAGAGAAAAATGGTAGCTAGTAAAGTATTGCCTCAAGTCAGTACCCATGAAGGCATGGGTAATATTGTGTTTACTGGCGGCACAGCTTTCCGCGTTTGGGCACCCAACGCCCGCCAGGTTCAAGTTGCTTTTTACAATAGCCGAGACCAAGATAACACCAGTCCTTCTAGCTTAGTCAGTTTAGCGTCAGAAAATAATGGCTATTGGTCTTGTGATGTCCCTGGAATTTCACCCGATCAGCTTTATCGTTATCAAATTACTAATAGTGAAACAGGAGCAATCTTGTATAAGATTGACCCCTATGCCAAACAAATCACGAATTCAGTTGGCAAAGCGATTGTTCGCGAATCGGAGTTTCCCTGGACGGATGACGATTTTCGGATGCCAGACTACAATTCTCTGGTTATTTATGAGCTTCATTTAGGAACATTTGATGATGATCCGGGCGATCGCCCCGGAACCCTCACAAGAGCAGCCAAAGGACTCGACCATCTAGTTGAACTTGGTATCAACTGTGTTCATCTAATGCCCCTCAGTGAATTCGCCGCCGATTTTTCCTGGGGATTTAATATTGCTCTACCATTTGCGATTGAGGAAACTTATGGCGGGATTATTGAATTTAAAAAGTTTATCAATCGCGCCCATAGTTTAGGAATTGCCGTTATTATTGACAGCGTATTTAATCACTTTGGTCCTAGTGATTTAGACGAAGGTTTAAGGCGCTTTGATGGATGGTCTCAAGGCGAACATGGAGGGATTTATTTCTATAACGACGATAGAGAAGCAACTGACTGGGGACCTCGACCTGACTTTGGACGTCCGGAAGTACGGCAATTTATCCGTGATAACGTGATGTTTATGTTAGATGAATGTCATTGTGATGGGTTAAGGATTGATAGCACATGCAATGTCTGGGGATTCAATAACGGTCAAGGCTGGAATAACGAAGGCTTTAATTTACTACGTTGGATTAGTGATGAGAAAAACTTTTTCCATCACCATCCCAGAAATAAAATCTTCATTGCTGAAGATTGGCACAATGACGGATGGGTAACACGTCCAACACCACAGATGGGGGCAGGTTTTGATGCTGAATGGCATTGGTTTGTCCATGAAGCACGACGTGCTTTAGAAAGTCCCAGCGATCAATCTCGAGATATGGATGGAGTTGCTCGCGCTCTTTACGCCCGGTTCAATGATGATGTCTTTAAGCGGGTTATCTATATTGAATCCCACGATGAATCCGGCAATAATGATGCACTAGCTCGCCGAATCGATCCCTCAAATCCTGAATCCTGGTTCGCCAAAAAGCGAATCACCCTTGGGGCAGCTTTAGTTTTGACAGCACCTGGAATTCCAATGATTTGGCAGGGACAAGAAGTTTTCTCAATTCAAAAATTTACTGATCAAGTTCCAATTGACTGGTCTCGCAAAAATACTTTTAACGGGATATTTCAGCTTTATCAACGTCTTTGTCAGCTTCGACGCAATTGGGACAACAACACTCGTGGGCTGAGAGGACAGCACATCAACTGTCACGTCGTCGATAACCTCAATAAAGTCATTGCCTTCCACCGTTGGAATGAAGGTGGCCCAGGAGATGACGTCATTGTGATCTTAAATTTTGCTGATCGCACTTGGGATTCTTATCGTGTAGGGTTACCCGCTTCGGGGACTTGGTGGTGCCGTTTTTCTAGCGATTGGGCAGGCTACAGCAGCGATTTTGGTAACGTAGGGGGACATCCCGTCAGTGCTGAAGCAGTGCCAAAGGATAATATGCCTCATAGTGCTGGTTTTGCGATCGGTCCCTATAGTGCTCTGATTTTTTCTCAGTAAGCATTGAGGTAGAAAATCTGCTTAAAACTCCCACGCCTTTTAGGGGGGAGTTTTAAGCACCATCAGTTGATGCATTAATTGCAGAAAAGATTGATGAGTAATCTGCATCAGAAAATGACATTTTCATTGCCATATCTATGATGTCGCGTACACCCTCGATGCTACTAAGATTTAAACTAGTAGATCTCGCCTCTGAGATGAACAAATCTATGTCTTTCATCAAGTGTTTTGTCGGAAAATTCGCATTATCATAATTGTTCTCAAGCATCCGTTGCAATTTTTTGTCAAAGGTGGGTGCGTAAAGAGCACTCTGGCGCAAAACGTACATAAACAAATCCACATTGATACCTTGATGCTGGGCAAAACCAACACTCAGGGCAAAAGCTGTTGTCAGGGAAGCAATGAGTTGATTTAACGCCAGTTTCAGCGCCGACGCAGATCCTACAGGACCTACAAGTAAAGGTTCTGGACCAAAATGTTTGAATAACTCCAGGTGGCGTTGATATTGTTCTTGGTGTGCGCCTACCATCACAATTAGTTTGCCATCTTTGACCTCTGGAATGCTACCCAAAACAGGTGCTTCTAAATACTCACCACCAGCAGCAACAACTGCATCTCTGATTTCTTTACTTTCTGTGGGAGTAATTGTCCCCATTTGAATAATGCTATGTCCGGGAACAGTTTGCCAAGACCTATCCGAAAGCAAAACACTGTATATAGCTCCAGCATTACTCAGCATAAGAATGCTACAATCAGCAGCATTAATTGCTTGGTAGGGGCGTTTTACCACTTGAGCACCAGCTGCTTTGAGTGGTTCTAACTTTTCTGGGGTGCGGTTGTAAGCAATAACCTCTATATTCGCCTCTAACAACCTTTGAGCCATCGGTAGTCCCATCAATCCAGTCCCCAGAAATGCTACCTTCATTTTTTACCTTCCTTGATAAGCGATCGCTTTTTCTCATCATTCGTTTTCAGAATTATTTCTTGCAAAAATCCGATTTGGTGGGTATTTACAACCACACAGAATTTATTTAATTTCTAAAAATGACTTTTGCAAGACGTCTATTCTTTAGAAAGTGGGGAATTGGCTTGAGTGAAGCAGTCACTAAAACAAGACTTGTCTGGCTTGTTGGCTTTCTCACTCCCTCCCTCAAGAGTGTCCCCGCTTTCTCCATCAGCCACCTGCTGCAAAAGTCACCATAATCATCACTGAGAGTAAAAGACCTGGACTCAGTAGCAACACTAACATCAAAAGATCATGAGAACTCATAATTATTACTCTCCAAAAGATATAATTGCGAATGTAATCACTGCTATAGTAGACCAACAATCACCAACACACTGTTAATAGAGCTTAATTTTTCATGATATTTGCATTTGCTCTGGCACACTCAGTCCTTTTAATGGTTGTGTAGCTTCTTGTTTGGTTAGTCCTTTGGCTTGAACCAGAACACCAAATCCACCAATACCCAGAGGATCTAAAAGCTGATGCAGGACATCTCGGCGGTGCAGCAACTGTGAGATGGGTTGCTGTGTATAAGAGAGGGCAGCAATTCGTTCTCCCAAGCCCAAAGCCATCAAAAACAACGCCTGCTTGGTAAAACCAACTTTATCTAATCCGCAGCGATCGCCCCATCGTTCTAAAGTGGTAAAATCAACATGAGTTGTGATGTCCTGTGTCCCAATATTGATATATGGGTCATTATGGCGTTGATGATTGTAGTAACACTGTAACGTACCTTGCGATCGCATAGGATTATAATAACGACTGGCAGGGTAACCATAATCAATCGTCAACAGATATCCACGCTGCAAACGCTCTGCCACTAAACTCAACCAATCCAATGCAGCTAAGTTAACCTCACTACGATAACCATCAGCGTAAGAACTGATATTTATTCCTACAAGCTCAAAATATTCCTCAAGTTTGGTTGTTGAAGGTGTATCTGCAACTTCCACAAATGATGCTACAGGAATAGAAGTAGATACGGGAATTTTTGAGTGTTCCCTGTTCCCTGCTCCCTGCTCCCTGCTCCCTGCTCCCTGCTCCCTATTCCCTGTTCCCTCTTCCTGCGTTGTGACAAAAATCTCCTGCAATCGTCCTTCTTGCAAAACAAATTGATGCACAGGTAAAGCATCCACCAACTCATTAGAAAAAAAGCAGCCAGTGACAGAGTGAGTTGGAATCTCCTCCAAATTGAACCAGCGTACAGAAAATTCTCGCAGCTGTTGCTGTTGTTCTTGCCTTAAAACTGAAGATTTTTCAACAATCACATAATCCAGAGCATTGAAAAAATCAGGGTACTGCTGCTTGATATACTTAAGAAGATCTAAAGCCAACAGTCCTTGACCTGCTCCCATTTCTACCAAAGAAAATGGCACAGGTTGTCCTAAAATTTCCCACATTTGGAAAAATTGTACCGCCAGTAACTCACCAAAGTCAGCACCAAGGTGAACAGAAGTAAAAAAATCACCTTCCTTTCCCAGCTTCAGCGCCTTTGTGGAATAGTAACCAGTTTGCGGATGATATAACACCATGTCCATATACTCAGCGAAAGTGATTCGCTTTTGGGGACTTGTCGTGATCCGGTGTGCGATCGCTTTACATAATTCTTGATTGGAAGGCATAAAGATTTCTAAAAGAACGCTTAACAGGGAACAGTGAACAGTAAACAGTGAACAGGGAACAATTAATAACTGGTAACTGGTAACTGGTAACGTATTTAGGACTTACGCAAAAACCCTTTTAAACCCTCTTAACTTTGTGTTCTTTGCGTCCTACCCTGCGGGAAGCCCTATGGCTAACGCCACGCCTTACGGCTATCGGGTTCGCAGTCGCCTACGGAGGGAAACCCTCCTGCAGCGCTGTCTCACCGCTCCGCGTCTATGCGGTTTATTTTTTCATTATTTTGCGTAAGTAGTCCTAGTACTGTAAACCCAAATACATACAGATAAACGCCGAGAGAACAGAAAAATATCTGCCTCCATCGGCGTTCATCTGCGGTTCAAAAGTCCAAATTTTCCTTATCTATCTACAGAACCCATAATGATGTCAATACTACCGAGAATGACGACAACATCCGCCAGTTTCACGCCTTTGAGTAGATGAGGCAGAATTTGCAGATTGTTGAAATCTGCTGCGCGAATCTTCCACCGCCAAGGAAAGACGTTATCATCACCAATCAGATAAATTCCCACTTCACCTTTACCGCTTTCGATGCGAGAGTAAATTTCACCTTTAGGAATTTTGAAGGTGGGGGAAATCTTCTTGCTGATGTATTGGTAATCAAAGGCATCCCACTCAGATTTTTTGCCTGCTGCTAAGCGCTTAGCTTCCAGGTTTTCGTAGGGACCACCGGGAAGTCCTTTGATGGCTTGTCTAAGAATTTTGACAGATTCGCGCATTTCCCGCATCCGTACGACATAACGGGCAAAGCAGTCACCAGCGGTTTCCCACTGGACGTCCCAGTCGAAATCATCGTAACATTCGTAGTGATCAACTTTGCGTAAGTCCCACTTCACACCAGAAGCACGTAGCATTGGACCAGAAAGTCCCCAGTTAATTGCTTCTTCACGGGTGATAGTGCCAATACCTTCAACACGACGCCGGAAGATGGGGTTATCAGTCACTAAGCGCTCGTACTCATCTATTTTAGGCACGAAGTAGTCGCAGAAGTCGAGGCACTTGTCAACCCAACCGTAGGGTAAGTCCACCGCCACGCCACCAATGCGGAAGTAGTTGTTGTTAACCATCCGGTAACCTGTGGCGGCTTCCCACAGATCATAAATCAGTTCCCGTTCCCGGAATTGGTAGAAGAAGGGAGTTTGAGCGCCGACGTCAGCTAGGAACGGACCAAACCACAGTAAGTGGTTAGCGATGCGGTTCAACTCCAGCATGATGACGCGGATGTAGCTGGCGCGTTTGGGGATGGGAATGTTTGCCAGTTTTTCTGGGGCGTTCACAGTCACGGCTTCGTTGAACATCCCCGCTGCGTAGTCCCACCGACTCACGTAGGGGACATACATAATGTTGGTGCGGTTTTCCGCAATCTTTTCCATTCCTCGGTGCAAGTAGCCGAGTACTGGTTCACAATCAATAACATCCTCACCATCCAGAGTTACAATCAGTCTCAGCACCCCGTGCATTGAGGGATGGTGGGGACCCATGTTCAGCACCATGGGTTCAGTGCGGGTTTCTAATCTTGCCATAAAAAGAGTGTTCTCCGGTTTGGGAAAATTTTATAATGGAACCGCGTAGCAGCAAAGAACGCGAAGTAAGCAGTAAGTTGGAGAGAGGTTGGCAGTTGAGCGTTTTCGTTTGATGTTTCGTTTTGTTGCACTTGTTCAACTATTATTATATGAAGCGTGAGATAGAGAGAATGGAGGTACAAGATTTTTTTCATGTGCCTGTTTTGAGTGGTCAGGTAATTGAGGGTTTGGCTGTCCGTCCCGATGGGCATTATTTGGATGCAACGGTAGGCGGTGGCGGTCACAGTCGCCTGATTTTAGAAGCTGCACCCGATGTGCGAGTAACGGCTATTGACCAGGATGAGGACGCTTTGGCTGCGGCGCAAAAGATATTAGGGGCGTTTGGTGAACGTGTAAAATTTATTCATAGCAATTTTGCGGCGTACGATTTTCCACTGAGCAAGTATACCGGAATCATTGCTGATTTGGGCGTTAGTTCTCATCATCTGGATACATCTGAACGGGGTTTTAGTTTTCGCGCCCCAGCAAATTTGGATATGCGGATGAACAGGCGACAATCTCTGACAGCGGCTGATGTGATTAATGATTGGGATGAAGCTGAACTGGCAAATATTTTCTTTCAATACGGTGAAGAAAGGTTGTCACGGCGCATAGCCAGACGGATTGTTCAACAACGTCCATTTCACATGACAACAGAATTGGCAGAGGCGATCGCCTCTTGTGTTCCCCCAAAATACCGCTACGGCAGAATTCACCCAGCTACCCGCGTTTTTCAAGCGTTACGAATTGTCGTCAATAACGAGTTAAAATCCCTGGAAACTTTTTTGAGCAAAGCACCGAATGCTCTCGTACCAGGTGGCAAAATTGCAATTATTAGCTTTCACAGTTTAGAAGACCGTATTGTCAAGCATAGTTTTAAAGATTCGCCCTTCTTGCAGGTTTTGACGAAAAAACCCATAGAAGCACAAGAAGAAGAAATTGTCAATAATCCCCGCGCTCGTTCTGCAAAGTTGAGGATAGCCGAGAGGGTTGAGGAACAGTGAACAGTGAACAGTCAATAGAGGAAGCGATTTAACTGATAACTGATAACTGATAACTAATGACTAACGACTAACATTGCGTGGTAATTGTATACGGAAAGTGGAACCTTGGTTAATGGTGCTTTCAACTGTGATTCTACCATTCATGAGGCGAACCAATTTATCAGCGATCGCCAGTCCCAAACCAATACCTCCGTACTTGCGTGTGGTAGACTTATCAACTTGCCAAAATTCTTGAAAAATGTGTGCTAGTTCCGATTCGGGGATGCCAATGCCCGTATCCTTAACCATTAACACGACTTGGTGTTGATTTCGTTGCTGTACTTCCACAAACACGCCGCCTGTATCTGTGAATTTAATGGCGTTGGAAATCAGATTAACCAATATTTGGCGTAGACGAACGCTATCGTTGATAACTATAGGATTTTCAATATTTGCGTGCAAAACTAAGCTGAGGTTTTTTTGTTCAGCAAGACAACGCAGTTCCTCTGTGCTTGCTCTCACCAGCTCCACTAAGTTAAATTCTTCTGGATTAAGTTCTAGTTTATCTCTCTCCAATTTGGAGAAGTCAAGCATATTCTCAATCAGTGCTAGTAGATGTTTGCCACTTTTAATAATCCGTTCGATCATGTCTCTTAATTCGACGGGGAACAGATTATAGTAGCGCTGTAACAGCAGTTGGGAAAACCCCAAAATTGAATTCAAAGGTGTACGCAGTTCGTGGGAGAGAACTGACATCATTTGAGTTTTTATGTGTGCAACTTCTTGTAACTCTAAATTCTCTTTCTGAATTAACCGCAGTTTTTCCTCTGCTTGCTTGCGGGAGGTGATATCACGCACAAGCCAACGCAAGCCTTGAAATTTGTCTTGGGGAGCGAACACAGGAGTGACACTCAGGCTAGCATCAAATATATTACCTTGTCTCGCCTGCAAGCGGATTTCCCACTCTTGCATTCGCCCTATATCAGATAACCCTGAGAATTGATTACGAAAAGCGCGACGTTCTTCCTCAGGAACAAAGTTAACCAGCGCTTTGCCTATCAAAAAACTTTTCGAGATGTTGAGCAGTTGAGTAGCCGCCTGGTTGGCTTGCAAAATTTTCCCGTCGGTATTTGTGACCAAGTAACCATCCGGTGCAAAATCAAATAATTCCTGGTAGCGTTGACGTTCATTTTCTGCCTGTTGGTTAGCAATATTCAATTGCTCATTCTGTTGATGCAATTCTTCCTGAGCCACATACAATTCTTCCAAGGCGGTATTAAGTTGCTCGATAGCTTCCAAGAGTGCATTTTGCTGGGGCATAGGTGATTCACTAGCACGAGATTCTAAGAATTGGCTGCGCTGGCGTACCTCCTCTATTCGCTGACTAAACTTGTCCAGATTCACGGCGCACCTCTTCTAATCTCCTCTATCAACCAAGATACATATCGTGCTTAGATCTAAAATCTATCTGACAGGTTATTCTTCAAACGCCAATGAATGATAAAAGTTGACTATTCTACTTGCGGGCGCTCTTCCATTAGGATAATAAGTCCTTGGATATCAGAGGCGTTACCCAACAGCGGGTTGCAAATCACCTGACACTGAATCGCTCTACCCCGGCGGTTTATAGCATCTAGCAACACTTCATAATGTTCCGAATCCCCACTGATAATTGCGCGTATGGGTTGTCTGAGTGGCTCCAACGGCAAATTAATGTCCAAACTCATAAAGTGCTTGGAAAAAACTTCATCAAATCGCAAACCCCACAAATCTTCTGCTTTGCGGTTCCAGATTAGGACATGCAAGTCGGGACTTAGAACAACCACGCCAACACGTAAACTAGTCAGGATAGATTCTAAAAAACCGTTGACTCTGTTGAGTTCTTGGCTACGTTGGCGCAATTCTTCGTTGATAGTCTGCAATTCTTCGTTGGTAGATTGCAGTTCTTCGTTCATAGTTTCTAATTCTTCGTTGGTGGATTGTAGTTCTTCGTTTGTGGTTTCCAGCTCCTCTACTGTCGATTGAAGTTCTTCGTTGGTAGTCTCTAATTCTTCGTTTGTGGATTGGAGTTCTTCATAAGCTGTTTCTAATTCTTGATTGGCGTTTACGAGTTCCTGTTGCAGATTTTTAAATCGAGTCACATCTATGAAGACAATCTTTGTACCCAAGATTTCGTCGGTGTTGTCGTCCATCAAGGGCATTATCTGTACGTCGAGAGATTTCATTTCGCGGTCTGTAGTGGACCACTCAATATCTTTTAAGATGATGGGGCGACGAGTGGAGCGAACATGATCAATGCGCGATCGCAACTCCACAGGTCGATAAGAAAGCTCTAAATCTTGCAACGGACGACCCAAATCTCTAGGATTGAGATTAAACAAATTACGAGTTTCAGCATTAGCCAATATAACAATACTGTTGAGGTCCACGACTAATTGAGCGACCGGATCAATCTCAAAGGCTGCTTCATGAAGGCGGATTTGGTCAACAATTTCTGGCACCGCTTGCTGTCTAGAAGAATTAGCCATACTTAACAGCATATCTCGAAGATTGCCGTTAGGAACTTTGGTAAATACCCGTCGCCGTAAATCTATAGGGGTAAACGAGTGATTGCGAGTAAACAACATTTCTGCTTTCCCCAAAAACAAAAAACCATTATCATTCAGAGCAAAGTGAAAGCGATCAAGAATTTTTGCTTGGGTTTCGGTATTAAAATACATCAAAGTATTACGGCACACCAGTAGGTCAATCTTGGAGATGGGTGCATCTTGTACCAAGTCATGGCGACCAAATATAACACCGCGACGCAATTCTTTTTGAACTATGTAGCGACCGTTAACTCGCTCAAAGTATTTTTGCTGTAGATTTGCGGGAACGCTTTCAATATCTTTTGGATTGTAACTTGCTTGGCGAGCCATATTAAGAGCTTCCACGTCTACATCCGTGGCAAACACTTTCACCCGTGTTGTGTACTGTTCCATACCCAGTGCTTCAGCAAGCAAAATCGCTATGCTGTAGGTTTCTTCCCCAGAAGCGCATCCTGCACTCCATACTCGGATTGGTTTATTCAAATGTTTGTTAGCAAGTATTGCAGGAATAATTTCACTTGCGACGTACTCCCAAGCTTGTCCCTCACGGAAGAAAGCTGTGACGTTGATTAATATTGTGTTGAATAGCTCAATAAACTCATCTGGGTGTACCTCTAAATAGTCTAAGTAATCAGTATAATTTTCAATACTAATTGTTTGCATGCGTCTCTGAATTCGACGGCTTAAGCTGGTGCGCTTATAACCGCTAAAATCGAACCCACGATTGCGTTTGATATATTCTAATAAATCTTCTAGTTCCGGATTTGTTTCTTGGTTACTCATATTTTTTATACTTTATCAAGGCACTTGCGTTTGTGCTTGTTGTCAAACTACAGCCTCTCAGGGATAATTAGTGGTTCAACAAGAGGTATTGCTCCTAAGCAGTTATTCTTAACCAATATGTGGAAAAAATCTCAAAACAGATTGGTATTTTAATATTTTTTGCTTATTAGAAACGAAAAATAATAAATTTTTTGTTGGCTTGTCTGGTTCCTTGTCTCTGGCAAGGAATGCAGCAATGGAGGCTCTGCCTCCTGACCTACTACTAGAAACACACGTAGTAGGGGAGCCAGTACTGCCAAGAGTTGTGCCTTGCGCGGGTTCCCCGCGTTGTGGCAACTAGCCCCGAAGGGGGCGCTACGCAAACGGAGAGGGTTTCCCTCCGTAGGTATCTGGCGTTGGGCACTGCTAGTCAGATCCTGCCCAGTATATGAGAGTTTTAGTGGCAGTGCCCACCCTACACCTACAGCTACTGCTACACCTAGTGCGGGTAACATCCCTGGTGAGACTAACAGCATCATAGATTACAATCCTCAATTACCACCAAGCAAGCGCTCAAACTCTTGTTTGACTTTTGCATAACATTCACACGAAGCCGCTTCTAAGGCAGTTCGGTCAAGAATTCTCATTTGCCCACGTCTGTAGCTAATCATCCCAGCTTTCTGAAAAATGCTTGCGACCTCACTTACACTAGCACGACGAACCCCCAGCATTTGAGCAAGAAACTCCTGAGTGAGTAAGAACTCGTCAGATTGTACTCGATCGCGAGTCATTAAAAGCCAACGACAGAATCGTTTCTCGATAGAGTGCAAGCAGTTGCAAGCAGCTGATTGAGCAATCTGGTTGAAGAGTGTATGTGTGTAACGTTGTAATATCTTGTAAAGCGGACTGCCTGGAGTCACAAAAATTTTAAATTCCTCTGCCTTCATCCGCATCGACTCACCAGGAACTTGTGAAAAAGCTTGCCCAGGAATTTGATCTGCTCCCAGGAATACAGGCACACCTATCATTCCTTCGTTACCCACTGTAGCGATTTCGGCTGTCGCGCCGTCCTCCATAATAGTAACTAAAGAGACAATACCATTCTTCGGGAAATAGACGTACTCAATCGGTTCGTTCATCTCGTAAAGAATTTGCTTCAAAGGCAAAAAGATGCTCTCCATGTGGGGGAGGAGACGTTCGTATTCTTCTGTTGGCAAGATAGCCAAAAGCCGATTTTCATTTGAATTACGAAAGGTTGGTGACACGGATATCACTAGTCTTATTAAACTAGTCGTAAATTAACCATACAGTTAGCTGCGTTGATATTAATTATGTACGGTAGCGGATAGACAAATAACTAGTAAATAGGTAGATTCTGAGTTTGTAGTATATAGCTAATTGTTTGAAATGCGTGTAGCTAGAAACACAATAAGCAAAGCGGAAGTAGATGCATATATCCCTAGAAGTAACTTAAACATGACCCAGAGTCGTGTTTTGATTACCGAGGTCACCTCAAAACCTGCCAGCCATAGCAACACCATCCCAAAAATCCTAGTGATAATGACTCAAAACGCTGTCATCAGAACAAGGAGTGCTGCTATCAGAAGCACAGCAAGGGAAGTTAGAGCCAAAAGCGCTCTGTTTAGAGCTAACAGCATAGCCGCAAGGGCAAAGAGGTTGAGCTTATCGCTCAACGTGCAACCTTTTTAACATAGCTATGAAAAGCGATGACAGTCAGGGGGATTTGGCAGAGGTAAGTGTTATCGTGTTAAAAAGTTTTGATAATCAATATCCTGAGGACGATATAAACGTCAAGACACTCAATAATTTGCGAATTATTGTCGTCGATGATAATATTGATACCCTTATTTTAATTACTGTTATTCTTGAAGATTACGGCGCTAAAGTCATGACGGCAACATCTGCAAGCGAAGCCCTTGAGGTCATCAGAGATTTTGAACTAGACTTTTTAATTATCGATATCGTTATGCCGCAAGAAGACGGTTATTCATTAATTGGTAAAATCAGAACGCTGGAAAATACACAAAAAAAAGCAATACCTGCAATAGCGCTAACAGCTGTAGATACAGATGAAGCACGCCAACTTGCTTTCAAGTCAGGATTTCAAAATTATCTGACTAAGCCTTTTGACAATAGAGAGTTAGTCATAGAAATAGCAAATTTTTTAGTCAATTGCAATTAAATATAGTACTAATGGGGGAGAAAAGTAAAACCATTTTGTTAGTCGAAGATAACCCTGATGTAGGGTTTCTGATTCAGTCTTTATTTCATGCTGCTAATTTGCCAGTTTCTTTTCAAGTTATCAAGAATGGACAAGAAGCTGTGGATTACTTGTCGGGTAAAGAACCTTATCTTAACAGAGAGAATTACCCACTACCAGTAATCATATTGACAAATATAAATATGCCCTATATGTCAGGTTTTGAGTTACTTGCATGGGTCAAGCAGCATCCCGAACTGAAGAATTTACCAGTTGTGGTCATGAGTACCTATGACGATCCAAAGCATTTGATTCAAGCTGCCAGCTTAGGCGCTTACTCGTACTTCATTCAAACATCATCTTTTGATGGCTTGGTAGACATAGCGGCAAAATTCGTATCGTAGCGTTGGCTTTGCTATGCATGAATTGGTGTCTATTTAACGTTTAAACCTTTGAACTCACCTTGATTTGACCCCTCCCCCAAGTTCGGGCTACGGTGTACACACATCTCACTCAAAACCTCACCCTGCCCTGTCGGGCATCCCTCTCCTTGCTAAGGAGAGGGAAAGATTTTAGCTACGCTAAAAGCGAGGGTGAGGTTTGGACTGTATGACAACGAAGTACAAGAGCTATATTCCTAAACATTTACGAGATATTAGTTGGTTCTTCGTCTTCTGGCGCTTTGCTGTTGTTCCCCTCTGCTGGTGTAGGGTTACCCTTGAGCAGGACATCCCGAATAACCCCAGCACGTTTTTGAGAATCCTTCACTTGCTCTTCCAGTCGTTGTGCTGATAAAACTTGGTTGCGATCGCGCATCCGTTTCGCCATCCGAGTTGATAAAGATGCTTTCTCTTCCAATGCCCTGAGGGCAAACCACAACGCATCTTCCAAAGCATCAGATTGCTTTGCCAGCAGAGTTTCTGCTGAATAAGCATGACCCGTACGGCATCGAAACCGCAATAACTTTCCGTCTGAAAGATCCCACAAAGTACCACCACAGTCTGGACAGCCAAAAGTAGAAGGTTTGCCTGGTCTTTCTTCGTTATTAAGTACGTTCATATCCAACTCCACCAAGCCAGATTCAAATTCAATCTCCTCAGGCACAGGATCTTCTTCGCCTTCCACGGGCGTGTTAGCTAGATTTACCAAGATATCTGCAATATCCGACAGAGGCAGGATATAGTCAATATCATCTACGTTCTCGATGGCGCTGCGCGGCATCCCAGGATACATTGCATCTTCGGGGTTTTGAACAACTGCAACACCATTGCGCATTTTCACTGCCCTTAGTCCTGCTGTTCCGTCGTCAAGAACACCCGTTAGCACCACAGCAACCACTCGTCGCCCATAAGCTCGCGCTGCAGTGCGAAACAGTGGGTCAATAGCTGGACGATGACCGTTTTCTGTTGCTCCGCGTGTCAAGTGTATATATCCTGGTTTTACCAGTAGGTGATAGTTTGGCGGGGCAACATAAATTCTTCTCAATTCAATGACTTCGCCATCTTTTGCATGAGATGCTGGCAATTTTCCAGCACGGCTAAGGATGCGTGGCATAACACTTGTACCGTGGCTTGGTACATGAAGCACAATCATCACAGCAGCATTCAGGTCTGGCGGTAAATTCTTGACTAAGTAAGAAAGTGCTTCAACTCCGCCTGCCGATGCTCCGACAACGATGAGATCGTGTCCAGGCATTTTTGTTATTCCTCCCAATTGCAGCGGAGCTAGGCATATCGCACTGCTTACATCACGCTAACAGAATCAGCTAACAGATTTACTTAATTTTGAGGCGATTTATCAAATTGTAATTTTTTCGTTTCAAAAACAGAGCTTGAGCCTTAACAAAATTAGTCTGAGCTTTAGTATATCTAGCTTTAGCCTCAGCATGCATAATAGCTAAAGCACGCTTTTGATTTGTTTTTTCTTCATCAAAGTCATTTTCCTCCTCATCGCTTTGAGAACTCACAACAAGAGCTACTTGTTTATCTGACTCTGTGACCAAAATATTAAATAAAGGCTTTTGATCATTATCTATTTCTCTGGCTAGTTCCAGTAGAGCATCAGCTAAGACTATCGGCACTCTGATAGCACGGGTTCTACCAAGCTTCCATGAAGGGGCTGGACCTCGCTTGCCACGTTGGGGAGTATCTAACATAAGTTACTTGTACAAATATTATATTTACAATCATAAACTTGTACAAGTTTTGGAAACCTGTACAAATTTAGTGTAAACTAATGGATAATCAAAATAAAAAACAACCTATCTACTGCTGTATATACAAGTGCTAAATGTGTGATTTTCTCTAGGACTTAGGCACTATACAAATTGATGATCATGTGTAAAACGCAATTCTGTCGTTTTAGGCTGTTGAGGACAACTCAACAACAAGTAGCGATATCGCTTACAGAACATGAAACCATCAAACTTCCAGATGAAAATTTCTACCGCATATTTGATTGTTTATATCAATTTTTGAAGATAAACCGTTTGAACCGTTAAATTCATTTAATATTTATTTTTTATGGTGTTTCCCACTGCTCAGCGAATTTTGATTGTGGATGATGTTCCTAACAATATATTTTTGCTTCAAACATTTTTAGAAGCAGAGGGATTTAATGTTGATACTGCTTTGAATGGTCTTTTAGCCTTAACTAAGATTCAAGCATCACCACCTGATTTAGTCCTGTTAGATTTGATGATGCCAGGAATGAATGGTTTTGAAGTAACCAAAAGTATCCGTCAAAATGATCAACTCCGCTTCCTTCCGATTTTACTAATAACAGCTGGTAATGACACTGATGGAGCAGAAGGATTAAAAATAGGGGCAAATGACTTTATGCGTAAACCTATCAAATTTGACATATTAATGGCAAAAATATTAAAGATTTTGAACTGAAGTACAGATATTTTTGAAAATAGATATAAAAAAACTGTCAGCGTGAGAATTTATAAAGAAATCGAAATCTGACAGCTATTTTCAGTACATTGAACCACAGATTTTCGTAGGGGAACGGCAAGATCAGCCTCTACCCCCTGGTTTATTTACTTGAAAACCGCGCTTCAGCAAAATTGGATTTCATTTGGATGAAAATGTGAGTCTAGATCGAGCGCTTATTATTCAAGGTTCTTGACTCTTACTTTGAAGTAATTGGACGCTCACCATCAATGTCCTGGGTGTCTATTATGTCAAAATCACTTTTAGCAACGGGACGTTCGCCGTCTATGTTGACGGTATGCCCAACGTTCATATCACCTGGATCAATTGGACGCTTGCCATCTACAGCAAGCATGTCATGATTCTTAAAAGCACTCTTGCCAATTGGACGGTTACCATCTACATTTAAGGTTCTAGAAATCTCAAAATTACCCTTGGCGAGAGGACGTTCACCATCTATGTTGAGAGTACCCTGAACTTGCATGTTATTTGGGTCGATTGGACGGTGACCATCTACATCAAGTGTTTTAGAAACTTGTTTGGGTTCGTTAGATGATGGCCTACTACCTGTTGTATTTTGAGCGGAATTTTTGGCAGTGGTATCGATTTCGTCAGTGTTATTTGAAGTGATTGGACGCTCACCATCAATGTTTTGGGTGTCTATTATGCGAAAATCACTCTTAGCAACGGGACGTTCACCATCTATGTTGACAGTCTCCCTAACTTTAAAACTACTTGGGTCAATTGGACGGTTGCCATCTACAGCAAGCATGTCATGATTCTTAAAAGCACTCTTGCCAATCGGACGGTGACCATCTACATCTATGGTTTTAGAACGGTCAAATTCACTTTTGGCGATTGGACGCTCACCATCTATGTTAACAGTTTCTTGAACTTCAATATCAGCTGGGTCAATCGGACGGTGACCATCTACATCAAGTGTTTTAGAAATTTGTTTGGGTTCGTTAGATGATGGCTTAGCACCTGGAGTACTATCAGCTTTGTCTATATTATCCATACTTCGGCTTGTTCTTCCTTATTATGGTTGTTTGCGCTCAAATAGCATAATCCCAAGAGTTATTATCCACAATTTGGAGTACTTGTGGGCTATGCAAAAATGGCTTTATTATTCACTTTAATTAACATACTTAAACACAGGCAAAAAATCATCTGCCACAACATAGAATCTACCTCTGACTTGAGAGGGATTTGTCAGTTGAGTGCGGCAGACAAAACCCTCTGGGATCATAAGGTATGTTATCAACGCGCCTCTTACAACGCCCTAGTTTGCCGTTGTCGCACCCGTTCAGCACTTCCAGTAGGAATTGAGGCGATGAGTTTTTGGGTGTATTCCTCTTTGGGTTCGCGGTAAATACTCTCTGCTGTCCCTTGTTCGACGATTTCACCGCGATTCATTACCAAGATGCGATCGCTCATAAATTTCACCACACTCAAGTCGTGAGAAATGAAGATATAAGTCAACCCAAACTCAGCTTGCAATTCTTTGAGCAGATTTAGCACTTGTGCTTGCACAGATACATCCAGCGCTGAAACCGATTCATCACAGATGATAAACTTAGGATTTAATGCCAAAGAACGGGCAATACAAACCCGCTGACGTTGACCACCAGAAAACTGATGCGGATAGCGGTTGATCGCGTCTGCACTCAAACCCACGCGTTCTAAGAGGTAAGCGACACGTTCTCGCCTTTGTTGCTTTGTGTTACCAATCGAGTGAATCACCAAAGGTTCCATAATTGCTTCCCCAACCTTGAAGCGTGGATCAAGCGAGCTAAAGGGGTTTTGGAAGACAATCTGCATTTCTCGCCGCAACTTCTGTAATGCTTTGCCTTTGAGTTTTGTGATATCTTGCCCTTCAAAAATAATTTGACCACTCATTGGTTCAATTAATCGCAGCAAGGTTCTGCCAAGAGTGGTTTTACCGCAACCAGATTCTCCCACCAATCCCAGCGTTTCTCCCTTTTTCACATCAAAGGAAACGCTATTGACTGCCATAAAATAGCGTTTTGTGCCACCAAACGCCCCCCGTATTGGGAAACCAACCTTCAAATCACGGACTTCCAAAAGAGATTGCTGGTGTTCTAAGCTTTGCAACCTTTGATTTATCTCTTCAGTTGTCACTTCCACAGGTTGTTGAGGTTGTTTTTCTTGAATGATCAAATCTCCTGTTGGCGTTTCCTCCACATCCATGTAGTCAGAAACTGTCAGCAGTTTTTGGGGACGACGGTTAAGTGTGGGGCGACAAGCTACTAAGCCTTTTGTGTATGGATGCTGCGGATTTGAAAAAATTTGTGCCGCCGAATCGTATTCTACAACTTTGCCTCTGTACATCACGGCGACTTTGTCAGCAACTTCTGAAATGAGTCCTAAGTCGTGCGTGATGAAAATTAATGCCATTTGACGGCGCTGCTGCAATTCTCGCAACAGCTCAAGGATCGTTGCTTGTACCGTCACATCCAATGCTGTGGTAGGTTCATCTGCAATCAGCAGCAGTGGGTTGCAAGAAATTGCCATTGCGATCATCACCCGTTGCAACTGTCCACCAGAAAGTTGATGCGGATAACGTTCTAGGATAGCTTCTTTGTGCTGCTTCACCAACTGTGCTATTTTTTGCTCGTCTGGAGTTGATGAACCGAAGGAAGTTTGTTTCCAAGTTTCGATATACTGTTCCTTGAGGGCTTCATCGCTAGGAAGGAGTTTGACCTCTTGCAAACCGGCGATCGCCATTCGTCGTGCTTCAGATGCCGAAACACTCTGGTGTCGCAAAATAGCTTCCGTTATCTGAAACCCAATCGTGTAAACCGGATTGAGCGAACTCATCGGTTCTTGGAAAATCATGGCAATGTCGCCGCCTCTGTGGATCTGTATTTGCTCCCTAGGCAATTCCACTAAATTGATCGGTGCGCCATTCTCTTGAGGGTGAAACCAAATTTCACCGCCACTAATCCTACCAGGATTTTGAACCAACCCCATAACTGCCAGCGATGTGACTGATTTTCCGCTTCCCGACTCTCCGACTATTCCTAGAGTTTCTCCTCGATGTAATTCAAAAGATATCCCATCTACTGCTTTGACACTTTTACTCTCACCCGAAAACTCAACTTGTAAATTGCGAACGTCTAGGATAGTTTCTCTCATAAAAGTCAGGGGCTTAATTCTAGCTTATAAATTATTTGGATTTTAACAGCGACTTTGATTTTTTTTATTGATCGCAATCTTATGTGCGACGATATTTTTCCGATTTTGACAGCTTTGGTATTAAATTTGGCATTAAAAATTACAAAAAATAACTTAAGCTGTCGCAAATATAGCAGATTTCCATTGAGTGGCATATTGGAAAAACCCTAGGGGCACACCATTGCTGTACTCCTAGCCGTGGTGTACGTAACACAGAACAGGTATATACGATTCCTCCGCAGATTTTTGCGAAGCTTCGCTCTTCGTGTATGTTAAGCGTTCGGGTGTTCCCTGCTCCCTGCTCCCTGCTCCCTGCTCCCTGCTCCCTGTTCCCTATTCACAGAATTGAAGAATCAAAATCACAAGATTCTTCGTCACTGGAATTATTAACTCCCAACGTCAAATTCACCAGCTTTTTAGATCTGTCTATGCTATCTCAACCTGTGAAACTTCTTTTTTTGAGTGCTGTGAGTTTATCCTTTGTTCTAGGTCCTGCAGCAGCATTTGGGCAAGTTCGTCGTGGAGGTGGTGATATTGTTGTACCAACACAACCAGCAAGCGGTGGCTCAACAACAACTAGAACAAGAACAATAGAAACAGATGGATCTTCCAGTACAACCAGAACAAATACCTCATCACCTATAAGTAGCAGTAATCGATTTTTCTGTCAGTCTTACAATGGTCAGTACACCGTGATGTACCAGCCAGAAAGTCAACCAGGTCAATACTTCCCTTGGGCGAGTCCTAGGACTTTGGGTGGCGGCTGGGATTCACAACAGCGTTGCCAAGCAATTGCCGAACGCTTGGAAACATATCGCCCAGATGGCTTAGTGGAACTGAAGACAGCGATAGAGAACAGACAGAATATTCTCTGCGTCACCACAGAAGCTAATCCTTACTGTCGCATTGTGTTGACAGTACCCCCGGAAAAAGATCCTTATGTTGTCCGTAATAGCGTTTTCCAAAACTTAGCATCTGCTGATAGCGGACAGCAAACTTTTGGCGTTAACACTTATACAAGTGGTGGTAACGAACTCTCCAATTTGGGGCAAAATATTTTTGGTGGTAAAAAACCTTCTGTTTCTTCTAAAGACCCCATCAATCTCAAACCTTTTCTAGATCGTGCTGATCGCGGTACAGGAGAAAAACTCCGTAACGGTGTGTCGCTTAAGACTCAGCAGTCTCAACCTCAAACTGGTAATCGCCTAAATCCCAACAAATTCCGCTAAATTTAGTTTTTTCCTGTTTCCAGTATTTGGTTAATGTCGGATTATCCGGTGATTTCAGTAGTTTTTGTTACAAAAACACAATAAGCGTTCACCAAATGAACGCTTATTGTGCGGATGGGATGTTGGACATAATTTTTGGTCTGGTTTTAAGTATCAATTCAAACCAAGTCGTTATTTGTTCATAACCACGAGACTTTCAGGGATTATCATTAACATCTTCTTTCCTGCCATCGGAACGCTTGTCGTTGGCAAGATTGGTCAGGGAATCATTCAACTCATTCTTTTCATTATTGGGATTCTTCTGAACTGAATTGTTATCCTTCCCATTGTCGGCATCCCCTTGACAATAGGAACTATGGGTTTGGGCGTTGGTGAGCGCAGCAACGCCAAAAATTAAAAAGCAACGTCACCAGGAATAACTGTTTTACCTATCACAATTGAGCATAAGATTTAGGAGTTAAGATTCCAATAAGCTGAAGTTAAAATTTGATGAATATTTTAAAAAAAATAAAACCCCCTACAGGGGGTAAGTCAGTATATTGAGTCAAGTGACAAACTGATCACCAATATTTAAAGCAGATACAGCAATAAGAAAAGGATAATCCAAATCACGTCAACGAAGTGCCAGTAGATTTCGGCGGCTTCTATACCAAAGTGATGTTCATTGCTGTAGTGACCTTTGCCGCGCGATCGCCACAATACCGCAAGAATTGCCACAACTCCCAGAGTCACGTGCAAACCGTGGAAGCCAGTCAATACATAAAATGCGCTGGCAAACAAGTTGGTCGTCAAGCCAAATTCTAAGTGGGTATATTCATATACTTGCCCCACCAAGAAAAGAATACCCATTGCAGCAGTAATCCCGAACCAGAGTTGCATTCCCCGGACATCATTCTTTTTGATGGCGGTATCAGCATTGTGGATAATAAAACTGCTAGCAATTAGATTGATAGTGTTGACTCCTGGTAACAATAGTTCTAACTCTGGGGTACCTTCTGGAGGCCACACAGGTACGGTAGAACGCATAGCCAGATATGCTCCGAACAACCCCATGAAAATCATGCCTTCAGCCACCAGGAACATAACCAGTCCAAAAAGGCGATGGTCTGGATGTTCTTCGTGATGAGCTTCTGCGGTAGCAGTGTGATGATGGTTAAGGGCTGTCTTTGCTGGGTCAATTGTTTGACTTTGCATGAATTTTCCGTTGAATTATGAATTACGAATTATGAATGATGAGTAAAAAAATTTTTTAGCATTCATCATTCATAATGTATCAGCGTTCTTCTTTCTCGGCAGTGATAGCGGGAGATGACTCGTCAGGTTCAGCGCGTAACACCGAGTTAGGACCGGCAGACAAGACTGGATCGGGATCAGACAGGGGTACACCCTTTCTGGTGTTCTCCAAACCATAATCGTATGGTCCAGTCGCTAAAACTGGTGGTTTATCAAAATTCTCGATCGCTGGTGGTGAGGTTGTCATCCACTCTAAAGTCAGTGCATCCCAGGGATTATTACCTGCTTTGGGTCCGTACATCCAACTCCAAATCGCATTGATGATGAAGGGGAATGTGGAAACCGCTAGTATATAGGCACCAATGGTACAAATTTCATTCAAAAACGTAAATTTGGGGTCGTACTGAGCAATACGACGGTTCATGCCCATCATCCCCAGCTTGTGCATGGGTAAGAAGGTCATGTTTAAACCGACGATTGTCAGGGCAAAATGAACCTTGCCCCAAAATTCGTTCAGCATCCGCCCTGTCATTTTGGGGAACCAGTGGTAGATTGCCGAATAAATGCCCAGAACGCTACCACCAAAGAGGACATAGTGCAAGTGTGCTACGACAAAATATGTGTCGTGAACGTGAATATCGAACGGTACAGCCGCTAACATCACGCCACTGATCCCACCAATCACGAAGGTGCCAACAAAACCTATGGCGAACAGCATCGCACTGTTGAGGCGAATTTTGCCACCCCACATTGTTGCCAACCAGCTGAAGATTTTGATCCCCGTGGGTACAGCGATGATCATGGTAGTGATCATGAAGAACATCCGCAGCCAACCAGGAACACCGCTGGTAAACATATGGTGTGCCCAGACGATGAGTCCTAGGAAGCTGATTGCCAAACTAGAGTAGGCGATCGCCTTATATCCAAAAATCGGCTTACGGGAATGAACCGGAATCACCTCAGAAATCGCCCCAAAGAAGGGCAAAATCATGATGTAAACCGCTGGGTGGGAGTAAAACCAGAACATATGCTGGTACACAACCGGATCGCCACCGCCAGTCGGATTAAAAAATGCCGTTCCTGCAAGTAAGTCAAAGGAGAGCAGAATCAAACCAGCTGCTAGCACCGGCGTAGAGACCAAAGTCAGCGCCGAGGTTGCCAACATTGCCCAGCAAAACAAAGGCAATTGAAAGAAACCCATGCCTGGAGTACGCATCTTAAGCATAGTCACCAGGAAATTTATTGCCCCCAGAATCGAAGACGTACCGAGCAAAAGAACGCTCAGAATCCAGATACCCTCACCCACTTGACCTGTGACCAAGCTCAGGGGAGGGTAGGAAGTCCAACCTGCATCTGGTGCATCACCCACCACTAAACTGGCGATCAGCAACAAACCAGCAGGAGGAATCATCCAAAAGGCAACAGCATTCAGGCGTGGAAAAGCCATATCTTTTGCCCCAATCATCAAGGGGATCAGGAAGTTAGCAAATCCTGCGCCTGCGGGCACAATCCACAAGAAAATCATGATTGTGGCGTGCAGTGTAAACAAACTGTTGTACACCTCAGGGGTGACAAAATCGACTTCTGGGGTTCGCAGTTCGGTGCGAACCAAGTCAGCCAAAACGCCGCCAATACAGTAAAAAATGAACGTGGTGACCAGATATTGAATCGCAATTACCTTATGGTCAGTGTTGAAGGTAAAGTAGTCTCGCCAATGTCTGATCTCTGGTTCTTCAGCCAGAGCAGGGATATTGGCTTTTTCTTGTACCTGTGCTTGTGTCATAAAAATTTTAGAACTCAGGAGTCAGAAGTCAGGAGTCAGAACGAAGGTGTCAGTCGTCAGGAGTCAGTTGCGAATCACTCATGACTGATGACTAATAACTACTTGTGGAGTTGATGTAGCATTTCTGGATGAATTCCCATATGGCTGGTATGAGGAGCGAGAAATTCATCTGGGGTTAAATCCACAGGATTAACAGCAACTGCTTGCTTGAGTTCTTCAGCGCTAGCAACTTCCTGTTCTTGGATCCACTGTTCAAATTCTTCTGGCTTTTGAACAACAACTTGTGTCCTCATAGCACCGTGGTAAGGACCACAAAGTTCGGCACAGATGAGAGTATAATCACCTTCTTTGTTGGGTGTAAAACGAATCTCACTTTGCCGACCGGGGATCACATCTTGCTTCAAGCGAAACTCTGGTACCCAGAAGGCATGGATAACATCGTTGGCTGTCATATTCAATTGCACTTCGCGCCCGATGGGAACGTGCAGTTCTCCAGAAGTGACTTCAGTATCAGGGTAGGTAAAAATCCAGGCATACTGCAAACCGGTGACATTCACCACAAATGCGGGTGGTTTTCCTTCATTTTCAGGTGTCGGTCCAAGGGTAGGAGCAACACTTCCTACACCAGGGGCATTCCGCTTTTGGGGAATTTGGTCAGCATTGCGGACTGCTGCTGTCGCAGGGTCTTGCATTGCCTGATCAGATTTTTCTTGATTTTCGTTAGGTTCTGTGCTGGGGGGAGTATCGCTTAAAGTTGCGGCGATCGCAGCCCCAGGCATGTTCATGACTTGTGAGGTCATTGGGGCTTCATGGATAGCGTGGGGGCTAAAGCCGCCCATATCGTTGTAAACGTCGAAGCTGTAAACAGAAATACCGATAACGATAACAGTTGGAATTGCTGTCCAAAGGATTTCTAATGGTACGTTGCCATGTACTGGCGGACCATCTGCATTGTCACCTGCACGGCGACGGTATTTGATAGCAGAGTAAATTAAGATACCTTCTACGAGCACAAATATACCAGTGGAGACGGTCATCATTGCGTTGAACAAACCGTCTACTAACGGGGCTTCGTCAGAAGCTGCTGTTGGTAGTAGACCATGATTTTGACCGTACCAGAGACTGACTAGGGTCAGCCCGATGCCAATAAGTAATGTCCAGATGGAACTTGGGATTTTCACGGTTTTTTTGAGTTAACGGCTTTACTATATTCGACTGAGCAGTTCACTCACTTACTACACTAGTCCAGCCTAAAAGATAAGTTGGGGGAAGGCATGAAAATTTTATTAATTTTTAGGCTGATTTTTGGGATCTTGAACAAAATCTATTTTTTAGATGTGCCACAGGGTGGATGTGGATCAGGAAAAAAACTTTAGCATGGGTTAGCATCATTAAGAATGCCACACTAGGAAAAAATTCAGAACTCCTCCAGTAGACCTCTCCAAAAATCGATTTTTAGTGCAAGCCTCGTAAAGGTTTCATAGCCATTTTTGGAGAGGTCTAGTAGTAACTTAGAGAAATTTTTTGTGACCGAAACTAAGGGTGTAAGAGGTTAAGAAGAGATTATATTTTTGTGCAATGCCAGATACCAAGTAAACGAAACCCGTATTGAGTCAGGAGAAAAGCTGCTGCATTTATAATTCACACTGGTTTGTAAAACTGAGGACATTATTCATGGGAACAATGTGAATTCTGGTTCTGAGTTCTTCGCAATCCTCACAACTTAAAAATTCCCTAAAGCTTCGGGCAAAAAGTGGCTATGGTGATTCACAGTATAGGGAGAGCCAGTCTCGAACCTTAGTTGTACGCTAGGGTGGGAGATGGATCGGTACTGATAAATGTTTAGAACGTAGACAGAATCAAAAAGAGCGGCAAAAGGTGTCTTTAGATGAGCGAATTTGTCCTAGAACAACAAAACATAACCACTGCGCCGCCGCAGGCTCCACAAGAACGAATTCGTCGCTTGGTGTGGAGAATGTGTATAGCCACTTTGATTTTGATGGCAATAGGCAGTGCCACCCGTGTGATGAATGCTGGACTTGCTTGTCCTGATTGGCCTTTGTGTTACGGGGAACTGGTGCCAACCAAGCAAATGAATTTCCAGGTTTTTTTGGAGTGGTTTCACAGGTTAGATGCGGCATTAATTGGTGTCAGCGCGATCGCACTCGTTGGAATGTCCTGGTGGTCTCGTCGCTCTTTACCCAGATGGCTACCTTGGGCATCCACATTCGCGCTATTTTTAATAGTTTTCCAAGGAGTCTTGGGCGGACTCACGGTAACTGAACTTTTGCGGTTTGATATTGTAACCGCTCACTTAGGAACAGCGCTGTTATTTTTCATGACCTTACTAGTCATCGGCACTGCACTAACCCCTTACCAGCCAACCGGAAACGTAGGTAACTTGCCTTGGGTTGGTTTAACAGCAGCTGTTTTGGTTTATCTACAAAGTTTACTAGGTGCTTTGGTCGGGTCTCGTTGGGCGCTACACCAATGCTTTGGCATATCCCAACTTTGTACTGTGATGTATAGTCATATCGCTGGCGTAGTGCCTCCAACAGTGGCAACATTGGCAGTGGTATTTCTTTCATGGCGGACACCAGCACTGCATCCTGCATTACGACGACTAGCAAATATCGCTGGTGGATTACTTATTGTACAACTCCTGATAGGAGTTGCCACTTTTCGGTTACATCTTCAAGTCGAGCCACTTACTGTCTCTCACCAAGCTGTAGGAGCAGCTTTGCTTGGTAGTTTAGTGGGTTTCACGGTTCTTGGACTGCGCGACTGGGTTCACAGCCGTGGGATCAACGCTAACAGCGTGATTATCAACGCAAATACCACAAGTGAACAGTGAACAGTGAGTCCAGTGCTGCAGGAGGGTTTCCCTCCGTAGGCATCTGGTGAGACAGCGCTGCAGGAGGGTCTCCCTCCGTAGGCGACTGCGTTCGCGTAGCGTCTCCGCAGGAGATACCCGAAGGGCGAACCCGAAGGGTCAACAGTGAACAGTTATCTAGGTTTGAAAAAAAGGAAATAGTGCCAAAATGATTGAGACTAATGTCTCTCGCCACCATCAAACATTTCTACAGGTTATTCAAAGCTACTACCAGCTTACAAAGCCTAGAATCATCCCTTTACTACTCATTACCACTGCTGGAAGTATGTGGATTGCAGCTAAGGGAGAAGTAGACCCATTGTTGTTACTCGTCACACTTACTGGTGGCACAATGGCCGCTGCAAGCGGCCAGACGATTAACTGTGTCTATGACCGAGATATCGATTATGAAATGGAGCGCACACGTCATCGCCCTCTGCCTTCAGGTAGAATACAGTCGCGCGATGCTCTGATTTTTGCAAGTGCTTTAGCGGTCATTTCTTTTACGTTGCTTTACGTATTTGCCAACTTACTAGCTGCACTGCTAGCAATGTCAGGTATTGTGTTTTATGTCCTAATTTATACGCATTTTCTCAAGCGACACAGCACTCAAAATATCGTTATTGGCGGAGCTGCAGGGGCAATTCCAGCATTAGTTGGTTGGGCTGCTGTCACTGGTACCTTAAGCTGGCCAGCATGGGTAGTATTTGCGATTGTCTTTTTGTGGACACCGCCTCATTTCTGGTCTCTTGCTTTGATGATTCGGGATGATTACGCAAAAGTTGGCGTACCAATGTTACCCGTAATTGCAGGAACTACGCCGACGGTGCGGCAGATTTGGTTATACACCCTAGTTACAGTAGCAGCAACATTTTCATTGATTTACCCTTTGCACGTCAGTGGAGTAATCTACGGAGTCCTTGCTGTCAGCTTAGGGGCAGTTTTTATTTACAAAGCTTGGCAACTACTGCACAATCCAGAAGACCGCAATTTTGCTAAAGGATTATTTCTGTATTCCATCTCATACATGATGTTGTTGTGTGTAGGCATGGTTGTTGATAGCCTTCCCTTCACTCATCATGTGCTTAACGTTGTGGTAGATAAGGCGCATTCGTTGATGGGATAGAACTTAGCTGTAGTGGAAATTTATGCGATACGCCTCTGGCGTCTGCCCTGAGTCCTTACGGACACGCTGCGCGTTCGCCTCCGGCGTGCGCTTTGCGCTTACGGGCAATCACTTCTGTAGAGGCGATCGCCTCATCTATTTTTGGAAGTGCGATTGCGCAAAGCAACAGACGCGCTCTTGGCGTATCGCTCCTTTGGGTACGCCTTCGCTAATCGCAATTTGACTAAATATGAGCTTGATTAACCAGGTAGACTAATTGTAGCCATTATCCAATTGACCTTTTTTGAATTCAAAATTCAAAATATGCCCAAAGGGCATACTTTGAATTTGAGCCCGAAGGGCGAGTGACACTCCCCTGGCTGTATCTTGGAGAAGTCTGGAAACTCTGCGGCTAAGCCTTAAGTACGCTACGTGAATCGAGCATCGCCCAATCACAACAAAAAACCTCGGTGAAACCAACCGAGGCTAGGAGGAGAAGTCCAAATGTCAATGAGTCCTGATTCCAAAATCTAAAACTTTTAGCTAACGCCCAATACAAGCGAAATTAGAGCGGTAACAAATATACGTAGCTTTTTTGGTTTGTTTTTTGTTTTTTGTATTTTTAAGTTATGTAAACAAGTATAAGAATTTTGTTAAAAAAGGTCAATAAAAGTTTACATTTAAAGAACTGATAGCGTTCATAAAATTAACTTATCAGGAATGAGCGATGATTGTGAACAGCTATGAGGTGATGCAGGCGATACATTCCTGTGGAGCGTGCACTTTGCCATAGAGCGGACACGCGCAAAGCGCACGCGATCGCGTTCGCTCAGGGAGAGGGTTTTCTGGAGGAAAATCCTCTGGGCAAAGAAGGGCGATCGCCCAGTGCTGCCCTTAACTCAACTACTCCCTTCCCGCTCGAAGAATACCTATTGGAATGAACCGCGTTAGCACAGCGTGTCCGCAGGACATAGACGCAAAGCACACGTTAGCGCAGCGTGCGCCAAGGGCGCATAGAAACAGGAGTAAGACTTGAGGACTTGCCAATACTCTGAGGGAAATCCATAAAAAGTAAATCAAACCGCCTTGGTACGCTGATATTTACGCAAAAACCGCAGCCAGTAAAAATAGGCAGTCTACCAAAATGGTACTCAAAACCGCTCCACTAAAAGCGTACCAATGCCGCTGCTTCCCAGATAAAGACAAAAGCCCCACCGTTAACAAGACTATGGCGAGAGTTAGCGCCCAAGCTTGTCCCCAAGGCGTTTGGACTTGTGTTAAAGCACTTTGTAAAATTGGTGTCGCCTCCAATGTTGATTCTACTCGCACGATTTGCCGCCAATAAGGAATTAAATCTACTAAGTAGAAATACACATCGGTTAATACTGTACCGAATAAAGAACCTAAATAAAACCAGTTACCGATTTTGCCCCAGTTCCGACTCAGACACCACAAGGCAAACGGTAAACCTATACACTCAACGGGTAAATGCCATAACGGTTCCCAGCGCAACCAGCCCCAATAAATTGAGCCTGCAAGCCAACTCCAACTGAATCCTAAAAGCAAATCTCCCCAAACATACGTAGAGGAATGCGACATTAATTTAAAACTTAACCATATCCAACCTGCTGTTAGAGCTAAACTCAGCCACGGAAGCGATCGCACAAGTGGCGCTTCAATAAACACAGGCACAGAAACCAGAAACACCGCCGCCGCAAAGACTAACCACGCCGGTTGGAGGGCAACTTTCCACAACAAACCAACATTAGCGCTTTTCGTTGGCTGAGTTCGCTGAATCGTAGTAGTAGAAGCAACGTAAGAGGACAAAGTATTGTTAACCAATGTTTTTAATATTTGTTACTTATCTTTATGTTATTTAAGATATCACAACATCTATCCCCTAGGGGGGCATTTTATACTAGCTTAATCCAAGAATTAAGAATGTGTTAATGTTGTGGGCATTTCATTTACGTATTTCTGTATTTTGGGGAGAATAGGCTCCAGACTGTGAAGTGAGCAGCTTTTTGCGGAGGTTCCCTTCGTTGAAGCGACTGCAAACTAATAAGGGTGATGACTACAGATGTTTTTGCGTGCAGCACAAAGAGCAAAAAGTATTTTGCCTCCGGGTTTGTCTATGGACTATTTGTGTAATGGGTTGTAAAGACAGTGAGCATGAATAAAGGAATGGCTCTATCAAAACGTCAATTGTTATTGTTTTTAAGCGTTGCATCCGCAATCATCTCGGTTGTCGCAGAACCGATAAAAGTTCTCAGCGCTGAACCAAGTACAGGGGATGGCGTCCAACAGATGAATATTTTTCAGGCTCTTGTTTTAGGATTTGTGCAAGGAGCTACAGAATTTCTGCCTATTAGTAGTACTGCACACTTAAAAGTTGTGCCTGTACTTCTTGGTTGGGGTGATCCAGGTGTCGCTTTCACAGCAGTGATTCAACTTGGGAGTATTGCGGCTGTAGTGTGGTATTTCTGGAGCGATTTAACGCAACTTGTCACGGGAGCAGTAAAAGCGATCGCCCGTTCTGACTACCAAGACAACAACTTTCGCGTCACTTTGGGAATTCTCATCGGAACATTGCCCATTATCTTTTTTGGACTTCTAATCAAAAAGCTAATTCCGGATTATGATAATTCACCGTTGCGGAGTTTGGGTGCGATCGCAACTGCCTCAATTTTCATGTCCCTCTTATTAGGGATAGCAGAGAAACTAGGCACACGAAAGCGGGAATTTAATCAACTAGCAATGTCAGATGGGATATTCATGGGATTAGCCCAAGCTTTAGCTGTGATTCCTGGTGTTTCTCGTTCTGGTTCTACCCTGACAGCAGGGTTATTTATTGGTTTAGAGAGAGCAACAGCAGCTAGATTTTCCTTCTTACTAGGTATTCCTGCAATTACCCTTGCTGGGTTAGTTGAGTGCAAAGATCTTTTTCAAGAAGGATTAGGAGGTGCAGGGATAGTTCCTTTGGTTGTTGGTGTCCTTTCTGCTGGAATATTTTCTTATATGGCGATCGCTGGGTTGTTACGCTTTTTAAAAAATCGAAGCACCTGGGTATTTATTTGGTATCGGTTGGTGTTTGGCGTACTTATATTAGGAGCGATTGGAGCAGGATTATTGAAAAATGTTTGATTAGATTTTTGCTAAAAATTTGATTGATACGCGCATTGCATTCATGAGTTACACCTCACCCCGCCCTGACGGGCACCCCTCTCCTTAGTAAGGAGAGGGGATGGGGGTGAGGTTTTTAGCAGGATTATTGAAAAATGTTTGATTAGATTTGTGGTAAGAATTTGATTGATACGCGCATTGCATTCATGAGTTACACCTCACCCCGCCCTGACGGGCACCCCTCTCCTTAATAAGGAGAGGGGATGGGGGTGAGGTTTTTAGCAGGATTATTGAAAAATGTTTGATTAGATTTGTGGTAAGAATTTGATTGATATAGCAGTTGCCAGGTAGATTAGGACATCAACTAATCAGAAAACACGGAAACCACGGGACAATTCCCAGCCTGCTCCCTGCTCCCTGCTCCCTGCTCCCTGCTATATGTGTGTTGCGTTCATGACTTACACCCTCCGGGTATCTCCTGCGGAGACGCTACGCGTAAGTCCCAAAGGGACACGCTTACGCGTATCTCCGTAGGAGACGCTGCGCGAACGCTCTTAGCGTGCGCTTGCGCTTACGCCCAAGCCGCGTGCGCTTTGCGCTTAGGCAGTCGCCTAGGTCGGGAGAGCCGTCATTCGCGCTGTCTCACCTCACTCCGCCCTAACGGGCACCTCTCTCCTTAGTTTTGGTTGATATGCGTGTTGGATTCATGACTGATACCTCACCCCGCCCTAACGGGCACCCCTCTCCTTACTAAGGAGAGGGGATGGGGGTGAGGTTTTAAAATCGCAGATAAATACAGATAATTTATCTGCGATTTTATTTTCCAAAAATTTGACTGTTTACTTTTGCCCTGATAATGCTACTTTGAGTTTTCCACAAGCTTTTTCAATCGCATTTATACTCCCAGGATTGACAAGTCCGTAGTAGTCGAACTCATAGACTCGATTATTTTTTGTTGCTTGGAGTTGATTCCAAAAAGATTCTGACTTGAAAGATTTTAATAATCCAGGTTGAGGACTAACAACAATTAAAACTTCTGGATTTGCTTCCAAAACTTTCTCAGCAGAAAGCGTCACATAACCAGGTACTGAAAATTTACCTTGTAAATCTGCTGATACGTTTTTGGCTTGAAATTTATCTAACAAATTTCCTGCCCAACTTTTTCTGCTGGGTGACAAAATTGGTTGACGGCTAACCAGCACTAATGTGGAAGGATTCTGAATCGATTTTTCAGGTAAAAAAGTTTGATAGCGGTTTAATAGCGGCGTTGGTTCAGCATTAACTATTTTTGCCAGAGTTTTGGTTAAATCTTGTAATTTTTCCCAACTATCAACCTTAGTCAGTAAAGTTGTTATACCCAGCTCTTTGAGTTTGTCGGTAATCGGATTAGAAAAACCTTCAGCGCCAATAACCAAATCTGGTTTCAGTGCGACAATTTTTTCTAAATTTGGTGGTGTTTGCTCCTGACTCACACGGGGAATATCTTTAAATCGTGAGTCATTTTTGAATAAATCGCTACCACTCATCCCGACTAATTTTGTGCTATCAAGTTGCTCAACAATATCAGATGATAGAGATGAGAGGGTTACAATTCTTTTAGCTGACTGTTGGGTTTGCGGCGATGTAGAGGTAGTAGTAGTGGTTGCACTTGTACAAGCAAAGGTGACTAAACTTAACCACAGTATGAATCCAAATAGTATAACACGACGTTGCATAATTACCCGATAATTTTTATTCATTATTTGATGCGGCTTCGTATTCCTCATCAATAGCAGCCAAGGAGCAAATTTGCAAACCAACTGGTGTTTCCAAGACAGCAACTTCTATACCCAAAACATCAGCCAAGTGTTCAGGCGTCAAAACTATCCTTGGTTCTCCTACTGCCCAAATTTTACCTTGGGACAACAATGCAATGCGAGAACTATACCTTGCTGCTAAATTCACATCATGCAACACTGTGATAATGGATAACTTTTGTTCTTTGTTGAGTTGTTTGAGCAGTTCCAGTAACTGCAACTGGTAGCGGATATCTAAATAAGTGGTTGGTTCATCTAATAGCAAAACTTGCGGATCTTGAGCTAACGCCAACGCCAAAAAAGCTCTTTGTCGTTCACCACCGGATAATTGTTCTACGGGGCGATCGCACAAAGATTTCATCCTAGTTAATTCTAAAGCTTTCTCAACTTTATCTCTATCCTCCGCGTCTAACTCCCATTGCCACCAAGGTTGATGGGGTGTACGCCCTAAAGAAACCAACTGTCGCACTGATAACCCCGCAGGTATCGTTTGCTGTTGCGGTAATAACGCCAGTTTTTGAGCGACAGCAGTAGCTTTTTGGGTGTGAATAACTTTTCCATCCAACAGTACAGCGCCTGTTTGCGGTTTCAGCAGGCGACTCATGAGTTTTAGGAGGGTGGATTTTCCTGAACCATTCGCACCGACTAGACTCAGCCATTCTCCTGCTTGGAGTGCGATACTAATTTCTTGGACAATGGGTTTACTATCGTATCCACCACTGAGATTGTTTGTTTCTAATGGCATTGAAAAAAGTTAAAGATTAAAGGAGTCAAAATACACAATTGCTGGAAAATGAGTTAATAATGGAGTTCTAAAATTGTACTGCATACATCAAAACTATAACCGCACTTGCGTAAAAGAACCCATGAAATTAACTGGTCCGCAATACAAACAATTTACACAAGCTCTAATTGACGCGTTTCCAGAGCAGCAAAGACTTGCTGAATTAGTACAATTCCAGTTTGGAAAAAACCTAAATGCAATAGCAATGGGCAATGACTTACAAGCAATTGTCTTTAGATTAATTCAAGCGGCAGAAGCTGAGGGATGGGTTGATAAACTGATTGCAGGTGCTCGTGAGTCAAGTCCTGGAAATCCAGCATTATTTGTCTTTGCTCAAGAGTTCAATCTTGCAACTCCTATGCCACCACAGCTATCAGCAAGAGGCGCATTAGAGAAAATTATTAAGAAAACGAATAGTTTTCTAGACGTGAATACATGGCGAGAAAAGTTAGGCACAATTGAAGCCCAAGTCTGCCGCTTAGAAATTACCAATAACAATAATAAGAAAGAATTTGGTACAGGTTTTCTGATTGCACCAAATGTGGTGATGACAAATTACCATGTCATCGAATCTGTGGATTCAGGACAAGCAAATGCTAGCAATGTTATCCTGCGTTTTGACTATAAACAATTAGCGGATGGCAATATTATCAACAAAGGTACAGAGTATCGCTTAGTAGAGGATGACTGGCTGATTGATAAAAGTCCTTACACCAAAAATACTTTACCAACACCTGACGAATTAGATTATGCTTTGCTTCGGGTAGATGGAGTTCCTGGAGAAGAAGCGATCGCGAAAAACTCTGATCCAAATGCTCCACAGCGAGGATGGATTTCTTTACCTACACAAGCTTATGAATTTTTGCCTGAGACTCCATTATTAATAGTGCAACATCCAAAAGCCGAGCCATTAAAATTGGCGTTTGACACAGATGCAATTATTAACATCAACGAAAATGGCACAACTGTTAAATATAAAACCAATACTCAGCCTGGTTCCTCTGGTTCTCCATGCTTTGACATTAACTGGAATTTAGTAGCGCTGCATCATAGCGGTGATCCTGACTGGAGAAATCCAACTTACAACGCGGGAACACCGTTCAGTGCTATTTGTTCACGTTTAGAGAAGCAAGGTTTATTGGCTGATTTACGAAGTGGTCAACCAATATGGTGAATATTTCTTTATACTCAGATTTTGCACGATTGTCTCGTTCCTTGTCTCTGGCAAGGAATGCAGCAATGGAGGCTCCGCCTCCTTTTGATACTAGAGGCAGAGCCTAAGCAAATTTCATTCCCAAACTCTAGCCTGAGAACGAGAGTGACGCTTTGCATTCTCGTCCGCCTGGGAATTAATTCCGAGGCGGTCAAAATGGGCCATAAGCAGCAAAATTTTATTTTTTCTAACTATGGAGTAGCCGTTAATGGGTTTGTCTGGAGAAACAATCAGGAAAATAAGAGAAGCACTAAAATCTGCCTTTCCGAACCGCGACGAACTGGTGATGATGCTACACATGGAACTTGATATACCCGAATCAGAAGTTCCTAATAATTCCAACTATAATTTAGTTGTTTTCAACTTAATACAGCAGCTTGATAGCCAAAATCGCATACCAGAATTAATTAAGGGAGCGTTGAATGAACGACCTGGTAATCCTGATGTGCAGAAAGTCGCTCAAGAAATTAACGCTATCTATTCCAACGTTAGCAACAAATCACCTTTAAAATCGTTTGAGTTTGATGTGGTAACGGTGAATGCTCAAGGTTGGAAAATTAGCCGCAAAAGATGTCGATCACAATACTTTACAGAAGACTTAGGAAACGGAGTCACCCTAGAAATGGTCGCGATTCCTGGTGGCATATTTACGATGGGCGCACCAGAGAATGAGGAAGGTAGTACAGATGACGAACGTCCCCAACACCAAGTCACAGTTCAACCCTTCTTTATGGGTAGATATCCCGTAACTCAAGCACAATGGAGAGCTGTAGCGGCTTTAGCTCAAGTCAACAAAGAACTAAACCCAAATCCGTCTGGATTCAAGGGAAATGACCGACCAGTAGAGAGAATCTCTTGGTATGATGCATTAGAATTCTCTGCCAGACTTAATTTTAGAATCAATTTCACAGCGGGAAGAGATTATCGGTTACCCAGCGAAGCGGAGTGGGAATATGCTTGTCGTGCAGGTACAGCGACGCCCTTTTACTTTGGTGAGACGATAACGACTGATTTAGCAAACTATAACGGTAACTACACTTACGGAAACGCTCCCAAGGGAGAGTATAGACAACAAACCACCCCAGTAGGAAGCTTTTCACCAAATGCCTTTGGTTTATACGACATGCATGGCAATGTCTGGGAATGGTGTGCTGATACTTGGCATGACTATGAAGGAGCACCCAAAGATGGCAGTGCATGGATCAGGAATAATGATAATGATTATCGGCTACTGCGGGGTGGTTCGTGGTACCTCGATCCTGGTTGCCGTTCTGCCGTCCGCGGCAGGTACTACCCCGACTACGCCTACGACTTCGTCGGTTTTCGGGTTGTGTGCGTTGCTGCGGTAATTATTTAGTATTATTTTATACTTTTGTCCGTTTCCCCTTTACTTTTTTTCTTTTCTCTTTTCTCTGTGTCAGCGGAGCGAGATAAATTTTTTTCACAAATCAAACTATCTTCCTTATAAACACAAATTTTAATTAAGATATGACAACGGGAGCATCCCAATGCATGCAAAAACATGTTTGTCATTGCGAATGAAGCGAAGCGGAATGAAGCAATCGCAAAGTCTAGATGTTGCGATTGCTTCGCTCCATTTCATTACGCTCGCAATGACAACTAGTCATCTGAGTTTGATATGACTTACACATTTGGGATGTTACCGTTTTAATAAGAATGGACTATTCACCAAATTTCATTCCCTATAGCAATTCCAGTATCAACTTCAGAATAAAATTTCTCTGGTGTCATACCTTCGAGTAATTCATCAAGCGTATATTTTTTCCGCTTTCTTGGTGTGATGACAATGCTATCACCCGAAATACTCAAACTCACATCGCTTCCTTCTTGAATTTGTACCTGTTCTGCCAATGCTCTAGGAATACGAACCGCTAAGCTGTTTCCCCACTTCGTAATGATGGTGGTGAGAAATTCCCTAATGATGTTGCATCAAGAATGACACGCTTAAATGTTCTTTTCACATGTATCTACTTTGAAGATACATGACCTCTCCCAAAACGTCAATCGTGCTGGTTACACCTTCGTTCACTAATACCCTTTCATACGGTTGGTTAACAGTCAGCCGCGCCACTCCCAAGGACAGGCAACCATTTTATGGGCTTTTGGCAAAGAAGAGTTGAACGTTGAAAACGCACAACCTCGTTGAAGAATTGAGAGTTTTCTCAATAATCCCATAGCACTATAAAAAACCTGCCCCTGAGAGTCTTACTCAGGTCGTTCTGGTAAAGCTAGATAAATTTCTGCTCAGTATTCCGCTTCGACGATATACAGTGCAGGATTAACTTCTAACCACGACAGATGTTTCTCCTGTGGTTCATGCTCAGAAATTGCGACTTGATAAGCTTCTACACTTTCCCAATGGGCGACATTAATGAACTGAAACCGAGCGTTGGGATCTAAACTGCGATGTAGCTTTGCGTCAATAAATCCTGAGGCATTTTTCAAATATTGACCCGTTTCGTTCCACGTTTTGATGAATTCCGCTTCTTTGCCCTGAGGTACCGCAAAGACATTGATGAGTGTGACAGGTGAGGTCATTGCTGTTTCTCCTTGCTTATGATTATACAATGCCGCCGTTTGCCCGCAAGCTCTGCCCCGTCACCCAGTGGGCATCGTCAGAAACCAGCATGGCAACGGCACTGGCAACATCATCTGGATGACCTAAACGTCCGAGTGGCGTTTGAGCAATCAGTTGATTGACTTGCTCTTGATCGAGTACTAATCCATCTGTATCGGTGACACCCGGAGAAACCGTGTTAACGGTAATGCCGCGTGTGCCCACCTCTTTCGCCAGTGCTGCGCTAAAATGCTCAATTGCCGCTTTGCAGCCTGCATATGCTCCTCCAGCGGGTATCGCCATTGCCGTACCACTGGTCGAGATACTGACAATCCGACCGCCATCTGCTAAATGATGGGCGGCTTGCTGAAGGGTAAAATACACACCGCGCGTGATGTCAAACATGCTGTTGTATTCGTCTTCGCTCATCTGTGAGGTGGGTTTGAAGATATTTTTTCCTGCTGCATTGTTGACCAAGATGTCTACTTTACCAAAGTGCTGTGTGGTTTTCTCAAATAGGGCGCGAACTTCTTCCAGGTTACGCACATCTAGCTGAATAGCGATCGCCTGTGATCCTCCTGCTTCAATCGCCCGGACAACTTCCTCAGCTTTGTCTCGATTGCCCGCATAGGTAATCACAACATTTGCCCCGTCTCGTCCTAATCGTTCAGCAATAGCCCTTCCAATACCGCGAGAAGAGCCAGTAATAATCGCAACTTTTCCCTGTAAAGATGACATCGTGTTACTTGTTGCTCGTAAAGATATTCATTGAACAATTACCAGGCTATATTTAAGCTTACTTTTTGGGAAGTACTTACTTTTTTGTTAGTGCCTATACTAAGATCTTGCACCATTCTCAATAACCATAGGTGGGCACTGCCCACAACGTCAAAATAAGGGTTTGAGCAAACAGTAAGGAGTGCCCACCCTACTGCAAGAAACCAACTGGTGCAAGATCTTAATCTTGCACCATTCTCAATAACCATAGGTGGGCACTGCCCACAACGTCAAAATAAGGGTTTGAGCAAACAGTAAGGAGTGCCCACCCTACTGCAAGAAACCAACTGGTGCAAGATCTTAATCTTGCACCATTCTCAATAACCATAGGTGGGCACTGCCCACAACGTCAAAATAAGGGTTTGAGCAAACAGTAAGGAGTGCCCACCCTACTGCAAGAAACCAACTGGTGCAAGATCTTAATCTTGCACCATTCTCAATAACCATAGGTGGGCACTGCCCACAACGTCAAAATAAGGGTTTGAGCAAACAGTAAGGAGTGCCCACCCTACTGCAAGAAACCAACTGGTGCAAGATCTTAATCTTGCACCATTCTCAATAACCATAGGTGGGCACTGCCCACAACGTCAAAATAAGGGTTTGAGCAAACAGTAAGGAGTGCCCACCCTACTGCAAGAAACCAACTGGTGCAAGATCTTAATCTTGCACCATTCTCAATAACCATAGGTGGGCACTGCCCACAACGTCAAAATAAGGGTTTGAGCAAACAGTAAGGAGTGCCCACCCTACTGCAAGAAACCAACTGGTGCAAGATGTGGGTATAGATAGATGAGGTGAAGTAGATGCCAGAAGAACAGACAGAAGGCACTGTATTTGTGCAGACAACGTTAAAAGTATTAGGCGGCAAATGGAAGATTTTGATTTTGTGGCACTTGAAAGATCGAACAAGACGATTCAGTGAACTGAAGCGATTAATGCCTGAAATTACCGAAAAAATGCTTATTCAACAACTTCGAGAACTAGAGAAAGATAAGATTGTCAATCGACATGTTTATTCAGATGTTCCTCCCAAAGTTGAGTATTCGTTCACCGATTACGGCAGAAGTCTTGAGGCTGTTTTACAAGTCCTCTGTCATTGGGGCGAAGAACATCTAAAACGAGCAGAAACTTAGATGTAGTCTTCTAGAAGTCGTCTCCATCATATCTCACCAACAAATCAACTCTGGGATTTTGACCACTAATTAAAATTTCCTTTGCGTTGATACAGCAACCAGATAAACAAAGGCGATCCAAAAAGCGCGGTGACCGCACCAACTGGTAACTCCACAGCACCCAAGCGAGACAGCAAATCAGCTGCTGTCAGGACTAAAGCACCGCCAACAGCACTCAATGGCAAAACAACTCGATAATCTGTGCCAACGAATAAGCGGATACCGTGGGGAACGATTAAGCCGACAAAACCAATCAATCCGGCGACACTCACAGCACCTGCGGCTAGTAGTGTGGCGATCGCCCCGATAAAAATGCGCGATCGCACCAAAGAAACCCCCAACCCAACTGCCAAGTCATCTCCCAAATTCAGCAAGTTGACACTACGTCCTAACAAACTTCCTAGCAATAAGGATAAACAAATATATGGTCCTGCAATAACTACAAGATTCCATCCTCTTCCATTCAAGCTGCCAATCAACCAATTTAACGCGACTTGCACTTGTCCATTGTCTGTCAACAGCAACAATAGCGATTGAATTGATCCAAATAGTGAGCTAATCGCGACTCCACCTAAGATAAGGCGTTCAATTGAAATCCCATCTCCAGTCTTAGCAAGCAGATAAACAAAAAGAGTTGTTAACAAACCGCCAACCCAAGCAGCCAAAGGAACCCAACTCTGTAATATTCCTAAGGTGAATATTGGCACAACGACCAAACCTGCACCAGCAGAGATACCCAATAAGAATGGATCTGCCAGTCCGTTTCGTAACATTCCCTGAAGCAGTGCGCCAGACATTCCCAAAGCCGCACCCACCAAGATTGCTGCTAGAGTGCGAGGTAATCGTAAATCCCAGATAATTGTTTGATAGAGCGTATCACCCTGACGGAGTATTGCTTGCCATAATTGAGATGGAGTCATCCCGACTGCCCCAAATGAGAGGGAAAGCCCTATCATGAAAAATAGTGCAACACTCAATGATAGAGTTGTCACCAGCACACGGTTGCTTAAAATTATTTTTTGCACTCGAACTGTAAATTGCTACTTTTAGTACTTAAGTTTCAAGAATAATACAAACATTCTATTTTCTTTCACAGTCCGTTTTAACGGACTTGGGTTATTAGCCTTGTAGACGCCGGAGGCGGTGAGGGGGTCGCAGTCTTGGCGGTTCCCGTCGATTGCGAACCCCCGAACCCGGAGGGCTTCCCGTAGGGTACTTGAGTTCAAGGCGTTTATGGAAAAGGTGCAAGATATAAGGTAACTTATATGCTTTAATATACAACTCATGAGTATCTTTCGTCCCGCCCGAATATCTAAAGTCCTACCAGACTCCATCGCTGCTGAAATTGGATTTGAACCAGGAGATGCAATTGTCAGCATCAACGGCACAAATCCTCGCGATTTGATAGATTATCAATTTTTGTGCGCTGATGAGGTATTAGAACTAGAAGTTTTAGACGCTGCTGGAAAAAGCCATTCCCTTGAAATCGAGAAAGACTATGACGAAGATTTAGGGGTAGAATTTGAAACGGCTCTCTTTGATGGTTTGATTCAGTGTAATAACCGTTGCCCATTTTGTTTTATCGATCAGCAACCACCAGGTAAGCGCTCAAGCTTGTACCTGAAAGACGATGATTACCGACTGAGCTTTTTATATGGCTCCTACTTAACTCTTACCAATTTAACAGAACGAGAATGGCAGCGAATTGAAAATATGCGGCTGTCTCCTTTGTATGTGTCTGTCCATGCGACTGAACCTGAGGTTAGAATTAAACTACTGAAAAATCCGCGTGCAGCACAAATATTGCAGCAAATCAAGTGGTTTAAAAAAAGAAGATTGCAAATTCACGCGCAAGTTGTCGTTTGTCCTGGTATTAATGATGGTGCTCATCTTGAACAAACACTGAGAGATTTAGCATCTTTCCATACTGGACAAGTACCTGCCGTTGCCTCTGTGGCAGTGGTGCCAGTCGGTTTGACGCGATTTCGTCCAGAACAAGATGAACTGATACCTGTAACCAGAGAAAAGGCACAAGAAGTCATTTCCCAAGTGCGTTCGCTACAGCAAGAATTTCGCAAGAAAAAACAAAACTGTGTTTGGCTTGCTGATGAGTGGTTTTTAATTGCTGGTGAGGATTTGCCAAATGAATCTGAATATAAAGATTATCCTCAAATAGATAACGGTGTCGGTTCTATTAATTTGTTTATAAAACAATTTACAGAAGCTGCTGACAAGTTGCTACCACCAAAAGTGCAACCAAAAAAATTAACTTGGGTTGTTGGCAATGCAGTAGAGCAAGCATTTCAACCTATCTTGAAGCGATTGAATTCTGTTGAGGGGTTAGATATCAAAATGTGTGCTTTGTCAAGCGATTACTGGGGACAAAGTATTTCCGTGACGGGCTTGCTAACGGGTCATGATTTGCTTTTGAAGTTACAGGGGCAAGATTTGGGAGACGGAATTTTGCTACCAACTGTCATGCTAAAACATGGTGAATTGGTATTTTTAGATGATACAAGTGTTGAGGATGTGGCTTGTAAGCTGGATGTAAAAATATTTCCAGTGGCGGGAGTTGAACAGTTTCTTCAAACTTGTATCAAACCACTTCATGTACAATAATGAATCGTCTGTAAATTGTATTCAAAAACGAATCGCTGAATTGCACTAATACATAGCGTGCCTGTAGGGCATACTTTGTTCTTTTAAGGGTGTCCTACTGGCAGATGTTGAATTGTTAAAGTGAGAGTGTGTAGTGAGAAATCAGAAAAGAGGAAGTAAAAAGATAAAATCAAGAATTCAAAAAGCAGGATTTCTGATTCTAAATTTCAATTTGTTAATATTTCATTTACTAAACATTCTCCCAGCCACAGCGGCAACTTCAGAACCAGTATTGAGCATAGTCCAGAGTGACGAAAATGCAAATCAGTGGACAGGAATCACAAACCGCTTGCAGACGGCTGGAGTTAAGTATTGTGTGATTCCTTTATCTAGTGTGAGGAGTGCGGCAGATTGGGGCGATCGCACAGTTTTATTTTTACCAAATGTCGAATCATTAACGCCAACACAAGCCATTGCTCTGGAAGAATGGATGAGCAAAGGAGGACGCTTAATTGCAAGCGGTCCTGTAGGAAGTTTATCAGCACCGGGAGTGCGACAGTTACTGCGAAGTATTCTAGGCGGCTATTGGGGATTCAGCCTTGATAAACCACAAAAGCTGGAACCATCACCAAAAGCAAAATTCGTAGAATGGGCAAACCAAAACGGACTCTTCGGTCAAGTCCGGGGTGGCGTTGTGATTGCTGATAACGCCACAACTACTGCTGCTGCTATTTGGGGTGGAAAAGATAACCCAGCTGCAGTGGTAGCTAATGAACGTTCCACCTTATTTGGCTGGCGCTGGGGTGTAGATGCTGCTTCCCCAGCACAGCTAGATACTGCCTGGTTACAAACTACCATTAAGCGTTTTTTAAAAAGACCTTCGAGTGCTCCAACTAAAGTAGCGGGAGGTTCTCAAACCTGCTCCACCACCGTGGCTAAAGCGCCAGCAACTCCGACGGGACAAAAAAGAGCAGGGGAAGCAGGGGGAGCAGAGGGAGCAGGGGAGCAGGGGAGCAGGGGAGTAGGGAGCAGGGGAGGATATACCACCATCACTTCCTCATCTTCCCCATCTTCCCCATCTCCCCCATCTCCTCCATCTCCTGCACCTCCCCCCAAAATTGCCACAGCTCCTCAACCCAGACCTATTCCCAGCATCACACCTCCAAAATCAGAGGAAGCAATTGACCAACTTGAACAAAGAGTGCGGTTTGATGTTGTTCCTAACTCACAAGCACCAATTAGCCGAAATGAAGCGCTTACCTATCAGCATGAGCTAGAGAATCTTATTGGTAGAGTCGAGAGTGCCAATTTAGCAGCACTCGCTCTTTCTGAAAATAGTAACAATCCAGCGTTAGCAAAGACGCAACAGGCACAGGTGGCATCAACAAGACCTGGGGCAACATTTCCTAGGACAGAACAAGCTTTAGATGCTGCTCGTGAAGTTGTGAAAAATTTGCCCGAATTGATTGCACAAAAAAACTACGCTCAGGCGCGTCAGCAATGGTTGATGGCAAGAGCGAATTTGTGGAACCAATTTCCTCTCAATAAGAGGTTGGCTCAACCAGAAATCAGGGCAATGTGGCTTGACCGAGGAACGATTATCCGTGCGGGAAGCGAGCAGAGACTGGCTGAGATTTTTGATCGCATAGCGCAAGCCGGAATTAATACCATATTTTTTGAAACGGTTAATGCTGGCTACACGATTTATCCCAGCAAAATTGCGCCCCAGGAAAATCCATTAGTTCGTAATTGGGACCCATTAGCATCTGCTGTCAAGTTAGCTCATGAACGAGGTATAGAATTACACGCTTGGGTTTGGACTTTTGCTGCTGGTAATGAACGTCATAATCGACTCCTCAATATAAATCCTAATTACCCAGGGCCAGTCCTTGCGGCTCATCCTGATTGGGCAGGTTACGATAATCGCGGTCAAATGATTCCTTCTGGACAGACTAAACCATTCTTTGACCCAGCAAATCCTCAAGTACGGCAGTATTTGCTCAGCTTGTACGAGGAAATTGTCAGTCGCTATGACGTGGATGGTTTACAACTAGACTACATTCGCTATCCCTTCCAAGATCCAAGCGCTAACCGGACTTACGGTTATGGGAAGGCGGCTAGAGAGCAATTTCAACAACTGACTGGCACAGACCCAGCGAAGATTTCTCCAAGGCAACAGCAATTATGGCAAAAATGGACAGAATTTCGTACTCAACAAATTGATAGCTTTGTTGCTCAAGTGTCACAACTGCGACAAAAGCGACCTAACTTGATTTTGTCGGCTGCTGTATTTCCCCTTCCAGAACAAGAACGCATTCAAAAGCTACAGCAGCATTGGGAAGTTTGGGCAAGGCGCGGCGATATTGATTTAATTGTGCCTATGACTTATGCCCAAGATACCCCGCGCTTTGAGCGACTGGCACAACCTTGGATAACAACTGCTACACAACTAGGTTCTTCGCTGCTGGTGCCAGGAATTCGCCTACTTTCTTTACAAACAGTTGGAGCATTCGATCAAATTCAGCTAGTTAGAGACTTGCCTGTAGCTGGTTATGCTCTGTTTGCAGCACAAAATTTCACCAATGACCTTAACCAAGTCTTTAATAATACTCAAGGTAGCCCTCAACGCACACAAAAAGAACCCATTCCCCACCGCCAACCTTTTCAAACTGCTTGGATCCGTTACACTACTTTACAACGTGAGTGGAAATTCGCACAGCAAAATAATCAGCTGCGAATAACTTCCACAACGCTTTCAACTCTTAACTCCCAAGCGGAAGTTGTGCAAAGTGCTTTAAATCAGCTGGCTACTAACCCAGATAACACTAAATTGGCAACAGCGAGAACATCGCTTTTAAGGTTACAGTCTCAATTTAGAGAGTTGATGCGTCTACAAGCGTTGGAAAATCCATATCAAGTCAGAGTTTGGGAAAATCGTCTTGCCACGATAGAGAAGTTGTTACGTTACGGAGAACGAGTACAGTTGCACCGCTCCCGGAGTTAAGGTGGGCATTGCAATCCCCACCGTAATATCAATTCAAAATTCGCTCATTCAATCCGGAAGAAAGCCGAGACGAAACTTGGGTTTGGGAGTGTGTATCTGTCGCATTCTTTTTTCAAATTGGTATAACTTGAAAATAAGGAGTGAAGCGCCCAGTGTTAACGTTTACGCAGCGCCCCTTTTAGGGGCTAGTAGACGCCCAGGTCGCCGTAGGCTAGGAGGGAGTGAGGGCACCAAAGAGTAAAAATCCTTTCTCCCAGCACCAGATGCTCCCTGCTCAGAGCGCTAATGATAAATCTTTAACCGAACACAATATGAAGCGTATTGGTTAATAAGCGAAGCAGTGCGCTGGCTCGTCTTTGTTCATCGAGTCGAGTGCAAAAATAGTGTAAAAACATACTTATTTACGAGAATTTACGCAAGAAAATACCGATAGACAAGGTAAAAATGAAAAGACACCAGGACTTACGCACGAACAACGTAACTATAGTCCGCAGCGACGTTCAAGAAGCATAAGCCCTATGCGCAAAGCGTGTGCGAGTGCGACAAGTGTGTCTGTTTTGGTGAGTTCTTTGCTGTTCAATACATCACTTAATAGATAGAAAACAATTCTGTGCTATTAGATTCTTGCAAACATTTATGCACACCTTTGCTCAATTTATTTCACTGCCATCATTAGATTCTGCAATTGACTTTTTTCCCCTAACTGTTTCACCCGAAACACTTCTATCAGATGTCATAGCTCTGATGAAGAACCATGAACCGCAAGCAAGGTGTGTGTTGATAGTTGAGAATTTGCAGATAGTAGGGTGGTTTACAGAGCATGATGCTTTACACCTTCTATTTTCAGACGTCAACCTACAGACTGCCAAGGTGTCTGAAGTCATGAGGACTTCAATACCCACCCTAAAATATTCTGAGATTCCTTGTGTAGTATTTATACTGTCATTTTTACGCCAATATAATTTATTTTGTGTACCACTCATTGGTGAGCAAGGTCAACTCCTTGGCTTATGCACTTATGAAAGTATTTGTCAAGCCTTACAACAAGCACAGGACATTATATCGAGTCCGTCTTATGGCTGCATGTTTGCCAGCAACGAAGATATTACCCAGCAAAAAAGAACTACTGAGACATTGCCTGAGAGTGAGGAGCAATTCCGCAAACTGGCAAACGAGTTACCAATACTCATGTGGATAAGTGATGTTAATGGTTTGAATACATTTGTCAACCAATCTAGCGTAGAATTTACAGGACGCCCTTTTGAAGAGTTACTAGGTGAAGGTTGGCTTGAAGGAATTCATCCTGAAGATAAACAGCACTGTGTTGATACATATCTACCAGCATTCAAAAATCATCAACGTTTCGACTATATCTATCGTTTTTTGCGTGCTGATGGAGAGTATCGTTCGCTGAGCAACATAGGCGTTCCAAGGTTTGAATCTGATGGTAGCTTTGTTGGTTACATTGGCTGTTGTATAGATATTACTGAACGTGTAGAGGCAGAATTCGCATTACAAGAAGTACAAGCAGAGCTAGAAACGCGAGTTGAGGAGCGAACAAGGGCTGTCAAACAAATGAATCGGCAGCTGATTTTTGAAATGACTGATCGTGTTTATGCAGAAGAGCAACTGCGACAATCGCAGCAAATGTTGCAGTTGATCATGGACAACATTCCCCAAGGTATTTTCTGGAAAAATACAGCTTCTGTTTACTTAGGTTGTAATCGCATCTTTGCCAAAATGTTTGGTCTTGAGAGAGCAGAAAATGTTGTGGGCAAGACTGACTACGATTTCGTGGTTAACGAAGAGGAGGCAGATTTTTACAGTGAATCTGACCTGAAAGTGATGCAAACTGATACGCCCGAATATCACATTATCTTTTCCCGCATCCAAAAGGATGGTAAACAAGTTTGGCTACAGGCAAGTAAAATCCCACTTCACGATCATGAAGGCAATGTCATGGGGGTTCTTGGCACTTTTGAAGACATTACTGAGCGCAAACAAGCAGAAGAAAGTTTACAACTGCGCGATCGCGCGATCGCAGCTAGCAGTAATGGCATCATCATTGCTGATGTTACAATGCCAGACTCGCCAATCATATATGCTAACTCAGCTTTGGAGCAAATCACTGGTTATTCAGTAGAGGAGGTGATTGGGAAAAATTACAGTTTTCTCCACGGCTATGATATCAATCAACCGGGTATGACCGAGTTACACGATGCCATTGCGCAAGGAAAAAGTTGCACCGTAGTTTTACGTAACTACCGCAAAGATGGTACACTATTCTGGAATCAGGTCAGTATTTCTCCGGTTTATGACAATCATGGTCAATTTACTCATTACATTAGTATTCAAAGTGATATCACGGAACGCAAGCAGGCAGAGGTGGCGCTCTTAGTTTCGCAAGAGCGGTTGCAATACTTACTTTCTTCTAGTCCTGGTGTGATTTATAGCAGCAAAATCGAGAGCGACTATAGCATTACGTTTATGAGCGCAAACGTTATCGCGACACTTGGGTATGAAGCACATAAATTTACTGCTGATTCCAGGTTTTGGGCTAGTCATATTCACCCAGAAGACTTACACCAGGTGTTTGTAGCGCTGTCAAAACTTCTTGAGCAAGGGCACAATAGTCACGAGTATCGCTTTTTGCACAAAAATGGTACATATCGCTGGATGTACGATCAAGCAAAGCTGGTACGGAATGACGCTGGTGAACCATTGGAAATTGTCGGTTACTGGCTGGACATAACAGAACGTAAGCAGCTAGAAGAGGAATTAAAAGCTTCGCTGTATAAAGAAAAAGAACTGAATGAACTGAAATCTCGCTTTGTCTCAATGACTTCCCATGAATTTCGTACGCCGTTGAGCACTATTCTTTCCTCATCAGAGTTATTAGAACACTACCGCCATAAATGGACTGAGGAAAAACAACTGTCTCACCTGCATCGCATTCAAACTTCTGTCAAGCGTATGACTGAGATGTTAAACAATGTCTTAGTGATTGGAAAAGTGGAGGCAGGAAAATTAGATTTTAAACCCATGCCCTTTGATTTAGTTGAATACTGCCATTATCTAGTGGAAGAATTACAACTGAATGTTAATAATCAACATGCAATCAACTTTAGTAGTCAATCTGATTCCATGCCATGCTGTATGGATGAAAAATTGCTAGGGCATATTCTGGGTAATTTACTCTCGAATGCAATTAAGTATTCTCCAACTGGTACTACTGTCAGATTTTCCCTGACGTTTGAGAATGCTTTAGCAGTCTTTAGAATTCAAGACCAAGGAATAGGTATTCCACCAGCAGACTTACCTCACCTATTTGAGTCTTTTCACAGAGCAACAAACGTAGGTAACATCCAAGGTACGGGGTTAGGATTAGCAATTGTAAAAAACTGCGTGGAAACTCATCATGGTGAAATTACGGTAAAAAGTGAAATTGGGCTGGGAACTCTATTTACTGTAACTCTGCCGTTAAACAATTACATTCCATCAGAGGCAAGCCATGACCAAAATTTTAGTCATTGAAGACGAAAAACTAGTACGAGAAAACATTATAGATTTATTAGCTGCAGAAGATTTTGATACTATTGCTGCTGCTAATGGACGCATTGGATTAGATTTAGCACTTTCTCAAACTCCTGATTTGATTTTATGCGACTTAATGATGCCAGAAGTTGATGGTTATGGTGTCTTGACAACATTACGTGAAAAAGCAATCACAGCAAGTATTCCATTTATTTTTCTGACAGCAAAATCTGCTAGGACTGACTTTCGTCAAGGAATGGATTTAGGTGCTGATGACTATCTGACAAAACCATTTACTCGGACTGAACTATTAAATGCGATCGCAAGCCGCTTAACCAAGCAAGCAAGTTTGGCAAAGCAAGTCTCTACCAAATTTGACGTCCAGACTTTCTCTCCCAAACAACAGATGATAGAAATGTTTTTGCGTCGTGCTATAGAACGGGAGGAGTTTGAGCAATTTCTGGTTTACTACCAACCTATAGTTGATATTCATTCTGGCCGAATTATCGGTGCTGAAAGTTTATTACGTTGGCAGCATCCAGAATTAGGAATGGTTACTCCCACAGAATTGATTCCTTTAGCAGAATCGACTGGTTTAATTCTCCCTATTAGTGATTGGGTATTAAAAAATGTTTGTCAACAAATGAAACTCTGGCATAATCAAGGATTCACAGACTTGCGCATAGCTGTTAACATATCGGCTAATCAATTAAAGCAACCTAACTTTACTGAAAAAATACTTCATCTTTTATTGGTCAATAACTTAGTCCCAGATTGCTTAGTTTTAGAGTTAACTGAAAATATAATTAGACCAGATATAAATCAGGCTATTTCAACTATGAATGAAATTCATTCTTATGGAGTTAAAATTGCTATTGATGATTTTGGAGCCGGATATACTTCTTTAATTTATTTGAAGCAATTACCCATTCACACTTTAAAAATTGACCGATACTTTATTCAATGTATTGCCAATGATTTACAGAAAGCAATCATTACTACGGCATTGATTCAAATGGCACATAATCTTAACCTTCATATAGTTGCCGAAGGTGTGGAAACGGAACAGGAACTTGCTTTTTTGCGTCAACATAAATGTGATGCAATACAAGGGTTTTTCTTTAGCCACCCATTACCAGCAACAGAGTTTGAAAAAATCTTAGTTGCGAAAAAACGCTTAAATATGTCAACCGTATAATATTTTTTATTCAATGTAAATGAATGATTATCAATTATCAATTATCAATTGTCGCTATAAATGAGCGTTTAGGAAAAATTAACAATTGATAATTGACAATTGATATTTTGACGATTAATGTTAATGGACTACGAAATAAGACGTAATCGTAATCGATAACCAATCAAATCAAAATCTAATTTTTTAAAAGAATTAAGTTTTTTTAAATATGTATAAAATTTTGATCATAGAAGATGAGACAAGTGTCAGACAGAATCTTTTGGAATTACTAACTTATGAGGATTTTGATGTTATTGCGGCAGAAAATGGTCAGCTTGGTGTGAAGTTAGCTCAAAAGGAAATTCCCGACTTGATTATTTGTGACGTGATGATGCCAGAACTAGATGGTTATGGCGTTTTAAAAACGTTACGTCAACAATCTACAACAGCAACGATTCCGTTGATTTTTTTAACCGCTAAAACTGAGAAAACTTACTTACGCCAAGGGATGGAATTAGGAGCTGATGACTATTTAACAAAGCCTTTTACCCGCGCAGAACTAATTGCTGCGATTTCCTCCCGATTAAAAAAACAACTTGCCATTCGTCAGCAGTCACAAAGAAGGCTGGATGATTTGCGTAGTAGTATTACCATGTCTCTTCCTCACGAAATGAGAACACCACTAAATGGTATTTTAGGTTTTTCAGAACTTTTAATGAAAGAAGCCGATAACCTTTCTCGGCATGAAATTTTTGAGATGGCAGAAGGTCTTCATAAGTCGGGAAAACGCTTACACAGGTTAGTTCAGAATTTTTTGTTGTACACAGAACTCGAAATGATAGCAACAGATCCAAAACGAATGAAAAACTTGCAAAGCCATAAAACTGTTTTCCCTTCAATGGCGTTGCAAAAATTAATTACTGAAAAAGCTCAACAAGTGGGACGTTATACAGATTTCCAAGTCGATTTACAAAGCCCTTGTTGTGTACAAATTTGCGAAACAAGACTTTCTAAAATTATTGAAGAACTAATTGATAATGCCTTTAAGTTTTCAATATCAGGAACAGAAGTTTATCTAACAAGTACTTCAGTTAGTAATCAACTGATGATCTCACTGACCAACTACGGACGAGGTATGACAGCCGCTCAAATTGCTGAATTGGGAGCATACCGACAATTTGAGCGCCAACTCTATGAACAACAAGGCTCAGGTTTGGGTTTAATCATTGCTAAACGTATAGTTGAGTTATACGGAGGGGAACTTTGTATTCACAGTAAGCTAGGAGAAAAAACAGTTATGCAAGTCGTGCTTCCGTGTATTTGAGCCTTACTCCTAAAAGCGCAGCGCAATCTTACCGAAATGCGCGCCACTCTCCATATACTCTAACGCCTGTCGCGCTTCCTCAACGGGAAACACTCGGTCAACAATCGGTTTGATACCATGTAAAGCAATTGCTTGGTTCATTGCCTCAAACATAGCGCGACTACCTACGTAGATGCCTTGTACAGTTATCCCTTTGTGCAAAATCGATGTTGTACTAACATCTGCGCTGAATCCAGAAAGTACTCCAATTAAACTGATATATCCACCGTAGCGTACAGCGCGTAGGGATTTATTGAAGGTTGCAGCACCCCCAACCTCAATGACGCGATCAACTCCCACCTCATTTGTCAGTTGCCAAACTTTCTCATCCCAATTTGGTGTGGTTTTGTAATTAATAAGTTCAGATGCTCCAAGTTCCTTTAATTTCTCTAACTTCAAGTCGCTGCTAGAAGTGGCAATGACTTTTACCCCCATTATCTTGCCAAACTGCAAGGCAAATAAAGAAACTCCTCCCGTACCTTGTATGAGGATAGTGTCGCCAGCTTTGAGCTTACCATCTGTCGTTAAGGCGTTCCAAGCCGTTACCGCAGCACAAGGTAACGATGCTGCTTCCTCGTCAGAAAGATGTTCTGGGACATGAACAACGCCATCTTCATCAAGCGTCACGTACTCAGCTAAGATACCATCAATCGCTCCACCCAACGCTGATTTTGATTTGTCTGCTGAAAACTCCCCTTCTAACCAGGTTTGCATGAAGATTCCAGCGACGCGATCGCCTACTTTGACTCTAGTCACTCCCTCGCCAACATCAACCACTTCCCCCACACCATCAGAAAGTGGAATAAACGGTAGCTTTTGCTTAGAGCCATATCCTCCTTTGACAGTCAACAAGTCCCGATAGTTGAGTGAAGCAGCACGCATCTTGAGGAGGACTTGTCCTGCTTTTGGTTGTGGTTCTGGTTTTTCAACCAGTGTCAATGCTTCCAAACCTTCTTTAGACTGAACTTCCCAAACTTTCATTGCTGTTTCCTATTACTTTTTTCTACTGCTTTGTGATCACAAATTGGTGCAATATTGAATCTGCCTTGTATTAGTATGACTCTAGCGAGTGGTTACAAGCCAACAACACACCGTCCAGTCATAATGGTCGTAAAGGTGCCGATATTATTGACACTGATTTTTTTTGAAATCCAAGCACACAATATTGATGGGTTGTCAAAAAAACTTGATTCTTCGGGTTTGTGCAACCTATAAGCTCTTTGCAATAGCAGAAATTACTATGTCTTTGTCATCTTCACAAGAACAACGTTTCCCCTCCCTCTGGCGTCAAGTGATTAGCCATGCTCTAATCGCTGTCTTGAGTGTAGGGTTAACTTTGACGACTTTATGGGCATTTCCCAATTTACAAATTTTTAAGGAGTCATCTCTACCCAGTGCTACCGCACCTATAACTTCCAGAGTCGAAACAACCCCATCTCCAATAGCAGCGGATCAAGAAATTCCTATCCGCAGTTTCGTTAGTGCTGCTGTCAATCGAGTTGGATCTGCCGTCGTACGAATTGATACAGAGCGTACGATCACAATGCGTGCGCCTAATTCGTATCTTAGTGATCCTTTTTTCCGTGATTTTTTTGGTAATGATTTCTCTGCAATGCCTCAAGAGTACCACCAACGCGGAGAAGGTTCTGGTTTTATTATTGACCCCAATGGCATGATTCTCACCAATGCTCATGTTGTCAGCGGTGCTGATTCTGTCACTGTCACCCTCAAGGATGGACGCAAGTTAAAAGGAGAGGTCAAAGGAGTTGATGAGCCTTCAGATTTGGCTGTTGTCAAAATTGATGGGAAAGATTTGCCAGTAGCTGCCCTTGGGAACTCCCAAGACTTGAAAGTGGGTGATTGGGCGATCGCAGTCGGCAACCCGTTAGGATTAGATAACACGGTAACTTTGGGTATTATCAGCACGTTGAATCGATCCAGCGCTCAGGTTGGCATCCCAGATAAACGCTTGGACTTTATCCAAACTGATGCTGCGATCAATCCTGGTAACTCTGGTGGTCCCTTGCTGAATGAACAAGGTGAAGTGATTGGCATTAATACAGCAATTCGTGCTGATGCTCAAGGAATTGGGTTTGCTATTCCTATCGACAAAGCTAAGCTTATTAAAGATGCTTTGGTTCGTGGTGAGAAAATTCCGCATCCTTACATTGGCGTTCGGATGATGACTCTTACACCAGAATTGGCAAAACAATCCAATAATGATCCCAATACAGCCATAACTTTACCACAAATCAATGGTGTCTTGGTGATACAAGTGATACCTAATAGTCCTGCTGCTACTGCTGGTGTGCGTCGAGGAGATGTCATTACCCAAGTTGGTGAACAAGCGATAACGACTGCCGAACAGTTGCAAGACTTGGTAGAACTCAGTCGAATCAACCAGCCCTTGCAAATGAAGGTACAACGGGGTGAACAAACTCAACAGTTGAGCGTGCGACCCGGTGAACTGGGGGAAACTATGAAGTCTTAAATCAGTGAAGACTTCGACAAGCGAAGTGCATCGCAGTTATACAGTGAGTCCAGTGCTGCCAAGAGTTGTGCCTTGCGGAGCCAGTACTTGATGAGGGTTTCCCTCACTTGGTATCTGGCGTCGGGTTAAGCGCGTTGTGGAGCCAGCCCCGTGCCCAGAGCAGCGCCTTGCGGAGCCAGTCCTGCAGGAGGGTTTCCCGACAGAGGGATCTGGCGTTGGGGTTCCCCCAAAGTCTGCCGGGGGAAGCAACCCAAGCGGCGAGCTTTGACCGTTGTGGCGACTGGCTGTCGGGTTCCCCCCGAGCCAGGGGACTGGCGTGCAACTAGCCCCGATAGGCGTAGCCGTGCCGCAGGCATAGGGGGCGCTACGCAAACCCAGAGGGTTTCCCGACAGAGGCATCTGGCGTAAGCGCAAAGCGCACGCTGCGCGTTCGCTCTTAGCGTGCGCTTGCGCTTACGCCGTAAGGCGTGCGCTCTGCGCACACCCGATAGCCGTAAGGCGTGGCCGTTCCCACTAGGGTGAACAGTTATCAAAATAATCAGCTTTTTTAACTGATAACTGATAACTGATAACTGATAACTGATAACTGATAACTGATAACTCCGACTACGACTGTGAAACCCACACAGAAACGGAACCAGCACTGCATCGAAAATCCGCCCAGCCCTCATCATTTGTTGTGATGGGTTCGCTGATATGTTCGGTGATGTCAATGTAAGTGCTGTTGGGTTGCCCAACTTCCATCCACTTAGTCCCCTCTTCCCCATTACTCAAAACAACTGCCATACCGCCAGGATGTTCTTCATCTCCTAAGCGTGTCCAGCCCATTGTATTAGGGTGATCGAAATAATCGTATTGATCGCCATAGGCATAAGTTTGACGAGCGTGCAAAAATTTATCAATTAACCATTGATGACTATCAAGCCAAATCTCATGCTCGTTGCCATCTGTGCCCGTATCCTTGTAATTAGCACCATAGTAATCCGCATAGAAGATACAGGGATAACCTTCACTTCGCAGTAGAATCAACGCATAAGCCAACGGTTTAAACCAGCTTTCCACTACAGACTCCAACGACTGCAAGGGTTGAGAATCGTGATTCTCTACTAAGGTGACGGCTAAAGCAGGTTGCTGTTGCACCAAGGTGTTATCAAAGATCTGCCGCATGTCATACTCATTGCCTTGTTTGCTGGCTGCGCTAAAGTTATAGTGCAATGGCGCATCAAACAACAACACATCGCCACCCGTAACCTCAATGAAATGGTGTAGCGCTTCAATTTCATAAGACCAATACTCACCCACAGCAAAGAGATCGCGCTTCGCATGTTGACGACAGTGCTGTAACCATTCTGGGAAAAAGCCAGCCCTAACGTGTTTAACAGCATCAAAGCGAAATCCATCCACCACAGTGGTGTCTATAAACCATTCCCCCCAGCGCTTGAGTTCGTCGCGAACTTCTGGATGTTCCATATCCAGATCGCATCCCATCAGATAGTCAAAAGCGCCTTTTTCTAGGTCAACCTGTTCGTCAAATTGTTTATCTTTAAACAGGTAAACTGCATTCTCACCTTCGTTGTAAACATTGTAATCAACTGCGTCGAAGTGCCACCAGTGCCATTCCATATCGGAGTATTTGCCCTTGCGACCTGGGAAGGTAAAGTGAGTCCACACTTTTATGGTTTGCATCTCACCGATTGGCTCGTGGCGATTGTCTGGATTGTAGGGAGTTGCTTCTACCTCTTCAGCTTCGTCTGCACCTAACTTGTGGTTGAGGACAACATCAGCATACACTCGAATGCCAGCATCTCTTGCTGCCTTGACAGCAGCGACATACTCGTCTTTTGTGCCGTATTTTGTCCGAACTGAGCCTTTCTGGTCAAACTCCCCCAGATCATACATATCGTAGACCCCGTAACCGACATCATAGCCGCCCCCTGTTCCTTTGTAAGCTGGGGGTAACCAAACAGATGTAACACCTACATCAGCTAACTCTTTGACTCTATCCTTTAACTCATTCCAAAGATTACCATCTGGAGGGATATACCAATGGAAGTATTGCATCATGACACCATTGAGTTGAGCCATATGTATCCTTGTAGTAAAATCTACGATAATCTTTTATTTTCGACAAAAAAGACTATACCTGAAGTTTTCTTTGATATCTATCTCTAAATAGAAATAAAATCTACTCAAAAACTGCAATTAACTATTGTTTTCTTCTGCGGATGACAGTTCTTGAGCCAAGTTTTTCTGGAGTGCTTCCAATACCGCGATCGGGTCAGCAGGTTCCTGCATCAATTGGGCTTCCGAATCATGGCGATTTATCACATCAGGCAAATCGGTACGGAGTTCTTCTAATAGAGAAATAATCTTGGCAATTTTTTGCTCGGAGAGCAAGTTAAGCTGTAGCATCAGTTGCGCCCGCTGTTCGGCAAAGTTTTCTTGGCGAGTTTGTCGCACCAGCACTCCAGTTGAAATCACCAATGCAGCTGCGTCTAAACCTTGATTTGACCAGCTAAACGAGGGCAGGTTGAATGGCAAAAAGCGATCAAAAAAACTACCAAAAATCCACAAAGCCAGTATGAATAGCAAACTATACAGAAATGTTGTTCGCCCAAAGAATGTAGCGATCGCTTCTAGTATCCGCTGGTGGGTGGGAATATCTTGAACTTCCTGGGTATGAAGTGAACTAATCGCTTCAATATTTTTTGCGATCGGATCTGGTAATGGAGCTGTAAAAACTTGATTTCGAGAAGTTTTCTGTTTGAGTTTGTTCGCGTCTGAACTAAATTGTTTATTGGCTGTGTCGTCTGCGTTGTCCCTCATGCCGCAACTCCTGAATTTAGATGTTACTCGATTATAAGGAAGGCTAGTTGAAAACCCTTGAGGATGTGCCCTCCTGAGTCGTGCACATCCGTACTTTAGGCAAGGGGACGCCAGATGCCTGCGGAGGGAGACCCTCCTGCAGCACTGGCTCATGAAAACTGCCGACGCAGGGTTTGCCCTGCCTTGATACTATTTTTGCACAATCTTCATTGCATTATTATGCTGGAACTGTTAGCATAATTGTGTAGTTGGTTAGGTCGAAGCCAGTGATAATTTACGAATTCAAAGTCAAAGGAAAAGACAGGCAATATAGAGCAATAGATGATGCTATCCGTACTAGTCAGTTCATTCAGAACAAATGCTTACGATATTGGATGGATAACAAAGAGCAAAAAGTAGACAAATATGCATTAAATAAATATTGCGCTGTATTGGCGGCTGAATTCCCCTTTGCGGATGAACTCAATTCAATGGCTAGACAATCTGCGGCAGAACGTGCTTGGGGCGGGATATCTCGGTTTTACGATAACTGCAAAAAGAAGGTTAAAGGGTCGAGCGGGTATCCAAAGTTTAAAAAATACTGTCGTTCGGTGGAATACAAAACGTCAGGATGGAAGCTTTCAAATACTCGTAAAGCTATAACTTTTTCAGACAAGAAAGGAATAGGAACCTTGAAACTAAAAGGAACCTATGATTTGAATTACTACAACATCAAAGAAATTAAGCGGGTTAGATTGGTGCGTCGTGCCGATGGGTACTATGCTCAATTTGCAATCGATATTAATTTGAAAGTTGAGACTCAACCGACAAATCAAGTAGTTGGTATTGACTTAGGTTTAAAGTACTTCATTGCAGACAATAAAGGTAATGTAGAACTGTCCCCCCAGTTTTACCGTAAAGCTGAAAGACAGTTAAACCGTGCAAATCGCAAAAAGTCTAAAAAGTACGACCAAGCAAGAAAAAAAGCCAAGAAACCGCAATCAACCAACTACCATAAAGCGAGAATAAGGTATGCTCGGAAGCATTTAAAAGTAAGTAGGCAACGAAAAGAGTATTGCAAGCGTGTTGCATACTCCGTTATCCAATCTAACGATTTGGTAGCCTATGAAGATTTAAATGTGAAAGGGCTGGTAAGAAACCGACATTTAGCTAAATCCATCAGTGATGTTGGCTGGTCAACTTTCCGGTCATGGTTGGAGTATTTTGGACACAAATATGGAAAGGTCACGGTTGCTGTACCTCCCCATAATACATCCCAAAACTGCTCTAACTGTGACAAAAAAGTGAAAAAGTCTCTGTCTACAAGAACTCACGTTTGTCCACATTGCGGATACGTGGAGGATAGAGACGTGAATGCAGCAATCAACATCCTGAAACGGGGACTCAGTACCGTGGGGCACACGGGAACTTACGCTTGGGGAGATTTGCCCTCTTGGGCAGTTGGTGCAAACCTGCTGTCTAATGGCGAGTCAACGAACCAAGAATCCCTGCGGCTTTAGCCCAGGGAGTGTCAATGCTTATCTTCTGATGCAGTCAGCACATGGATATTAAGAGGCTGAAAGTCCTATTATACGCTGATTACACCAGTTTTTATTTAACTGAAAACTGGTAAAATCGCACTTTGGAATGGTGAAAGTTTTAGAACATCTGATCTAACTTTAAGGAGCCGTGCATCATTGTTGAAATGTTTACCATGAAACATCTGCGTTACTTGCTGCTTTTTCTGCTACTGACTACAGCAGCAGCCTGTAACCAGACTCGTGCTTCCCAAGAAGAAGCGACACCCGAATCTTCACCTTCTGCCCAACTAGCACAAAGTTCTACACAACTGAAAAATGGTATTCGTACAGAACCATTGTCACCAACACCTATCCGGATTAATGTTGCTGATTTACCAAAACCCTACGCCACTGATAGCGCCTCAAAGTCACCTGAGGTAGTACCAATTCCAGAGAACCCGACTCTGCGTGTCCCTCAAGGCTTTGTAGTTAACGTTTTTGCTGATGGTTTGGATGCACCTCGCTGGTTAGCTTTAACTCCCAACGGTGATGTTTTGGTAACTGAAACTGGGCAAAATCGTATTCGTTTATTGCGTGATACCAACGGTGATGGGGTGGCTGATGTCAAACAAACTTTTGCCACTCAAGCCAACGGACTAAATAGACCTTTTGGTATGGCTTTTGCTGGTAATTCCTTCTTTTTGGGCAACACTGATGCAGTGTTGCGGTTTCCCTACGCTAAAAATCAGCAGCAAATGACTGGTTCTGGCACAAAAATCGCTAGCCTGCCTGCTAAGGGCTACAATAACCACTGGACGCGTAATGTTGTTGTCTCACCTGATGGTAACAAGTTATATGTTTCGGTTGGTTCTGGAACTAATGTAGACGAAGAACCTTTGCCACGGGCTTCAGTGCAGGTGATGAACTTAGATGGTTCCCAGCAGCAGACTTTTGCCTCTGGCTTGCGTAACCCAGTTGGTTTAGATTTTAACCCTGTGACTAAGGAACTTTACGCGACTATTAATGAGCGTGATGGTATTGGGGATGAGTTGGTACCAGATTACTTTACACGCATTCAGCAGGGAGAATTCTATGGTTGGCCGTATACGTACTTAACAGCTAAAAATCTTGACCCACGTCAGAAGACGGGTGAGGCCAGTAAACGACCAGATTTAGCAAGTCGTACTCGTACTCCAGATGTGCTCTTTCAATCGCACTCAGCCGCCTTGGGGTTGCAGTTTTCTGACGGTAAGACATTCCCGGAAAAATATCGTAATGGTGCTTTTGTTGCTTTTCGTGGTTCTTGGAATCGCGATCGCGGCACTGGATATAAAATTGTCTTTGTCCCATTTAACACCAATGGACGTCCGCAAGGATACTATGAAGACTTTCTGACTGGATTTCTCCTAAACCCTTCTGTACCTACAACTTGGGGACGTCCTGTGGGCTTACTTACTTTACCTGATGGTAGTCTTTTAGTCACTGAAGAAGCAAATAACCGTATTTATCGGATTCAGTATAAAGGTTAGTCATCAGTGAACAGTGAACAGTGAACAGTGAACAATTGATAACTGATAACTGAAATCAAAACCAGCCTTCCTGTTCCAAAGTCTCAATCAACTGAAGTCCACGGGGGTCACCAACTCCCAAAAGGGAGGCTTTAGCGTCTTCCCGCACTCCCAAATCTTTATCTTCGGCAAAGGCTTGAATCAGTGCATCAATTGCAGTAGCATAAACGACATTAGAAGGCAGTTCGCGGCAAAGTTGTCCAATTGTCCAAGCGCAATTGCTGCGTACTGGTGCGACGGGATCTTGTACCAAGGCTGAAATCAAGGGGGGCATTGCTCCCACAACAGCTTCATATCCCACTTGTGCCATTTGTGCTAAGGCGGTAGCCGCCCACAGGCGTACTGCGGAAATATCGGTTCTTAAAGCATCTACTAGAGGTGCTAGGCTGCGGCGATCGCGACAGTTCCCCAACGCCCAAACAATTCCTTTACGTACGTAGCCATTCCAATCTCGGTTTAACTGGGCAATCAAAGGTTCCACAGCATCTAAGCTGGGGTTGCGTCCAATACCATAGGCTGCACTCACCCGTACCAAAGGACAGGTATCAGTTAATAAGCGAATCAGATGGGGGATAGCCCTAGCATCTTCTATGTCACAAAAAGCACGCGCCGCTAACATCCTTTGCTGCGGCTGTTGATGTTCTAATAATGCTAGCATCTGCTCTGGATTGGGCATTGGCGTCTCTGTTTCGGCAGTGACGGGTTCCATGTGATCCAGAGGACTTTCTAGTTCTGCTTCGACATCAAGTAAGCTTAGGTCGTCTTCGTCATACATAGTTTCAATCCCTGTTAGGGATTAAGATATAATCCCCCGTGCCAATAAGTCAATAAACCAGGGTTGACAACCCTATTCTTGTGTGTTCTCAAGAGATTTTACCATCCACAGTGATTGGGTTTGATATCCTAGCTGATTGTAAAGATTCAATGCGGCTGTGTTGGTTTGAAAGACTTGCAACCCAATTTGGTGATCACCTCTAGCCCTTGCCCAATTTTCTACATATTGCATCAAAGCTGTCCCGACACCTTGTCGTCGGTGTTCTGGCACAACGTAGAGTAAAAAGATATGAGCATGGCGATCGCCTTGGACTTGATCTATGGCATTTCCTACCCATAAACCAGCGATCGGGGATGAGGGAGGTAGGGAGGGAGAGACTCCTAATTTGGAATTTGGAATTTGGAATTTGGAATTGCTTTCTCTGCCAGCTTCTGGTGCTTCCTTTTGTTCTACTTCTACAAAATCAACCCACCAAAGGGGAGTGTCTCTGGAGAAGTATTGTTCAACTGTTTGCGCGAGATGGGAGAAGTCTTGCTGTGCAAAGGCTTCTTGGTAAGTTCGCTGCATGAATTTTACCAGCAGCGCTCTATCCAAGGTGGAACCACGGCGAATTGTGTAATTCGGTAGCAATTCTTCAGACACTTAAAGAAGGCGACAAGGTAGACAGTGTGAATAGCGGCGTATTTACAGCTCCCACTTCCCCAGTTTCTTCAACGGGTGCGGGTGCAGCCATATCAGAAGGTAAAAAGATGCGGGAACTGACTGCTACAAGAGCAATAATGAAAACTAACACTACGAAAAACGGCGCGATGTACTGACGAAATATAGCCATACTTTCATTTTGCAACGAACAGTTGATATTTGTGAGCTTTGACTAGCGCGGTTACACACTCGCAATCAAGAATGAAACAAACACCACCTCCTTCTTAAAACAGTTATCAGTTATCAGTTATCAGGGGATCAAGAAATCGCTTCCTCTGTTCACTGTTTACTGTTCTCTGTTCTCTGTTCCCTTATGGGTTAGCACTTTCAAAATCAGCAATTGCTTTTTCCCAATACCAATTTTCTGGCATATTAGGGTACTCAACCTTTGCTTGATCTACTAACCGTTGGGCAGCAGTTGCATCACCAGTTAAAGAAATGAGTCTATTTTTGAGATTTGCATCAGGTTCAGGCTGCTGTCTTCGGGAGGCTCGCGTTCTTGCTGCTGGTGAAGTTTGCGCCTGCTGTCTTCTGAACTCCCAAAATAAAACGTAATAAAGTGTACCAAAAATTATAATAAGGCTGAAAGTCCCTAAAAGAGTTAGTAAGTTAGGCGTCAAGTATCCCAGAACTAACTGGGAAAGAACGTAACCAAGTAAGACGCCAGTAATTAAAAGAATAGCTGTTGCAACAATAATGATCAGTTTTTGCCCCATAAATCCTCTTTTTCATTATCAACTCCTGGTCTGTTCATTGCTGCTGGCTTTTGGTTCCAAGGGGCGAAGAATGGCAATAGAAGTAACCCTGGCAAAGCAGCGATGATACTAATTAAGAAGAATATAGACCAACCCGTACTTTTTGCCAAACTGCCAGCTGGGGAAACCAAAATATCGCGACTGAACGCCATAATGCTTGATAATAAAGCAAATTGAGTGGCAGAAAAACGCGGGTTGCACTGACTCATCATAAAAGCTGCGAATGCTGTTGTTCCTAACCCACCACAAAAGTTTTCTACGTTTATTGTCAGCACTAAAAACTGGTAGTTTTTACCGATTTGAGCCAGGAAAAAGTAAGCTAGGTTACTCGCTGCTTGCAAAAAGCCAAATACCCAAAGGGAACGATTGATACCGATTTTACTCAAAATCACTCCCCCTGTGAGAGCACCTACAATGGAAGCAATGAGTCCCATACCTGTTTGGATTGCGCCAATATCGGTTAGGGTGAAGCCTGTTTGCAGCAAAAAGGGAGTTGCCATACTACTCAAAAAAGCATCGCCCAGTTTGTAGAAGAGGATGAACATCAAAACCAATAAGGCTTGGAGTACACCTCGACGCTGGAAGAAGTCCCCAAATGGTAATATAACCGCATCTACTAATGACTCTGGTGGGCTAATTCGCTTTGGTTCTGGTGCGAAGAGAGTGCCAAAAATCCCAATTGCCATACTTGCTGCCATCAACAAGTAAACTGATGACCACGGTATTCTATCAGCAAGTATAAGCGCCAAGGAACCTGTGAGTATGAGCGCCAGTCGATAACCCAAAACGAAAACTGCTGCACCTGCGCCCATTTCTAATTCGTTAAGGACATCAGTACGATAAGCGTCGGCGACGATGTCTTGAGTGGCGCTGAAAAAGGCAATTACTAAGGCGTTGATGGCTAAGAGTTGTAATGCTTGCTTGGGTTGTTGGAAAGCCATGAGGGCGATCGCAATTAACAACGCCATTTGTATCACAATTAACCAACCCCGCCGTCGTCCCAAAAATGGGAGTGTAAATCTATCTAACAAAGGTGCCCAGATAAATTTAAAGGAATATGGTATAGCGACTAAGCTAAACAACCCAATGGCTGTTAAATCAACTTTTTCTACTGTCATCCAAGCTTTCAAGGTGTTTCCCGTTAAGAAGAACGGCAAACCCGATGACGAACCTAATAACAACAAAGCCGCCATCTTGCGGCTTTTAAAAACTTGTAGTAATGATGAAATTGTTTGCACTGTTTTATTTGTTTCTCCTAAAGTGGAACAATTTGAGAGATCTTGTCATACTGACGGCGTAATCTGTGGCAAAGATGCCTATAAATAACGCAAAGTTTCACTATCTTATGCAGTTGGCGTTTTTCATTTTTTGGCTGAATCCTAATTTTCGTTAAGGAAATGAATTTGATGTCCTCTAATTTCTACATCGTGTTCAGCCAAGCATTTTGCCCAACCTTCACGAGTACCAATCTCGCTTTTATCCTTGAGTAGTCCTAATTCTTGTTCTTTTTGGGTAAGTTGAGCAAATTCTTGGTATAATGAATAGTTAGAGATCACAAATGTTTCTTTACGGTGAAGAATTGGCGGATTTTTCCTTTGTTCATAATCTCGGTGAGTTATGCGCAAAGTTTTTAAGTCGATCGTGATACTCGCTTTTAGTTCTGGATGGGCATCAGTATCAAATTCCGGATAGAACAGGTAGGATATTCGTGGCTCATCTGTACAAAACTTTATCAGCGTTGTGTCATCGACACTTCCAACAGTGCGACTTGCGCAGCCTTCGTAAATTCGCAGCAAGGGATCGAGTTCACTAAGGGCTGAAACATGGACGTAAAGGGCGCTACGAGTGTGTTTGCCAATTTTACTTTTTTCGCAAGCTGTTTGGACGACTCCGGTTTTACCCAAACTGAAAAGCTTAGCATCAGCAACTTCGCAAGCTTCTTCATAACTGCCAAAAAAGGCTTTGATGTCATGGCGTATTTCTCGTGGTAATTTATGGAATGTCGGGCGTTGATCGAAGTGGGTGAGAGCAAGATAAACTTGGATGTCAAGAGAACGGCGGTAGGCGATCGCATCCCATTCTGTCTCATCAGTCGCTTGCAAAACCACAGCAAAAGCACGGCGAAAGTTTTTAAATTCACTCAGCAATTCCTGTTCGTTATCCAATTCGCCTTTCACTGGAAGTCTGCCACGTTGAGTAAAAAAAGCCATCAGTGGTTCCAACATCTCTTGGTAATCCTCAAACCGCTTGGTAGGAATGCGTACCTTTGGTGTTGAGGTTCTGGAGAAAAAGCGTATTGCTTTGAATTCTTCTTTTTCGGCTTCATCTCGAAAAACAAAATACACACCCAGCGCGACTGGTACCGCATCGACATTTAGGGTTTCATCAATGTATCTTTTAAGTTCTTCTTGTTCGTAATATTTCTGAAACGTGTTGCGACTGGTGACGATACCATCACTGTAAGCAACTTGAGTCTTGCTGGGAGCATTTATCAGAACTTGAGCTGCAACAATTAAGACTTTGTGGGCGAGTTCCCAAGCTTGGCAAAGAGCTTGGCGGCGTTCCTCTGTGTCTTCAATGACGTTCAGGATGTAGCTCAAGTTCACGACATCAGCAGGAACACAGGGGGTATCTGGGTAATAGTATGGATCCCAGCCTGAACTGGTGTAGCCTAAGTTCGCTACTCGCTCCACATCGCCACCGTGTCCGCAACCGTAGTCAAAAAACGTGGTATCGTTATTTATAATTGCCCATTCTATTGCCAATCGCACAGGTCTGGACAAGTCGGTGCGAAAAATAGCGGCTTTATGGCGTTCTATTTCTACGTAACTCTCTGGCGACATAAGGATATTAAGCAAAGCACAAATAAACAGATGCTCACGGATAGTTTATCTGCGTGCATCTGTGTTAATGCTTATATCTTTTTTGTCGCTAATTCAACTAAATCTTCAATCTTCTTGATATTTGGATCACCTGCGAGGTAACCGATACCGCGATGTAGATGGAGGCGAAATTGTGTCGCCAGGGTTTCTTTGTCTGTTGGGAAGCCGTCGTTGTAGCAGCGTTGTTTGAGGGCGAGTAGGAATATATCGGACATTTCGCCACCAAAGACGCGCCATGTCATTTCGACGTTACTATCTTGAGGAATTGGTACGGGTGAGGGTGAGGTTGGTTCGGCTAAGGAACGACAAAACGCCCAACGACACAGGATGTTCCATTGGTCGATTTTGGTGTTGCGTCTGAGTTTGAGGAGTTGGTCTTTGGCTGTTTGGGAGAGTTTGATACGATCTATTGGGGTTTCCATGTTGTCTTAGAGTAATGAACCGCAGAGGCGCAGAGAACGCAGAGGAAGAGAAACAAGAGAAAGAACAGAGTTTACCAGAAGTAGCCTGGTTCAACTGTTGTCTGACGGGTGGATGAGTCGTATTTGAGGAGGTATTCGCGGGCGATCGCCTCGTTTTCTCGCAATATTTTGACTTCTTTTTTTCCTATCTCTGTATCTGTGGAAAGGAGAATGACTTGATGGCTGGCTGATGGGAAGTAACGTTCAACTAGGTTGTTGCGGTGGGAGGAGTCTAAGCGTCCGAGAGGTGTGTCAATTGCGACTGGTAAGCGACGTCCGGAAACGCGGGCTAATCCCCAGAGGAAGGCGATCGCTAAGAGTTGTTTTTCACCTGCAGAAAGACGATGTTTTGGAACGGGTTTACCTTGTACATCGTATAGCGACAGGCTGAAGGTATGAGTGTCAATTGCAACGCGATGCACTAAGTCTGATTTGTGGAGGAGATAGCGGAAGCATTCGGTAACTTCAACTTCGAGTTTGTTGAGTTTTCTGAGGGTTAATTTTTCGCGGAAAAGCTTGAGTGTTTGTTGGACTTTGGCTGCAGAGGTAATAATATGTTCGTAGTTTTTGCGGTCAATATTTTGCTTACTATATTCTTGTAAGTCCTTTTTGATTTTTTTTATTTCAGCCTCTAATTCATCACAGCTGCGTTTTGTGACTTCGCTTGCAGCTTTCATTTGAGAAACTTTATTTTGTGCTGCTTCGAGTGCATCAACTAACTGTTTATAAGCTTCTGGTTCGGCTGCCGTCTGTATTTGTCTTTCTAGAGTGACAATATCTTCTTCTTTATTTGCGAGAATGTCAATTTGTTGCTTGGCTATCTTCTTCTCATTTTGCAGGTAGTAGAAAATATTGCCCAATTGACTTAAGGTTTCAGCGTCAGCTAATAACCAGGATTCTTCTGGTTGTATCAAATTGGCTCGCAATGTCTCTTCATCTTGTTCTAAAAATGCTTTTATTTTTTCAACTTGTTCTTCAGAAATTCCTGCTTGAGTCATCCAATTGAGTAAACGTTTATCTCGTTCAAATAATATATCTCTTGCTATTTGCGCTTGTTGAATGCGAAATTCTTTTTCTCCTTGGCGTTGCGCTTGAGTCAGTAAAGGTTCAATCAACGCCAGTGGTAGAATACTATCCGCTAATTGACACATTCCCTGACGTGCTTGTTCTACGTCAGTAGTTTTTTGCTTCTTTTGTAATTCTAGTTGATTTCGTTCTGCTGCGATTTTACCGCCTTCATAAACAAATTTATCAAACGCGTCTTGCTTTTCTTTTTCTAATTCTTGTAATTCGGTTTTTAATTTTTCTAGCTGTTTCGTTTTTTCTTCGTATTCTGCTTGTTGCTGTTTTAATCTTTTTTCAATTTCCTCTATATTTACCAAATCTTTAGTATCGGCTATTTCCTTACGTTTGCGATTGACCACAATTTCTAAATCAACTCCCAAACGTTCTGCCAACTCTAGCCCCAAAAGTCCGCGAATTGCATCAACAACAATAGGTGGCGGTACTTCCTGTTCTGCAAGTTCTTTCACCTGTTCTCCATCAAAGAGAAACAAATTAGAAATTCCTAACGGAAGTAGATTTTCAATGTAATCGTCCCAAGTATTAACTAATTCTTCTCTAAGCCAATCCTCTTGTTTGGCAACGTCTAATTCCAAAATTCCTAAATTATCTTTACCATCTTTAGGATTTTTTTCCCAAGTTCGCACTATTCGGTATTTGACTGGCTGATCATTTTCAATATGTTCAAAAAGTAATTCAACCCGTGTTTTTTCAATTCCTGGAGTATGACTGTTAACGCATTGGCTAAGAAAATCACTATAGCTTAAATTACCACGGTTAGAGCATTGAGCACGAGATCCATAAAGCGCAAGGCGAATCGCATCCATCAAAGTTGTTTTGCCACCACCGTTCATTCCACCTAATAAGAGGATGGGGCGAGAATTATCATTTTCTTGTGGGTTAAGGTTGATAACTTGGCGTCCATTGTAGGGACCAAAGTTTTGTAGGACAAGTTCAACAAATATCATGTGGATAGAGACTTTGGCTAGAAAAGATACCAGGTTATTATATAGCAAAATAAAAACCATTAGGCGAATGGAATTCGCCGGGTTTCTAGTTGATTGCAATTTGATTCACCTAAAATTCAATCAACAGAATTCCTCTTTTTATATTTGATATTTCCCCAAGTTTGCGGTTTTTCTGTTTCAGAAACAGTCACATCACCCAAAGTCAACTGCTTGACTTTTTCAATATCGCCTTCACTTGCTGCGGCTTTCAAGTCTCGTTTCAAATGAGCGTTTTTAATTGCTTCATCTGGAGAACGAGAACTTGTTTCAAAACATTTGGCTAACGCATCGTAAATTCCTACACGACGCGACATTTTGCGATACTGGCGTTCTGTGTCGAGAAGCTTCGCCATGAGTTCTAAGTGCATTGCATCTTCTTCACAAATTTCTTCCAGCACCGCCCATTCATCGCTACCAAGAAGACTGTTACCAGCACCAGGACGCGGATCTATAAAAGGTTCATCTGTCACTTCTTTATAAATGCGGGGTAAACTATCATCAAATTCGTGTTTTTCTTCTAGCCAAATCCGGCGAATTTCACTCAATTCTTCTATAGTAATTAGGGTAATGTCACGCATATTTTCTGGTGCTGTGCGACGGATTTGGGTTTGCGCTTCTAGAACTTTTCTTAGCCAATGTTCACGCCAATATTTGGTATATGGACCAGGAATTGGTTCTACGGAGATTTCTCCATCCATGTTGCGTTCAAATAATGTGACTTCGCCCCAGATGCGTCGGAAGTCTCTTTTGTCACGGTCATCTTCGGCATCTAATTCATTGCGGATATCTAATAGAGGTTGCATCCATTCTTTTTCTTCGTCATTTTGAATCATCGCTTCCATCGATTTATCCTTACTAACCATTGTGCAAACCCAGCAACCAAAGCGAGAGTCGCCACAACTCGGGGTAGAAGTATCAATCACGAGGGGACATTCATTATCCGCTGTTGCACCTCGATACATGGTGAATAAATCTTTGTTGCTGTATCCCCAAGGATTCTGCCATTGGTTGAGGTAAATCCACACTTCATGAGTACGCCAGTCTTCGATGGGCAGGTAAATCAGCGAGTTCGGTCGATTGGGATTTGTATTGAGGCGATCGCGTATTCGCCAGTCTCGATGCTTTGCCATCGTTATAGCGCGTTTAACGCTTTCGGCTTTTCGTGTACCAAGCACAAGAATCACTTCACCGCTGGCACGAATCATTTCACGAATGAAGCTGTCGGCGGGTTGAATTTTCAGGCGTTCAGTACACCATCTAAATCTGTTGCGTGGTGCTGGATAACCTTTGCCAATCAAGCAAACCCAAAAAGTATCTTTGATTGCTGGATAATTTAGATGAGGTTCAATAGGCATTCCTTGTTCTTTCGCGGCTGCCTTCATCTGATCTAAAGAGTTGCGTACCCAAGCAGAGACGACAGGGTTTTCTACCAACGTATCTGTTGTAATAACATGGATTGCCTTAGTCCGTTTTTCGGGTGGGAGTTGTGCGATCGCATTCCAAATCAACTGCAAAGTTGCTGTTGAATCTTTACCACCAGAGTATCCAACTACCCAAGGAATGGCATCCAGACAGTATAATTCTTGTATTTCTGTGGTGAGTTCTTGGATATAATCAACTAACTCTGCCACAGTACGGGCTTGCTGACTTTGATTTTCTGACTGTTGTGCTGTAGCCATTTCTCCTTCCCTGTCTAAACACGGACGTTACTCACCCGAATTATATGTAGTGCTATCAAACCTTAGTATTGTAAACGTAAAGTTTTTAAAAACTTTTTCATATTAACTGAATTTTATAGAGAATTAATTTGTACCAAACCCTCCAGTTTTCAAAAACCACTATGAAGGACAGCGCATCAGACCCAACCAATGACATCGCTAGTGAGTACTTGCAACGGGAAATCAAAGACCAACAGCTACTCGCTTTACTTCTAGAGAAGTTCCTTGGGAGGAAGGATCGCATTCTGGTTCAGAAAACTGAGATGGGTGGTACTGAGGCTTATGTTGGTTCTGTCACCCTAGAATGGTTTGCGGGTCGTGTTCACTTCGCGTCTGGCTTACCCTTACTTCAAAAAAAGTACAATCCAGAAACTGATAACATCGAAATTGACGCGGATACCATTGATGAAATTCAACAGCGTCCCCTTGATTGGTCACGTCAAGCACCGCTTGTGCAGTATTTGGCAGCGCGAAAAAATCACAAGTTTCCGCCAGTTCTCGTGGTAATTAATCAACCGTGGGTGGATAATCCCAAAGCTGCTGAGTGGGATAGTCAGGGACGCGCCACAAAATCCACCACCGAATTCACTCCACTGGATAAAGATGATAAAGTCGGTCTGCTTAACCTTTCTGAAGAAAATGTCACCATTTATGCCTTGGATGGTCAACATCGATTGATGGGGGTGCAGGGTTTAATGGAGTTGATCAAAACCGGCAAACTCCAGCGATATAAGAAGGATAAAACTGCTTACGAAACTTTCATTACGTTGGCTGACTTAGTAGAACAATATCGTGTGGAACCAGCTTACCTGCAAAGCTTACCCAAGGAAAAAATTGGTATTGAGTTCATTTGTGCGGTTGCGGCTGGTGAAACCCGCGAAGAGGCAAGGCGACGAGTGAGATCCATCTTTGTTCATGTTAATTTGATGGCTGCACCCTTGAGTAAAGGTCAGTTAGCACAACTGAATGAAGATGATGGTTTTTCGATAGTTGCCAGAAAAATCGCTGTCAACCATCCGCTTTTGGAACAACAGGAAACCCGAAAGCCTCGCGTCAATTGGAATAGTGCGACAGTTGCAGCGAACTCAACAGTTTTGACAACACTGCAAGCTTTAAAAGAAATGTCTGAACGATACTTGGGGCAAAAGTACTCTCACTGGAAACCCTTGGATAAAGGTCTCATTCCCATGCGTCCAGAGGATGAGGAACTTTATGAGGGGATACAGGAATTTCACAAGTTATTCGATTCTTTGGCAACGCTTCCAAGTTATAAACTTCTTGAAGATGAGGGTACGCCTGCATTACGACGATTCAGCTTTGAGAAAGATGGCGGTGAAGGAAATATGCTTTTCCGTCCTGTTGGTCAAGTGGCTTTAGCCCAAGCTTTGGGTATTTTGGTTTTTAAGAAAGGGCTATCGAGTGCAGACATTTTTAAGAAACTGCAAAAATTCGACCGTTCCGGTGGTTTTAGCGGTATGGAGTACCCGCAATCTCTCTGGTACGGTATTTTGTATGACCCAAACAAAAAGCGAGTCCAAGTTGCTGGACGGGATCTGGCGGCGAAGTTACTGATATATATTCTGGGTGGAATTCAGGATCAGATGGAACGTGCGGAACTTCGCAAAGATTTGGCTAAAGCTAGAACTGTTGAAAATAAAACAATCGGGTTTGATGGTAAGTTTGTTGAACCCAAGCAAGTAGGACTTCCATCAGTTTTGTAAATCAATCTTTTGAGGAATCTCCGACTGCCCCGGGAAATTCAGCATAAGCTTTGTCAAAATACTTCGCCAGCTGGATATCTCTATCTGATATGCGATGTCCAATATCCCATGTGGTTAAATAAACTCTCAAAGTTTTCCATATATTTTCCCACCTTGGATGGTGAAGCACAATTTCACATCCAGGAGCAACTTTATTCATGAATTCTACTGCATCAAGAAATGTCTTAAACTTGTACTTGCGAAAGAGTTCAATCCTAACATTGCTTTGATTTTCAGGTAAGGGACTAATAACTTTTTCCCATTGAGATAAATGATTAGCTAATGCAATCGAAAGTTTTTCATCACTAATTTCCTCTGGCTTCTCAGGATGAGGAATAGGATAGTCACTCCAAGGTACTTCACTGCTGGTATGATGAATATTGTCAATTGATGCTCTTAATTGCGTAAGAACAAGTTTAATATCGTGATCCCAATAGGTATTACGAATTTCTACAGCTTGCTTGCTAGTTATGGGAGCTATTGATGATGGTAATTTATTAGAAGGTGGCATTTTTGCTCCATTGAATAATACAGGCAAAATTTTTTTGCCCTTGGCTAGACAATATTCTATTTCTTTGCGAACCCAATCATCTTCCTGGTCGATCCTACGTAACCCATACTCATCGCTAGATTTAATCCAATCAGGACCTATAACCAATACTGCTATCAGCGATGCTTCTAATGCATCAACAAGTTCCTGGGGCCAGTCAGTTCCCGGCTCAATTGAAGAGGTATCAATAAATACCATATCTTTCCCAATTTCTTTAGAAATTGTGCTGTATAGACGACCAGCTTCAGAAGTAATATCAGATCTACGGTAGCTGATGAAGATAGGAGGTTTGAACATAGGCTTCTACTCCGTTAATAGAAATGCTTGTGAATCGGTAGGTATAACTATTTATTATGCAGAAACTTTCCGTATATCATATTAAATATTAAATAAACCTACTTAAATCAAACTCCTCTTCGGGCTGATTTTCCAATTTCTCGGAACTAAGCATGAGTAAAATTCTTTCTGTGTAATCTACTGCACCATGTAATTCTGCTTGTAACAATTCAAGTCCACCATTTGCATATTCTTCAAAGATGTGGTTGCGTTTTTCAACATTTTTGTCTTCATTGAAAGATAAAATTTTGATATCCTTAGTCTCAGTAATTGCTATTACATTAATAACCGTATCATATCCCCTAACAATAAACTGTTCTTGGGGAATTGGAGATGGTTCTCTTTTAGATATCTCCCCCAAAGGAACCCGCTTATTATGCTTTGCACCCAAAGCAGCAGCAAACACAATTACATCAGCATAAGTTTGAAAAAGACCAGTTGCACCATCAACTGATGTTAAAGCTTTTACCAACTCAGCCTTATCTTTCGCAACCCTGATTCTACCAGTTTCAGCCATTTTACTTAAATCTAGTTTGTGACAATCTTAACTCAGAGATAGAGCGATCGCCTTCTCTTCCCTCTGCGTCCTTGGCGTCTATGTCCTGCGGACACGCTACGCTAAGGCGGTTCGTTTAAAACTACGCCTAACTGGGAAACTGTTTATCCTCTCCAAAAGCAGTCTCAGCGCACTTCACAAAACTTTATGAAAACTGTCCACCATCTACATCACAAACTCTCCACGTGTGATAGTACAATAAAAGTAGAAACTTCCACATAGTAGTTCTCCAGGCATTAGGGTGATATCTTGTTAAGGCAATCTACAGCTCAAAGGTTGTCAAAGTTAGAAAAAGTAAAGGCGCTCTGAGTTGATAGAGTCACAACAGAGCCGATGAGAACAGTGAGAGAAAGATTTTTAAAAACCATTACCCAACATTCATGTAGTTCTTGAACTACCAAGAAGTGAATTTGTTGTATTTCTTGCATCGGAAGCAACAACACTCTCTTTTCTTCTCTTTTGCATTCTCTACGCTTCTGGAGTTTATAACTTCTAACAACTCACGCAAAAACAATGTAGAGACGCGAGGTTTCGTGTCTCTATTTTGTGTCTGTGTGTGAAATTTAAAAAACTACCCTTCGCGCATCACCTCAATAATCTCTGTATACTCAAACTCATTTGGACTTTGTCTTACCAAAGGATACCGTTCCCCAGGCAACTCAATATAATCTTGTTCACACTCAGGCTTAGAGGAATAATATGTCAGCACATATTCCCTACCAATTTTATCTGCCATTTCTTCTTCTACTTCACCTCGCCATTGTGTTTTAGTTACCAACACAATCAACTGGTTTGCTAATTTAGGAATTGTCTTTGCAATTTGTCGCCGAGAGATTTCATCCAAACTCCCAAAGGGAGAATCCATAACAATTGGGAAAGTGCTACTATCAGGAACCAGCAGGATTTTTTTCTTTTCACTCCATTCCCGTACTCTATCGATAATGCTAGCAATAAAAGATAAACTGAGAATTTGATTTTCTCCTGTGGAAGCTGCAACTGGCATTTCGATACCTGCTGTATTCTCTACCAGCGTTAGTTCATATTTATCGCTAATTTTAGGAATATAAGGTGTAAACGAAATTTCGCTGAAGATTTCTTGTACCCGCTTTTCTAATTGCCAACGAAACTGCTTTTCTTGACGGTTTCTAACTTCTGTTAACCGTTCAATAGCATCTTGAGTTGCGCTGATGCGTTGTTGCGCTAATGCTTGTCTGTCTTCATTTAGTTTCTGCTTGGCGATTTGTTTTCTCAAACCTTCCAACTCAGTTTTCAAGTTAGCAATTTGTTGCTGATTTGCACCTTGCTCTAATATGAACTCTCTGATTTTATCTTCAATTTCATCCAAACGCTTTTGTAAACTGCTGATTTCTTCATTTGCATCTTTTCGCAATCGTTCTTGAATATTATCTAACTCACCTTCAGTTTGTGATATACTTTGTCTTAACTGATTAATCCGTGCTTGCTCTCTATCAACTTCTTGCCAGAAACTAACTGCTTGCTTATCAATTTCATCAACTTGAGCACTCATGCGGATGGCTGTTTCTTCCACAATTGAAGAACCCGCTTTATCTAATAATTTGATCACATTCTCGTGTGAGTGAGTTCCTTGGCGTAAGTCTGCACCACAAATACAGCATTGAGAGTCGAGTAATTCATTTACAAATTCCCGTGAAATGCCAGAGGTTAACTCGCCTCGCTGCTTCAAATCATCTATAATTTCTCGAAATTGTGCTGTGTTTTGTGAAAGTAATATGGTATAACCGCGTCCAGAAATTGCTTTTTTAATAGCGTCCCTACTTTCTTTGAGATTTTCCTGATTAGATGCTTTTTGTTTTTCTAATTCTTGGCGTCTTTCTTCTAATTCCTTGGCAGTACTGAGTTCTCTTAAGCGGTTGCTTGTCTCTTTTTTAAAAGTTTCTTGATATTCTAACTCTTGTTTAATTTCTGTTTGTCGCTTTGTGATGCGCTCAATTTCCAGTTCGAGAGTGTTTTGCTGTTTCAAAAGCTGTTTAATTTCTGAATCACCAATTATCCTTAACTCATTTTCCAGAGTTTTTTTGGCTTCCTTTAAGTGATTGATGGAACGGTTAATGACTTCTACGCCTAAAAAAATCTTTGTGGCTTCCGCAATTTCAGCTTTCTTGTCCGAACGAACAATCTCTTCAATGCGTTCACCATCAAAGAAGAAATATTGATGTAAACTAATGGGTAAGATTTGCCCAATCACGTCTTCTGGTTGCTGAGGTGGAAAATACCACCGTCCATCATCCCCAGCTACCTGCATACGCAATTCTGTTTTGGTTACGTTGAAGTCGCTTTCATTTTTATAAAGTCGGCATATGCGTTTTACATTGTAGCGTTTGCCGTCATGTTCCCACTCTACCTCTACCCAACATTCTACAGTTTGTCCGGGTTTCGCTTCGGCGATCGCACGTTTATTAACTAATTGTTCAGTCGATGCGAAAGCTGCACTAAATTTCTCATACAACACCCAAGTAAACGCATTCAACAGACTCGTTTTTCCTGAACCATTATTACCGTGAATTATCGTTGTGTTGCGAGTCTCTCCTCCTGCAAGAATAATTTCTGGTGTCTTCCCATAAAAAGAGCGAAAGTTACAAAGCTTAATAGAAGTCAGCTTCATCGCACTGCTTCCTTCACAATCGCCAGAATATCATCATTAATATGGCTATTAATTTTCTTATCTAGTCTACTTTTCTCCAACTGCCACACACGATCAATTATTTGCCGTACTTCTGATGGTGCACTGAGAATTGGTTCTTGAACATAATCAATATGAGTTTCTTTTGTCATCTGACTTTAATTGGAGTTTTTATATCTTTTCATACTATATGGTTTCACAATTATCAGTCAAGACACTATAAGAATGATCGAACCGCCAAGACGCCAAGGGCGCAGAGGAAAGAGAGAAGAGGGAATTTAACTAAACATTTAGGACTGCTAACTGTCTTGGCGGAAGATTGAAAAATTAAATATCCAACAAACCGTATCGCTTTTGTAAGTTGAGTAACTTTATCCTCGCTTCACCAGCGTTATCAGCTAAATCAGCAAACTCAACCAATCTCAGTAATTCCTTTCTCAATAAATTGCGTTCAACTTCTAAAGTTTTTCTATCTAAATCAGGCGGTAAAACAATCATGTCAAAAATTGTGGCACGTTCCTTTCCAGGATGTGGACGCAAAACTCTTCCGCGTCGTTGAATGAATTGGCGAGGATTGGCTGAACTTGCCAAAATCACCGCCGTTTGAATTGCTGGAATATCTACCCCTTCATCTAAACAGCGAATTGCTACTAAACCTTGCAATTCACCACTTTCAAATTGACGCCGTAAAACTTCTCTTTCTTCTATAGATGTTTGGGATGTGTAGGTACTGACTTTATAACCCAGTTCTATCCCTAGAGTTTTGACGACAGCTTTGAGTTGGCGTAAGCTAGAACGTTCTCCAACTTCTTGTGAACCATCACTACAATAGAAAAGTGTATGAGTTGTTTCAAGGCGAGTTGACATTAACTCGCGCAAGGCGTTTAACTTATTTTCTGCTGCACCAATTAACCTTGCGCGCTGCATCAATAACGGCTTCAAATCTTCGTTATCTTCAAAATCTGCCAATTCAACGTTTTCCCGTTCTCGATATAGCAGTGCCCGTCCAATTTTTTGTGTTAATTTAGCATAAGCACGGCTTTCGATGTCTGTTAATTCTACTAATATAGGATAATAAAGATAATGTACTAAAGCACCTTGAGCGATCGCATCTCTTAAAGTAAACTCTGGTTTGAGAACAGGACCAAAATAATCAAATAAAGATTGGGTTCCACCTTCATCAAAATACCTTTCTGGTGTAGCTGATAAAGCCAGTCGCAACCCAACGCGACGAGGTAAACTTTCTTCCAACTTGGGTGCACCTAAGTTATGTGCCTCGTCTCCAATAATGAGAGTTTTTTCCGGAAAATATTTGAGTTGAGATTGAAAGCCATCCCCCATTAAAGTAGAGTTGCTGGTAATAACTGTAAGAAACGGTTGGGAACCAGAACGCACATTATAAAGTTGTGTGGAAAGTTGACTCTGCCAATTGTGTAAACTCTCAAAAGCTAAAATAGGTTGCAAATTAAATTTTGTACATTCTCGCGCCCATTGCGTGACAAGATGTCGATAGGGACAAACGACGAGCAAGACTTGCAAGTTAATTTGCTTGTATAATTCAGTGGCGATCGCCAGCGCTGTAATTGTCTTCCCACTACCAGTCGCCATTTTCAGCGTACCTCTACCGTTGTTGGCAAACCAGTTATTAACGGCTTGTCGCTGATACCCTCGCAGTTGCAGAGATGGTGGCATTTTAGGGCATCCTGGTAATGGTTGTGTATGATAACCACCTCTACTTTCGCCTACAAACGGTAATTTTAATTTGAACGTGGCTGTTTGCTTAACTTGATTTTTTATCAAATACATAAACTAAATAAGTAGTAAGAGAAGTCGGCAGAGAGTGTGAGAGTGAAGCGCGTTTGCGCTAGCCCCCTCCGGGGCTAGCGTTAACGTTTGCGCAGCGCCCCTTTTAGGGGCTAGTGGATCGTAGATCGCCGTAGGCTGGGAGTGAAAGAGTGTGGGAGTGAGGGAGTCAAAGAGTGTGGGAAAATATCTTTGTTTCCCTTCTTCCCTCCTTCCCTCATCCCTATCTATCAGTTGTAATTGCGCCAAATAGCTACAAGCGAACCTTGCACCTGCACCTGAGTCGCGTTTACCTCGATTGGATTGTATTTAGAGTTTGCAGGTTTGAGGGTAATGCGATCGCCGCTTCGATAAAACCGCTTCAAAGTGGTACCAATACTATCGACTCTGGCGGCGACGATAGTCCCATTTTTTAGCAGATCTGGTTCTAGTACTGGACGCAAAAATACCAAATCTCCCTCCACAATCGAATCTTCAATCATGCTGTCACCAGTTACCCGCAAAGCATATGCTTGGGGAGGTAATGACAAATGAGCTATATCTATATTTTCTACAGCTTCAGTGAAAGGTTCTATTAATCCACCAGCGGCGATCGTTCCCAAAATTGGTACACCTTGTTTTAACGCTTGTAGAACTCTAATTGTCCGTGCTTTACCTTCGTTCCATTCAATGTACCCCTTATTGCGTAAATGTTCCAAGCGACTTTGAACTGGTGCAGGCGATTTTAAATTCATCGCCTGCATCATTTGTCGAATCGAAGGTGAATGCTGGTGTTGTCGTATATATTCTGCCAGCCATTCGTAAAGTTCTTTTTGAGCTTCTGTCAGACGTTCCATAAATTTGTAGGGAGGTAAATACAAATGCTTATAGAACATTAGTACTACAAAAAACCTCCCTACGCACTATTTATTTTAGATATTTTGATGAATTCAGATCAGAACAGAGAATAAATCAGTCAATAAGCCAGTAAAAATATAACTATTCTACGAACTTAAAATTCTTCTGCCCCTAAGAAGCTTGCAAGTAAAGCTTTTTGAGCGTGCATCCGATTTTCAGCTTGATCCCAAATACGTGACGCAGAACCTTCCATAACCTCATCAGTAATTTCTTCACCACGATGGGCTGGTAAACAGTGTAAAACAATTGCCTCTGGTTCCGCAAGACTCATCAGTTGTTCATTTACTTGATAAGGTTGGAAAATTGGCATTCTATTGTCTGCTTCTTGTTCTTGCCCCATACTTGCCCAAACATCAGTGTAAATGACATGAGAACCTTTTGTTGCAATTTCTGGGTCATTAGTTAAGAGGACTTCAGTTTTATTGGCTGCAATAGAACGTGCTGTTTCTACAATTGCTGCATTTGGTTCAAATCCATTTGGTGTGGCAATTCTCACATTCATTCCTACCAAAGCGCAACCCAATAACAGGGAATTTGCCACATTATTCCCATCCCCTACATAAGTCAAAGTCAATCCAGAAAAAGTGCCAAAGCATTCTTGCACTGTCATCAAATCAGCCAGAACTTGACAGGGATGTTCTAAATCAGTCAGAGCATTAATAACAGGAATTTTGGCAGAGTTAGCAAAAATTTGCAATTCCTGCTGTGCAAAGGTACGAATCGCTAAAATATCGAGATATCTATCCAGAACCCGCGCTGTATCCTGCAGTGGTTCCCCGCGACTAACTTGAGTCACATTGGGATTGAGATCAATTACCTGTCCACCCAGTTGGTACATTGCGACAGTAAAACTGACTCGTGTCCGAGTTGAAGCCTTGGAGAACAACAGCCCTAACACCTTATGACACCGCAATCTCAGCTTTTGTGATTTTAGCCGAGATGCCATTTGCAGAAGTTCTAGAACTTCCGTTGGACTAAAGTCTGCCAGACTTAATAAATCCCGTCCGATCAACACTGCCATGCTTGTTGCTTTGCAAAGAACACTTTTGTCTTTCTGTTTAGTGTACCCAGCCGTGTCAAAACATTTTGCCTTAAAACTACACCAGATATTTTATATCTAGCCCATAATTTTAAGGTGGCTTTGGTATATCACTAGTTTATCAATATCGTCAGTGAAAAGAATCACAAGTTTGTTTGATTTTCATTACACCGAGAACGCCTGAAAGTGTGTTCATTGGTTGCGAAATCGGCAGTATCATAGACATGACGTATTTCCAGAGAAATTTGGACAACAATAACTCTTCACACTAGTATATTGTCAAATCAGCTTGCCTATGGTATAGTCATAAATTAGTGTGATGTTCAAAAAAAACAAGTATGCCAGCATAGCACAGTGGTAGTGCATCCGACTTGTAATCGGAAGGTCGTCGGTTCAAATCCGATTGCTGGCTTTTGTGGTTTCGATTAACATATTATTTGTCGTCGTTAACAGATTAATGTCATCGAACTGTTCTAAGTCAAGGTTAATAAAGTTTTGCCTCAAACTGAGTTACTTACGTTGAGTGATTCGCCACCAAAGCCCATTCCTATTCAGCCAACTTTGACCTATTGAAATCTAATAAGTTGTATAAATATACAGGAGATGCTACCAATGGATACGTATATCCCGGTCAGTTGTGACTTTCATGATGAATTAGAAGCATTGGCGACGTTGCGTCAGGAATGCCGAATTGTTTACTCCGATGCAGCTAATGAGTTGGTAGAAGTGCAAGGTCGGATTATTGATGTTTACGCTGCAAATAAAGCTGATTTTATCAAATTGAAGGATGGAACTGAAATTCGGTTGGATAGAATTGTTTCAGTTAATGAGAAGCAGCTTTCCTCTTACTCCGATTCATAGTACGGGACTTCCTAAGCTGAACTACTTAAAAAGAAATGAGAACTTTTTTAAGATAAACTTTCTTTGATTTACCTGACTTAATTTCCAAGCATGAGCATCTACTACAAAATGCCCCATAGTTAGCCCCAGTAATCCTCCCAGAATAAAATCTGTACAACTTGAAAGGATACTCTGATTTTGAATAAAGACAAGCTTTTTTAGTTCTTGACTGTACAAGAAAATCAAGCCTCCCACTACTAAATACAGTGAGAGTAAAAACAATGACTTCAAAAGAGTAGACTGTTTTTGGGCTTTATCCTTTGCTTGTTCAGAATTTATAGCGATAACTGTCATGAATATAATGTATTGAATTCCATGTGCTGTTGCATAAGTAGAAAAAGTAACTAAGGTATCGCCAGAGAAATAAATTGGTAAAAAGAAGAATACCAATAAAAAGAAGAATATCGACTTGACTAATGTAAAACACCCCGGTTTGACGAAAAAAACATAAACACTCAAAATTAAAGCCGCCAAGAACACGAATTGTCCCATCAAGTAGAAAAAGTTTATGGAATTATGTAAATAACTAGGAGCCACGCTGTACCCGATAACTTTCCACGTTGCAAAAATACCAGCTAATGTTCCTAAATTAATAGATGCCTTTTCTAATCTAGATACTGGTTTACTTGTTTGAGAATACGAAATAAAACTGTAAACTCCGATATTCTGCTTTCCATAATGATAAGCCTGCCATATCCAATAAAAAAGCAACAGATAAGGTTTTAAAAACTGGCTTGAGAAAGTAAAAACGCACCCTGAGAATAAAAATAATATTAAAGGTGTATATATGTACCTTAATTTATTTTGAGATATTATATTTAACCTAAATTCTTTGACACTATAAAAATAAACTGTTGTTGAAACATGAGCTATTGACAAGAATAACAGAGTATATTTAATGGCGTAAATTTCTAATATTTTGTGTTCTAGATCACTGACAATTGTCAAAAAAATAATTGGTAAAGCTGTACCTAGTAATATACTTAATTCAAATATATTCTTAGGGTTACCCGTGCTTATCAAAAGCTGTTGTAAATATTTCGTGCTGTTGCCCATAGTGATGTAAGTTAGCAATAAATCGGGGGTGAATTTCTGTCTCATGCACTCATGAATAAATGCATGGGAAAATGGGAAATGGTTTTTCTTCCCATTTCCCTATTGCCTCAGTACAAGGATCTCTGTTGAAGTCTAAAATGTTATGCTCTACGCGAACGGGTAGTGTGCACCTTGGACGCTCATACCAAGTTGCGGCTCAATGATCTCCAAAGCCCCTCTGCGATGCTTTGGAGAGAGGGTAAGGTACAAGTATGAATGCAACACGCGTATTAGTATCTCAAAGTTTGACGGTAAAAAGCAACTCCTCGTTCCCCCCAACGGAAAAGTTAAATCCCAAGACGCGGAAAACGTCGGTGCAGGACTGGACTCACCAGTTGCTTCCACCGACGTTTTCCTCAAAACAGTACTAGTCTCACTTCGCTCTACTGAGAATGACAAAATGACACTTTATGAGACAGACATCCTCTTAATATTCCCCCAATAAGCTAAGACTGTGCACGAAAAAAAGCTCTAGCGACATTACAGTCTTGTTGAATTTGTGTTTTTAGGGCTTCTAGAGAAGAAAATTTTTGTTCTGGTCGCAAAAATCTTTCTAGTTGCACTATCAGCTTTTTGCCATACAAATCACCAGACCAATCTAACAGATGGATTTCCACAGATTGATACGTACCATTTACCGTTGGGCGATGACCTATATTCATCACACCTAAGTAAATATTCTCTGGATTGTCTGGTGTTTCATCGCAGACGGTAACACGAACAGCATAGACACCGTGGCAGGGCAAAAACTTGTCTTTCGGTAATTGTAGGTTGGCTGTGGGAAAGCCAATAGTTCTGCCCAGTTGTTGACCTTTGATCACAGTACCGATAAGAGTGTATGCACGTCCTAACAGTTGATTTGCGCTTTGAAGATCGCCTCGGAGTAAAAGTTGCCGGATGAGTGAAGTGCTAATGCGAGTTTCCTCGGCCCAAGCAACACTGACATCACTGCTGTCTGTAGGTTCATGACTTGCATACGTTTCTAGAGCAACGATGGAAACAGGAATGCCGTACTGTGCGGCGATCAACTTCAAATCTAGCGCTGTACCACTGCGGTTGGAACCAAAGCAAAAATCTTGCCCAACGCTAATTTGTGCAGCTTGCAGTTGTTTGACCAGAATCTTTTCTACAAACTGTTCAGCAGATAAGGTAGATAATTCTTTGTCGAAAGGCAGCAGGACGAGTTGTTCTACTCCTAGCGATTGTAACTGATGAACTTTTTCATCCAGTGGTGTTAACCAAGTACGCGGTTGTCCAGTAAAAAATTCTTGTGGATGAGGATTAAAGGTGACAACCGTCGAGTAAAGGTGTGGAGTTTGAGAGGACGCAAACAGCGTTTCGGCAAAGTTTCCTTCGTCTTCTGCCCTCTTGAGGGGGGGCAATATCGGTTGAATAACCTTTTGATGACCACGGTGTACGCCGTCAAACTTGCCAAGAGCAACAAAAGTTGGAGTTCGAGCCAATTCGGTTGAAGAAGTTACCCACACAGAACACCCATTTTGAGACAAATTTAGCACGTCGATTCTGGGATTTGAGGTTATATTTAGCTGTCAGCTAATACAGTTCTTAGAACCAAAGCCCTATGCCTTCCCGTAGGGTGAGGACGCTCGTGCAACTGTTCGTTGACACCTCCGCACGAGTTGTGTGCTAGCGACTGATTGCTGAAAGCTCCTTATCACCAATCTAATCCAAAATTTAAAGTTGCTCCGACTGCAATCTGTAAGTCGAAAATTTCCTAATAGGAAAAGATTCTGATAAAGGGACTGGTACGGGAACTTGAACTACCATTCCTTCACGTGCCATGATAGCACTAGGGAATTTTTGTGCTGCTTCTTGTCCAACACGATCCAAAAACTCATCGTCATGGGATGGGTCGTGATGAAAAATGACCAGAGTTTTGACATTAGCGGATCTGGCGATTTTCACACCTTCTTGCCATGTAGAGTGTCCCCAACCAATTTTAGGCTGAATTGGGGAATTATACTCTTCATCAGTGTAAGTGCAATCGTAAATCAGAATGTCAGCGTTACGAGCTAAGCGCAAGGCGTTTTCATCTAGTCTGTCAGAATAATGTTCAGTATCAGTAATATAAGCTACAGCACCACCACGCCAGTTGACTCTGTACCCCACCGCTTCTCCCGGATGGTTGAGTGGAGCTGTTTCTATGATAATGTCATGAATGTGAATCGGTCGCCCTGATATAACGTCGTAGAAATCTAAATTTGCCTGCATAATCTGTAAGGGAACAGGAAAATTTGGGTGCAGCATCTGGTCATTAAGACGCTGTTCTATGGTCGAACCATCGGGGGCGATCGCACCGTAAATATGAAAAGTATTTCCCTTGACAAATCCTGGGGAAAAGAAAGGGAAACCCTGCATATGATCCCAATGCGAGTGGGTGAAAAAAACGTGTGCCTCTATCGGCATATTAGGCAACAAAGATTGCCCTAAAACGTGCAGTCCTGTGCCTCCATCAAAAATTAAACGTCTGCCACCCACTCGCATCTCTACACAAGGGGTATTACCGCCATAACGAACGGTGTGTGGTCCCGGACAGGGGATACTGCCACGAACGCCCCAAAAATGCACAGTAAATTGATTCTCTATCCTAGACATGGGTGTTGCTTGCTGGACCCAGCGGGCACTCAATACAAAAAATTGTTACTTATTTTGTTAAGTTTATTCTGTTTCACGACTTTTAGTAGTAGTGGTATTTATTGGTAAAACAGCATACCTTGTTTCAGGTTACTTTTGTCTTTACTTATAAAAAACTTCAAGGCAGCAGTTTTGGAGTGCAAACGTTTGCCTAGTAAGTTCTTTTCTATGACGCTCCGACTTTATAACCGATATTTTGGTCTCATGGATTTATCCATATACTTGCCTTCATAAAGAAAAGACTTTACGGAAACTTAAAATTCCACTCAGATAATTGATTCAATCCATTTGCATAAGTAAGGTTGTATTGTAATGGAGTGATACTGATGTAGTTTTTACGGATCATATGCACATCTATAGGTATATTTTCAGGAAGATTTAAACCTACTGGAGGTTCCACATCTTCTACAACTTCTCCCGCTAACCAATAATAAGTTTTCCCACGCGGGTCTACTCGTTTATCAAAAACATCGATGTAACGCCGCACTCCCTGGCGAGTGATACAAACTCCTGCAATTTCTTCCCATTTAACAGCGGGAATATTGATGTTAAGTAACATCAACTCTGGTAGAGGGTTTTGTGCCAGTTGTCCTACAAAGATTTTGGCAAAGTTAGCACCAGGTTGAAAATCCTTATTTTTGTGACTGGTAAGACTGAGCGCCACACTGGGAATGCCTTCAATCAAACCTTCCATTGCTGCAGAGACAGTACCAGAGTAGAGAATTTCGGTTCCTAAATTAGCACCCTGATTAATGCCAGATAGAACTAAATCTGGTGGAGAATCTAACAAAGCCCACAGCGCCAATTTAACACAGTCTGAAGGAGTGCCATCACAAGCCCAAGCTTTGACAGCAGGATCAAAAATCGACTCTACCATTTCAGCGCGAATTGGTTGATGCATTGTTAATCCATGTCCGGTTGCGGAACGCTCTCGATCCGGGCAAACTACATTGATATCATGACCTGCTTGCGCTAAAGTGTTTGCTAGAGTACGAATACCTAAAGCAGAAATACCATCATCGTTGCTAATCAGTATTTTCATAAATATTTAATCAATCATCATAGTCAATAGTTAAGACTTAAGAGTCAACAGTCAAGAGGTAATGACGTGATTGGTAGTCCAGCAGGTGGAATCTTGGAAAAAACAGGACTTCCTTCACCAAGTCGATGTAGAGATTTCCGGCGCGGGCTTAGTCTGGCAAAAAACAATCAGCTGTTTTGAAAAATAATACCAAGTTGCGGCGAAATCACCTCACTCCCCATTTTCTCTGGGATGCATTGGAGAGGGTAACCCGTCCAAGGAGCGTATACGCTAACTTACTCAGCATTTGTCAAAATAGATGACGGTGGCCATTCTAAAGCTAAAGGATGAAGAATGAAATATTCCGTACTTCATTCATAGTTTATACAATCCTATAAGAAGTCGTCCGCAAGGTGTTACCTGACTTGAAAATAGAACTCAGAACTCAGAACTCAGAACTCAGAAGAAAAGAGAAATTTTCATGTGTTCTGGTGTACGCAGTTCATGACGGCTACTTCATACTTCAGGTAACCGATTTTGCAGCCGAGTTCAATTGTTGCAAGATATGGGGATAACTACCCAATTGAGCATCTGGGAAGAGTGCACAATGATAGACGAAGATAAACAGCAAAACAACACAAACCAGCAATCAGGTGAAGAAAGCGAGGAAAAGCAAGCAATGACAAGCGACTCTACAGCCGAAATCAATCCCAACGTAAGCCAAAGCGAGACTGACCCAGTGGCAAGGCAAATCAACGTCTCCGAAGATACAGCAACACAGAGTCAAGACAATAGCGTTGCTGCAAAAGGTGAGGGCGCAAGTACTGACTTTACAGGTAAAGAAGGCGCACTTCATCAACAAATTGAGTCCCTAAAAGCGCAGCTAGAAGAGCGCACCACTCAATATATGCGGATTGTGGCTGATTTTGAGAATTACCGCAAACGCAATCAAAAAGAGAAAGAAGATTTGGAGCAGCAGATAAAACGGAACACGATTAATGAATTACTACCAATCGTTGATAATTTTGAACGAGCAAGAGCGCAAATTAAACCCCAAAATGATGGGGAGATGACGATTCACAAAAGTTACCAAGGTGTTTACAAGTTATTAGTAGATTCCTTAAAGCGCTTGGGTGTCTCACCAATGCGTCCAGAAACTCAACCATTCGATCCCAACTTGCACGAAGCAGTATTGCGGGAACCTACGGATGAATATCCTGAAGGAACAGTGTTAGAAGAGTTAGTACGCGGATATTACTTGGGCGATCGCGTGCTGCGCCATGCAATGGTGAAGGTGGCTGCTCCGAAGGAAGATGGACCACTCAATGCTGAAAATTCAGTTGAGTCTAGCCAATAGCTAAGCTGTATTCGCTCGCCTTACTGATCAAAAGTCCCTGGGAAACTGGGGCGAGCAATCTCACCACACCTGAGAGATAGTCACACAAACATCACGCCCAAAGTTTAGCAATCTTTACCCGGTGTTCGTGTATCGCTAACACCGGACTGAAGTTGCTCAAAACTTCCAGTAAAAATACTGATGTAACAAACTGATATTTATGTCAAAAGTTATTGGGATCGATTTAGGCACTACCAACAGTTGTGTGGCGGTTCAAGAAGGTGGTCAACCAATTGTCATTACGAATTCAGAGGGTGAACGAACGACTCCTAGTATTGTAGGATTCGGTAAAGATGGTGAACGCTTGGTCGGTGAACTGGCAAAACGTCAAGCTGTCACGAATGCTGAAAACACTATTCTCAGTATTAAGCGATTTATCGGTCGTCGTTGGGATGACACTGCAAGTGAACGCTCGCGCGTTTCTTACACCTGTGTCAAAGGTCGAGACGATACTGTTGATGTCCTTGTTCACGGACATCATTACACACCACAAGAAATCTCCGCTATGATCCTGCAAAAACTGAAACAGGATGCGGAAAATTTTTTAGGTGAACCTGTCCAAAAGGCAGTGATCACAGTACCAGCATATTTTACAGATGCCCAAAGACAAGCCACCAAAGACGCTGGTACAATTGCCGGACTAGAAGTTTTGCGGATTATAAATGAACCAACTGCTGCTGCCTTAGCCTTTGGGTTGAACAAGCAAGACCAAGAGCAGCTCATCTTGGTATTTGACTTAGGAGGCGGTACCTTCGATGTTTCCATTCTACAACTGGGGGATGGAGTCTTTGAAGTCAAGGCGACTTGTGGGAACAACCACCTCGGTGGGGATGATTTTGATCACTGTATTGTTCTGTGGATGATCACACGCTTCCAGGAAGAAGAAAAAGTTGACCTTTCTGGGGACAAGATGGCTTTGCAACGTTTGCGGGAAGCAGCGGAAAAGGCAAAAGTTGAACTTTCCAGTAGAATCAGCACTTCAATTAATTTGCCTTTTATCACTGCTGACGAAACAGGGCCAAAGCATTTGCAAATCGAACTCACCCGAGCCAAATTTGATCAGTTAACGGCACATTTGGTTGAAGCGACGATCAAACCGATGAGTCAGGCGCTCAAAGACGCACAACTCAAACCACAAGACATTGATCGGATGATCGAAGTCGGGGGTTCCACTCGCATTCCCGCGATTCAAAATGCCTTGAGCAAATTTTTTGATGGCAAAACTCCAGATCGCTCTATCAACCCCGACGAAGCAGTCGCACTAGGAGCAGCTATCCAAGCTGGGGTGCTGGGTGGTGAAGTTGATAATTTGCTTTTGTTAGATGTGACGCCCTTGTCTGTGGGGATTGAAACATTGGGAGAAGTGTTTACCAAAGTTATCGAACGCAACACCACAATTCCAACCACCCAGTCCCAAATTTTTTCCACAGCAGTTGATGGGCAAACCGGAGTGGAAATTCACGTGCTTCAAGGTGAACGGGCAATGGCGCCCGATAACAAGAGTTTGGGCAAATTTCTTCTTCCGGGAATTGCGATCGCGAATCGTGGTGTACCGCAAATTGAAGTCTGTTTTGAAATTGATGTTAATGGCATCCTCAAAGTTACAGCACAAGACAAAGCCACTCTTCGAGCACAAAGTATTCTCATTACCAATACAGGTGGCTTAAGTGCCAACGAAGTTGAAAGCATGCGACAACAAGCCGAAATGTTTGCTGAAGATGACAAAAGACGTATGCAACTGGTTGAGGTGAAAAATCAAGCAGATAATCTACTGTATAGTTACGAGTCTACCTTCAAGTATAATAGTGATATATTTAACGACCAAATGAAAGCCTTGCTAAATGAAAAAGTCATACAGTTACGAGCAGCAATGGTAGACGAAGCTATTTCTGTGGCTGAATTTCAACAGCACTTGGATAACTTGCAGCAAACTTTGTTTGACATTGGCTCCCAAGTGTATAATCCCGTTAATAGCCAAACTCATACAATAGCCGCAGCTTGCGATCATTCATTGACTTTAGAATCAGCAACGCCCCCAAATGGAACCTCAACACCACCATTTGACTTTGATTTGAAAGACGAGAGCATGATGCAGGTTGGTTACGAGACAATAGACTAGAGAATTGCCAAAAGCTTGGGTTGTGTCCAAAAATGACGGATTCTAGATTCTCACTCCTCTACAATTTGAATCATAGAATCTCTGAAACTGGTTTGAATGGTTGCCCTACATCCCCATATCTCTATAAGACCCAACCTTTAATGAACGGTTTTCCACACTTTTTAGTGCGGTTAGCTCGTCTGTAAAGTGAGCGGAGTTTTTGCAATCTACGTAGCACAATTGTAAAAGAGACAGCCTCAAGCTATTGCTTTTGTCGTTTACCATGAGGAAAGCACTTGTTGCTGTTGTCAGTAGTGAGTAAAAATTTTTCTGGTCTTAACTTAGTCTTTGATTTCAAAACTAATTCTAGATTCAACCGCAGGTGCACTCAAGGCTTAAAGTCGCAAGGACGCACTGCTTCCTCTGACTCAGTGCTCGACATTGATAACTGTTATGGTGATTTTTGTATAAAGGAAAAGGTAAAATTTTAGTATTAATAAAACTTAACTATTGCCTTCTGCCTTCTTGAACTTGTGATCGGCGGAACTCGTCGTTAAAAGTTCTCTTTGTATAGCCTGCTTTCTACCTTTTAACTTTCACCTTTGCTCTATGGCTCGCGACTATTATGAAACTCTAGGTGTCTCTCGTGACGCCGACAAAGAAGAAATCAAACATGCTTACCGCCGCCAAGCCCGGAAGTATCACCCAGATGTGAACAAAGAACCGGGAGCGGAAGAACGTTTCAAAGAAATTAACCGTGCTTATGAAGTTCTTTCTGAGCCGGAAACCCGTGCACGTTATGACCGCTTTGGTGAAGCTGGTGTGAATGCTGGGGCTGGTGTAGGCTTCCAAGATATGGGTGACATGGGCGGGTTTGCTGATATCTTTGAAAGCATTTTCTCAGGCTTTGCTGGTAGTGCGGGTGGTACAACCCAAAGACGACGCAGTGGACCAGTGCGGGGCGATGACCTGCGGCTAGACCTAAAGTTAGACTTTCGGGAAGCAGTCTTTGGCGGTGAAAAGGAAATTCGCATCTCTCATCTAGAAACTTGTGAGATATGTAGCGGATCTGGTGCTAAACCAGGAACTCGCCCTCGCGCTTGTTCGACTTGTACCGGAACAGGTCAAGTACGTCGCGTCACCAGAACGCCCTTTGGTAGCTTCACCCAAGTTTCGACTTGTCCTACCTGTAATGGTACGGGGATGGTCATTGAAGACAAATGTGATGCTTGCGACGGCAAGGGCGCAAAACAAGTTACGAAGAAACTAAAAATATCCATTCCACCAGGAGTGGACAACGGTACACGCTTGCGGATTTCTTCAGAAGGTGATGCGGGTCAACGCAGTGGTCCTCCTGGAGATTTATACGTGTATCTGTTTATCAATGAGGACGAGGAATTCCATCGGGATGGGATCAATATTCACTCGGAACTCAAAATTAGCTACCTTCAAGCAATTTTGGGATGTCGCTTGGAGGCAAATACTGTAGATGGGCCACAGGAATTGTTGATTCCACCAGGAACTCAGCCAAATACTGTGATGACGCTGGAAAATCGCGGAGTCCCGCGCTTGGGTAATCCCGTCAGTCGTGGCGACCACATGATTACGGTGTTAATTGATATTCCTAATAAGTTGACAACCGAAGAACGTGAACTCTTGGAGAAGCTCGCTAAAATAAAAGGAGATCGCACTGGTAAAGGCGGCCTAGAAGGATTTTTGGGAAATTTCTTTCACCAACGATGAGTGTATCTTCCCTTTCAACTCCTAATGCTCAACTCGATTTGCGTGGCACCCCTTGCCCGATAAATTTTGTACGGACGAAACTCCGTCTGGAGCAAATGAATCCAGGAGAGTTACTAGAAGTCTGGCTAGATTCAGGGGAACCGATAGAGCAGGTTCCTGATAGTTTGACAATGGCAGGATATCAGGTAGAAAAAATTACAGACTGTGTTAGTTATTTCTCCCTACTAGTCCGCCGCCCTGTTACTGTCTCATGAGAGGGGAAGCCGAAGACCCGACTGATAAGTTACTAGGGACAGTCCTAGCCGTGCAAGCTAATTTTTACCGAGTGCAGTTAGATATAGGGACCAGACAGATGAGTGAGCAAAGTTCCCCTCATCCCCCCATGCTCTTATGCACTCGCAGAACACGGTTGAAAAAAATCGGGCAACAGGTGATGGTGGGCGATCGCGTAGTCGTAGAAGAACCAGATTGGGCTGGTGGACGAGGGGCGATCGCTCAAGTATTACCTCGTGAAAGTGAATTGGATCGTCCAGCGATCGCTAATGTTAATCAAATTTTATTAGTATTTGCCGTTGCTGACCCGCCTTTGGAACCGTACCAGCTTAGTCGCTTTCTGGTTAAAGCTGAGTCTACGGATTTAAGTGTGATTTTATGCTTCAATAAATGCGATTTAATTGCAACAGAACAACAGGCAGAAATTAATCAGCAGTTGGTAACTTGGGGCTACCAACCAATATTTATTAGTCTCAGCAAAAGTATAAATATTGATAAAAAAGTAGATAAACTCAAAGACAACATGACAGTGATAGCTGGACCTTCTGGAGTTGGTAAGTCCAGCCTGATCAATACACTGATTCCCAATGCTAACTTACGAGTGGGAGAGGTTTCTGGTAAACTGGCACGAGGTCGCCATACCACTCGTCACGTAGAATTATTTGAATTGCCAAGTGGCGGTTTATTAGCAGATACTCCCGGTTTTAATCAACCTGACTTTGATTGTGTCCCAGAAGAATTAGTGACTTATTTCCCAGAAGCAAGACAAAGATTAGCACTTGATAGCTGTCGTTTTAGTGATTGTCTGCATCGAGACGAACCGGGGTGTATAGTCCGTGGAGATTGGGAACGATATCAACATTACTTAGACTTTTTAGAGGAAGTTATTAAGCGCCAAACTCAGCTTAACCAACAAGCAGATCCTGAATCTACTCTCAAGGTAAAAACTAAAGGTAACGGAAAGACTCAATACGAACCGAAGCTGGAAAGTAAGAAATATCGCCGGACTTCACGCAAGACGCAGTTGCAGCAGTTGCAGCAGTTGTATCAAGAGACGGACGAGTAATAAATAACCTCATGCTTACGCAAATATTCTTATGCCACTTAGGCTTTAATAGAGTGAAATGATATTTTTCTCATCGACACTCCCCCGGCTTTTTGTTCAGGCAAAGTCAGCTTGGTGGTTCTCTCAGAAGAAGATGCAAGGTACGACGAATATATCCTTCCAATGGTTCAGTTGTAGCTTGAAACACGAGTGCATAAAGCATGATTCCACTTATCAGGTCAAAAACGAGATCAGGATCTAAATCTGCTTGAATTTCATTTCTCTGTTTTGCGCGTTCAAATACAACAGCGAAGGCTTGTCGTCGCGGTTGTAAGTATTTTGTCCAATAAACTTGAGCGAACTGAGGATTGCTGGATGCAGTACTGATCATCATAGCAACTGTCTGTCGTCCCAAAGGGGTAAATGTAATTTGCGCAGCACTGTTGATTAAGGCGTCAATATCACCCCAGAGGCTACCAGTGTCAGGAACGACATACTCCTGTCTACAACTCTCAATCGCGTCTGCAACTAGTTCTTGTTTCGATTTGTAGCGCCGGTAAATTGTGGGTTTGCCAACTCCTGCACGAGTTGCGATCGCATCAATACTCATGCGATCAAATCCAACTTCTGCCAGCAGTTCCAGGGCTGCTTGCAGAATCGCTTGATGGGATTGGGCACTACGGGGTCGTCCCGGCGGACTTTTGACAGGTTTACTCATGCGATCGTCAGACAATTTTGGATTTTAGATTTTGGAGCCACTGCGTTGCGGAGAGCAGCGCCTTGCGGAGCCAGTCCTGCAGGAGGGTTTCCCGACCTAGGGACCTGGCGTTGGGGTTCCCCCAAAGTCTGTCGGGGGAAGCAACCCAAGCGACGAGCTTTGACCGTTGTGGCGACTGCGGAGGGTTCCCCCAAAGTCTGCCGGGGGAAGCAACCCAAGCGGCGAGCTTTGACCGTTGTAGCAAGTGGCGTGATTTTGGATTGCTTCCACAGGAGTTATCCGGGGGCTTGTACCATCAAGGAATCATTGGTCATTCTAAGGCATTCGTATCTAAACAACTTACCAAGCAGTTGTCCAATTGACATTTTCTTTTTATTTACGATACAGTATCGTAAATAAAAAACTTCTTTATTCATTAAACAACAGAAAACAGCATGACCAGCCTCCCGACTCAGCGATTTGCTTGGCGAACCCCGAAAGGAAAGCTCCCGTTACCTCCTGGTCGCTTCGGTTTGCCCATTGTTGGCGAATCCATCAGCTATTTGCGCGATCCAGCCCGTTTTATGAACCAGCGACAAAAACAATATGGAACAATTTTCAAAACTCATCTGTTTGGTCGTCCAACGATTGTTTTAATTGGAGCTGATGCAACTCGTTTTTTGTTCACCAATGAAAGTCAGCGATTCGAGATGACCAATACTCCAAGTTTTGAGGTGTTACTGGGAGCAAACTCAATTGGAGTAAAGACGGGCACTGCTCACCAAATACTTCGTAAGCAGTTGTTCCAAGCCTTTGAGCCAAGAGCATTAGCCGAGTACGGTACGACAATAGAAGATATGACCCGTCGTTATCTGCATAAATGGGAACGCATGGGAACATTGACTTGGTATTGCGAACTGAAAAAATATACGCTGGATATTGCCTGTAAGTTGTTCGTGAACGTTGAGACTGCCTCAGATGAAAACCTGGAAAAAGTTTATCAGACTTGGAGTGACGGGCTGTTATCCATTCCGATTCGATTTCCTGGGAGCAAGTTTGATCGTGCGGTTCGTGCGCGTGAGCAGCTTCTTGCGCTGATTGATGAAATGATCAACCAACGCCAACAACATCGAAACTCTAATCAGGATGTTTTGAAAATTCTATTGCAGGCGCAGGATGAAGAGGGTAATCGTCTGAGCTTGGAGGAAGTGAAGGATAACGTGTTGGGAATGCTCGTTGCTGGACACGAAACCTTAACTTCAGCACTCACATCCTTGTGTTTATTGCTTGCTCAACATCCAGAAGTGCTACAAGCAGCCCGTGCAGAACAAGAGCAACTAGGGTTGACACAACCGCTAACGCAGGAATCTCTCAAGCAAATGACTTATCTGGAGCAAGTGCTAAAAGAAGTTTTACGAATGGCACCTCCAGTAGTTCGCAGTGGTTCACGGAAAGTGCTTGAGTCCTGCGAGTTCGGTGGCTATCTCATCCCGCAAAGTTGGGATGTGTTTTACCAGATCCAGGAAACTCATCAAGACCAGAATGTCTATGCTCAAGCTCAACGATTTGACCCAGAGCGTTTTGCACCTGATCGAGCCGAGAACAAACAAAAGGTTTTTAGCTATATTCCGTTCGGTGGTGGAATTCGAGAATGTTTAGGTAAAGAGTTTGCCAGATTGGAGATGAAGGTGTTTGCGGCGTTGTTGATTCGTGAGTATCACTGGGAATTACTCCCTGGACAAAATCTAGAGCGTGTTGTGCTACCGTTCTCCCGTCCTCATGATGGCTTAAAGGTGAAATTTTGGCGACGTGAAAGCGGGAGGGTTTGATATGCATAATTTGGAGAGTTGACTAAAGACTGTAACGATCCCCATAAAGTCTTAAAATATTGTTAACATCTACCAAATCCCAACCTTCAATCTAAATAAGTACCACCCCGGAACTATAATTATGGCTATCGGCTACGTTGCGCTCGTACTCCATGCACATCTGCCCTTCGTTCGTCACCCAGAAAGTGATTATGTGCTGGAAGAAGAATGGCTCTATGAAGCCATTACCGAAACTTACATTCCTTTGCTGCGAGTCTTTGAAGGCTTGAAGCAAGACGGTATTGACTTTAAAATCACGATGAGCATGACACCTCCTCTTGTGTCAATGCTACGCGATCCTGTGTTGCAAGAACGCTACGACGCTCATTTAGCCAAACTTGAAGAACTTATAGAACTGGAATTCGAGCATAATGTCCACAATGGTCATATTCGTTATTTAGCCGAGCATTACGCCAGTGAGTTCAAGGCGATACGAGAAGTTTGGGAACGCTACAACGGGGACTTAGTCACAGCTTTTAAGCAATATCAAGACACTAACAATTTAGAAATCATTACCTGCGGTGCTACCCACGGCTACCTACCACTGATGAAAATGTACCCACAAGCTGTGTGGGGACAAATAAAGGTAGCTTGCGAACACTACGAAGAAAACTTTGGTCGTCCACCCAAAGGCATTTGGTTACCAGAATGCGCCTACTATGAAGGTGTTGACCGAATGTTAGCCGATGCAGGGTTGCGCTACTTCCTGACCGATGGACATGGTATTCTTTATGCCCGTCCCCGTCCACGATTTGGTACCTATGCCCCAATTTTTACAGAAAGTGGCGTTGCTGCGTTTGGTCGAGACCATGAATCTTCTCAGCAGGTATGGTCTTCTGAGGTCGGCTATCCTGGTGCTGCAGAATACCGCGAGTTTTACAAAGACTTGGGTTGGGAAGCAGAATATGACTACATCAAGCCCTACATTATGCCCAATGGTCAGCGGAAAAATACGGGCATTAAGTATCACAAAATTACAGGTCGTGGCTTAGGACTGTCAGATAAGGCACTCTACGACCCTTATTGGGCACGGGAAAAAGCTGCAGAACATGCTGCTAATTTCATGTATAACCGAGAGCAGCAAGTAGGAAATCTTCATGCTATGATGAACCGTCCACCAATTATTGTTTCTCCCTACGATGCTGAGTTATATGGACATTGGTGGTATGAAGGTCCTTGGTTCATTGATTACCTGTTCCGCAAGTCATGGTATGACCAAAAAACCTATGAAATGACCCATTTGGCAGATTATCTGCGGGCAAATCCAAGTCAGCAAGTTTGCCGTCCTTCGCAATCGAGTTGGGGTTATAAAGGATTCCACGAGTATTGGTTGAACCACACAAATACGTGGATTTATCCACACTTGCATAAAGCCGCAGAACGGATGATTGAAATAGCAAAGCGGGAACCAGAGGATGAGTTGGAATGGAAAGCGTTGAACCAAGCAGCGAGGGAACTGCTGTTGGCGCAGTCTTCCGACTGGGCGTTTATTATGCGAACGGGAACGATGGTACCTTATGCTGTCAGAAGGACGCGATCGCACCTCATGCGCTTTAACAAACTTTACGAAGAGGTTAAAATCGGCAAAATAGACAGCGGTTGGCTGGAAAAGGTCGAATATATGGACAATATTTTCCCTAGTATCAACTACCGAGTGTATCGTCCATTGTAGTAGCGAAACGGAAATCATAGGTTAGGCAGGTGAGAGCATCCTCACCTGCTGGTGCAAAGCCAAAATTTCTTTTCCATTGTCCACATCGTCTAAGCGTTGTGCTTTTTATTGTGCAGCATCTTTCCTAATCATTTAGTTTTCACTGAATCTTTCTTTTCTTCCTGAAAATCTGTTACCTCACATTCAGCAAGCAGTTCATCTACATTTTCAGGAAAGTCAATATTAGTAACTTTTTTTGCAAAAACCTGATAACAATCGTTTTTATCCCCTTCTTTACGCGGGAATCCTAACCAAATAATGATAATAATTTTTTGTTCTTTAAATGCCCTAAAAAATAATCTATATCGGGCAGGTAGCCCCATTTTCTTCAGACGACCATACTTGTGTAAAGGCTTGTGTAATATAAAATGAGATGCAAAAGGGTCTTGAGTGATTTTTTCTTTAATACCAATATTCAAGCCCTTTAGTAGCTTTACATCTGCATGAGTCATAAACTCTTGTTTAGATAACTCAGTTTTTAAAGTACGAACCCGATGAGACAATTGTACCCATTGCTTATCAAACAATGGGTAGAAAAATATTCTCCATCCATCAGATGTGAATGAGTTCATGCATCCAAAACAACATCACAAAGTAGCTCATCCATTTCGTCGCTCATTTCTTTCGTATAAGCAACGAGTTGCTCAGGATTTGTAATAGCATCTTTCATCAAAAAGTCGAGGAACAGACTCATCATAATAGATTCTGTTTCATCTACCTCCTCAACTTCATCAGTGTCTAATTGCACTAAAAAGGTATTTTTAGACAAGACTTGCACATAACCTGAAGTATTAACTAAATGAGGATGGTCTTTAGAAAAAGCACGAGGTAAGCGAAAACCATCTTGCGTGCCTATCTTAGCAGAAGCTATAGGATAGGTCTTGTCGGTCATTTAAGTATGCTCCTTTATAAAGGCAATTCATCTTATTATAACATTTCTTATAATCAAGTCAAACAAACATAAAAAAGACAGGTCAAACACCTGTCCTATGACTGATAATTTGGCTCTGAATTTAGAAATTCATTTCTGCAGCTTGAACTTTTTCAACCTGCTTCTTCTTGAGGACAAGCATAACTTGAGCCAACATAACAAGTGCGACAAATGCAATCATCCATTGAACTCTGCTAGCATCTTGTAACACAATTTCCCCATCATCTTGACCAAATCCACCAACGTTTGGATTATTGGTCAAAGGTTCATCTTTTTTGACCACTTGTCCTTCAGAGACAATCAATTCTGGTCCAACGGGTATGGTGTCAACTACTACGTCCCCAGATTCAGGTTGGATGCTGAGTTCGTACTTGACGTTACCATCTTCATCTTCTGTTTTGGCAATCTTGCTAATTGTACCAGCAGCAGAAGCGGTGTATACGGTGTTGTTGCTCTTTTGGCCAGTGGGGTAAACTTGTCCGCGTCCACGGTTACCACCTACGTGAACAGCGTACTTACCAAAGTTAATGTTCTTGTCAGTTGCAGGGTTAGGAGAAAGCACTGGGAAGACGATTTCCTGATATTGTTCACCAGGTAACGGTCCAATGATGACAACGTTTTCTTTGTCTTCGGTGTAGGGTTGGTAGAATAAACCCTCGATTTCTTCCTTCCACTCCTCGGGAATGCGTTCTTCAGGAGCAATCTTGAAGCCTTCTGGTAGCATCAGCACAGCACCGACATTTAAGCCAGCTTTAGAACCATCGGCACCCACCTGCTGTACGCTTGTATCGTAGGGAATTTTTACCACGGCTTTAAATACCGTGTCAGGCAGAACAGACTGGGGGATTTCAACTTCGGTCTTCTTTGCTGCTAGGTGACAGTTGGCGCACACAATCAGCCCTGTCGCTTGGCGAGGGCTTTCGGGGTAGGTTTCTTGTGCCCAAAAGGGATATGCTGAAGCTGCTTGAGGTAGAACTAGATCACTGGTGAAGAAAAATGTCACTGTGGCGATCGCTACGAGCAAGGTTTTGATAATTGTTCCAGCACTGCGAGTTAAACTCGCTGTTTGACAAACATTTCTCATCTCTATAAGGACAACTAGGACAACGATTCTCTGATATTAGTCATTAGTGAGCCAGCACGGCGCAGGAGGGTTTCCCGACCTAGGTGAGTGCGTAAGCGCAAAGCGCACGCCAAGGGCGAACGCGAAGCGTCTCCGTTCGGCCTCAAGCCGTGCCCGAAGGGCTCAGGAGATACCCGAAGGGTCAAGAGTCATTAGTCATTAGTCAAGAGTCAAATTTCGACTCCAAACTATAGACTATGCACTGATTTCATCAGTGAACAGCCTTTTCAGTAAACAGTGAAGAATTATCAAGCCAAGATGAGCTGATAACTGATAACTGATAACTGATAACTGTTAACCCCACCAAGGTTCTTCGCCTGTACGGAAGTCAGTTTCCGTCCATTGAGTCAGGATGATTTTGTCTTCTTCGGTTTTTGCATGACTCAAAGCTAAAGATAGCGGTGCTGGACCTCGAACTACTTTACCAGTAGAGTCGTACTGTGAACCATGACAGGGACACTTAAACTTGTTCTCTGCTGCGTTCCAAGGAACAACACAACCTAAGTGCGTGCAAACGGCGTTAATTCCGTAATCAGTAATCGCCTCTTTGCTATCTACAACAATATAAGTAGGGTCTCCCTTAAGTCCTTGAACCAGAACGCGATCGCCTACATTATGACTTTCCAAAAAGTTGCTAACACTGACATCGTTACCCAGCTCGTTTTTTGCCGTTGTACCACCTCCAGCCCCACCGCTTGATGGAGGAATAAAATAGCTGACAACGGGATACAATGCTCCCAGAGCCACTCCGGTTACAGTTCCAAATGTCAGAAGATTCATGAATTGACGACGCCCCATATCGGGCACGTCCATTGATTCAGAAAATTGAGCCATAACCTACGCGTTCTTTGTGTATTTTGTTAACAAATATGACTTGAGTTTTTCATTAAGAAACTCTTGTCTGACTGAAAAGGATAATGCCCACAATGATGCTAGGATGCTTTGTGCAAAAATCTTTCCAGCATCTTTCTTAGTAGGATTACATTTCTTTATAGTCCTATCATACTTGAGTCATGGAACTTAACATCATAACTAAATGTAAAAATATTTGAGAAAATATATGACGGGACAGGAATTACGCCAACTGTTGCTTGATAAGTGGGGACGCTCTTATGATGTCCAGTTGCGTCGGACACAGGGTAAAATATTCTTACAAGTTATGTGGAAATATTTAGAGCAAGTGTCTTTCCCATTAAATGAGGTAGAGTATCAAGAGCATCTCGATAGCATCGCCAACTATCTCAATGGTTTAGGTGGTGAAGCACAGGTAAGAACATATATTAGAGAAACACGAGAACGTCCACGACTTGGTAAAGCTGTGAGCATTGCGTTAGATTTAGGTGAACGCGCTGCGGAGTGGTTAATCGAGTAGTTGTAAAGACTTTCACCAACTATGGCGAAACCTAAGACAGAAAAATGAGGAGATTGTCAGAAAATTCTTTTACCCAAAGTTACCGTAACCTTCGTAGCGAACTGCCTCTAAACTAGAAGCACCGCCTGAGAGTGTACCTGCACCTTTGGCGATCGCTCTTTCAATATTCTCATTAGGTAAACCCGCCGCTTTTGCTTTTTCTATTGCGGTACGCAGTTGAAAATTTCCCGCTGGATCCCGAACCCCATTTCTCGCCGTCACAATAATAGCACGCGACCACTGCAAAAGTCTTACCTTTTTTTGTATCCACGACCGCTTTTTGGCGTTTAATATTTGCCCGTTTACTGTGTCCTGCCATATCAAGGAATGAATAAAAACTATCTACTCAAAAATACGATATAGCTTGATTCTAGCTTTTACATAGTTCCGTAAGAATATCAAGATGATTCACAAGAATTGCAATAACGATAGTGGTAACTATGATAAATATTAAAAGGGCATTTATCACTCAAAAAATATAACGCTTTTACAATGGCAAGGATGACCCTTGACCAATTACAGATATTTTTGGCGGTGGCGCAACATATGCATTTTACTCGCGCCGCCGAGGCGCTTTACATCACCCAGCCTTCTGTGAGTGCTGCAATTCAAAGCCTTGAAGAACAGTATGGAGTCAAATTATTTAATAGGATTGGTCGTCGGATTGAACTAACTCTTGCTGGGAGGATGCTGCAAGCAGAAGCACAAAAAATTTTAGACTCTGTTGAGTTGACTGAACGGGGACTGCGCGAATTAAACGATTTGCAAAGAGGTGAACTCAAATTAGGCGCAAGTCAAACAATAGGTAATTACTGGCTTCCCCGCTTCATCAGCTTATTTAAGCAACAGTATCCTGGCATCACTGTTGACTGTACGTTAGGTAACACTACTGAAATTAGTGAAGGGACGGTTACAGGATTGTTTGACCTTAGCTTGGTAGAAGGCGAAGTTGAGCCATCAATTTTAACTTCTTTACAGCAAACAATTGTGGGCGGAGATTGTCTGCAAATCGTTATCGGTCAATCTCATCCTTGGTTTGAGCGGAGTACAGTTAAGGTAACAGAACTAACAAACACTGGTTGGGTGATGCGCGAGAAAGGGTCAGGAACTCGTCAGCAGTTTGAGCAAGTGCTAAAACAGTGGGGTATTGAACTAATACAGTTAAATGTCATTTTGTCAATGAAAAGCGGTGATATGGTCAAAGCAGCCGTTGAGAGTGGGGTAGGGGCTGCGGCGATTTCCAACCTCATAATCACCAAAGAACTGCGTCTTGATATGCTCCGTTGTATTAAGGTTACAGGTTTGGCAAAAGACACTACTGATGCAAATTCACTCTCACGTCCCTTCTTTTTATTAAAGCATCGAGAACGCTTTCAAACCCGTATCTGCCAAGTGTTCGAGCAATTGCTAGTATCGGGGTAAATCTGTGGAATAGCTCCTTTTACTTCGACATTGGCTGTAGCTGAATCTGCACGGGCATTCCTGCAACATCATCTTTCAACGGTACAATTACCAAATACCGACGAGATTGTCCGCCTGCATTACCTTCTACAACCTGCCTAATCGGTCCCAATGTCGTGACAATTGCCGCACCAGAAGGGTTAGTTTGGAACTTTGCTAGGGGTTGTAATTTACCATAAGGTTTGCTAGGACGCTCCGCTAACGCCAATTGATACATACTTTTAGGTTGCAGTCCAGTCACTGCTGCTTCTAGTAAATCAATTATGCCCTGGTTGTTAACTGTTACAGTGGTCGCGGGTTTTTTCGCTGACGATCCTGGGGCACCCATCACTAAATGAGCCACTAAACCAGAGTTGCCCAAAGGCTCTAGATTTGCCAATCCATCTCCAGTAGGAACTGCATTGGGAACATAAACGATCGCTTGCGAGGATTGACCACCAGGAATCGTCACCATCACTTGATTTTTCAAAGTATCAATTGCGGTGACTCCAGTGCCATTTTCTAATGCTACGTAGATACGGGAACCATCACCAGAAGACCAAAGACCGTGGGGTAACTCGCCCGTTGGAATAGTTGCTACCAATTTTGGAGTATTCGTTGTTGTATAGACTTTGACAACATTTTCACCACCAACTGTAACGTAGGCAAATTGACCTTTCTGATTTCTGACGATATTGACATGGTTTGTAATCGGTCCGGTATCCAAGGTAGCAGTGACATTAAAGGGGGCTTCTGCATTAAATACTTGAACTTTACCCGTGTCTTTCAGCGTCAGCCAAACTTGCTTGTTGTCCGGAGTTGCAGCAATATTTGGGCAGAAGGGAGAGGCTTGTTTAACTGTTGCTACCACCTGATGGGACTTGACATCAATAACGCTTGTCTGGGGTGTGAAACTAGAGCAGACAAATCCATACTTACCATCGGGACGAAAAATTGTCATCCCAGGTCCATTGTCAACAGTGATGCGTTGTTTCTCTTGATACGTTTGACTATCTAACACAGAAACATAGTCTTCTCCACGTATTGTCACCCAAACTTCACTACCATCGGGTGTAAAGAAGGCTTCGTGAGGCGATCGCCCAACATAAGTGACGTGCTTAACTTTATTTGTCTGGGTATCAATAAAAGCTACCGAGTTGGAACCGACTGAAACCACCGCCAAGGTGCGATTGTCGGGCGAAAAACCCATACCATGCACTAGTAGTTGACCAGTATACAAGGGACTCAAATTCTCTGGCGCTGTTTTACCCAGACGAATCACACCCAATAGTTTATTGGTTTGGGGATTGTGTACAGAAATTGTATTCGAGGTTTGGTCAGCCGTGTAAACCCGGTCACGCGAAGTAATGGAAATATCCGGTGTAGATGCTGCATAAGGAACTTGCCCACCAAAGGCAGACAGTGTTAAACCTAGTAAAATGGCAAATGTGATTGTGGCGATTATCGCTCGATTTTTCATAGAGATATTTTCAAACTTATTTTGACGATGAAGGCATGGGTGATTGTGGATGCTTGAGCGATAGCTGCATCAGTTCAATTTCTGACTGTTGAGTGACAATAATCTCTTGCGCTAGTCGTCGCAGACGGGGATCTGTCCCGTACTGCAACTCAACCTTTGCCATCTCAATGGCTCCTTGGTGATGCGGAATCATCATGGCTGCAAAATCAGCATCAGGATTGCCATTCATCTGCACATGCTGCATTTGTGTATGCATAGAGGACATCGCTTGATCGTAAGCCTGATTTGCAAGAGTGTGATGTGGCATTATCATCGACGCTACTGGGATGCCAATTGATAATAAAAATAAAAAAGGTAGATTGAAAGACATATTTTTTAGTGTTGCTTTATGGCTTAACAATTTTCCAGGTTTCTTCAGCAATTTTTAAATTACCAGAAACGGGTTTGTAGAGCAAAGTATATTCAACAGGGATTTTAGTCTTGGCATTGCTGAATGTAACTAAAGCCTTGACTGTTTCTGTTCCTTGCTCTCCAGTGGTGGTTTTAACATTTGAGAACACAGAATTGAACTTATATCAAAGCTGAAGGTTACACCTTTTCATGGTGGTAACCCCCCGAAAGTTTCGCCCAAACAATATCTTGCCGCCAACTTCTGTTTACAAACCACTGACTCAACTTTTCGCAAAATCCAACATTGGTATGACTGACTCTTCTTAAATTCTGCTAGTTTTGTTTTTACAATATTTAAAGATTTTTTTAGTTGCGTTTGAAAGTCATTCAGTACACTTTTGCTAGACTCAACTGAGTCAATAACTAATTTGGTGCCATTCAAATAGCAGTTTTTAAGCACTTTAATTATTAGAAGTGCTTCAGAATTCTGATTGAAATCTGCTTCTGGCGTTTCTAAAAATCGATGCCTAGGAGTTATTGTGTTAGTTTTGATAACTCTAAAAAAAAGCCCGCCCATTTCATTTACCTCATCTTGGCTGATCATTCTTAGCTCTAGTGACCTATCTTTTTAGAGAAGGCTTACGTAGCGTCGAACTAGAAACTATCAGCCATGAGGGCGGTTCTCTGGTTATTCCAGAAGGCGAGTTTCATCACCACTGTTTTTGTAATACCAAAATCTCGACTAACTTGTCAAGATATTGGATTATGCTTCTTTGCTAAAGAACAAAACCTCTTGATGCTTGCGCTTGTAGTCATTTTCCAATCTGTAAATAATAGTTTAAACCTATTGTTTAAATAGTAAAGAACGTTTGCTTCTATTAATTGAAATGCCTAAAGTGAGATCAACCCTTCAGTACGAGGTTGAAATGAAGCGAAGTCTGATCACAAAAAAATTATCCTCACTCACTAGCGATCAAAAACTCCTGTATCGAAAAATTGTCTTTATCCTAGCTGCTGGATTTTGTCTGACTCCTTGGGCTTCACCACCAATAGCGCTGATGTTAGGAATTTTCTTGGCGCTGACTCACGAGAATCCATTTCACAGAATTAGCCGCCCAGCATCTAAATATTTACTAGAAGCATCTGTAATTATGCTGGGGTTTGGCATGAACCTAGCCGTTGTGTTGAAAGCAGGGGCAAGCGGTGCTTTGTTTGCTGTGGGTAGCATCAGTGCTACTTTCATTCTTGGCTATTTCTTAGGAAAGTGGTTGAAGATTCCCATTAAAGCTTCTGGCTTGATTTCAGCGGGAACTGCGATTTGTGGTGGGAGTGCGATTGCCGCAGTCAGTTCAGTCATCAACGCAGCACAAAGCGAGATTTCGGTAGCAATGGGGACAGTTTTTGTTCTGAATGCCGTGGCTTTGTTTGTGTTTCCACCTTTAGGACATGTGCTGCACTTAACGCAGACACAGTTTGGAACCTGGGCTGGTGTAGCAATTCATGATATTTCTAGTGTGGTAGGTGCAGCATCACACTATGGTCAAAGTGCGCTGTATACAGCCACAGCCGTTAAACTCTCGCGCGCTTTGTGGATTATACCTATCTCAATAGCAGCAAGTTATATATTCCAACATCAGAATAAAAAGTCAGGGGAGAGTGTGCAACATAAACCCCAAGTACCCTGGTTTATTGGTTTGTTTCTCCTTGCTTCGATAGCGCGGACGTTTATCCCGCAGGTTGCTTCTTGGTCGCCTATAGTAACACACATCTCGGAAGCAGGTTTGACACTAACGCTATTTTTGATTGGTGCGGGTTTATCTCGACGGATGTTGAAAGCGGTTGGTTGGAAACCGATGCTTCAGGGTGTAGTGCTGTGGATATTTATTAGCGCTACTTCCCTGGGTGTGATTATGTTAGTCGTGCGCTAGTCGCAAGCGTCACTCCTTATATAGGTTTCGCTATTTAAATTAAAAATTTCATTTCCCAACCAATTTAACCAAACCAATACCACCAAAGTAAAGTCCCAAAACTGCTCCTGCTAAGAGACTTTGAGTAAAGGGATCAGTTGAAGGTGTCAGAATTGCTCCTAAAACCACCGCGCCCATAATAACGTAGCGCCAACCAGAAAGCATTTGTCCAGAAGAGACAATTCCCAAAGCACCAAGTAAGACTTGGATAATCGGAATTTGAAATGCTAACCCAGTACTAAACAGCAGCAACAAGACAAATTCAAAATATTTGTCAATCGACCATAATTGTTCCACAACATCAGCACCGTAGCTGATGAAAAATTTCAAAGCAGCTGGTACCAATAAAAGATACGCAAAGGCTAACCCTCCCGCAAACAAAAAACTCGATCCCAAAACCACAGGTCCCAGCAAGCGACGTTCGCGACGAGTCAATCCAGGGAGAACAAACTGGATAACTTGGTATAGCACAAACGGGCTAGACAAAACCAACCCACTGTAGCCTGCAACTTTCATTGAAACAAAGAAATATTCTCCGGGAGCCAGTTGCAGAAATTTTACTCCCTGTGCTGGTACTTCTAGCAGCTGAACAATCGGCTTAACGGCAATAAAACAGCCAACAACACCCACTACTACAGCAATGAGCGAGTAAAAAATTCGTTGTCGTAACTCTTCTAAGTGATCGAAAATTGACATTTCGACTTCACTTGGCAACTCGTCAAGAGGATCGATAGGATCTATTTCTGGTTTTGAGTCACCATTTGGTTCAAAGTCAACACTGTATGGTGTTGTTGTGTCTACGTTTTGTGGAGGTGTCATGAGTTAGCTAGAACGGCATCACCTGCTAACTATTGTATCTGGGAAGCAGGTGGATGTAGAGACGCGCCTTAAGCGCGTCTGTACTTTTTGACATCATTGAACCGGTAGTTGTGGGTGTACAGTCGAATATTTTCCTACCAACTGCGAAGTTTCTGAGTTATAGAGTCTTAAGTAATTCCAGTAATTACCCAACACCTGACGCACGTAATTTTTGGTTTCATCAAAGGGAATTGATTCGACAAATTCATCTAGATCGTCCTTTGGCAGGGTTTGTACCCACTTGGAAACATTACCGGGACCAGCATTGTAACTGGCGATCGCTAGCATTGAGTTATTACCATACTGCTGATGAGTGTGATCCAAATACCAAGTCCCGAACATGATATTCTCGTTGGGATTTTCCAAATTTATTTTTGTGCTGTCCACCTGAATTTGTGGGGCAATCCATTTTGCTGTACTTGGTAGTACCTGCATTAAACCAACCGCACCAGCTGTAGAACGGACTTTTGGCTCAAAATGTGATTCCTGACGCATCAACCCAGTCACTAGCAGAGGATTGAGCTGACGCTTTTGGGACCATTGTTCAATTTCTTTTTGATAGGGGAAAGGATAACGAGCTTGCCAGTAAGTGACTTGTTTGCTTAAAGCCTGATATTGTGCTTGTTCTTGCGGTGTTTCTCGATCTTCCAATTTGGAAATTTTGTCAATTCCAATAATATTTTCTCCCTTTGCCAGCCGCATCAAACCCTCAGTAAATTGCTCTGCTACTGTTGGTTGCATTTTGTTCTGAAATTCGGTTTGCCATTGCAACCAAGCATCGCGGTCTTGATCAAGGAGGTATAATTCTTTAAATGTCTCAGAACCAGCAGTTGGCACCGGACGCTGGAACGGGACGAGGCTTGGGTTCATCGGGCGCACGGAGTTGAAATTGCCAACATTGAGTCCTAAAGTTGCCCCTGCTCGCCACGAATAGTAAGAATGGGGAAAATTGCTGAGGGTATACTCATAAGCTTGTTTTGCTTCCTGCTTTTTCCCCAGTTTTGTTGCCCATTTTCCAACCCAAAAGCTTGCTCTAGGAGCCAAAATACTGTTGGGGTTATTTTTGGCGATCGGTTCTGCCCATTGCCATGCAGCTTTATAATCTTTAGCTTTCGCTTTTTGTTGTGCAATTTTCCAGCGATATTCTGCCGCTTCCTCAGAATTACCGTACTTGGTAATCAGGAGCTTAGTAGCCTCACTCGCTGCTTTTTGATCTTGAGCTTGAAGAATTTTGATTTTTTCTACCAGTGCTTTACCTGCTTTGTCAGGAAATTTAGTAATAACCTGATCAAGATACGGCAAAGCATCTTTACGTACTGTTGCCATTTCTGCTAAGCGTAACAGACCAGTGCTAGTTTCTTTGGCATCGGGAAATGCCTTGACAAGTTCTTGATAGACAACAAGGGCTTCTGGTCGTTTTCCACTTATTTGCAATCCCCTGCCAGCACGGTACAGGTTGAGGGGTGTTTTACCTGCTTTGGCGTAAGCTGTCGTTGCTTTGCCAAATTCATTATTTTCCCAGAAAGCTGAACCAACAATTTCCCACTCTTCGGGTTTAAGGGTGGAATTGTTCGCCAGCTGATTCAACACAGGTACAGTTCCTGGTTGGTCATAGGCATATTTTGCCAAAATTAACTGCAATTGCGGTTGATTGGAATTTGTCTCCAACCGTTTACGGATAATTTCCCAGGTAAGGGGATGAGAAGGAAATTCAGCTATTGCTTTGTCCTGATACTCCGGGAGTCCAATCAGATACAAGGCTTTAGCAGCAGCTGGTTGTTTGGGGTAGTCTTTGATTACTTTCTGCCTCAGATCTGAGGCTTTGCCTTCTTGTCCTAGAATTTCGTGTGCCTGCGCTTGTTTTAGCAATACATACGGAGCAAAGACTGGATAATCTCTGTCTAATCCATCTAGTAACTTTAGTGCAGGTTCAGCTTGCTTTTGCTCAATTAAGTCACTTGCTAAAAGATAACGAGCGCGATTTTGATCTGCTGAATTTGATCCCTCCTTTATTAGTGCTTCTAGTTTTGCACCACGTTCTTGCGGAGATTGTGATACCAAGGCAAAAACGGGTGATTTCGCTTTGCTTTCTTCCGAAAGCTTCTCTGGTTCAGTCTTGTGCGGTTTAAGCCATTGACTTACTGATTTTCCTATCTCGGGAGCCGACAGGATTGCCCCACCTAAGAAGGCACATAGTCCGGCACCCACTATGAGAGAAATATGCTTTGTCTGTAGCTTCTTCAGCATCGATTCCCGCTGAAAATTTCACATGAATTTCTTGCCACTTTAGCATTACTGGTGGTCAACGTCTTCAGTTTTAACTTTTATATTTTTTATATTCGGAAACAAGGATGAGATTAACTTTGAACTTTTAGGAATTATTGACACAATGTTTGCGTAAGTAATCTTTGTTAAGGATTAGAGAACTAAGACATACTACTTTTCATATCAAGACTTTTTTTCATAGTAAACACTTATTTTCTCGCTCAGCTTGTTATTAAAATGACTCCATGTTTTTTTATCGCTAAACTGATTAATACTAAGTAATATAAGTAGATACAAATAGACTAGGGTTAACTACATTAATAACGTTTACAACTCTCACTCAATAACTCCTGACAACCTGAACGAGTTAACTTTATTACTAATACAAACTCTTTTCAAATGTGATGACGTTATAAATCATACAGATATTGAGAGAAGAAAGCCATCAATTGTTATAGTCTTGAATCAACCTATAGTTATATCTTTATCCCTCTAACGGAAGATGTCAAAATAACACAAATAGCTATTCTAATAATTTGTAGTCAGAGTATTTAAAAAAGAGTTCGTGACTCATAACCGAGCGATAATTTTTGCATGATTTTCTTTGCGTTTGTCTTTGTTTGATCTCAAGACAAATGGTCATAGCAATTTAGAATGATGGAAGCATGCCCATGCATGAAACAAGACGAGTCGTAGGAGCATTTTGCTCCCAAATTTTTTTAACCAAAATCAGATCAAAGCCTATACCCACAAATTGAAACATTTAGGATGCTGCCTGAATGATTCTTAAGAGGGAACAGGAATAATAAACAGCAAATAACCTGTTTTTAATGCTGCGCTAATTTAGGAGTCCTCCCTTTCAAACCAATCATCAACTTGAGAGCAAAGACTTTTACCAAAGGTATTCGCTGCATCATCCATAACCCAAGGCGACGAACTATCACAATTGGCAAGATGTTGTTAGAAAACATTCGATCTAATAAATCAGTAAAACCTAAAATTGTCAAGTTCTCCCGCTGACGCCAGCGTTCGTAACGTTTGAGGACTTGAATGTTGCCGATATCTTCACCTTGAGTATCAGCTTCTTGCAACACTTGCGCCAAAGCAGCAACATCGCGAATGCCCAAATTCAAACCTTGTCCGCCTACGGGATGGCAATTGTGTGCGGCATCGCCAATTAAAGCGAGTCGGTGGAGGGCATAGCGATCGCTCTGCATGAGTTGTACCTGAAAAATAAAGCGATCGCCCAACAATTCCAATTTCCCCATCTGATTCCCATAACGCTTGCTTAATTCTGTCAAAAACTGCTCATCATCCAAGGCGCACAAAGCTTTAGCTTCTTCATGGGGGGCAGTCCACACAATTCGGCAACGGTTTCCTGGCAAAGGTAAAATTGCAAACGGACCACTAGACCAAAATTTTTCGTATGCTGTGTTGTTGTGGGGTTTTTCTGGTTTGACAAAAGCAACAATACAAGATTGCCAATATTTCCAGCCACGGGTTTTAATTCCAGCAGCTTCACGGATAGGGGAACGCGATCCATCTGCGGCTACAATTAATTTACTGCGAACCGTCTGCATTTGGTCCGCAATTTTAACATCCATCGTTACCACATCCTGCTGATACTGGATATTAAGGACTTGAGCAGGACACAGATATGTGACGTTGGGACAATTTTTGACAAATTCCTGTAAGGGATGCAACAGTGCTTGATGTTCTGCCACATAACCTAAATCTTTTGTGTTTATATCCTTAGTTTCCCATTCCACCACACTAGGATAATCAGCATCAGAAAGACGCACACGGCGGTAAGTCTCAATGTTGGGCAATATTTTGTTCCAAATTCCAATTCCTTGGAAAATGAGCGCCGAAAGCATATGCACCGCATAAGCTTGTCCTTTGGCTACCGCCGCTGATTCTACTTTTGCTTCTACCAGCAGCACACTTAACCCGGAATCTTTCAATGCAGAGGCTAGGGTTAAGCCAACAATCCCACCGCCGACGATGACTAAATCATAATCATATCCCCGCGTCTGTGTCGGTGTTTGGGGAGGGTTAGGGGTTTGAAGCTGCGCTTGCGCCATTGTTAAGATAAGTTACAGCGTTTTCATTCTTATTTTGACGCAAGGGGGCTAGGAAGAGCAAGTTGAGGAGATGTCAGTCTCGAATTGCCAGAATAATAAGTGTTTTTGAACCGCAGAGGCGCAGAGGACACAGAGAGAAGAGGTAGTGGAAAGAAACTGTACTCCTTGCGGAGAAGAGGTAGTGGAAAGAGTACTTACATCTCCATCTGTGATAGCGACGATAGTGGTTTCCATCTCCTTGCGGAGAAGAGGTAGTGGAAAGACAGATACCATTACTTTTTCAGAGCAAGACCCTGAAAAGTTTCCATCTCCTTGCGGAGAAGAGGTAGTGGAAAGTCGGAGTTTTGAAAGATGGGACGTTTCTCTAAAAAGTTTCCATCTCCTTGCGGAGAAGAGGTAGTGGAAAGAGTTAACTTCTGGAAACCTTACTGGGTGAGACTTTCAGACCCCCCAATCGACGCATCTCGAAAAAGTGATTAAACTGTCTCAGAAATAAATTAATTTTGAGGTCGCAAAAGCTTACTGGGTAAACAATCGACACCAGTCAACGAAGTTATGCGGTTTTCAAGGATCGGGTGAGTGGTGTCGATAAACGTCACACACGCTGCATAAACTATAAGAGCATTATCGTGTGACCGTAAACTTTTGGTATAGAAACTTAATTGTGTATTTGGTGGATAATAATGTTATTACAATAGTATTACCCTAAGAATGCAAGAGATAACTATGTATACGTTAAAAGTTCGTAAAGTTGGAAATTCTTTAGGAACTACCTTACCTAAAGAAATTTTACAAAAACTGAGAGTTGACGAAGGTGACACCATATTTGTAACAGAAACTGCTGATGGTGTTTACCTCACAGCTTCTAATCCTGATTTTGAAAAAGCGATGGAAGCATACAAGAAAGTAAGTTCTAAGTATAGGAATGCGTTGCACGAATTAGCAAAATGAGGAGTGGAAACGAACCGTTTTGGTTAGACGAGGCAATGATTAGAGCTATGCACGCAGACCAACAACATCAGCATGGCGGTTTATCTGGTAGCAATGAAAACTTAATTCAAGCGACATTAGCCAGACCGAAAAATTTATTCGTTTATGGCGAACTAACACCTACGATATTTGAGTTAGCTGCTGCATACTGTTACGGATTTGCAAAAAACCATGCTTTTGTAGATGGGAATAAAAGATTATCCTTCGTAGCAATGGCTACTTTTTTAGAACTAAACGGTTATTCTTTTGACGCTCCAGAAGTAGAAGTAGTTGTAATGATGGAAGGAATAGCCTCTAGCGAAGAAACACAGGAATCGTTAGCTGTGTGGATACAAAAAAACTCAATAGAGTATGGAGAATGACCAAATCGGTAGTTGAGAAAAATCTATGATGCTTCAACGCTACAAATAAAAATACTCGCCATTCTAAACAGCGAGCAAAGCTTAATGAGCATGAGGATATATAGTTTTGACGAGATGCTTGCCTGATTAAGCCCGCTTATTAACTATTATTTATTGAGCAGGAGAAGGTGAAGCAGGAGTGGATGGAGAGGTGGAAGGTGATGTTGTGGGTGTAGTACCTGTAGGTGTTTTGGCAGAGTTAGGAGTGCGAGTCTTTTTTACCGTACCAGTTTTCTTCTTTTTAGTCGTGGAAGGTTTCATAGTACCACCAGGCTTGGTAGTTGCACCAGAAGTTGGTGTAGGTGATGTCGTTGTAGCGGGAGAAGACATTGTTCCCTGTGCGTGTACAGCAGGTGCAGTTAGGGCTACAGGAGCAGCAACCACAAGAGACAGAAGTAAAGCTTTTGTAATCTTGTTCATATGAAACTTTTATCACTCAAGAATCAACCATTCAACTATCCCAAGAAGATATGACATTGTAGTGTTATTGATATGGAGTTTTTGTGTAAATTTTTGCCTTTGTTAGGTTAACGAGGTAACAGATTAGGTTACTTTAGTCAACTTTTTTATAAAGAGAAAAAACCCCGCTGGAGCTTGAGGAACGCAACGGGGTTAGATTCTGTTATGTGTGTCGAGGAGGAGGAATAGGAATTGGGAACATCCCAAATGTGTAAGTTATATCAAACTCAGATTACGTTTAATTTGGTCGATCTAGCTTGAAAATAGAACTCAGAACTCAGAACTCAGAACTCAGAAGAAAAAATCAATTTTCATGTGTTCTAGTGTACGCAGTTCATGACGACTACTTAATTTTTATCGAAGAATCAATAATCTAAGTATTTCATACAGTTATGTCAGTCTCATGTTCTTGACATGGAGTTTTTGTGTCGATTTTTGCAGGTTTGACATCTCAAATTCCAAAATTATCATTACAGCCAAAAGTTGCAAGCTGAGAGTATTTTTTCATCTGATAATTAACAATTAGATCTTCTAAGCATTGTCTTTTTCAGTATTTTATGTGTTTTAATTGCAACAATTTTAAATTTTAGAAGTGAGATTTCATATCAAAATTCAAGCCATCACAGCCATCAATTCTTCTGACATATCAAAATTAGCGGTAACATTTTGTACATCCTCTAAGCTTTCTAAACTATCAATTAACTTCAGAAGTGAGCGTGCCTGATCTGGAGCAGTCACTTCTACATTGTTGGCAGAAATCCAGCGTAGTTCGGCATCAGTCACCCCAAAACCCTTTTGTTTGAGAGTTTGACTCAGGTTCTCTAAATTCACTACTTCGGTAAATACTTCAGCAATTTGCTCTTGTGTCATTTCATAAAACTCAGCACTTCCTTCAAGAGATGCTTCTAAAAGCTGTTCTTCATCGACGATTCTCTCTACAGTACAAACGCCTTTTTGGGAAAACATCCAGCTGACACAACCTGTTTCACCGAGGTTACCACCATTTTTACTAAAAGCAACACGTAAGTCTGCAGCAGTACGATTACGATTATCTGTCAAGGCTTCAATGAGGATCGCAACTCCTCCAGGACCGTAACCTTCGTAACGAATTGCTTCTAAACTAGAGGAATCACCTGAGAGTGTACCTCCACCCTTGGCGATCGCTCTTTCAATGTTCTCATTAGGTAAACCCGCCGCTTTTGCTTTTTCTATTGCGGTACGCAGTTGAAAATTTCCGGCTGGATCCCGAACCCCACTTCTCGCCGCCACAATAATAGCACGCGACCACTGGGTAAAAGTCTTACCCTTTTTTGCATCCACAACTGCTTTTTGGCGTTTAATATTTGCCCACTTACTGTGTCCTGCCATATTCGGAACTTAACAATACTATCTACTCACCAGATACGATATAGCTAGATTCTAGCTTTTACATCGTTTTTGGTTTGTGTGAGATTTCAAAATTTCTGCCCACCTAGTACCGCAAGGCGGAATTCAAAATTCAAAATATGCCCTGCGGGCACGCTACGCGAACAAAATTCAAAATGCTTGAAATACAAGGCTTTTGGGTGTATGAAATGGTAGCTTTATTTCCGCCATTGTGTACTAGTGGTTTGGCAACCCAAAAATGCGCTTGTAAAGCTTAGGGAAAGGGGAAAGGTTAAAGCCAAAGGGATTAAAAAACCTTCCCCTGTTCCCTATTCCCTGTTGCCTGTTTTCTATTCACAAAGGAAAAGCTGCCTCTTGTGTCTCAGGCGTTAACACAGTCGTCTGTGCATGTTGGCGAAGTAACTCTGCTGCGGTGTTTCCATCGCCCTGCACGAATGCGTTAATGATTTGCTGATGTTCCTTTACAAAACACAGCGGATCAATTTTATTTTGGCTCAATTCTAAATTAATGCGAGTCCAAGCTTCAAAATTTAATGAATCCCACGTGTGCAATAAGACACTATTACCTGATGTCTCAACAATAAGTCGATGAAACGTTGCATTTTGCCGTGCCAGTACCTTCAAGTCCTTTGCTAAAGCTGCATCTCGAAATACCACTTGCACAGTCTGAAGTGGCTGAGGATTGTTGTGAAACTTAGGCGCTGATAACCGTGCTGCCAATGCTTCGAGTTCTCCTCGAACTTGATAAGACTCCTGCATCTCATGCAAACTCACCTCCCGCACTCGCGTTCCCCGGTAGGGTTGACTATCCACCAGCCGCATCGCTTCTAGTTCGCGCAGTGCTTCCCGAACTGGTGCTTGACTTGTCTCCATATCTTTAGCAATCTGTAATTCTACCAATCGCTTACCAGGTTCATAAGTGCCGTTAAGGATGCGCTCTATGAGTACCTGCTTGACGCGATCGCTCATGCATTCACGCTTCATTTTCATTTTCCAACTTTTTTTTCTTCTCTTTTCTACTTGACTTTGATTATAGATTATCGATAAATTGAAGTGAAGTTAGCGATTATCGATAATCTATAAGAAAAAAAGCACCACGATATGTACAGAATATGACCAAAACTAAGGATTTCGAGGTTTCGAGGTGCAGGGAGGGGGGGACGTAAACTCTTCGTCCCCTACACCGTTCGGCTGAGCGCTCACCTTGGCGTTGCCCTTACACCCCCTCATTTAAATCTACAAATTTATACGTAAATGGAGTGATCTTCTGTGAAAAGTGTTAACCAGTATTCCAAGAGTGCATCTACTCATAGAACTAGCCAAAACCCTTTAGGGCGTGGTTTAGTCTTGATAATGGCAATAACCTGTGGAACTGTCGTCGCTAACTTATATTACAACCAACCTCTGTTGGTGGTGATTGCCGAAAGCTTTCAAGCTCATAGCCATGCGACTGGGTGGATTCCCATGTTGACTCAAATTGGTTATGCTGTAGGGCTTTTCCTGCTTGTTCCACTGGGCGACTTGATGGAGAGGAGAAGGTTAATTTTGATGATGCTGGTGTTGACATCTGTAGCGTTGGGAGCAGCAGCAGTATCACTCAACCTTGCTTGGTTGCTAGTGGCGAGTTTGGCGATCGGCATAACCAGTGTTTCGGCTCAGTTGATAATTCCTTTAGCAGCACAACTGGCAAAACCAGAGCAGCGGGGAAGAATTGTTGGTACGGTGATGAGTGGGGTGTTGATAGGAATTCTTTTGGCTAGGACAGTCAGCGGTTTTGTGGGGGCAAGTTTGGGCTGGCGGGCGATGTATTGGCTGGCGAGTGGATTGATGATTGTTCTGGCTGCTGTTTTATCACGAATGCTGCCAAAAAGTCAACCGTCGCTGCGAGTTTCTTATCCTCAATTGGTTGGATCTTTATTCAAGTTGATACAACAGCAGCCTATTTTACGTGAAGCATCTCTTGCAGGGGCGATGTCCTTTGGAGCCTTCAGTACTTTTTGGAGTACTCTTGTTTTCTTTTTAGCACAGCCACCTTATCACTACGGTAGTGAAGTGACGGGGTTGTTTGGGCTGGTTGGTGTGGTAGGAGCGGCAGCGGCTCCTGTTGCAGGTAAGATAGCAGATAAAAGGAATCCCAAGATAACTGTGGCGTTGGGTCTTTCGATTACAACCTTGTCATTTCTCATTTTGTGGGTGTTTGGTTACCACATCCTGGGGCTAATTGTCGGGGTTATTCTTCTGGACTTGGGTGCGCAAAGCACACATATTTCCAACCAGGCAAGAATTTTCAGTTTACCTTTAGAGTTTCACAGCCGTTTGAATGCGCTTTATATGACCTTTTCCTTTATGGGAGGGGCGTTGGGTTCGTTCCTTGGTGCATATGCTTGGAGTCGTTGGCAATGGCATGGGGTTTGTGCGATCGCACTGCTGATGCTAGGAGTGGCTTTTGTTACGTTTATTAAGCGGCGGCGTCAACAACTAGGGGTGTAAGGGGATAGGGGGAGCCAGTGCTCGGCTAGGGTTTCCCGACTTGAAGCACCTGGCGTTGTAAGGGTGTAAGGGGAGCCAGTGCTCGGCTAGGGTTTCCCGACTTATTGCAAGAGCGTCTTCGCAGGAGTTAGCACCTGGTGAGACCAGCGCTCCAAAGAGCGCTGGCTCCTCTGCGTTCTGGAGCGCCTCTGCGGTTTTTTAATTATTTAATTATTTAGATTCAACCGGAAACGATATCATGCGTGTTACTCTGCGGGCACCCAAGCTGCTTGTTTGACAAGCGATTGCGCAGAGCGCACGCTAACGCGAACGCACTGCCTTGACAATCGCATCAGCGTCAATTTTTGCTGTATGAAGTAGTTCTTCTGGAGTACCCGATCCGGGCATATCCTGCACTGCCAGCTTGACTAGGTTCAGCGCCAATTCACCATAAGCAGGAGCGCTCCCCGTACCCACAAAAGCATCAAGGACTGCGGCACCTAGTCCACCCTCACTCCAGTGGTCTTCTACTACAACGAGTTTACCACCTGCTGCAAGGGTTAGGCGTTACTTGTCAACAACTTACGATTAAAAGCCCCCAGGCATGGTACTGAGGACTTGTGACTATGGTTAACGATCCATTTCTTCCAATACTAGCGACATCATATTTTGTAAAACCCTTTCTAAAGCAGGAGTTTAGATTATAAGAATTTGTATTGATAAATACAGTATTCACGAATTAATTCATTTTGAAATATTAAATTTTTTCTGTTTTCCTTGACTAAATTGTCAAGTCGAATATTTCCCCCTCACTACCCTAAAAATAAAAAAAAACCCACACTTAATGGGTGCGGGGGAGGTACCTATAGAGGTAAGGAACCCTATAACGAATAATCAACCTTTATTTCTTCCAATACTAGCGATGGCACATTTGTAAAACTCTTTCTTCAGCAGGACTTTAGATTACAAAAGTTTGTATTGACGAATACGATACTGTGGAGTTTCCAATTAAAAATCCCCCAGCGACTGTCTGGACGTGAATTTTGAAATAGTTGTATAAAAGTCAATCAATTGACCTTGATATTAATATCAATTGATTGACATTAACGAGACTGAAAAGCACTCGAAAATCCCCCACAACCTTATCGAATAATGGGGGAAAGAAAATGTAATGCGTAAGATGAGAAGATGAAAGGAGCTTATATCGAGAAGGCTAAGAAATATAGAGATGCAAAACGTTCCAAATGTTAGGAAAACCCTATACCCACAACTTACGATTAAAAGCCCCCAGACCACCTATTGAAAATTTTCGACAAACATTCATAACTCATTTCTTCCAATATTAGCGGGATTGTATTTGTAAAACCCCTGTCTATTGTAGGACTTTCACTTACAAAAGCTTGTGTTGACGAATACAACACATAGGAGTTTTTCCGAGCGTAAATGACCACACCAAAATAAAACCCTGTACTCAACAGGTACAGGGAAGGAACCGATGGAAGAAAGGTTCCCAGTGCTTTTTTGGAAAGCTATGTCGTATTATTAATCCTCTATTTCTTCCAATCTTAGTAAGATCGTATTTGTAAAAACCCTTTCTAAAGCAGGAATCCCTCGTTACAAAAAGTTGTGTTGACTAATACATTTATGGTTCAAATACACATTACACTTATACAGGAAATTATTGATGTTACTGGTGCTATTGCCATATAAAAAATAAAAAGCCCCCAAGGTAACTGGGGCTTTTTGATGTTGTCATCTTGAAATTGATGATACTCTCAATACTAGTGAAGTCGTATTTGTAAAAACCCTTTCTAAAGCAGGAATTGAAATTACAAAAAACCCTTTCTAAAGTAGTAATTGAATTTTGAAATATTTGTATACTCTTTTAATACTAGAGGTATCGTATTTTTTAATTGTTTATGTAACTCGTATAAGCTGTGTAATAACTGCAACAAGCGTATCAATTTCAAAAGGTATATAAATAACCTCCTGAAACCCAGCATCCGTTGCTGTATTAAACTCTTCTGGACACATATAACTTGTAATCGCCACAGCAGGAATAAATCCTCCTTCCTTGGCTTCTTTGTTTCTAATGAAGCGAATTAGTGAATAACCGTCCTTCTTAGGCAGTCTGCTCTCGCTGATTATAACATCAGGTCTCCACTCTTCTATGACTTGTATGGCATTATCCACAGATCTTGCCATTTTCGTTTTTGCAAAACACTCTTCAAAAATAACCCTAACTAGCCACAAGCAATCGTCATTATTACTTACCACAAGTACCCGTAAACCATCAAGAAATGACGGTTGATTTTGAAGTGTTTGTTCAAAAAGCATTAACATGACATTTATTTATATTGCTTAGAATTTACACCTGCTTGACGTTGGGAGTCAGTACGGTTTCGCACATTAAACTCCGAAGAGTAAAACTTTTAGAGAGGGGACGCGTGAATCCATAAAAAACTGGTTTTGTGCTGACCGCTGTTGACTACCGCTAGCTCTGTTTACTTAACAATCGAGCGTACTCGTTTTTGGTGATGGAATAACATTCACAAGATACATCGAGCAAGTGTTCCCGATTGAGGATGGTAATATGTCCACGCCTGTAGGTAATGATTCCGGCTCGGCTAAGGATGCCAGCAGCCACTGTGACACCTGAGCGGCGACAGCCTAGCATTTCACCAATAAATTCTTGAGTTAGCAGGAATTTATCAGATTGCATACGGTCAGAAACTATCAACAGCCAACGGGCAAGTCGTTCTTCTACCGTATGCACGCGGTTGCAGACTGCTGTTTGTGTGACTTGGGTGAACAGTGCTTGAGTATAACGCAATAGCAAACGTTGAAGTTCAGAGCCTCGGTTGAACTCCGCTATGAGTGGCAAAGCCTTCATCTTCATACCACCGTCGGCAACCTGCACAAATGCAGTTGTGGTTGTCGTGTTGCCGCCCCAAATTACAGGAAGACCCACCATGCCATCATTGCTCACTATACCAACTTCAACGGTCGATCCGTCTTCAAGGTTAGAGACTAAAGAAATTATTGCCTGATGGGGAAAATAGACATGTGTTATCGGTTCGCCTACTTCGTAGAGGATTTGCTTATTTTTAAATTCGACTCGCTCTAAGTGGGGAACTAGACGTTGATACTCAGCCGCTGAAAGTGCGGCAAGTATTTGATTTTCTATTGGTGGATTAGGCGAGTTTGATACTGACATTGAGAACCCTTAAGCGCAACTGTACTTTGAAAAGCAACTGATGGTAAGGCACTTGCCTTGAAATAAAATACCAGCCGTCAAACCTAGATCCCTCGTTACCAACCCGTCAACCTGAAATACGGCTGGTATTTTATTTTTACGGTCTCCCCTAACTTGAGAGTTGCCTAAAACTAGTCTCAATATCTCAAAAGGTGGCTTTTGTTTATCAACACGGTGTTCAAAAATAGTGATACTAATTTGGAAATGTCAGAGTTAACTATTTTACGTAGTATAAAAGTCAATAAATTGACCTTTATAGTAATGTCAATTTATTGACATTAACTGGACTGAAAAGCACTTGAAAATCCCCACAACCTTATCGGATAATTGGGGCAATGCGTAAGATGAGAAGAGGAAAGGAGCTTATATCGAAAAGGGTATGAAATATAGAGATGCAAATCGTTCCAGACTTTAGGCAACGCTATATCCGCAATTTGCGATTAAAAGCCCCCAGACCACCTATCGAAATTTTCGACAAATAGTGATAACTCATTTCTGACAATATTAGCGGGATTGTATTTGTAAACCCCCTGTCTATTGCAGGAGTTTAGATTACAAAAACTTGTGTTGACGAATACAACACATAGGAGTTTTTCCGACCACAAATGAGCACACCTCAAATCTTGATTATCTCGTCTGACCTACGCCGAATATTAACTGCTCATTACCTTAAAAAAACCCACACTTATGGGTGCGGGGAAAATGTGCCGATGGAGGAAATGAACCTTATACCAAAAGGTCATCCTCTGTTTATTCCAATACTAGTGAGGTCGTATTTGTATAACTCTTTCTAAAGCATGAATCGCTCGTTACAAAAAATTGTGTTGACCAATACATTTATGGTTGAAATAGAAATTACACTTATGTAGGAAATTATTGATGTTACTGGTGCTGGTGAACTGGACGGTAACAGCTTTACTTATTCGTGTTCCTAAACACATCCAAATTTTATCGAAATTGAACTTTTGACAGAAGAGATATCTTTTCATCACAAATAAATTCTAAGAAGCATTGCTCCTAACGCTGGTTGGCTATTAAGTAAAGTTGCTAGTTAATAAAAACCCCCCAGTTGCCGTGGGGGTTTTTATTTTTTTTTGAGGTAACAGTTTTTCTTATTTGTGTTTATGAATACACCCAAAAATTACCGTAACAGAACTTTTGACAGAAGAGATTATCACCCCATCAAAATAAGCTTCTAAGAAGCAAGCGGTACTAGTGACTAGCCATAGCCATAGCAACACAGGAATTAAAAACCCACAGGTCATCATCTGTGGGTTTTACTTTTTGAAGTTGTGCTAGGTCTATGTTTTTTTGGCTACGCTAAGGTAGGTCAAGCTGAAAAGATTCTTGTATTCCTGATTACATCAAAATTTTCCCAAAAGGTAAACTTTCGACTTTAACACCAAAATCCCCATAAAAATACCCTCCCCCTTCATCGTCGCGAAGTTCTAAGGTATAAAACACATATAAGTACTCAACGCGCTAATCCCAGACAACAAAAAACCCCCATAACTACATCGGTAATGGGGGATATGAGGGTAATATGAGAGAAATAAGAGTGTCCCAAACGTTAGGAAAACATTTCAACTATGCCCGCAACTTACGATTAAAAATCCTCAGACGTGGTACTGAGGAATTGAGACTAAGATTCAGAAGTCATTTCTTCCAATATTAATGGCATCGTATTTGTAAAACTCTTTCTTCAGCAAGAGTTTAGATTACAAAAGTTTGTGTTGACTAATACAGTACTATACAGTTTCCAATTAAAAACCTCCACAACCTTATCGGGAAGCGGAGGGACAATGTGTTGGTTAAGAAGATGAAAGGAGCTTATATCGAGAAGGGTATGGAATATAGAGATGTAGAACGTTCCAGACGGAACGAAAAACGTCTCAGCTTGAGTTCGCAACCTACGATTAAAAACTCCTGAGCTGCTACTGAAAACTTTCGACAAACATTAAGAACTTATTTCTGACAATATTAGCGGGATTGTATTTGTAAAACCCCTGTCTATTGCAGGAGTTTAAATTACAAAAGTTTGTATTGACGAATACGACACTCTGGAGTTTCCAATTAAAAATCCCCCTGGGACTGTCTGAACGTGAATTTTGAAATACTTGTATACTCTTTTAATACTAGAGGAGTCGTTTTTTGTAATTGTTCTAAAGTTAGAACTTAAGTTACAAAAGCTTGTGTTGACGAATACGACACAGTGGAGTTTTTCCTACCGCAAATGACCACACCAAAACCTTTACAATCTCAGCACAAAAAACCACCTCAGTTATGTCCAAGGTGGTGATGAAATTGACGATATTCCCAATACTAGTGAGGTCGTATTTGTAAAACCATTTCTAAAGTAGGAATTTAAATTACAAAAAACTGTGCCAGTAGGTAGGTATGATTAAATCGAACCATATTAACTTATGTAAAGTGCCATAAACGCTTTAAAAATAAAAAAAAACCCCTGCCATCAACTCACCTAAATCCCCAAACTCACTCTAATGTTCTGCACAATCACCTCTAGTGGCTCGGAAATATCCACTGTAACCGCACCAGATGGCTCCTCAAGAGCATCAAACTGACTTTTAAGAAGTTTTTCGCCCATAAAGTGACCATGACGCATCTGTAGCCGCTTTTGAATCAACTCAAATGGTCCTTTGAGATAAACCACAATTACGCGTTTCTCATCCAAAACCAAAACCTGGCGATAACTGGCTTTCAGCGCAGAACACGCCAGCACCATATTTTTATTCTCTTGCAACCACTGCTGTATTGCCTGTTGCAACGCCAGCAACCAAGGCACCCTATCTAAATCATTTAGGGGGATACCATACCGCATTTTCTCAATATTTTCTGGCGAGTGGAAGGCATCAGCATCGCTAAATTCCCACTGTAAAGAGTCTGCCAACAGTTGCCCAATGCTGGACTTACCAGAACCAGAGACACCCATTACGAGAATTATCATATTTTTTATTGCAGACTAAGGAAATCAGGGAGAAAAGGAGGGAAAAGTTAATGTGAAATCACTCTTTTCCCTGACTTCCACACTCTTTCACTTGTCTGCTTGTCCTCTTACAAAAACTCACGCGGATCTGTCACATACCCAGTGATTGCGGAAGCTGCAGCGGTGAAGGGGGAAGCAAGATAAATTCCCGCTTCTTTATGTCCCATGCGTCCGGGGAAGTTGCGGTTGGTGGTGGAAACACAGATTTCTGGCTCATTCATCCGCCCAAAGGTGTCTTTGGGACCACCCAAGCAAGCAGCACAGGAAGGTGCAGCAGGTTCAATGCAACCAGCTTCTAAGAAAATTTCTGAAAGGGTTTGCTCTTGGTACTTGATTTTAAACAAATCTTCGTAAACTTTTTGGGTAGCAGGGACTATGTAGGTGGGAACTTTCACCTTGTGACCTTTGAGAACTTGTGCTGCATGGAAAAAGTCTTCTGTTTTTCCACCCGTGCAGGAACCGATATAAGCTCGGTTAATCTTGACATCGCTGCACTCTCGTGCTGTGGCACGGTTATCAGGGGAGTGAGGTTGGGCAACAACTGGTTCTAGTTTGGAAACATCATAGTGATGCTCACTGTAGAACTTGGCATCTGAGTCTGTGTATACTGCCTCAAAAGGCTTATCGGTACGCGCCCGCACATACTCAAATGTGGTTTCATCAGGAGCAATGGTACCATTCTTGCCACCAGCTTCAATGACCATGTTACACAAAGTCATCCGTTCTTCCATCGTCATTCGTTCGACGGCTTCTCCTGTAAATTCCATCGTCCGATAGGTTGCGCCAGAGACGCTGATATCCCCAATAATTTGTAAAATCAGGTCTTTTGCCAACAAGTAAGGAGGCATTTCACCATTCAACACAAAACGCATGGTGGCAGGAACTTTGATCAACAGCTTGCCAGTCCCCATAATAAAACCAGCATCTGTGTTGCCGATACCTGTGGCAAATTGACCGAAAGCACCAGCGTTACAGGTGTGAGAGTCCGTACCAAATAAAACTTCGCCTGGGCGCGTATGACCCTCTTGGGCTAGGGCGACGTGGCAAACACCTTTGTAATCTGGGTTGGCTTTAAAGTTGGAAAGGTCAGTAATATCGTAAAAGTATTTTATACTTTGCTCTTTTGCAAAATCACGCAAAATATCAACGTTGCGGTTAGCGCGTGCGTCAGCCGTGAAAATATAATGGTCGGGAATTAACACGATTTTTTCAGGATCCCAGACTTTGGCGTCAGCACCAAACTCGCGTTTGAAAACGCCGATGGTTCCAGGACCACAAACGTCATGTGTCATTAAAAGATCAACATTAACCCAGATATTTTCCCCCGGTTCGACAACCGAACGACCAGAGGCTTTCGCCAAAATTTTTTCTACAAGGGTCATGCCCATAGCGATCGCGTTCTTTTTGTGCAAGGGTACAAATTCTATGCTACATGGCTGACCGTCTGTGAATCAAATTTTGACACGTAAATGTCCGAATATATCCTGCAATAGCCAAATGCAGAAATTCTTTGCTAACCTCTAACGTACAACAACAATCGAGTCTGAGAGATTAACTTGTGGATGTTATATTAGAGCGATCGCACCAACTCAAACAAGACCTCACTGATTTTGTCTATGACGCTGAAGGTGAACTTGCACAAGCATTGGAAAGCTATGCTGCGCTCAAGTCACGTCGTGGAAGCGGTGATAATTTTCAACAAGAACTGATTATTGACTCATTTCTTACAGAAGGGCAAGTTGGTGACTCCTCACCCTTAGATTTGTTTCTCCAAAGCGATCAAGAGTTGTCTGAGCTTGAGCGTGAACTGATTCAAAGTTGGCATCGCACTTTTAGTGGCTTATTTGCTATCACAAAAATCTTACCTGATGGCTTTGAATTAAGGAACTGGTTGACAGACAAATACTACACTGTGAAGCCAAACACCTCCCAGAAACTAAACGAAATGTCTCGATTGAAAGAAGGAGAAATTTTACTGACTCGCATTTCTCCTGTGACTGACAGTTACTGGACTTTCTTCAGTTCCTACACACAGATGGGTAAACTGGGGAAACCAAAACTAGCAGTAGCTATTGGTAATTTTAAAGATAATTACAAAGACAATCTTTATGGTGATGCTCCAGACTTGCTACAAGAAGCTTGGCAATCTGTAGGAATCTATCATCAGCAGTTTATAGAGTTTTTTGGTACTGATGAAGTCACACTTCCAGGATACCAACTCAACAAAAAGATTGGTGAATTCCAAGAAATTTTAACGAAGAAACGTTTGGAAGAAGCAGGAATTGATCCTTCAAAATCATTAGGAGATGTCGCACAAGAAGCTGGTTTAGGAGAAGAAGAAATCAAAGCAGTTGCAGAAGAATTTGGTGCTGACTCCCAAACAGTTTCACAAATGTTTGAGAAGAAAAACAGCAGTAGTAAAATGGTGATGCCAAAAGTCGATTTACCTGCTGAACTGAAAAAAGCAGAACAGGTGACAACTATGTCTCATCCCCGATGGGGACAGATGTTTCTGCCAACGTACTCTAAAATCAAAACAATATTAGAAGCAGATGATTGGCAAAGTGTAGAAGGTGCTGAGAAACTGATTCGTTTTTATCTAGAAGATAAAAGTATTAATGCTTTCATTTGGCATCGCTTAGCCCAACAGTATCCAACGCAGTTAGAAAAAGTACTACAAACGTTTCTTAAACGACCAAATTTTCAACTTTCAAATGACTTGGATACACTCTTGCAAGAAAACAACAAACCCATAGAGCCAGAGTTACCAGAAATTGCCAGCGTACCAATACACCTGCATAATTTATTCCAAGAAGCTTTGATGGAAGTTAGTAAATCTAAGCCCAAAGGGAAGAGTCAAAAACAAACAACTAAGGGTTTTGGTAAGTGAAAGTTTCAACATACTAGGGGTGTAGGGGTATAGGCGTATAGGGGAGCCACTGCCCTTCGGGTATCTCCTGCGGAGACGCTACGCGTTCGCCCTTGGCGTGCGCTTTGCGCTTACGCAGTCGCCTACGGAGGGAGACCCTCCGTAGGGATCTGGCGTTGGGGTTCCCCCAAAGTCTGCCGGGGGAAGCAACCCAAGCGGCGAGCTTTGACCGTTGTGGCGACTGCGGAGGGTTCCCCCCGTTGTAGCAAGTGGCGTGCATGTGGCGTGAGCCAGTACTGTTCGGGCAGCGTGGCACTTTGTGCCATAGGAGGGTTTCCCGACAGAGGTATCTGGCGTGTGTAAGTGAATACAAGAGTCATCGCGAATTATTTTCTTTGCCTTACACCCTTAACTAGGGATTTAGGGGTGTAGGTGAATACAAAAGTCATCGCGAATTATTTTCTTTCCCTTACACCCTTACACCCTTATACGCTTATACGCTTACACAATGCCCTACGGGCATTGACGAATTTAAGCAATATCCTCGCGTTCCATGTATACAAACAGAAACCCAAAAACTATAGCTGGAACAACCCAACCAATCACTGGAACAAGGATGGAAGAGATATATGAAGCTGAGTACATAAAATATTCCTATCAAATCAAACGACAATTCAAAATGAGCTTACTGCAAATCTTGCATGATTTTTCAAATTCTAAAGATTTTTAACACAGCAGCTTGCAATAAAGTTGATTGTTCATACACCGAAAACTTCGTTTAGCTGCAAGTTAGGTAAGTCTGGAGGTATTACACTGCGCAGGATAGAGACTTTGTGGCTTTCCTGCTGAGTCGCCTTGTTCACAGCCATCGCCTCCAAGCGAATTTCCAAACACCCAAAAGGAACCCTCAGATGAGTGATTTCTTCCAAAACTCCAGCAGGGTTAAGCCGTAAATGTGTTAACCAACGCGGTTCATCTATCAACCCACGAGTTTGGCAATCCAAAATCCATAACTTCACAGCCACTTCATCAGCTACAGGCGCTAACTGGATGCGTATCCTCACAAATTTTCCAGAGATGAGTTCGCCTGATGACAAATGCAGTTGCGGAACTGGTAATGGTTCGGTGATTTCTGCTAAGACAGGTAAGCCAACAGATACATCTGATATTGATTCTTCTTTTTGTTTGGAAGGTTGATTTTTGAAAGTCTGAGGTTCGGTTTCATCGAATATATCTTCGACAACTATTTCGTGTACCAACCTAGCCGACAATACTTTCCCATCAAGGGAGTTTGGAGGTTGGGAAGATGGAGGAGTGAAGGAGTGAGGCAGTGCGGAAAGTTCTCCTTCCTTCGCTCCCTCCCTGCTATTATCGTGTAGATCCTCAGCATCTCCATGTTTTTGTGTTTTTTTGTTAACCTCATCAGACATCTGATCTTGGCTGGCGACAAAATAAATATCGTCGTCTTGGTTTTGCAAATTAATCGGTTCAGGCAAGGAATACCCTTGAGTATGCATCCACTTTATAATCAAGGGGGATATGTCGGGGTTACCTGTGGTGAACAGTTGCGAATTATGGGGAATGACTAATTTGACTAACGTGTCTTGGGGTTGTGCGTTGTCTTTTGCTGCATCTTCATCAAAAGATGAAATCTGATATTGTGTTTGTTCTATAACTGATTTTGCAGCATCCTCGTTATGAATCTCAGTTGTATCCTGCTGTTCGTCAACTGACTCATAACGCATGATGCCTTTTGTTTCATTCTGGGATAGTTTGACTCGTCTGAGGTAGGGTAAAGTTGTCTCCATCCTGATGACTTTACTTGTTATCTGCCTATTTGACTCCAAGTTTGGAGATGCTTCGCAAACAGCAGCAGGACTAATTATCCGATTTTGATGCTGAACAAAGCTTGGTAGTTGAGGCGAAACCGCTGCTGATTTAAGACGACGTAATGGCGGCTCAATTTTCGGTGGCAAAGATTTTTTGGGAGATGGCTGCAACAGATGTGATTTCGCTTTTGTTGGCGTTTTTACTAAATTGAAAAGTTGCAAATCTAGAGGTGTGGATAGTTTTGAGGATACTGGTTGATGTTCTATTGTGTCTAGTTCATTTTTTTTGGCTGTGGCGCTGATTGCCAGTAATTCTGTGACATCTGCTGTCATTGTGAAAAACTGGTTAGTTAACAATGTCGTTTTACCATCAACCGTAAGGATGCCATATAAACTGATTTCTCCCAAAATCAGCTTGGATTCACAATCAGCGGGAACCTCTATGGAACATCTGATCGGAAATGGTATGAACTTTTCGCTTAAGGATAGGCGCACTCGCCTGATGATTTTAGAATCTTGGGGTGAGCGCAGTTCTATTCTGATTTCTCCTGCATAGACTCTTTGATAATTTGATCTTAGGGGATGATCCAAATTCGTCGTTTCTTTTTCCTCTACACGCCCATTGATTGTGAGAGTTTGCCCCCAAGGAACAGTGTAAAAATCTTCCTGAAGTTTCAACACCAGCGGGGGTTCTAAGGTTTGATCACAAAAATCCTCAATTGCTGCTGCCAATTGAGAATCAGGTAAAGCAATCTCTATTAAGTTTTGTAAAATTTCCGATGTTTTCTCACCTTTGAGCCAAACCGGGCTAATCGGCTGCGAAATCATCGCTTCTTCAAGCAATTCATCGCTAAAGACAGGAAATTGCTCCTTATCGACTCTTGACAATCGAGTATCCTCCTGTTGTCGTCCCACCTCTATAACTACTATAGGTAGAACTTTCAACTGGATACAATGTTGCCAAGGTTGATCGACAAAGTGCGACATCAAGTCACCCGAACAACAGAACTCCCAAACTCCTGGCTTGAGATAACTAAAGGGAAGAAGTGCGATTAAGCCTTCAGAGTTTGTAGAACGCGATCGCTTTTGAATTCGCCGCTTCGGTGGAAACTCCATCGTTGAACTATGGGTGATCTGCACTTGCAAATCAGTATTAATCAGGTCAGAGCGAGCTAAAACTCTATACCGACCTTCTACAATTTCTATATTTGGGGATTCTATGGGACTCCAAGAGCGATCGCCCTGTTTCTGTATCAGAAATTGCCAGTGTTTCATGTTGAGTGATGCCCAGACTGTAGAGATGCGCTGGTTATACTAGGATTATCTTGCTTGCCAGTTTAACTCAGTAATTTCAAAAGTCATCACCTGATTATCTTGTTTTAATTAAAACACTGACGACGTTGGGATTACGTCTATGGAATGCCCGGATCTTTTCCTCTTGCAACGACGAGCGCCAATTTATCAGCTCAATCCCCTTAACAACAATGGCAGAGATTTCGGCACAGTTTCCTGATGTTTTGACTCTGGCGGCGACGGAGTTGAAAGACGAGGTGCACGGAGATGGTGTTCCTTCGACTGTTGTGAAATGGACTGGAGAAAATTGCCAAGTTTTACGACAAGGTGCAACGAAAATAAATCAGGGCAGTTTTTTATAACTTCGACACTACCGGATTTCATCTCAATTATGAAATTAAGGCAAGGGTGCATCAGAAGACAAAAGAAAGTTGGGAAAAATTAGAACGAGAAGTACATAAGTAGAAAGTTGACGATTTTTATAAAGCAGCCGACACAATCTTGCTCGGATTTTGCCCAAAAATCCTTATCTGAACAGTATTGGAAGCTGGCAAATTTTGGTGAACACGGGAAATCTAAAATGCTTTATGCAAGAGATAAAGAGCTTTGAGGACTTCTGTATACTCAAACAAATAGTTTATTTGTACTAAATAATAATTATGTAGATACAATGAAGTGCGTACAAACAAAGAGAGAAAATTCAGATAATAAAATAGGCAAGCTGCTTCAGGATTTGAGCGAAAATCATCAAAAAGCGATGACAGATGCTTCAGAACTTCTCAAGAGCACAAGTCATTTTCTTGATGCTTCTGTTTGCACATCAGACAACTCTGGTGGTGCAACAGTCGAATCAAATCACCAAGCAATTCAGGATGGGTTAGTTCAATTGCTTAGCTTGCTTCCGTGAGATTAAAGAGGAAATCAACTAATAATTAAGTAGTTCAAACCAATGTTTTACGTAACTCAAGCTTCGGAAATCCAAGCAATTATAACCCAACTAACTTCGCATCAAATTCTCTGGTTAGATACAGAAGTTGCTGACTATGATACACCCTTTCCAAAACTATCTCTAATTCAGGTTTCGGTAGAACCATTAGATTTAGCTGGGGATAATGTTTATATATTAGATGTTTTTCAAAAGCCTGATGTCGTCAAATACTTTATCAATCAAATTATGGCAAATGCCAACATTGAAAAGGTATTTCACAACTCCAGCTATGACTTGCAGTTTCTGGGTAAGATTCAGGCGCAGAATATCACTTGTACCTTAAAAATAGCAAGACAAATATCACGCAATCGCCTAGGAACATCAAATTTAAAACTTAAAACTCTAGCCAAAGAACTTTGCAATTTTACAAATGTCGATGAAGAGGAAGGAAGAAGTGACTGGGGAAGACGACCTCTGAGCCAAAAACAGCTAGACTATGCCAAGATGGACACTGTTTATCTTGCTCAAGTACATCTTTATCTTAATAGTTGGATACAATCAACTTTCCAGTCTAAAACGTCACATGAATTAGATAATAGCCACAATTCTTATTCTGAACAGGTGGACTGGACAATTGAAGCAATGAAGTTTTTATCTTGTGTGGCGCGTTGTAAAGAAAAATTTGGAATGCTTCACATTATAGATGTGTTGCGGGGAGGAAAAACTCAAAAAATTATCCAACATGAACACGACAAACTTTCTACTTATGGTATCGGTAAAGATAAAACTCTTGATGAGTGGCGAATGCTGGGGCGTTCTCTATTGGAGCAAGGATTGTTAGAACAAAACGGCGATAATTACCCAGTTTTGCAACTGAATGCTCTTAGTTGGGAAATTATGCATAAAAAGCGAAATGTGTCAATAACTATTCCTGTTGTTCAAAAGATGACTTGGGAAAATGATAATGAAAAAGCAGTTGAAGTGGAAATGCTGATCCAGAGGTTGCGATCGCTCCGCAAAGAACTTGCTGAGGAACAATCTGTTCCACCTCACTTTATCTTTCAGAATTCTACCCTAGAATTAATGGCGCAGGTGCAACCCCAAACTAAAGAGGAATTTAGTAAACTATCAGGCGTAGGTAGTTACAAACTTGCTCAATATGGTGACAAATTCCTAGCTGAAATTTGCGCTCACCGCACTGAACAAGGTTTACCAGAACAAGCCAATTTAGATAGACAAATACAGCAGGTTGAATTTCCCAAAAACAGCGAAGATTTTGATAGGGTTGATAAATTAATTGAGCAATTGAAGCAATCTTTAGAGAGTCTAAGTTCTGAGAGAATACCTGAGGATGTACAAAGATTTCTCAAAGCTGCTGCAAAGAGTGGAGCAAGTATTGACCTTCTAACTCTGGAGGTGAAAGAATGGCTCATTCAGCATAGAGTGGCTGAATCTTTACGAATTCGCTTGACGTGACATCCTCCCGACACTGACCCTTCCAAGTTCGCTCAGGGCTACGTCTCTACACAAGTTGACACATCACTAAATCTCACCAAAAATCCTTTTTCATCAACCAAAAAATAGAATTTTTGGGTGGAGAAACCTCAACCCAAAAATTCTTAAACATAGACATATTTACTAAAATTTCTTGTGAGAATTCCTCAAGCAACGTAGCGATCGCGATAATAAGTCAAAATTTGCTGTACCCGTTGCCTACTTTGTGCGCCACACTCAGGCGTATACGAAATCCATAAACCAGCAATTTGGCTTTGACTATAATCAAATTGTTGAGAAGTTTGAGGAATTAAACTCACTTCTACTCCTTCTACCTGACACAAATGAGCTGCTATCTCTCGATAGACTGCTAAAGGTAAACCAGCAAATTCAATTGTTTCTTTTGTCTCCATCTTTAAGTATCTTCCTCTGGAACAGGGTTTTGGGGTAGCGCTGTGTTAGAAACAGGATTTTCCCCAGAAGCAGTGGGTGAGGTTTGAGTAGTAAGTCCTTGCCCTACCATTTTCGCAACCTCAATACCATATTGTTCCAGAATCACGACAGGTTCGGAGCCTTCATTTATTTCAATACGTTTAATCAGGACTCCGTTTGCCAACTGCTGTCCTGCGTGTACATACTGACTTGTTGGCTCATTTGGTACTTTGATAATTGCTTGGGGTTCTTTACCAATGAGAACAACACCAGAAACAACTACTGCTTTGGCTAACTCTGGTTGTGGTGGTGTTACAGATAAGGCAGAGTTAGGGATCGCTTGCGGTAAAACTTTTGGGAGTACACGAGTCAAGGCACCGTTGGGTTTAATTTTATTATGAGATACACGCGCCACTGGCGGTGCTGAGTTATGTTTAATCACTTTTTTGGGCGCTGCACTTTGGGCGAGGCTGTTGCTGCCGCCAAGGGCGATCGCTTCGCGCGCCCTATGCCTCAAGCAGGCTTCGGCTGCTTGCCCTGTGCTGGAGGCACAGGGGGAGGGCTGTTTGGAAAACAGCCCTCCGGGCATGACACGGGCGATCGCTTTTTTGTTAATTGTGTGTTTTTCTTGATTTAGCTTTTGTTGGTTTAAAGGATTTTTACTAATAGCAGTTATGACGCTGTGCGGTTTACTCTTAGGTGTGCTTATAGGAGGTAACTTAGGAACAGGTTTTGCCTGTGCAGGCTGATTTGTGACTTTGATGGAATCAGGAACCACAATTCTTGCAAACGGATCATTGCGACCTTTTGATACGATACTGACCCGTTTTGTAGAATCCATTGGTTGAATCAAGTTAGCAGTTGTGGTGGAGGTAACTGGCGGAGTTTGTTTGGTAAGAACCTCTGGATTCTTGAAGGGTTGATTTGTTACTTTTTCGTTAGATACGCCTGGGTTCTTGAACGGCGCTCTTGCTGCTGGTGTGTAGGTGGGGCTAGGATGACTAGATTGTTCACTTTGTGAGGAACAAGAGGCGATCGCCAAAGTAGCCAAAGTCAGAATCGCTGCGATTACAATTTTTGAATTTCTGCCCATGAACTGTTCTCAAAAGCCGTTAATCTTCTGCCACATACATTAAGTGTTTCAGCAAGTCTAGCCCTTTCCTCAGCCTGCGAGAGACCGTAACTACACTTATACCAAGGCGTTCTGCCGCTTGTTTTTGCGTCAAATCATCCAAAAAAACAAATTCTAAGACTTGGCGGGTGGGTTGTTCCAACTGCATCAATGCTTGTTGGATACGAATTTGCTCTTCTTGGGCGAGTTGAAAGCTGTGGTAGCGGTTGTCTGGAACCAAATCTCCCAATAAAGTTGCACTTTCATCTCCATTTTGCACTGGTACATCAAGGCTTAAGGGCGCGCGGTTAGCCCACGCTAATTTAATTTCCTGCCATTCATCAGGAGAAATTTCCAATGCGGCTGCTAACTCAGAGTCAGTAGGTTGGCGATTGTATTTTTCCCTTAATGAACGCGAAACTCTGATTGCTTGCTGTTGCAGGGCAAACCAGCGTCGAGGAATTCGCACGATCACTCCTTTATCTCGAAGATAATGTTGTATTTCACCGCGAATATAGGGAATAGCAAACGAGCTTAAGGCATACCCCTTGGAAATTTCAAATCTTTCTATCGCTCTAATCAAACCCAAACAACCTACTTGGAGCAAGTCCTCGTAGCTTTCATGACATTGATTCATCCAGTAATGAGCTTCTTTTCTGACAAGTCCAAAATTAAGTTTCACCAATTGATTGCGAAAGTCAGGTGAGCCAGATAGCTGATATTCTCGCAACAACTGCCAAATCTCATGTTTGACTTCGTTGGTGACGCATTTGTCCCCTAAAAAATGGGGAGGGTTCCAAGCCCCTTGATTAATCGAGGGGACAACACGCATATCGTATAAACCCTCCCCATTTTTTTCGTGTAAGACCTCGTGACTGTGATTGGTATAACATCGCATTTCTTGGTCGAATAAACAAAGAAATACTCACTTTTAAACCAAGCTGCGATTGCAGTTATAGCAGGGAACGCTTAACGCTTAACACCCGAACGCTTAACAGACTTGAAAGTCTCTTAGTGACCGTGTTTTCTCATTAGTTCGTGTCCTAATCTACCTGGCGACTGCTATGTATATCAGATTTTTTGCAGCATAGCCATTGGAAGATCAACGTCCGGACAATATAACGGCTCTATTTTGAATACAGTACAACCTGCCCCTAATCCCCGGAGAAGTTCGTTAACCCTCCCCGTTCTAGCAGGTGACGTGAAGATACCTAGTAGGGCGGCTGGGGTTTTGTACTTTATCCAACTCAGAAACGCTATAAACACACGAACGCCTTATAGATGCTTTTGTGGAAGGCAGCGAACTTATACCAAATACAGGAGTGTCCGATACCTACATAACACACAAGCTCCAATGGCAGTTAACAATTCAAAATGGACTGCGTCCCGCTGTGCTAACAAAATTTACGCATTAAAGACATTTATGCCTACGGCACGCTACGCGAACAGTTGGGGATTTCAACCCCTACTAAAACTGAAACTACGTATAGACGTAGAGGTCACCGGATCCTTTAATTTACGATAAAGAACTTTGTGCTCAAAGCAGCCACCACAACTCAATTGACAATGCAGCTTAATTTAAATTGGAGGGTTCTTTTGTTTTTTATACCAATCCGCCTTCTAAAACGTAATTTAGATTTTGCCAATACTCTTAAAATTGAGATACTTGAGGCATTTCAGTTTTACGGTAAGAATTGCAATTTGGTATTAATTAACTTTCTGGTATATCCTGTGACTTTCCGAAAACCACATAGAAATAAAATAAAAAATTATAACTCAATAATAAACCGTAATTATACTGAATTATAGTTGTGAAGAAATTGGAGATTATGGGAAATTAAAGAATATATACCAAAAATAAAAACAGATTCTAACAGGGATAATACTTAACTTTGAAAGACATGATCAGCGCTCGCCCCAAAAGATCATATTTATTAGTGAAGGAAGTCAACAGTTTTGCCCACCCGTTAACGAATACGGCTGGATGTTTTATTTTTTGGATTTCCTCTAGTAAACGCATCAGCTTATCAAATTGACTTTACAATTCATAATCTAAATTTAAAAGAATTAAAGATATTTACATGCTCAAATAAAAAGCGCCATACACCCGCTTGATCGAAGGACTGAAAAACTGCGGTGCCCAACGGGAGAGTTCTTCGGGTATGCCTGAGCCTTCGGCACAGCTTCGCTCTCACGGCACGTCTGAGCGCAGAGCGCACGCGGCTTGGGCGAACGACGAACGCAGTCGCCTCTGTCGGGAGACCCCTTCGGGTGTGCGCAGAGCGCACGCCCGAAGGCGTTGCAAGAGCGTCTGGTGGAGGAGATACGCCAGATGCCTAGCTGTTGGGAAACAAGGATCGCAGCCGGTTGTGGTCACTTCCTGCAGCGCTGTCTCACCAGTCGCCTGTAGAAGCAAACAAGAAGCGCACTTGATGTCGTTACCCAACCAACAGAGGTAACTCCAAAACCTCCTTCTTTGAAATTCTCCTGTCAAGAGGGTAAGAGGTTACCTCTTAGGTTTATCAGAACAATCTAGACTTGAGCAGGTTCTACACGAGCGTAGAACAAACCACGAATTTTGACTTCCTCAGGCTCTTTCGCGCCTAAGTCGGTATCTGAAGGCTGTTCGCTCACGAAAGTACCTGCAATTTCACCAGTAGAGCTATCTACTTTCGCTATTTGCAGAAAAATTTTGCCATCAAGAACATCACCTCGCTTAACGTTGGCGTTAATGAGTTCTTGATTATCAGATCTGGCAGGCAGAGCCACCGCGTTATCATACCCACTGGTAACACCGCGACCTTTGGGGTCGAGGAAGGCAGAACCTCGATAGGAGGGGACTTTGAAGGTTCCTTCAAAGTCTGTTGAGGTGTTAATGGTGGTCAAGCCAGGTTGTGTTTGAGCCACCAAGCCTTTGAGACTAAACAGGAAAGGTATGCTTTCACCGCCAGGCAGTTTGACTGTAATAGCTTGAAAGTCAAAGCCATCTTCTTCTACAAAGGTGAGGCTTTGATCTGGATTGATTTTGAGATCGCCACTAATTTGATCCAAGGAGTAGGTGCGGCGAGTCAACAATTTGCCAGCAACATATTCTGCTCGTTGCCGTTTATTAAGGGGTTCTTCTTTCACAAAGTATTGGGTTGGCTCTAAGCACAGTTCTTTTATGCTGTAAGACTGGCTACTATCTATGGGAATAAAACCACGACTTGTTTCTGCCAGTTGGGGGCATTTGACAGCCAAGCCGGTGCCTTTAATCTGGTCGTAGGTTAGAAACTCTGTACTACTCGATGATGGACCTTCACTACAAGCAGTAACTAAACCCAAGCATAAAGCCAAGAGTGCAACAATTAAAGCGCGAAACCTCATGGTTAACCTCAATGTCAAAAATTAATATTTAACTTGTAAAACTGCACCCAAGCTTTGGTAAGCCCAAGCCGTGACTTAAATTTATCAGGAGTTATGCGTTTTTAAACGTGTTGCTTCCTTTAGCCCAAGCTTTTAGCCTCAAACTACCCAGCCCACTGCATCTGTGGGGATGCGTGGTTAAAGGGTGGTCAAAGAATAAGCAGTTTTACATACAGCCCATTGTTTTATGGGAAAATCAGCTGATCATCAGCCAGATCATACGATTTTTTTTAACTCAAAATCAAAGCTTTCTGATGTTTACTAACAAAGCGGGATCGCAAGTAGCTATCTGCCGCTATGCAGAGCGCCAAGCTATCGCCCGTGTCACGCCCAGAGGCTTGCGCAATAACTCGTTACTTTTTTATCTGAGTCGTCAGAACTTCAACTGTTGCTCTACAGGTAGTTGGATCGCTCTTTTATGTATAAAATACAACACTTAATTCTGAAAAAATGTGCTCAATATATGAAATCCATAAGCTATGATTAAACAGGTCGTTAACAGTTATTGCTCATATAAATTTTTCAAGTATATATACAGATATCAAAATTATAACTATGTTTTCAGTAAAACAGTCATTAGTAGCTTACCAAAGGAACGTTAGCGGATGGTAAAGGCTTATGAACTTTACACTTTTGCGTCATCCTCACAACAAACCCCACCATCGGTGCTCAATACCTGTCAATATTGGGTTAATAAAGTACTAGCACCAAAACGAGTTCGGGTAGTGAGTCCTTATATCATCAAGCTATTCACCAAAGTCACAGACTCACAAAAACCTATTTTATTTAAGATATGTAAAGAAAATTTATCACAGCAACACTTGATAAATCAATTAACCTTTTCAACGAATGGTTGACTGGTAACAGGTGAATGCACAAAATCTCCGGTAAATTTGAGCAAACCTGATTCACAAGGACAGCGGTGTATGAGTAATGGTAAAAAGTTAGAGTTAACGAAATTGTCTTGTCAACTGCAAACAATTGCATCAGCAGTCCATGATACAGCCCAAGATTGTCAAGGGAATGCTAAAGCTATTTTAGCTTTACTAAGACAGTTGGAGCAGTTACACCGAGAGATCCGAGATGGGGCTTTTCAACAGAGTTTGCCCGATAATCGTCAAGGTCTCTACTCACTGCTTCGCGATATTGAGGCTGAAGGAGGCTGGCCGTATATTGAACGTATGAGGTTACAAGCCTTTTTAACAAAGGCAGAACAACAGACGGCTGTTGAAAACAGCAGTGAGGTTTTGGAAAACGATAGCTCCTTGAACTGGTAATACTAATTTTGAATTGTGGATTTGAGATTGGGAATTGTCAGTTGTTTTTCATTGATTGTTCTTAACGACAAACCTCTGATTTATCCCCATGACCATCTTTAAGGCTTGCTCCTACATCACATGCCTATATGGGCATTATATTCAGCACTATCACGTTAATCATGATATTATAAAAGGTTAACCTGTTTCTTCTTTTTTTGTTAAAAATAAGACATTGTATATACTCTGATTAAATTTCTTCAAAATCAACAAATTTTATGCGTTTAAGTACTCTTGTGTTGTTTTAGCTCCTGAGTACTGGGTCGGACAATGAAAAAGTAGTATGCGGATAATACTATTTTTTTTGTAGATTTTTGCAGTAGGAAATGGTTGCCACAAAAAAATCAAAAGGCTAGATTCATCTGGAGAGCAGATCTAATTTCCGCTAACAGGATTTACTAAAATTACGTAATAATACATGCGTAATTACGACTAGGACTAAAAATATGGAAGGGTTTAAATGGCTGGCATTATATCGGTTTCCCGTTCAGATTTAAAAGGTCGCCGTAAAAAATTACGTCAAAAGCGACAGATAAAAATTATTCAGACAATTTGGCAAACCATTACCGTAAGTTCATTGGCGGGAGGTTTGCTGTGGACGGCTATCCAACCGATTTGGGTACTTAAAACACCCCAAGATATTGAGGTTTCAGGTAATCACTTACTATCTAGTGAGGCGATTGAGTCATTGCTTGTGCTTTCCTATCCTCAGTCTTTATGGCGGATAGAACCTCATAGAATCGCCGAATCTTTGAAACAGCAACCGATGATAGTACAAGCGATTGTCAATCGTCGTCTGTTTCCACCAGGATTAATCGTCCAGATTCAAGAACGAGTTCCTGTAGCGATCGCCCAAAGTCGTAGGGATCAAGGAAACAGTGACACGGATCACAAAAAAATATCTGTAGGATTGCTAGATGTTAATGGCGTTTGGATACCTATAGAAAAATACACATCTGGTGATCCCAGCTTGCAATTGCCTAGTCTGAAAGTTTTTGGCTCATTAGAGCAGTACCAACCTTATTGGACTGAACTTTATCAAGCTCTGGGCCAGAGTTCTGTTAACGTTAAAGAAATTGATTTCCAAGATCCAACAAATTTAATTTTGAAAACAGAGCTGGGAAGTATACATCTTGGAGCACCAAATTCTTTGTTGTCTGAAAAAATTAAGGTAATGGCACAAATGCGCAATTTACCTGCACAACTGAATCGTAGTCAAATAGACTACATTGACCTCAAAAATCCAGATCATCCGTTAGTACAAATGAATCAGAACAACAACAGTCTAACTGCTCAGCAAGTATCTAAAAAGATTTGATGGATTCGATGTGTAAGACACACCTAATTGATAAGGAAGTTTTATGCTGAATAAATATACAATTTTCGATATTGCAGTAACCAACGATATGGCAGTACCCAAGTAGAAACCACCGTTCACTTCTAATGACAATGGGAGGAATAATGATTAAAACTTCTACATTGGAGTAGAAGTAGAGGTTGTTATTGCCCTAACATTTAAATATAGTGGGTGCATAAACGCCATAGCTAACTGATGATGGGGTCTAAGCTGAAAAACGCTTATTGGCTACCTAGTGTTCAACAGAACGCATCAGGTGACCGGGTTGAGTTCATGAGCTTTTTATTTTCTGCTAACCCAAAAAAGGAAAGCAATATCGTCTTCGAGGAAAAGTGTGGTGAGTCCAGTGCGCATGAGGAGGGTTTCCAACGCCAGAACAAGCGTGTTCAAAGTAGCGTCTCTGTCAGGAGAGGGAGAGCCTCATCAAGTACTGGCTCCTCTGTAGGCGACGGGCGTTCCCGATAGCCCTCCGGGAACGCCCGTCGCCTGACGCCACATTCTACCCTGCGGGAAGGCGTTCCGCCTACAACGGGGGGAACCCCCGCACAGAAGTGGCACATGAGGGAGACCCTACCAAGAGCGCGCTTACTCACCGTAAGGCGTGGCGTTAGCCATAGGGTTTACAACAGTTCCCTGTAAGGATGGACAGTTTGTTCTTTGAGCAGGTTTTGAAAACAGTTGTATTCAGACATCCAAACAGTGAATTTCCGTAAGTAAAACCTCTATAGCAACAAAAGTGAAGCATACTGACACAGACGTGTAAGGACTGCTTCCCTTCGATTCCTCTAAAGATCCTTAGACTTTCGTGCTAGTCAAAAGCGCAACTCTTCCAAAGCAAAGGTAAAATTTCTTTATTGCAAAGTTTTCCTTATATATAAGGTGAAGCTGATAGCAAAAAACCAGGGTGTTCCATTTAATAAGTCATTTCTCGGTTATGTCCAGTTCAGCAATAGATAATGAGAATAGAAATCTTGTGTCTTAAATGGTAAATCCGATTGTTCAAACCTTAATGACAGATGAGACTCACCACGGTCTGCCTTTACAAGTTACGCAGTTAGTTCTGGATTTTGTGTACAGAATTTCCTTTTTATCAATCTTGTGTATACGTAATCACTTAAACTTACTCCGAAAAGACAATTTTGAAGGCGGTAATAGTTGGTTATACCAACGGTTGAGAAACGTGTATTTTTTAAATTTATACCATAAAAAATCTGTGTGCGGATCGGAGAGCGAAAAAAAAACCTCTAGCTCTAGTCGTAAAATAAACGTCCAATGTCAGCCACAATCTCGAACACGGAGATATGATTGGGGATACCAGGGGTATACTGAGCCAAATTGGCTAAATAGTAGTGAAGATATTAATGTCTGGTGGAAGTTATACAGGTCAATTTTCGGTAAATATAGGTATACTTCACTAGAATTAGCTATGCGACTGGATGCTTTAATGCCTAAGCCGATAGCAAACTTTCTACCTCCAATCTTACCAAGGCTGGAAGTTGAAAGAAACATAAACAAAAATGCCATAGATTATGGCGACCTCGCGTCAAACTATAGTTGACTCTCAGGTGAATAACACCATAAAAAGTCGTTTATCTACATGCTCGCAACTCCGATGACACTTGATAATAACCAAGGGCTTACCTATAAAAACTCCCAGTCTCCCGGACAGCAGGGGTTATCGCTGGCAATCAACTCGACCAATCCCTTTAATAATACTGGGGTAAACTATGGGCAAAACCATGACACCAAGAAGATTGCTAGTGAAGAAACACGAATGGGTGATATTGTTCCTGGTCGAGTCGCCAATATTAAAGTAATTGGTGTGGGTGGTGGCGGTAGTAATGCTGTTAACCGCATGATTGCGTCTGATGTAATTGGCGTAGAGTTTTGGTCAATTAACACTGATGCACAGGCTCTGACTTTAGCATCTGCTCCCGCTCGCTTGCAAATTGGACAGAAACTTACGCGGGGTTTAGGAGCCGGTGGTAACCCTGCTATTGGTCAAAAAGCTGCTGAAGAATCACGCGACGAAATCGCCAAGGCTTTAGAGGGTGCTGACTTAGTCTTTATCACTGCTGGTATGGGAGGAGGTACTGGTACTGGTGCAGCTCCGATTGTTGCTGAAGTGGCAAAAGAAATGGGCGCTCTCACTGTCGGCGTGGTGACGCGTCCATTTATCTTTGAAGGGCGTCGCCGCACCAGTCAAGCAGAGCAAGGTGTTGAAGGTCTAAAAAGTAGAGTGGATACACTCATCATTATCCCCAACAATAAGCTTTTGGAAGTCATCCCAGAGCAGACACCTATGCAGGAAGCTTTTCGCTATGCAGATGACGTGCTACGTCAAGGGGTACAAGGTATTTCAGATATCATCACAATCCCTGGTTTGATTAACGTTGACTTTGCCGATGTACGCGCTGTTATGGCGGATGCGGGATCAGCATTGATGGGGATTGGCATTGGCTCAGGAAAATCAAGAGCTAGAGAAGCAGCAATTGCTGCCATTTCTTCGCCGTTACTAGAGTCTTCAATTGAAGGAGCTAGAGGTGTTGTTTTTAACATTACTGGTGGTAGTGACCTGACTTTGCATGAAGTAAACGCCGCAGCAGAAACAATTTATGAAGTTGTTGATCCCAACGCCAATATTATTTTTGGAGCAGTGATTGATGATCGGCTCCAGGGTGAGGTCAGACTTACCGTAATTGCCACAGGATTTACAGGTGAAGTACAAGCTGCACAACAACAAAACGCCAATCAAGGACGGGTTGTCTCGCCAGCAGCAACAAGGCGACCAATGCCACAGCCACAGTCACAGCCACAATCACAGCCACAGTCACAGCCACAGCCACCAGCAGCTAATCCTCCAACGCCGATCACCGAACCCAAAGAAAAACCAGGACTAGACATACCGGATTTTCTCCGTAACCGACGCACACCCCGTAATTAAGAAATTATGAACTTATCGATGGGATCAGGGTGAAAAATTTTATATGGCTGATCATTCATTAAGTCTTAGTTGGAGGGTTTTGCAATCTGCTGAAAAAGTCTCAACTTTGGACGAAAAGTCATCCCCAACTTTATGGAGGAGATAGAGGAACCTGGGCGCGTGCACACAGCACCGCCCTAGTGGGAACGGGCAAGCCTTACGGGTATCGGGTATCTCCTGGGCGCACTAACGCACGCACCCAGGCGAATCAACACGCAAAGCGTATGCCTGCGGCACGCTTTGCGCTTATGGAAACAAGAGCGTTGTTACCAGTGGCGTGGACTGGTGTTTATTGCTGTAGTGGTTCATCAATTGAGAATGCACTTGAGCAATTTTGTCGAGCTTTGACTTATTGTCGAGCTTTGACTTATTTGAACGGTTTATGGCAATGGTTATGATTGATCATTTTTTTGCCCGCTCAACCCATTGAATTACCTGATGACCAATACGAGTGCCGTCAAACCGATCTATCTCACGCACTCCGGTAGGACTTGTGACGTTGACTTCGGTCAGGTAACCACCGATCACGTCAATGCCGACAAAAATTAAGCCATCTTTGCGTAAGGTTTCAGCGAGTTGGGTGCAAATTTCATACTCTCTTGGAGTGATATCAGTTTGGGCAACCGTACCACCTGTTGCCATATTATTACGAAAGTCGCTGCCAGATGAAAGGCGATTGAGGGCACCGATTGGCTCGCCATTGAGCAGGATAATCCGCTTGTCTCCGTCTTTTGCCTCCGGTAAGTAGGTTTGTACCATAACTGGAACTTGACCTTGGAGAGTACTGAGTTCAATTATAGAATTGAAGTTGCGATCGCCTCCTTCTAAAATTAAAATCCCTTCTCCGGCTTTATTCCCCAGTGGTTTGAGTACCGCTCTTCCTTGAGCCTCTACAAATTGCCTAATCAACTGCTTCTGTGGAGTAACAATAGTTTCTGGAATCGCTTTGGTAAACTGAAGGGCATACATTTTTTCATTTGCCGCCCGAATTCCTGAAGGACTGTTGATAACCAAAGTTTTGTTTTGGTCTATGTAGTCCAGAATGTACGTAGCATAAAGATAAGCAACTGTGACAGGTGGATCTGTCCGCATAAAGACGGCATCCAATGTTTCTAGGCAAACAAGGGTACGGCTACTCAACTTGTACCAAGGATTAGCTGCTTGATAACGTCCTTCTACCAACTGCACGGGTATAAGTTCCACTCTTTCTAAGAGCGCCCAAGCTTTGCCTTCCACCACACTGAGTTGATTGACTTGAGTTACCCAAATTTCATGTCCTAGAATTTGCGCTGCTTCCATCAGAGCAACACTTGTGTCGTGACACGGATCAAGTTGATGGATAGGATCAATGATAAAAGCCAGTTTCACACTTTCTGCCTCAATTGCCAAAAATTCTTCTAAGGTTGTTCCATTTAGATTATGCCCTTAAGAGTTATAACTGACCAAACAAAGAACTCAGGAATCACCAACTCAGTAGTTATGGGGCATGAATAGCAAAAAGGATACAAGCCTAACTGTGTTCTGCGTTCTTCTTAATTTTCCTTAACTGTAATGACTTTTATGTCAACTTATACAGTTTTGCTCGACGCTAGTAGCTCATCCAGCTTGCCTTGATCTTCTAAGGCATAAATATCATCACAACCGCCAACGTGATGGTCGTTGATAAAAATTTGTGGTAAAGAGCGCCTGCCATTTGCTCTTTTAGCCATAAGATTGCGTGCAGCTTCATCTCCATCAATGCTGTATTCTGTGTAATTTACCCCCTTGTTTGCCAGCAAATTTTTGGCTTGAATACAATATGGGCAAGTTCTCCAAGTATAAATTTCTACTTTTGCAGTCATAAGTTCCTCAAGTTTTATTAATGTTTTTTAATTTTAAGACAATAATCTTTTTGTGGCTGTATATGCTTTCACTTGTGTTTGCTCTGCCAATTAGGTGCACTCGTTGTCTTTTTTAGGCAAATTCAAATTCTGAATGTAGTAATACTTCTAAAAGTTTGTGTAAAGTAAAGCTTTAGAATATCTTATTTTTTAGTTAATAAACTGCTCTTAAGATGACATCCCTGTCTCCTCACAAAAAAGCCAAAGCCCTCAAACCCAGTAGCCGTCGCCCTGCTAAAGAACTCTGTAGCGAGTGCGGTTTGTGCGACACATACTATATTCACTATGTCAAACAAGCTTGTGCTTTTATTAATCAGCAAATAGATAAACTCGAAGAACAGACGCACACTCGCGCTCGAAATTTTGACAATTCTGACGAGTTGTACTTTGGTGTGCATCAAGACATGATGGCGGCGCGGAAAAAGGAGCCTGTTCCTGGTGCTCAATGGACGGGAATTGTTAGTACCATCGCCATCGAAATGTTGAATCGCGGTATTGTTGAAGGTGTCGTTTGCGTACAAAACACCAAAGAAGACCGTTTTCAACCGATGCCCATCATTGCCCGTACGCCAGAGGAAATACTGGCAGCACGAGTCAATAAACCAACACTCTCACCAAATTTATCCGTCTTGCAACAAGTAGAAAAATCAGGAATGAAGCGGCTGTTGGTGATTGGTGTTGGTTGCCAAATTCAGGCATTACGAGCCGTCGAAAAACAACTAGGCTTAGAAAAACTTTACGTTTTAGGAACGCCTTGTGTCGATAATGTCAACCGTGCAGGACTGCAAAAATTCTTAGAAACAACCAGCAAATCACCTGACACGGTAGTGCATTACGAATTCATGCAAGACTTCCGGGTTCATTTCAAACACGAAGACGGCTCAACCGAAACGGTGCCTTTCTTTGGGCTAAAAACCAATAAACTGAAAGATGTGTTTGCCCCCTCCTGTATGAGTTGCTTTGATTACGTCAATTCTCTAGCAGATTTGGTCGTAGGTTACATGGGGGCACCTTTTGGGTGGCAATGGATTATGGTGAGAAATGAAACAGGTCAACAGATGCTGGACTTGGTGACAGATCAACTAGAAACTGGGCCAGTTATGTCAAAGGGCGATCGCACAGCCGCAGTCCAACAAAGTATACCCGCCTACGATAAAGGCGTTACCCTCCCGATGTGGGCGGCAAAATTAATGGGTGTCGTCATCGAAAAAATTGGCCCGAAAGGTTTAGAATACGCTCGTTTTTCAATTGATTCTCACTTCACCCGCAACTATTTGTATGTGAAGCGGAATCATCCAGAGAAATTAGATGCACACGTTCCAGGATTTGCCAAGCGTATCGTTGAGCAGTATAAGTTACCAGAGTAAAAGACAAAAGTAGCCGACTAAGAAGCTAGCTATAATTCTCGATAGTCTCTTAAGCGACCCAGCAGAACTGGTGACAGCAAAGCTTGAGTTTACTCAAAGTGAGTTGCAATGGGTATTTCAGGCGTAGAATTTGATGTGGGCAACAAAGAGTTCATCCTTATGGCAACAAAATTTCCAAAATTTAGCCAGGATCTAGCACAAGATCCGACTACGCGTCGGCTGTGGTATGCGATCGCAACAGGAAATGACTTTGAAAGCCACGATGGCATGACAGAAGAAAATCTTTACCAAAAGATATTCGCAACTCACTTCGGTCATGTGGCAATCATCTTCCTGTGGGCATCGAGCCTGCTGTTCCATGTAGCCTGGCAAGGTAACTTTGAACAGTGGATAAAAGATCCTCTGCATATCCGTCCAATCGCTCATGCAATCTGGGATCCGCACTTCGGGAAACCAGCAATAGAAGCCTTTACCCAAGGTGGGGCGAGCTATCCAGTCAATATCACCTACTCAGGCCTTTACCACTGGTGGTACACCATTGGTATGCGGACGAACAATGAACTGTATGTAGGTTCAGTATTCCTGCTGCTGTTAGCATCATTGTTCCTGTTTGCAGGTTGGTTGCACTTGCAACCGAAGTACCGTCCGAGCTTGGCTTGGTTTAAGAGTGCAGAACCACGTCTGAACCACCACCTAGCAGGTCTGTTTGGTGTGAGTTCTTTGGCTTGGACAGGTCACTTAGTTCACGTAGCAATACCCGAATCTCGGGGAATTCATGTGGGTTGGGACAACTTCCTAACGACCTTGCCTCACCCAGCGGGTTTAGCACCATTCTTTACGGGAAATTGGGCAGCTTACGCGAACAACCCTGACACAGCAAACCATGTGTTTGGCACGTCCGAAGGTGCAGGAACAGCAATTCTGACATTTTTGGGTGGGTTCCATCCTCAAACCGAATCGCTGTGGCTGACGGATATGGCTCACCACCACTTGGCGATCGCGGTAATTTTCATCATCGCCGGTCATATGTACCGGACGAACTTCGGAATTGGTCACAGCATCAAAGAAATGCTCAACGCCAAAAACTTCTTTGGCAGCAAAACCGAAGGTCAGTTCAATTTGCCTCACCAAGGACTGTACGACACGTACAACAACTCGCTGCACTTCCAGTTGTCGATCCACCTGGCAGCACTGGGAACAATCACGTCCTTGGTAGCGCAGCATATGTACGCGATGCCTCCTTACGCATTCATCGGTAAGGACTACACAACGCAAGCAGCTTTGTACACTCATCACCAATACATAGCTGTGTTCATAATGCTGGGTGCATTTGCTCACGCAGCAATCTTCTGGGTACGTGACTACGACCCAGAGCAAAACAAAGGCAACGTACTAGACCGGGTACTCAAGCACAAAGAAGCAATCATCTCGCACTTGAGCTGGGTGTCGTTGTTCTTGGGCTTCCATACCTTGGGTCTATACGTCCACAATGACGTAGTGGTTGCTTTCGGTACACCCGAAAAGCAGATCCTGATTGAGCCAGTGTTTGCACAATTCATTCAGGCTTCTCACGGAAAAGTGCTGTACGGGTTGAACACCTTGCTGTCTAATCCAGATAGCGTTGCAGCAACTGCTTGGCCTAACTACGCGAACGTTTGGTTACCAGGTTGGCTGGATGCAGTCAATAACACGACCAACTCGCTGTTCTTAACTATTGGTCCTGGTGACTTCTTGGTTCACCATGCGTTTGCTCTGGCGATCCACACCACAGTTCTGGTACTGGTAAAAGGTGCTTTGGATGCGCGTGGTTCCAAACTGATGCCCGATAAAAAGGACTTCGGTTACTCGTTCCCTTGCGACGGTCCCGGTCGTGGCGGTACTTGCGACATCTCGGCTTGGGACGCTTTCTACATGGCCACATTCTGGGCACTCAACACTGTAGGTTGGGTGACGTTCTACTGGCACTGGAAGCATCTGGGTATTTGGCAAGGAAACGTCGCACAATTCAACGAATCTTCAACTTACCTGATGGGCTGGTTCCGTGATTACCTGTGGGCGAACTCGGCTCAGTTAATTAACGGTTATAACCCCTACGGCATGAACAACTTGTCAGTGTGGGCTTGGATGTTCCTGTTCGGACACCTGGTTTGGGCGACAGGATTCATGTTCCTAATCTCTTGGAGAGGTTACTGGCAAGAGTTGATTGAAACTTTGGTTTGGGCACACGAGCGTACTCCTTTGGCGAACTTGATTCGCTGGAAAGACAAGCCCGTTGCCATGTCCATCGTTCAAGGTCGTCTGATTGGTTTAGCTCACTTCAGTGTGGGTTACATCTTGACCTACGGAGCATTCCTGATTGCCTCTACTGCTGGTAAGTTTGGTTGATTCAGCGGTGAGTAGTAGGTCAGTCATCAAAATCCTCTGCCGTCAGGTGGGGGATTTCCTTATCACCTTTACTTTGTTTTGTCAATTGAGTTTTACTTACCTCTAATTGATTTATTCCCTACACACGCCCTTCGGGTATGCGCAAAGCGCACGCCTTACGGCGAACGCCAGTCGCCTACGGAGGGAAACCCTCCTGCAGCGCTGGTCTCACCAGATACCTCTGTCGGGAAACCCTCCTATGGCACAAAGTGCCACGCTACGCTATCAGTACTGGCTCCCTTACACCCCTTCTTCATTTTATGAGTGCAGAAATTATTTGTGTTGGAACCGAACTCCTGTTAGGAGATATCCTCAACGGTAATGCTCAATATTTGGCGCGGCAGTTGGCTGGGCTAGGTATTCCCCACTACTATCAAACAGTTGTCGGAGATAACCCAACAAGATTAAAACAGGTTATAGAAATTGCAAGTCAAAGAGCGGAAATTTTGATTTTTACTGGAGGTCTTGGTCCGACACCAGATGACTTGACTTGTGAAACAATTGCGGATTTTTTTGGTGCTCCTTTAGTAGAGCGTCCAGATATTATTGAAGATATTACCAGAAAATATGTTCAACGCGGTCGAGTTATGACTGCGAGTAACCGCAAACAAGCTTTGTTACCCCAAGGTGCCGAAGTTTTACCAAACCCTACGGGAACAGCACCCGGCATTATTTGGCAGCCTCGTTCAGGATTAACGATTTTCACCTTTCCTGGTGTGCCAAGTGAAATGTACCGGATGTGGGAGGATACTGCTGTACCTTATCTGAAAAGTCAAGGTTGGGGTAAAGAAATTATTTATAGTCGGATGTTAAAGTTTTGGGGTGTGACGGAATCAGCAATAGCCGAAAAGGTCGCAGCTTATCTAAACTTGCCCAACCCAACAGTTGCACCTTATTCCAGTAGAGGAGAAGTGAAATTACGAGTTTCTGCTAAAGCTGCTTCCCAATCACAAGCACAGGATTTGATTGCCCCCATTGAAAAACAGATTAAACAAATTGCGGGGTTAGATTATTATGGTGCAGATGATGACACTCTTGCCTCAGTTGTGGGTGAGTTGTTGCGTGGTGCAGGGGAAACCCTTTCTGTGGCAGAATCTTGCACTGGTGGCGGATTAGGGCAAATGTTAACGGAGATTTCTGGAAGTTCTGATTACTTTTGGGGTGGGGTGATTTCTTATGATAACTCCGTAAAAGTAGGGCTTTTGGGTGTTAACTCCGAAGATTTGGCAAAGCATGGGGCTGTCAGTTCTATTGTTGCAGAACAAATGGCTGCGGGAGTGCGGTCGCGTCTTTCGACCACTTGGGGATTGAGTATCACTGGTATTGCTGGACCCACAGGTGATACGGAGACTAAGCCTGTCGGGTTGGTTTATATCGGGTTAGCTGGATCGAATGGAGAAGTGCAAAGTTTTGAATATCATTTTGGTGCAGGGCGAGGTCGGTCTTTAATTCGCCACCTCAGTGCGTGTACAGCATTGGACAATCTGCGAAGGAAGTTGTTGAGTCAGAAGCCAGCTGTTATGCCTTCTAAATAAATGACGTTGTTGGCAAATTTATCGCAGGAAGTTTGAAAGAATTGTTCCTTCAAACTTCCTTCAAACTTGAACGAACCCATGATCAATCAAAACTAAAAAGGAAAGTAGCACGCCTGATGCCCGGAGAGTGCGAACAGTTTAGAATCCCCACTCATTCATGGCGCTTAGAGGTCAATCTTAATTGTTAAGCAACCTAAATATCCGCTAATCAACCCATTATGAAAACGATAGGGAATAGCTAATAGTATAAAAAAATGACTAATGAATAATAACAGTCAGAACTGTGATTTTTATAACTGAAGCAAAATTAATCTAAGTAAGCTGGCTGTAAAAAGTCTATAAAAAATATAGCTTTTACAACCAACTAATGCTAGGTTAGGCATAAGCCATCAAAACACTAAGGCTAACAGAGTCTGGCTATCCCTATTAGCCGGACTCTACCTAATTCTTGACACATATAAAGCTTATGCAGAGCATTTCAACAATTTACACCCCGATTCGGGTTGTAACTGCCAAATAACAAAATATCCACACTAGATCCTGTGAGATTGGATGGCTGTATGTCCTAGGTAAGAAGGAGACAAGATATCTGCACCACAAGATTGGATAATGTATTTTTTGGTATTTCCTTTAGTGGCCTTTACCTGGACCTGATGAGCCACCTGATGATGAGCCAGATGATGAGCCAGCTGATGCGCTTGATGAGCCACCGTTGCTGACATAAATATTGTTAATAACAGTAGTAGTAGTAGTAGGCTGCTGATTCCCGTACAGAGGCTTGAAAATCCCACCTAAAAGCCCAAAAAGTAAACCAAGAGTACCACCCGAAACTGTGGATTGATTTTCATCAGACAAATCGGACATGTAGCTCTCATCAAGAGAAACTAGTTGATATTTAGATTCGGTCGTCATGATAACTCACTATTTGGTGAAAGTTTTCTTTGTGTTGATGAGTTTTTCTGAATACTTCACAAAACAAAATGCTAGTAAATGCATCTGCTAGAAAATACCAGTTATTAATATTACAATAAATTCCATGCAAAGAATAAAAGCCAAATGCCCTTTACTTAGCTGAAACTACTGTTGTTTTTGAAACTCACAAGTATCAAATTACAATAAACAAACAAAAAAGTATAGTGTTTTTATTTTTTTTTTAATAAAATTCTGATAAAGACAAAAAAAATACATTTAAAAGTATGGTACTTCTAAAAAAAGAAAATTAAAGTAGCTAATATTCTTTTTTTTTCATAGCTTTTCAGTTTATAGCAATTCTTTTGTTCAAAAAATAAGCTTTTTTTTACTCAGTAGTAAAATGTCAATATTTAGCTAATATCAAGTTGTTTAAAAGAAATTAAAATTCTTCTAAAGATATCAAAAAATCTAAAAACCATGATATATCGCACATGAAAAATAACGAATTAAAAAATATTACGAAGAAAGATTTCTTTTTTTTAATAAAATTACTGATGTCTATTGATTAGTAACTTTCTAAAAAAACAAATACTATAGGACTCATATTTGATTTTGAACGAAGCTAGGTACACTTTCTGTTAAGCGTTAAGCGTTCCCTACCTCTACTTTGTCAATTCACCCTTCGGGTTCGCCAGTTGCCTGCGGAGGAGCCAGTACTGTTCGCGTTTGCGTAGCGCCAAAGTCTGCCGGGGGGAGTATCCCCCGGCGAGCTTTGCCCCTTCGGGGCTAGCGTGTCCGTTCGGCACGGGGCCGTGCCCGTTCGCGCAGCGTGTCCCTTTGGGACTCAGGGCTCAGGACATAGGAGGGTTTCCCTCACTTGGTATCTGGCGTTGGAAACCCTCCCGCAGCACTGGTCTCACCAAATCAAACCGAATTCCTATATGATTAGAGTTTTGCTGGTAAATGACCAACAAAATATATAGTAATCCGTGCAGAAGTTGTGAAATTATTCGTTGAGGCGCTTAACAGGTGAGACCAGCCCCCATCTTGGCGGTCTCCGTCACGAACGCGAGTGCGTCTGGTGCAGGAGTTTGGGGGACTGGCGTTCGCCCTTCGGGCGTGCGCAGAGCGCACACCCGAAGGGCAACAGGCAAAATAATAAAAAATGAACCGCATAGACAACGGATCTGCTTATTCCAGGGTAGGACGCAAACAGCACGTTTTTGCATAAATTCTAATTGGGTTAAAAAAACTCCCTTTACATAAATAAAGCCCGCGCAAGCGGGCTACAAATAAAAATATTTAGCATTTTTGTAAAAAAACTTCTGCTTATTTGAACAAGAAGGGGAGAAAAAGTTATATTTTTCTCAGAAAGCTTGGTTCAGTGAAGTACCCACCACTAAAACGGAGTACCGTTTATAGTGGGGGCTTCCAGTTTCATCGGTCAGTGCCACGTTGGGTATACGCGAAAGTATTCGTCACTCAAGACGATAATGGTCTTACCTGTCCTCCGGAGGTTTGAGACTCGCTCCTTACTCCCGTACACCCGTGTGTACCCTGGCGCAAAGTCTGCCACCGGGGAGTATCCGCTTCATTTTCCATAGACAAAAATGGACAACCCTACACAATGTCTACTCGTAAGACTCAAGATCTGGGTGTATTTTTGCGGCCATACCCAAAAATTTTGGTAAAACGAGTTGACTGGAGGCCGCAAAAATACAAGGGTTGTCCATTTTTGTCGAGGGTTTGCCCAACCCCGTGGCGAGCTTTGCAGCCGCCCGCCTCCCGCAGGCAGTTTGATTTTTGTTCGAGGATTTACCTGCGTTGTGCATACGCGCAAGAGCCGCAATTCCTTTTCCCCTTTTCTCTGGCTCTTAGACTTGGGTTCGCATATTACTGCTACTGTGACCGGTTGTTATGAGCCGAGTGGGTGGGTCGCAACCAATATTAGTATATAACATTGGTTTCGTTAATTCCGAAGAGATTAGCAACTGTGCATACACCAATTCTTGATTTTACCTTCGGCAAAAATAAATAAAAGATGCAATTGTCGTTGCCCGCCTTATATCCCCACGCTAAGTGGAATACCACTATAGCGGGGGACGAGGGCGACTAGTTAAGCAGCTTGAAACTCTCCTAACATTTTTACTTCTGGTTCTAACGGAATAGACCAACGTTGTTGTACTTGATGTTGGACATGGTGAATGAGATTGAAAATATCTGAAGCACTAGCACCACCACAATTAACGATGAAATTAGCGTGCCTTAGTGCAACTTGCGCTTTGCCAATTTGGTAACCTTTGAGGCCTGTTTGCTCAATTAACCAGCCTGCAGCATGAGGTTTAGGATTGCGGAACACACTACCACAACTGGGCAAGTGATAGGGTTGAGTGTTTAGTCGATGCTCTTTGTGTTGTTTGGTAGCTGCTAGAACTTCTGTTGGGTTTGCCCCTGGCTGGAGTTGAAAAGTGGCTTGGGTGACGATGCGATCGCTTCCTTGGAGGATAGAGGTGCGGTAGCTGTAGCTCAGCTGTTCGCGGGTGAGAGTTTCCAGACTTCCATCTGGTAAAAGTACTTGAGCACTAACTAATATATCTGCGATAGAACTATTGTGTGCCCCTGCATTCATCACTACGGCACCCCCAATAGTTCCAGGAATACCAACAGCCCACTCAAATCCTTGCCATCCCCGCTCTGCTATCTGCCATGCTAGGCTTGGAATTGGGTCTCCTGCAGCGACAGTTAACTGACCTGTTTCTAAGTCAAAGTGGCTATGGCGCAAATGACGAGTCACAACAACTAAACCTGGTATCCCACAATCACTGACGAGCAAGTTAGATCCTGCTCCTAGTATTGTGACTGGTAATTCATGTGTTTTCGCAAACTGAATACTAGCTTGCAGTGCTTCTAAGTTTCGAGGAGCAACACACCACTCAGCAGGTCCACCGACTCTGTACGAAGTATACGCTGCAAGCGAAACTTGAGATTTAATAACACAATCAGTACCAAGTAAATAAATTTCTTTACTTTCGATGGAATTATTAGATGTTATTAGCCTGCTATTTGTCATACCAGAAACTTTGCAGACATTTGCTACTGCCTGGGATATTGTCATATCTTTTAGAACGCGCTGAATTTAGATGTTTGTATGCCGTAAAAAGACGACACCAATGAGAAGCCATGTAACTATTGCTAAACGGACACTATGCGAATAAGGGAAACCAACTTGCACGAAAGTTGTACTCCGGTTTTGGGGGTAAAAAACTTTCCTTAAGAAGTAGCCTTAACAGGTGGACATTGTGTCGCCATGACTTCGGGAATGACTTGATTAATATTCCCAGCTCCGAGAAACAGCGCCAAGTCTCCATAATGCAAAGTTTGCTGTAAGTATTCGCGGACTGAGGCTAAAGTTGGTTGGTACATTACCTGCGAATGCTGTTTAGCAACTTCACTTGCAAGTTTTTCACCACTGACTTGCCCCAAGTTTGGCTCGCCTGCACTGTAAATATCAGTGAGGACAACTAAATCAGCATGACTAAACGATTGAGCAAATTCCTCCAAAAAGGTAAGCGTCCGGCTATAGCGATGGGGTTGGAAGATAGCAACAACTCTCTGCCCTTGTTTTGCCTGCAAGCGTGCAGCAGCAAGAGTAGCACGAATTTCACTGGGGTGATGGGCGTAGTCATCAATAAAAGCGATGCCATTGGCTTCACCCCGGAATTCAAAACGGCGTTTTGCGCCTTCAAAGGTCGCAAGACCCTTGGCTATTTCTGCAAATTCTAAGCCCAAGATCCGACCAACCGCCACTGCTGCTAGGGCATTACTGAGGTTGTGCTTACTGAGTAAGCGCAAGTTCAACACACCCAAAGCCTTGCCCCTTTCCCATACAAGAGCTGTGGTACCATCGGCTTTATAGTCCACGTTGGTGACAGTGTAGTCAGCAGCAGTATCAGGATTTAGGCTATAGCTAATCGTTGGTTGTAGGCGATCGCGTACAGTTGTGCAATCAATGCTCCCTACCAAAGTTTTACAGCCTTTTGCAAATGTTTGAAAAGTTTCCACCACTTCCTCTAATGTGTCGTAGTGGTCAGGATGGTCTAGTTCTATGTTAGTGATAATACCTATTTCTGGGCTATGTTTCACCAGAGAACCATCTGATTCATCTGCTTCTGCTACTAAATATCGACTTTGCCCCAATCGGGCATTGCCTTCCCAAGCATTCACTTCTCCACCGACTAAAATCGTTGGATCAAGACCTGCTTCGAGTAGCATATAACCAATCATGCTACTTGTTGTCGTTTTTCCGTGGGTTCCTGCGACAGCAATACTATTATATTGAGTAATTAATGCTGCCAGTACATCAGACCGATGAAAAATTGGACAACCTAATTCTAATGCTGCTTTGTACTCTAAATTAGTTGTGTTAATGGCTGTTGAACAAATAACTTGAGGTAATTTTGCTTTCGAGAAAGTAGATAGTTCTTCTTGAGTGTTTAATACTACTCCAGTCGGCTGAGAATGAGGACGAAAGAATTCCAGATTGCTTGCCTCTTGTTTACCAAAAATATGAGTTCCGATAGATTCTAGACGTCGAGTAATATGGTTTGGACGAAGATCTGAACCAGATACTGGCAACTGACGCTTTGTTAACACATATGCTAAAGCAGACATGCCTATGCCGCCAATACCAATGAAATGAAATGGTTTACCGCCAAACTCTACTGTATCTTTCATTGATTTATCCTCTATCACCACACCACACAATCATCCTAAATGACACGCGTATCATAACAGGAATTCGATTTTTACTGATACTGCCTTTGTACCATCATTTTTATAACCGATAAGTTGTTTTTTTCACGATTATTTTTCTCATTCAAATCGATTTTACCCTTGTTAGTCATTTTTTCTCTTTCTTAACAGATATTATGATTATTCTGAAACTTTATGCTCAATCGGGAAACTCCTCGTTGTTATTGTAAATATATGTTTTTCGCTGCCGATCTCAAATTTGCTATAATTATCAATTGGTAAATAAAGCCTTTTAAAATTGAAGAAAGCTTGAGCGTTGGTGGATACACCAATTGGCAATTATTTGAGGTACTTTTGCTCCAGTTCCTAATTTACACATGCTTCTAGCCAAGACATCTTTGGACGGAACTCTTTTATAACGAGTCGTTTGGGTGTCTTCACAAAATTTTTCTCAGAAATATATATAGTGCAACGACTTATTGCAGACAACCTGGGATTGACTGTATCACTCGTTTTTGAAAAGTCGTTCTGGGATTTTTTATGCTATTGACACCCTGATTGCCTTGCTGGCTACTTATCCCAATACTCACTGGTACTAGATTCTTGGTTGAGATACATTTAAAGCCTTACCTCATTGGTACCGTGGACAAGAATTAGGACAATTGTGTGATTGGTTAATTGCACCCTGACTCCTAGGCTGTGAGAACATAGCTTAAGGTAGGTTAATGTGCAAGTGAGCCAGCGCGGTCTTGGGGGTTCCCAAGGCACGTTTTCGGGGGAAGCTTCCCCCGAAAAGCTGCCGCCCCGTTGTAGCACCTGGCGTTCTCCCGACCTAGGCGACTGCTAACCCGATAGCCGTAAGGCGTGGCATTAGCCATAGGGCGAACCCCGAAGGGGTAAGTACAACTCAATGGAGTAGACGAACATTTTAGCATACATTGGTACTTTTTGCATGAGATTTTAGTGAAGTCTTATTCATAAATTTTGCCATGATTGCCAATCAATTCCCTATTTAGTTCCACTAAGGAGTTGGGGCTTATATTGATAACCACAACCTGTATACAAACAGGTAGGAAGAAAATATTTATTTTTTTTATAATGTAAAGCTTTATAGTTATAAATACTCCCCCTTTGCGGTATGATCGGGGTCATGAGTAGCTTTTGTTAAGTATAAGTAGACAGAGGGCAAGACGCTGTGATTAGAGTTGCAATTAACGGTTTCGGGCGCATCGGGCGTAACTTTGCACGTTGCTGGGTAGGGAGAGAAAATAGCAATCTCGAACTTGTCGCTATCAATGACACATCCGACCCTAGAACCAATGCTCATCTGCTGAAGTATGACTCGATGCTAGGGAAGTTAAAAGGTGTTGACATTTCTGCCGATGATAACTCAATCATCGTCAACGGTAAGACTATTAAGTGTGTCTCCGATCGCAACCCAGAAAACTTGCCCTGGAAAGACTGGGAAATTGACCTAATTATTGAAGCAACAGGGGTTTTCACTTCCAGAGAAGGGGCGACAAAACATCTTAACGCTGGTGCAAAGAAAGTTCTCATCACCGCGCCTGGAAAGAACGAAGATGGGACTTTTGTGATTGGCGTCAATGATCACGATTACGACCACCAAAAGCACAACATTATCAGTAACGCTAGCTGTACCACTAACTGCTTGGCTCCCATCGCGAAGGTGTTGCACGAGAAATTCGGCATCATCAAAGGCATGATGACGACCACTCACAGCTATACTGGTGACCAACGCTTGCTAGACGCCTCTCACCGCGATCTTAGGCGGGCACGTGCAGCAGCTATTAACATTGTGCCTACCTCCACAGGTGCGGCGAAAGCTGTAGCGCTGGTTCTACCAGAACTCAAAGGCAAGCTGAATGGCGTGGCGTTGCGCGTACCCACCCCTAACGTTTCCATGGTGGACTTTGTGATTCAGGTTGAAAAGTCTACCATTGCCGAAGAAGTCAACCAAGTCCTCAAAGAGGCTTCCGAAGGTCAACTCAAAGGCATTTTGGATTACAGCGATCTTCCCTTGGTATCATCCGATCATCAAGGTACTGATGCCTCTTCAATTGTTGATGCTAGCTTGACTTTTGTTATGGGCGGCGACTTAGTGAAAGTCATGGCTTGGTATGACAACGAGTGGGGTTACAGCCAGCGAGTCACTGACTTGGCAGAGTTAGTAGCCGAAAAATGGACTAACTAGTCATTTGTCATTTGCATAAGACAAATAACTAGCAGCTAACGATGAAAATGTTGAAACCCTCGATCAAGACTGAGAACTTGGTCGGGGTATTCTTTTGTTTGGTCATGCAAAAGGACTGTTGATCCATCTGTGATTTTTCCCACAATAGCCGCGCCCTCACCAAGCTGTTGTACAAACGTATATGCTTGTTCTTTTGGCAAGCACAATACTAGCTCAAAGTCTTCACCACCGTATAAAGCATATTCCAGGGCTTGTTCTTGTGTCAGCCAAGAATTGAATTGTTTTGGTAAAGGAATTTGAGTGCGTTCAATAACAGCACCAACACCACTGGCGCGGCAAATTTGCATTACAGCATCTGCTAAGCCGTCGCTACTGTCCATACCAGCTACAGAGTGTGGGGTATGAGAGTCTAGAATTTCCCATAGAATTGGTAACACATCTAGTCGGGGTTTCGGTCTTTGGTGTGCGTGAATTAAGACTGTGCGATCTGCTGAAAGCAGCAGCGCTGAGTGCAAAGCACACGCTTCGCGAACGCTATCGCCATCACTCAGATTTTCCCCAAAATCAGGATGCAGAAGCAATTGTAAGCCAGCAGCACTACCCCCGTGAACACCTGTGACAACTATGGCATCTCCCACCTTAGCTTGGTTACGACGAATAACACGTGAGGGGTTAACTTGACCAAAAGCGGAAATGGCTATCGTAGTCGTGGGCGATCGCACTATATCACCACCAACAATTGGCGTATTGTACCTTTGCAAGCATTGTGTCATTCCCTGGTATAATTGCTCCACCCAACTGACAGCAACCTCGCCAGGGAGTCCCAATCCGACAGTAATTCCTAACGGAGTTGCACCCATTGCTGCTATATCTGATAAGTTAGCAGCAACGGCACGCCAACCAGCATCTTCTCCAGAAGTCGTCAGTTCGCTGAAATGGACACCATCAACCAACACATCAGTTGTGACTACCAAAGATTGTCCTGGTTCAGTAGAAAGCACAGCCGCATCATCTCCGACAATTTCTGGAGGACAAAAGCGCTGTAATCTTTCTAAAAGACCTTGCTCTCCAATATCTTGAACTTGCAAAGAGGATAATTCACTGTTCACAGTAAGTTTTCTGCTTTGGACGGTTATTTTGATGATTTAGTTTTTTGACATTTTGTATTATATGTGTTTTAAGAAGACTCTTTAGGCTATTTTGCAGATAGTTTAGATAATTTATCTGTGTGCATCTGTGATGTCGTGCTCAAAAAAAATTTACTTTTACAAAAGATGCATATAAACGACTCGTGATAAATTTTCTTATAAAAACGTTGCAATTCTCTCAACAGCAGTTTCCAAAACTGGTGTATCATGCACTAAAGCAAAACGGACATATCCTTCTCCAGATTTACCAAAGCCTGCACCTGGTGACGCTGCCACGCCTGTTTTTTCTACGAGCTGAGTACAAAATCCGATAGAATCTTGACTCCACCGTTCTGGTAACTTTGCCCAGATATACATTGTTGCCTTGGGCGTGGGAACATACCAACCAATACGGTGTAAAGCGCTGACAAAGGTATCTCGGCGTTGGCGCAAAATGTTCACAGAGGTTTTGACTCCAGTCTGTGGACCTGTTAAGGCAGCAACAGCACCATTCAAAATTCCCCGATACTGATTAAAATCAACGGCTGCTTTTATTTGGCGTAAGGCACTAATTAACTCGGAATTACCGATGGCGTAGCCAATACGGAAGCCGCCCATGTTGTATGACTTGGAAAGGGTGAAAAACTCAATTGAGACGCTTTTGTCTGGATCAGCTTGTAGAATTGAGGGAGCAAGGGGTCTGTCCCAATTCTCGGTTCCTAGTTCTGAGTCGTTACTTTCCTCAAAGACCAAATCTACGTAGGGGAAATCGTGGACTAGGACGATATTGTGTTGCTGACAAAAACTAACTGCTTCTTTAAAGAATGATAGCGGTGCGATCGCCGCAGTTGGATTATGAGGATAGCTTAAGACCATCATCCGCGACTGTGCTAATACAGGCGTCGGAATATCTGTAAACACAGGTACAAACCCGTTTTCTGCCCGTATTGGCATTGGGTAAATTTGACCGTTCGCCAAGTGGACTCCCCCTGCATGGGAGGGGTAACCCGGATCAAGCAATAGGGCGAAATCTCCTGGGTTGAGGACTGCTAGAGGCAAATGTGCTGTGCCTTCTTGGGAACCAATCAGGGGCAGTACCTCTGTTTCTGGATTGACAGGAATACCGAATTTATCAGTATACCAGCTTGCGGCTGCTTTGCGAAAAACTTGGGTGCCGTGAAATAGTAGGTAGCCGTGGGTACTTGGGTTGTGTAAAGATTGGGCGATCGCCTCAATCACGTGCGCCTCTGCGGATAAATCAGAAGACCCCAGTGACAAATCAATTAACTGTTGTCCATAAGCCAAAGCTTTTGTTTTGGCTTTGTCCATATCAGCAAATACATTTGATTGCAGGGGTTGTATACGTTTAGCAAACTGCATTTTTCGTCCTTTGTCCTAAGTCAATTGTCTTTAGTCCTTAGTCTTTAGCAAGGGACTAAGGACTTAGGACTAACGACAAATGACTAATTGAGATGAGAATCTAAGAGGCTGAGTAATTTGTCTTTGCTGATGACTCCCTCAGTGGATGCCAAAAGTTTGTCTCCTTGAAGAAGTCTGAAGGCTGGTACACCTTCGACCTTGTACTCCTTGACTGCTACTGGGTTAGGATCAACTTCGATTTTTACCACTTTCAGGCGATCGCTGTAGGTGGTAGCTGCGGAGTTTACCAGTGGCGACATCAATTGACAAGGTCCACACCAGGAAGCCCAAAAATAAATTAATACAGGCTTCTTGGCTTTCAACACTTCGGTTTCAAACTCAGCATCAGTTATGGTTACAACACTGCTGCTCATTGCACTCTCCAGCAATACCCATTCATCATAACTTGCCCACAGACTACTCTATCCCAATCTGAGGACAATACCCACAGGATTTATCCGCTTTCTTAAAAAATGACGCTACGTGCCAGTGTTGTCATCTGGTTGTGGTTGTCTTGACAATGTCCAATTTTTTGTAACAGCTAATCGACTATAGCTATAGATGTCAATTGTTTCATTTAACTGAATCGCCGTAAATCCTTCACTATAACGCTATTGCATAAGCGTTTCTTGCTTTACTGACCCCCTTGCTTCGGATAACTAGCAACTTGGGTTCTTGATGTAGCGCCCGAAAATATATTAACACCCAGCTTGCTAGTAATGTACTCTATTGCTTTCTGCCCACGGAAGCTGTTGCCAGCTTGATCCAATGGAGGTGAGTAAGTGGCGATCGCAAACTTACCTGGAACAACTGCTATAATTCCGCCAGAAACACCACTTTTCGCTGGTAATCCAACCTGGTAAGCCCAGGTGCCTGAATCCTCATAAAGTCCGTTGGTTAACATCACAGCCAGCACTTTGGGGACGTAATTTTGAGCGAGGACTCGCTTTGAAGTGATTGGATTAACCCCGCCATTTGCCAGCGTCGCACTCATCAGCGCCAGGTCGCGTGCTGTTACTTCTATAGAACATTGCCGAGTATACAAATCCAGCGACTCCAAGGGATCGCTGCCAAGCTTCTTATAGCTATCCAGCAGTTGGACAATTCCTCGATTACGCAAGTTGGTTTCGGATTCAGAACGATAGACTTCCTCTTGAACTGAAAGCGGACGACCGGCAAAATCGCTCATCGTTCCGATTATCTGATTCCATCGGTCTTCAGGAGTGTTACCTGGGACGAAACTGACAGTAGTAATAGCACCAGCGTTGACTAACGGATTGACACTACGCGTCTCATTTAGTTCAATTGCTATCAACGAGTTGAAAGGCAAGCCTGTTGCATTAACTCCTATTTTTTCTTCAACCGCAGTGCTACCGAGAGTCTGTAGTACATGGGCAAAGGTAAAAACCTTGCTCACCGATTGCATACTAAACGGGTACTTTGAATCGCCAATCTCGTAAACCTTTCCATCAACGGTTGCGATCACAATTCCGAATAAGTTGGGATCTGCCTTTGCTAGAAATGGAATATAGTCGGCATTCTTTCCTTCATTGACTCCTTTGAAAGTTTCGTAGGCTTCCTTAAGGACTTGTTGGAATGTCTCTGGAGTCGGTATATCTTTTTTATATAAATCAGTTTTTGGAGTATCAGTGCTAAGCTGTGTCAAAAAATTGCGAGTCTTCAAGTCACTGACTTCCTGCTTCGCTTTAGTGTAGCTCCAAGCTGGACTTATCAGAACTAACGGGATCAATCCGAGCAGAATTAATCGCAGTTGCATGAATGGGGTTGCTTTCATGTTTATTTTTATCTTTTTTTAGTTTGAAAACTATCGCAATTGTCTTGATAAATATTCATTACATTATTGACTAGCTACAAGTCAATACATTAACGACCAAGTTAAGCTGTAGCGCATCTCATTTGCATAAAATCAGAGTAGGAGAAAAAAGGGTATAAATGTGTTATGCCGGTAAAAGGCTTCTTAATACCAATTTTATATGAAGATGCGCCCAAATATATGAGGAACGAACCGCGTTCGTGTCCCTTGCGCGTGTCGCTTTACGACTCAGCGTGTCCCAAGGACATAGGCGCAAAGAACACAAAGAAAGAAAGAAAAAGTCAAGAAAATTTGGCGCAGCCTCACAAAGAAATGGTATAACAAACGAACAAACAACTCAGCTACAAACAGCATTAAGTTCAAGTGAATGTTCGATATTTAGAGAGCGAGTGTTAATATTGCTGCTGATCAATGATGGTAAGCTGTTGTGCATTAAACAATGAACAACAGCTAGGCAGAGGAGCCAGTGCGGTGGTGAGGCAGTCCGGTCTTGGGGAGCCACTGCGTTGGGGAGCCAGCGCCGTGCGGAGGTTCCCTCCGTTGAGGCGACTGGCGTCCGGCTCTGCCGACTTGTAGCATGTGGCGTGGTTTCCCCCATGAGGAACTGCCGAAAGGGTTCCACAGGCTACACCACCTGGCGTGGCAGAAGGCAGCTATGCTGAAGGGAAGAGGGTTTCAATGATTGACTAGATCAAAATAAGGCTGCAAATTGAAAGCGCGACAGCTTAACACGCTAAAAGAGAAACCTTGATAAACTCTTTGTCAAAAACACAAAAGAATATCAAGGTTTCTCTTGAAAGTAGTATAAATCCGCTTGTGGTGAACCCAACACAGAGCGCTTGTCAGTGTAAAAATTACATTTGATCCAATTGCTTGCGTAGCGAATCCAACTCAGCATCAACCACTTCATTTTTGTTTGATTTTGGAGGAGTGGTTTGTTGCGGTAGTTGGGGTTGATTTGGTGAACCTCCGGGTAAAGACATTTGCGCTTTCAAAGCTGCCAATTCATCATCAACATCGCTACCACTTTCCAAAGATGCAAATTGGTTTTCTAGATCAGCACCTGCCAACTCAGCTGCTGACTGAGCACGGGCTTCTTGTGTCAAAACTTTTTCTTCCATGCGATCAAAAGCAGCCATAGCACTGCTGCTATTCATACCACGCACCATGCCTTGAAGTTGCTCTTGAGCTTTTGCTGCCGTAATCCTTGCTCTGAGCATTTCTTTCTTGGTCTTTGCCTCAGAAATTTTGCTTTCCAGTTGGATTAAGTTGCGCTTGAGAGTCTCAACCTGGCCAGTTTGCTGATCTAGACTGGCTTTGAGTGCATTTGATGTGTCAGTAAAAGTTTTTTTACGCTCCAGTGCTTGTCTTGCTAAGTTTTCTTCACCTTTTTGCAGTGCCAGTTGAGCGTTGCGCTGCCACTTATTGATTTCGTTCTGAGCATCATTGTACTGTTTCTCAGTCCGTTTTTGGGCTGCTATTGCCTGAGCAACGCCCTGTTTTAGCTGTACCAAGTCTTCCTGCATTTCTAAGACGGCTTGTTCCAGCATTTTTTCTGGATCTTCGGCTTTACTGACTAGGTCGTTCAGGTTGGCACTGACGACTCGTTTCATGCGGTCAAATAATCCCATAACTTTGTTTTTCCTCTTGTGATTTACGCGCCTAGTTGGGTAGTTAGGTTTTTTACTATTTCATAGCTACTTATTTCAATGTAATCGTTCCGGTTTGGATTGGCGCTGACGAAAGTGTCCTTATTTTTTAAGATAAGCTGCAAGTTAGATCATTGCCCAATCTTCATCAATCTGGAGTTTTAGGTAGCTGTTGTCTTTTTTGTGATTCAGTGGAAAGCTGCTTTTGCAGTGCTGCTAGTTCTGCATCAACATCACCAGCCTGTTCCAAAGAAGCAAATTGCTGAGCCAAAGCATCTTTACTCGTTGTGGAAATAGCTTCTGTTTGAGCTTCTAGCTGCAAAACTTTTTCTTCCATACGCTCAAAAGCTTTGATGCCATCTAAGCTGGAACTTGTGCCCAACATTTCTTGAAGTTTGTATGATGCTTCAGCAGAACGGGCGCGAGCAATGTACATATCTTTTTTTGTTTTTGCTTCGGCAATTTTTAGCTCTAAGGTGCGCATATCTTTTTTGATTCTAGCCACAACAGTACTTTGTTCGTCTATCTGAGTGGCAAGAGCTTCACCCGTTTGTTGATATGCTAGCCGTTTGGTAAGAGCTTCGCGAGCTAAAGATTCGTTACCTTGTTGCAGTGCTAGTTGAGCGCGGCGATACCATTCTTCTGCTACAGACTGAGCATTAGCCATTTGTCGTTCTGTGCGCTTTTGGGTGGCGATCGCTTGCGCTATCCCTTGTCGCAATTGCATCAAATTCTCCTGCATCTGTTGGACAGTTTCTTCCAGAATTTTTTCTGGATCTTCTGCACGCACAGTTAAGCTATTGAGATTAGCGCGAATCACCCGCCTGATACGGTCAATTAGTCCCATGTCCTACCCTCGATGAACTTTTAAATTGGGATGTAAGGGTTATCAGTCGTCAGTTATCAGTTATCAGTTATCAGTTTGAAGAAGAATTCAGTATTCAGAAGGAAGAAATAAAGAATTCCGAATTCCGACTTCCGACTTGCGACTTCTGACTCCTTCACTGTTCACTGTTAACTGATAACTCCTATTCCATATCCCCTTTTAGGGCTGCGTCAACTACCTTAAGGCTGCTCAATTTTGGCATTAATGCCTTGTGCTTGTAATTCTTTGAGGAGTGATTGTGCTTGCTCTTTTGTCTTGAGGGCACCCAGATAAATAATTTTACCGTCGGGTGATAAGTAAGCATCGCGAACGACTTGCCGTACAGAGGCAAAAGCGCGATCGCCTTGATTGTCTATAATCACATGATAAAACCCATCTGCTGACGGTTTGATTTCTGTATCCGGCTTTTGGGAAGTTGTTGCTTTTGAGTTGGGCGTAGAGTTCTGTCCAAGGTTAGGTATGGGTGTGAAGGTTGGTTGAGCTACAGTTTTCACATTTTTGTTACTTTCTGACGTCTTTTGAGCCGTTTTAGGCGTATTTTGCGGAAATAATCCATGGTGGAAATTGAAGACGATGTAGCCCAGCGTCAAACTTCCTAAGAATAGTAGTAACATCGAGCCAATGCCCAAGGGAGATAGCAGACTGTTCTTAGAATTCTTTGGTGCTTGAGTTTTTGGTTCATCTTCTACTAAACTTCTCAGTAGCGCTTCAGACGATTCCAAGTAGTCATTTGGTTCTTTGCTTGTATTTTGTTGTGAGTTTGAAACATTTTCCCTCTGACTCTGACTTGGTTCCTGAATTTGTGTATGTACGACAATGGCATTTGACGCTCTTGAGATTTGTGCTTCGGCAGAGTTGCTTGGGATTGAATCTACATTCGATTGTAGATGTGTCTTTGACGAAGCTGACGTACGCGGTTGGGAGGTTTGGGGTGCTAACAAAGCATCGAATATTGTATCTGATGCACTCACCTGATCTTGAGTTTGTACTGTAGGTTTAGGTGGGTTAATTTCAGTTTCAGGAAGAATAGATTCCTCCTGAAGAAAAGTATTTGAGGTATGTGTTTTTCCTATTGTCAGTCCATATTTCCGGAAACTTTCTTTGAGATTATCCTCTGCTGATAATTTTGTATTGCCCCCTGTTGTACTCATAGCAGTCAACGCTTGAAGTTTACTGCTCGGGGAAATGCTTGTACCGGATTGGCTTGGGGTTCTGTATCCAATTCGTGTACGTCGGTATCGAGCTAACTCTTGATCTAGTTGGACTTCCAAACTCGCCAGTGCGGCTGCTAGTGGTGGTTTCAACCCTATTGTTTTAGAAGATTGAGCACCCGACGACGACGTATCTATTAGGGGATTTTGACTCATTGCCTATCTGCCTCAAACCTGGAGTGTGGGATTGATTTAAAAATATATTTTTGCCAATCAAGCGCGATAAATATCATATAGCAGTCCGATTTTAGTTGTGAAACCACTGTTGGGGTTGTCGAGTGTTCTTCATGAAAAATTTCACTAATCATTTAGGATTGCTATAAATATATTTCACAGCTGTGCTGTAGTTTTTGCGAGGGTTAGGTAAATTTCGTTGAAATCAATTAATGATATTTTAGAGGTTTTGGCACCTCAAGCTGAATGGCAAGAGCAGCCATTTCAACGTTTGCTGACGTGTTGGGCTGAAGTTGTAGGAGCAGTAGTAGCTACTCACACTAAACCGTTGTCGATCGAGCGCGATGTTTTGCGGGTGGCAACTTCGAGTGCAGCTTGGGCACAGAACCTAACTTTTGAGCGCCAGCGCTTAATTTTAAAGTTGAATCAAAAACTCTCAATTGGTTTGAAGGATATTCATTTTTCTACAGCCCGATGGCAGCGTCCTCAAAACACTCCTAAGGAACAACAAACAATATCGCGTCAAGAACATCCCAGTTACGTGGGTGATGAGATGAGTAGAAACGATGATATAACGCCTAAAGCTAAGGATGCCAATGCTGCTTTCCAAAATTGGGCTAGAACAGTGCAAGAGCGATCGCACGATTTACCTGTTTGTCCCCTGTGCCATTGTCCCACCCCACCCGGTGAACTTCACCGCTGGGGTGTCTGTTCTGTGTGTGCTGCTAAACAATTTTCAAAGTCCTCCTGAGCATTTAAACAAAAAACTCACCAATCGGTGAATTCACAACTGTTGGAATTCTCTGAATAAACAAAGCCGAACACCGAAAGAGTGTTTCTTTCATTCATAACGGGCGGTGCGCCGCCTGTGGGACTGCTCCTAAGTTGTTCATTGATTCTTGTTTCTACTTTCGTTAATCCTACTCAAGACTAATGGCTTAGCATTGTGCAGCGAGCTTTTTCTCATATATATCTCAAAATAGTTTTGTGCTCATGTGATAAATGGCTCAAAACCGTTATCTTTTTTTACAATTACTTCATCTTCCTAAAGAAATAATCTATATAAATTTTGAAATTTTATCTTAGTGACGACTCAATCATATCAGTTCTTCCTAAAGATACAGTTAATTGCATCTGAAAAAGTGTTCCCAAAGCCTGAAGTTCAAAGGTGACTCACATCGTTATATTCATAAGTAGCTTTGATCCCCAATCATTTTCAGCTAAAACCGAGTATGCTTAATCCACCGCAATTAATGTATCACTTTGTTAACAAAAAAGTTGAAAAAGGTAACACAAATCTAAAAAGATTATAAAGTTAATCTTTTCGTTGGGATCGCTATAACCTAGTTAACACATGGGTTGTAGCCAAAAGCCACATTCTCTCTGTTGATGCAAAATAAAGGAACAAAAGTAGCCCGAAAACGGCACTAAAGGCATTAAATATGAAACAGATAAAATCATTGACTTCTGCCTGTAAACATTGTCGTTATTACGATATAGAGGGACGTCGCGGCGGATTCTGCCAACAGTTGGGAGCACCAGTTCGAGGAAGTTGGAAGGCTTGTTCTTTGGCGATCCCAGCGTTCGCTCCTTCTTGGGAAAATTTAGAAGATGTTTGGAGTTTGTCAGATGCAACATTAGTCTTGGCTTCAGGTTTAAACAACCCAGCCCTTGATCCCGTTGAGGAAACAGCCGCTCCCTGCTCTTTTGAAAAGGCGAAAGCTGAGGCTGTACTAATATAGCTTTCTTTTGCCAAAACAGGAAAAGTCAAATTGTAGAAGCACCCTTTTAGTGCTGTTTTGGGCGAATTGGTTCACACCTGTTTTTGTGGAAGACAAATAAGACCTAGACCGTATAAAGCGCGAACATTTCAGAGTTTACTTTGTGGAAGTGACATACATAGGGTAAAAAACTGAAAGGGAGAATTTGGACAAAGTTGGATAATTTGATAAATTTCAAAAATAAAATTCGCTTTTAATATCTATAGGTCTTCAAAAAACCTGAACACTCAAAAAATCGCACCTTTTATCAAAGGTGCGATTTTTGCGAGTTTTTATATTTTTAGGGGAGCCAGGGATATTGATGAAAGTTCGGTGGACGCTTTTCTAGAAAAGCTTGTTTTCCTTCTCGTCCTTCTTCTGTCATGTAATAGAGTAAGGTGGCATTGCCTGCTAATTCTTGCAAACCAGCTTGTCCATCACAGTCAGCGTTAAATGCTGCTTTGAGACAACGAATGGCGATCGGGCTTTTTTCTAAAATCTCTCGCGCCCACTGGATACCTTCAGCTTCAAGTTGTTCTATTGGAACAACGCAATTGACTAAACCCATTTCTAGTGATTGCTGTGCATTGTACTGTCGGCAGAGAAACCAGATTTCTCGCGCCTTTTTTTGTCCAACAATGCGGGCAAGATAACTAGCACCAAAACCTCCATCAAAACTACCTACTTTCGGACCAGTCTGTCCAAAAATGGCGTTATCTGCCGCAATAGTTAGATCACAAATTAAGTGCAGGACGTGTCCTCCACCAATTGCATACCCAGCAACAAGGGCAATAACTACTTTTGGCATGGAACGAATCAGGCGTTGTAAGTCCAGCACGTTCAAACGTGGTACACCATCATCGTCTACATAGCCAGCGTGTCCTCGCACACTTTGGTCACCTCCTGCACAGAAAGCATACTTACCATCAGTGTGTGGACCAGCACCAGTAAATAGGACAACGCCGATACTAGTATCTTCGCGGGCGTCGCAGAAGGCGTCGTATAGTTCAAAAACAGTTTTAGGACGAAAGGCATTTCTTTTGTGAGGACGGTTGATAGTAATTTTGGCAATGCCATCTGCTTTGTGATAGAGAATGTCTTCGTAGGTTTTAGCTATTTGCCAGTTAGTTTGCATGGCGAGAAAGAATCACTTGTATCAGCTTAAAGATTCTATCAGGAGCTGTCGGGAGGACTCCGCTACGATGTGTAATTTCTAAAGCATCATTTCAACTGCCTCAATCTTTGCAGTTTTAACATCGTGATACATGTCATCAACCACAAGAAACCGACTCCATAACCTGCAATAATATCTGTAGGCCAATGTACTCCCAAATATAAGCGACTGATGCCAATGGCTGCGATTAAAGTAACTACTAAACTGTAAATTACTCTGGATAACTTAGGATAGTGAATTGCTAGCAAATAACCGATAAAACCATATAGAACCATAGAACCCAGTGCATGACCACTAGGAAAACTAAAAGATTTTTCCGAAATCAACTGATGCCAAAGTTCAGGGCGAGGTTTAGAAAAAAATAACTTCAGTTGTGTATTTAAAATAAATGCTCCCAAGCAAGCAAGTACAAAAACTTTTGCTTCTTCTCGGTAACGTCGCCACCAAAGTAACAAGACAGTAACTGCTGCAACCGTAACCACTGTCCTAGGACTACCAATATTTGTAATAAACAGCATCAAGTTATCTAAACTTGGATTAGCAAACTGATGTAGCCATAACAGAAAAGTCGTATCAAATGCAAAAGCTTCTCGCTCTAAAACCTCTTCAGCTAAGTTCGCTAAAACAAAAAGGATAAGCACACAACTAATAAGTCCAACAATACCAGTTGTGGCAATTAAGGGAGCCAAACGAGGATGTATATGACGCAACCAGAAATGAGAAATTTGTCGGAGCATACTTTAATATTATTCATCGTTAGAAGCCCCGGCCACACTTAGTCTTATCTGGTTTAGAGTTGTGAACAGAATACAGCAGACTCCAAGTATTGACATAAGGACTATAGATGAGCCGATAGTAACAAAACCGAGGCCACCTTTTTCGTCTGGTTTTGTAAGAACATCCTTGGTTAGGCATACGCATACCTATGATATGTACGGAAACCGCCCTTTAAGCGATAAGCCGTAAGTCCTGCGGACAGGCACTCTCGGCGCGCAGCGTGCGCTTTGCGCATACGCTTGACGCTTTGCGTCAAGCACAGAATTCTATCTTAGGATGGCGTAGTCCTACCTAATATATGTGCCACGATGAGAATAAATCTCAAAAAAGTTTCTTATGGCACAAACTGAAACTCATAACCATCAGCAAGATGACTTCTTCATCGAACCAGAAAAAGACCGACTAGGATACGCGCCTTTCGCCAAGCATTTGGCAGATAGTATTTGCAAAATGAGCCTGAGTGAAGGGTTTGTGATTGCAGTGTACGGTTCGTGGGGTTCCGGCAAATCGACACTGTTGAACTTTGTAGTTCATTGTCTTAAACACAAGCCTGATAAGGAGCAACCAATCGTCGTTCATTTTAATGCTTGGTTGTTTACTGGAAACCAAGACATTACAACACGCTTTTTTGACCAATTACACAGCGTTTTAACCTCTGTAAAATATATGCCCAAAGGCTTGAGAGAGCGAATAGCCGATATTGCTAAAGTTGTTTCTCAAGTTCCCCTCCCTTACGCTCAAGCTGGCATGGCAGTAGCAACATTATTGGATGATGAATCAAAGGAAGCTTCCGAGTTAAAAGAAGAACTCGAAAATATAGTGGTGCAGCTGGAGCGGCGAATAGTCGTTGCAATTGATGATATTGATAGGCTTCCCATAGAAGATATTAAGCAGCTATTTCGCATTTTTAAAGCAATTCCAAATTTTCGTAACGTTGTCTATCTTCTGGTTTTTGATAAAGAAGTTGTTAGTAAAGCACTTTGCGAAACTCAGGAGATATCACCAGAAGCATATTTGGAGAAAACTATTCAAGTTCCTTTTGAGTTACCTTCTCCAGATAAAACTTCACTTCGCAGGCTATTTTTTGAAAAACTTAATAGTGTTCTAATTGCAACACCAAAGGATGGCGATCTGCGCTCCGCGCAGCAGCGTTTGCGCAGCGCCCCCTTAGGGGCTAGCTATCGCTCAAAGGACGGCTCGCTGCAGAAGCATCGCCCTAACTCGAATCAGCCGTCTGCTAACAGAGATCTCAGCGCCGACTTGGAACAATCAGAACCTCAAGAAGTTCCTGACTTGGAGGAAGCTGACGTGGAAAATCCAGCCACAGAAGTCACTCAACTATTTGATCAAACCTATTGGAGCAATGTTTACTTTCAAGGAATAGACCACTTCATTACTAACCTCCGCGACATTGTTCATCTAACTGACACCTTAACAATGACATATCCGGTAGTGCAAGGCGAAGTGAACCCAGTAGATTTTATTGCTTTAGAATCACTACGGGTTTTTCATCCAATGGTACATAACATAATTCGCAAAAACAAAGATGCTTTTATAGAGCCAATCAATTATTCCTTAGATGAATTGAAAAATTTTCATAATTCTTGGTTGGCTCAGTTGCGAGAACAAGATAAGCAACCTGTTCAAACTCTGCTCAGAATTCTTTTTCCTCAATTACAAGCTGTTTGGGGAAACAGATGTAATAAGGAACAAAAATTAATGTGGCGAGAGCAACACCGTGTATGCTGTCCAGAAATATTTCCTATCTACTTCCGTTTAACTTTACCAGAAGCTGATTTATCTAAGACTCAGATCCAAGCCATTCTTGCTTGCGCCTATGATGCCAAGGCATTTGGAGAAAAACTTATAGAACTGTCTGAGCAAATACGTCCTGATGGTACAACTCAAGTTCGGGCATTTTTAGAAAAACTTGAAGATGGCGCAATAAAAGAAATTCCTACCTCTAGCATTACCTCAATTGTGGAAGCTTTATTTGATGTGGGAGAAGAACTGTTACTTTCTGAAGATGATTCTCATACCACAATTTTTGATTTTGGGAATGAAATTAGAATTCGTCGTATCATCTTACGGTTATTATGTCGTCTTGATGAAGCGACACGGTTTGAAGTGTTAAAAACCTCAATGAGTCAAGGAAAAGCATTGTCAATAATTACAAAAGAATTAGAAAATTTAAATGAGCAACAAAGTGAGTACACCTCAGATATATTTAATCTTCAAGATGAAGGGCTGATTAGTACACAACATCTCAAAGAACTGAAAGAAATTGTTGCTAAAAGAAAGCAGGCACAAAACGCAGAATGTTCTGAAAAAGCTAGTCCTTCAGTTTCTGATAGCGATTAGGCAAGGAACACTGCCGTAAGTTCTGCGCACAGGCATTCTGGGGCGTAACGTATTTGAAGGAGAAGGCGATGCTCCAGCTTTCTCGCCGCCCAAAGGGCTTATCGCAATTCCTTATGTCGATTCACGAATTATTTATCGTCTTAACAAATTAATGTCGTTTAAATTTTCAGTTGATGTAGCAGACATTCCAGCGATGTCGGGTTTTTTAACTAAAAATACAAAGACAAAGTATATATACTGTACGGGTTAATCCTTGATACACCTCGTTTTGGCATATAATTGCCTAGTGACATTAATTTGTTAAGACGACAAATAATTTGTTATCTGACATTTGGATAGATTGCTTCAAGCTTGTATAGCAGTCGCCACAATTGTTAGGACATTTCCCTGTTAAGCGTTCCCTGTTCCCTCTTAATCAAAATACGATGTCCTAAACGATATGTCTGTTGCTATATTTCATGAACTCAGCACTGCTAGGTCATTTCTTGCTGCTTAGTCTAAACTCTAAATGTAAATGGCAATCATCTAAACTCCAGTAAGAAGGGTAACGCAAGATAATCAAGGTAAAAAGACCGCAGGAGTGGCTTACCCTGTACGGGTTTGAGGCTTGTTTCTCCTTCAGAAATGTTTAAGTTCCGTTATCTGCCAAGGATTTCAGGTACTTTTCCAGTCCGAATTTTCTAAAGTCCCAATAACTAGACTTCTTGCAAAAGTCAAAAAATCCTGAATGTCATTCTGTAAGCGCAAGCGCACACTACGTGTTCGCCGTAAACAAATCACCTCAAAATCTCACTTGCAACGATTGAAGTTGGACATAAATGGTCGCTCAAAAATTAAATAAAACCAATAAGCAATGAGTAGGGATAGTACTACACCCATTAAGTAAGATGTTGTCGCAAACATGAAGGGCGTCATATTTAGAGTATAAAGAAAGTAACGTAGCATGGTGATGACTGGTCCATGGGTGAGATACAGACTGTAAGAAAATGCGCCCAATGTAATTACCCAAGGATGCTCAACTACCCCTAAAACATGAGGTAACTTTTTGCCCGAAATCACAAACTGAGTGCAGTAAATAAATAAACAAGCTGCAGAAGAACCAAAAAAACTCTGACCAATCCATATCGGTAATCCCAGTCTTTTCCACTCAGTTATAAAGGCAACAATAGCGAAAATTATTGCCATCATACTCCACGGTAAAGACTTTCTAAAAGCTATTAACTTAGGTTCTTGAGAAAATCCAATTTCTGCTGCAGCCATCCCCAAGGTAAATAAGCCAATGAACCAAGAACTGGTTGCCATTGAAAAATCATTCAGAATATAAAATGGTAATATTCCTAAACCAAAGCCGGTCATAACGACGGCTAGCAACCCGAAACGTCGCCATATGGGTAGTAGTAAAAGTGGAAATAAAAAATAGAGTTGCCACTCTGTAGCCACACTCCACATTGGTGGGTTAATAGTCATGTATGTACTACCAGTAAAATTGTGAACTATAAACAGGTGGGATAACACATCGATCAATGAAAAGTAGGGAAAAAATGGACCTTTTCCGGCAACCTCATCCCATTGAAAATTAGTAAACTTTTCTAGCAAGAATATTGCAAATGCGAGTAATAGACATCCCAAAAGAGTCGCATAGTAAGGTGGTAAAATTCGACGTGATCGCCTTTTAAAATACTCAAGTAAACCACCAGAAACAAAACCACTTTGTGAACGTGTAACTGGCAACATGAGAACATAGCCAGAAAGGACAATAAAAATAACAACACTGAATGCACCATATCTCAGTGTATTTTGAAAAAGTAACCAAAATCTAGGTAACTTTTCTCCTAGAGATGGTTCAATATGTACGGCTACCACATACAAAGCTGCAATTCCTCGTAAGCCATCCAGGTAATGAAGATGCAACTTTTGACGAGGCGATTTTTCAGTGAACGGATTCATTCTGTTACTGTTCTAGTACAGGTAAACGGAATTTGCTAACCCTTTCCCACTTTTGTTAAAAGCTACAGAACAATCATGGTTTTTGAATTTCGCAAAGCAGTACTAGCTACTTTAGATGTGAAAAGTAAAAAACTCGGAAAGATGGTTAATATCTGAACAAATTTCTGTGCTCACTATGTTTTCAAAACAGCAAGCAGACGTACTTGAAAAGAACTACCAACGCCAACTTGACTTTTGACAGTAATTTCTCCACTGTGAGCATGGGCGATCGCAGCAGCAATAGCTAATCCCAAGCCCAAGCCTCCTTCTCTGTGACTTCTGGCTTTCTCTGCCCTCCAAAAGCGATTGAAAATTAGTGGAATATCTTCTGGGGCAATACCAATACCAGTATCATTGATAGAAACAAAAACAAAGCGATCTCGTCTAATTACCCTGACACTTACAGTTCCTCCAGTTGGTGTATACTGCAAAGCATTTTCTAGGAGATTAGAAAATAATCGCTTTAACTCAACAGGGTTCCCCTTAACAAACACCTCTTCGGGTATTTCTGACTTGAGGATGATTCCCTTAACATCTGCTTGTAGTTGCAGTAAATCCATCAAATCTTCTAAAAGTTCATCTAGGGGAATTGATACCCACTTAAAAGTTAGCGTTTGTGTGGCGTCAGTTCTTGCTAACAGGAGTAAATCTTCTACTAAACGAGTCATTTGGTTAGTAGCACTTGCGATCGCTTTCAACTTCTTTTCATCATTGGGGTGAATTCGTTCTGGGTGATTCATCATCACCTCAACAGAGGTTTTCACAACTGTAAGGGGACTTCGCAACTCATGGGAAGCATCTGCAGTGAACTGTTTTAATTGTTGAAAACTTTGTTCAACAGGCTTTAAGGATCGTCTTGTCAACCACCAACTGCTAACCCCAGTTAAAATAACAGCAATGAGTCCTCCACAACTGAATCCCCATAATAGCCTATCAAGTTCTTCTTGCAAATTTTCAATAGATTCGTTTACCCGCACATATCCCTGTAGTTGTTTTCTTTCTGGAATAAAACTAGCGGAGTAGACAGGAATAATAATGCTGCGAATTTTTTTGTGTTGAGAAACTTTCGTATTTGGATTAAATGGAATGTGAGGAATATAACGACCTGCATGACCCAATAACCGACCATTGCCATCAAACCATTCTACACCTTGATGATTATTGTATAAATCTTGCCAAGGTATATCTAAATCTTGATCATAATCCAAATTCCGAGGAGTTCTACGCGAAATCGCTTTTGCATCAGCCTTAATTGTTAGTAAACTATGAGCAGCAGCATCTGCTAATGTAATCATCTGGCGGTCTAGTTTTTGATAAAGTTTGTAGGCAACAAACTCATAAACAACTACAGTGGATACTCCCAAAATCACCACCATAACACTTATATATGAAAGTAGAAGCCGCCAGCGTAAAACCTGAAACATAAACTTAAGAAGATTGCTTGAGGCGATAACCCAAGCCGTAGATTGTCTCGATAAAATCAGTAGATGCTCCAGCTAATTTTAATTTTTGACGTAAACTTTTAATGTGAACTTTAACTGTTTCTTCTCCTGGTATTTTCTCAAAAGACCAAAGATGCTCAATAATTTCACTACGACTAAACACTCGATGAGTATGACGCATAAATAACTCTAATATTCGATATTCTTTTGGAGAAAAATGTATCGACTTTCCCTTATATGTCACCTCAAGTTTACTAGAGTCTAAACACAAATCTTCCCATTCTAGAACAGGAGGTAAAATAGCAATTCCACGTCGCAGCAAAGCGCGAATTCGAGCCATTAACTCTTGTAAATCAAAGGGTTTGACCACATAATCATCTGCACCTACATCTAGCCCCATAACTTTATCAGTGCTTGTATCTTTAGCTGTCAGCATTATAATTGGCATAGAATAACCTCTTCTACGCAACTGCTGGCAAAAGCTGATACCATCTAACTGAGGTAACATTATATCTAATACAATTAAGTCATAGAAAAAAATTTCTACAAACTCCCACCCTACTTGACCATCCGACGCGATATCAACCACATAATGTTGGTCAGTTAACGCTTCTGCTAGTGCTAGGGCAATCCGCTCATCGTCTTCCACCAAGAGAATTTTCACAGTTGTCTTTCTGTTGTTTCACTAGCCAAAAACAATGTAGTTCTATATTAACAGTGTTACGAGAACGAACATATGCGCTATTTCATCCCACCACAACCGATCAATCAAGTTTAGCTTTTTCAATCAAGAGACTGTCCCTGCCTTAATCTCTGTAGCTTCAGCATTGTGATACATATCATCAACCACAAAAATCCAATACCGTAACCTGCAATTATATCTGTCGGCCAATGTACTCCTAAATACAGCCGACTGGTACCAATTGCCACAATTAAAATAACTGCTAAAGTGTAGATTATCTGTGAAAATTTCCGATAATGAGTAGCTAGTATATAAGCAATAAAACCGTACAGTACCATAGAACCTAATGCATGACCACTGGGAAAACTAAAAGACTTCTCAGAAATCAAAAGAGTCCAAAGTTGCGGACGAGGTTTAGAGAAAAATAACTTTAACCCTCTATTTAAAATTAACCCTCCTAAACAGGTAAGCACAAAAATATATGTTTCGACTCGGTAATGTCGCCACCAAAGTGTTCCTAAAGTCAATGCTGCCACTACTACTACTGTCGTTGAACTACCAAGACTCGTTATAGCCAGCATTAAATTATCTAGAGTTGGATTAGCAAACTGATGTAGCCATAACAGAAAAGTCGTATCAAATGCAAAAGCTTCTCGCTCTAAAACCTCTTCAGCTAAGTTTGCTAAAACAAAAAGGATAAGCAGACAACTAATAAGTCCAACAATACCAATTGTGGCAATTAAAGGAGCCAAACGAGGATGTATATAACGCAACCAGAAAGTTGAAATTTTTCGGAGCATATTTTAATGTCATTCATCGTTTCAGCAAAACCAAAAATCAGAAGGGGAAGGTTTAGCAAACCTACAATTCCGAGGATGAGGGGTGAATCATCTATCTGCTTAAATGCATCACTCAAGTGGCTGATATCAAATCCTGTTGATTGCACGCAGTTCCCACAAACCTTCACCCTTAATTTATAATGCTTATGGGTTTTTTATACCATGTGCATTTACCCGGATTTGATATGACGCACTTTTTTTCTCATTTCGCACGCAAAAGAATAGGACAACTGCAAGCAGGATAAAGGCGATCGCCGAAGCATAGCCCCTTGGCAGTGATAGACCGCCATCTTTGACTGGTTTGGTAAGAAAATCTCCGAAGGTGGCTCCGAAGGGTCGCGTGAAGATAAACGCGAGCCAGAATAAGAGAATATCACTCAACTTTGTTAGGTAGTGAAGCGCGATGACAACACCAATGACGCTAGCCGTCACGAATGCGCCGTGGATATAGCTCAGTCCCAAGTTGCTTGTCAGAAAGTCACCAAAAGCCGTTCCCAAACTGTTGGAGAACACCATGGCCAGCCAATAGGTGGTCTCTGCGTCTTTCCTCATAATCGGATAAACGCTCAGATCCCGATCTCGATAGTACCAGATGGCAAGAACGCTCAACAGACCGGCTACCAAGATGAGCGATCCCACTGCGTAGCCCAATCCGAAAGATCGATCCATCAGGTCTGAAACTTCGGTTCCGGCTGTGGTTGTCGCAATGATAGCCGCCCAATAAAGGACTGGACGATATCTGTCGGATTGAATTTGAAAAAACAGGAAAATAGCCAGAATGGCGAACGTTACGGCAAACGCTATGTAATACCCCAGCCCAAGAGACATTGAGATGAAGTCACCAGCTGTCTCACCAAGCGTCGTAGCGATGATCTTCATGATCCAGAAGAAAATTGTGACTTTTGCAACTTTGTTCATTTCTTTTTCACAATAAAAAATAGTACTTAAAAACACTCCCATCAATAGAACCAGAGAAAAGTTTTTTTCATAACTGGAGTTCATAGTGATTGCACTATACACACCAAAGGTCAAGAAAAAGTCAAGATTTTATTTCAAGCGGAATTTACCCTTGATAGATGAATAGAAAATTGCTTAAATCTCTAATTCTTACTTGATTTAACGATTTGATATTGAATTTTGTTAACTCCAACCAATCTTGACTATTTCTGAACTTTTCTTACATACCGTGAAAAGACAAACCCAGAATGAAAGGTATTCTACAACTATGAAAACTTCAACAAAAATCATTTTGACAACAGCTTTTTTTGGTACTTTGGGACTTGCTGGATTATCGCGAGTTGTGTCTGCAAAACAACCACAATCTCCAGTTGCAATTGTGCGTCAGCATCATAGTGTTACCCAAGTTGCGCAAGCTAGTGATGGCGATGGTGAAACCAACGACGATGCACAAGAACAGCAAGAAGCAACTAAATTACAACCTCTAGCTAAAATTACAGCACAACAAGCACAGCAAGCAGCTGAAACATCTGTAGGAGGTAAAGCTAGCAGCGTCAAACTCGAAAATGAAAATGGCAACTTAGTTTATGCTGTAGAAATTGCCCAGCAAGAGATTAAAGTTGATGCTGGTAATGCTAAGGTTCTCTACACTGAGAATGCCAATCAAGAAGACGATAAGAATGAAGCCACTCGCCCCAAAAGTAGCATTCAAGTTCAGCAAACCAGTGATGGCGATGGTGAAACTAATGATGATGGTAAGTAGGGAAATTGAAATTTACACTATCTCAGTTGTAAGCACCAGAAGTTAAGTAAAATACTGCTGTAGCGCGTATTAACAAAACATCAACTACATGGGGATTGTTGAAGATAACCTTCACAATCCCTTATTTGTATAATTGGGATTAGAATCAAGTAGATATTAAACAATTTGAAGAGGTTACGTGAAAAATAAGCGCCCACCTGGTTTATTAGCAATTGTCATTTACAAGACCTTTGTCGCTTCACTCTTAGCTGTTACTTCTATCGCCTTGCTATTAGCACTAAAAAATTACCAAAACTTAGCTGATTTTTCAGAATCTTATGTTTTAGAAACCAAAATGACAATTATTGAATTGCTCATAGATAAAATTCTGAAGATAAGTCCAACAAAACTGAAATTCAGCGGAATAGCTATTGGGGTTTATGCTATTGTAACTGCAATTGAAGCAGTTGGTTTGTGGTATGAAAAATCTTGGGCAACACTGTTAGTTGTGGGACTTGTTGGCATTAGTATCCCTCCAGAAATCTTTGAGTTAATTAAAGGAATTACAATACTAAAGTTCATAGTACTTTTCTTGAATTTAGCTGTCTTCTGGTACTTGCTGCGTCATTTTATGAAGCATAAAAAGTAAATTTTATCAAGTCTTGATAGTCAAGAAGCTGGTAAGCGTACTGTAAAACAACTACCAATTCCTAATTGACTCGTGACAGTAATCAATCCACCATGATTTTGAGCAATGGCTTGAGCGATCGCTAACCCCAAACCAGAACCACCTCCCCAATAAGAACGAGACAGATCTGCTCGCCAAAAGCGCTCAAAAACCTTGTCGATATGTTCTGGCGCAATTCCCACACCTGTGTCTTGCACGTTCACATAAAGCTGGGAAGCGACACGACTAGTTTTGATTTCAACTACACCGGATGATGGTGTGTAATAAAGGGCGTTTTCAATTAAATTCGTAAATAGCCGTGTCAATTGAACTGAATCACCCATCAAATAAAGATTTTCGCTCAACTGAGATATCAAGTTAATTTGCTTGGCTTGAGCTTGAGGTTTATACAGTTGTACTAAGTTCTCTAAAATAGACGTTAAATTGAGAGTCTCCCAATTTTGATTCGGAACTTTATCGGTGCGTGCTAAGAATAGTAAGTCTTCTGTGAGGCGAGTCATCTGGTTAGTAGCGCTGGCGATCGCCTGAAACTTTTCTACCTCTTTTGCTCCTATTTCTTCTGGGTATTCTAGCGCCAAATCAGCATTAATTTTAATTGCCATTAACGGACTGCGTAGTTCGTGGGAAGCATCAGCAGTAAACTGTTTGAGTCTTTGAAAACTCTCCTCAATTGGCTGCATCGCTTGACGAGTTAGTAAAATTCCCCCAACTCCACTAAGAACCAAAGTTATAATAATTCCACCGCCTAATCCCCAGTCCAATTTTTCCAGGGTTTCCTCAAATTCTTCTAGAGATTGACTTACTCTGACATACCCAACTAGTTGATTATTATCGCTACCAATAATTGGTATAGTCACTGCTTGAATAGGAACTTTATCAGTCTGAATTTGCACCATTTTGCTTGGTAACAAGGGTAAAGTTAAGACAGTTTCTCCTTGTTGGGCAATCAAATTTCCCTGAATATCAAACCACTGCAATGCTTGATGACGAGTTATTAAGTCTTGTGGACGAAAGTCACTTTCTACTGTCAGGTGACCTTTTTCAAACTCTACATTTGCAGCCGCACCTTGTCCTATGGCTATGAGTCTATTTGTTGTTTGTTGAGTCAGACTGCGAGTGAAAGCAACTCGGACTGCGATCCCAAATATTGCCAGCAGCGATGCGAACACCACTAAGTAAGACAATAACAACCGATACCGAATTTTTTGAAACACATTCTTGTGACTATTAAATTATCAGTTACTAGCAGAGAGCTTTGTTGCTTTAACTGTGAAAAACTGACCAAAGATTTCTACTAAATTATTTTACTTGTGACCGAGACGATAACCAATACCATAAATATTTTCGATGAAGTCTTCTGAACTTCCAGCAGATCTGAGTTTATTCCGTAAATTGGTGATATGAGTTTTGATACTTCCTTCTCCAGAAGATTTATCAATTTCCCACAGTTTATCGAGGATTGCCGAACGAGTCAAAACTTGATTTGGGTTTCTCAAAAAACATTCTAATATCATGTATTCTTTAGGGGTTAATGATAGAGCATCCCCTGCATAAGTAACCTGTTGGGTAGCAGGATCGAGTTGCATTTCCCCGTGAATTAAAATCGGTGGGCGAATCTCTTGACTTCTCCTAGCTAAAGCCCTGATGCGTGCTGCTAACTCTTTTAGATCAAACGGCTTGACTAAATAATCATCAGCACCAGCATCGAGTCCAATAATTTTATCGCCTGTTGTATCTCGTGCTGTCAGCATTAAGATGAGAGCGTTAGATGAAGCCGCACGTAAACGCTGACACAGAGTAATTCCATCTAATTTAGGGAGCATTAAATCTAATAAAATGAGTTCGTATAACCCTGATTGAGACCATTCCCAGCCCTCAATTCCATCGCTTGTGATATCCACAATATGGTGTTGGCGTCTTAAATACTCAGCTAATGGCTTGGCAATGCGATCGTCATCTTCAACTATCAAAATTCTCATAATGACCCACTTCTAACTTGTTAGGGCTTGACAAAACTGGGTAAGTATGTATATTGTCAAGTCCGATGTCTAGCGACCAGCAACTCTCAGGTATTGAATCTAGGACATTGCTCTCATTCCTCGGCTCAAAAGTCAGAAATACCTAACATTTTAGCCTAGAGGCGCTACTAGGGTTAAAGTACGTATTCTCCATAAAGTAATCCCTTTGCTTGTAGAGTTTCTCCTTGTAGAAAAAGGCTAACTTCAACTGTGCCAGTGACTTCCTCAATGAAAGTATATTGACGGTCTTGATTGTCTGGCACAACTAACTCTGCTATCGTTTCAAATTGGACATTGAGTAGCAATCGACCTTGTTGATCAGCAGCTTCGACTTGCAGGGCTTGAGGAACTCTGATGGCGCGATCGCCAAACAGCGAAGCCATAATTCCAGGGAGACGCACAGGCGTGACAGCAGAAGGCGACCATTCCCAGTTAATGTATAAACTAGAACCCATAAAAACTTTGGTTAACTCGTTACCAATATAGACAAAAATATAGGGTAAGCCTTTGCTAGAATGGTCTTTGTTGGTACGTTGGTCTAAAACTAAGGTTATTTGCCGACCATCATCACAAGTGGCGAAAGCGACAAACCATTCCCACCCAATATCTTCACCCCAACGAAAACGACCAAAGTTGCGGTCATGATAGCTAAACCAATTCTCGTCGATACTGAAGCTTTGTCCGCCTACAGATAATTCTCCCATAACCTGTAAACCTGGTACTAAACCCCAACCGATGAAACCACTACCAAAGGGTGAATCTTCAGTAACTAATAAGGGCATGGCTTGTGCCTCGCCTTGAAAACGAATCGATAATTGCATTCTTTCGTCCCGGACTTCTAGCGTCGAGTGCTTGCCGTTAATTTCTAGGTTGAGTCCGTTTCCGAAAATCCGCAAGGGGTTTTGGCGCACCATGTCGGGTTGCCATTCCAAACTCAAGGCAGTACCAAATGTTGCTATGGGAATATCAATGTGGTATTCTGCAGGAAGCAGGTCGCTAGCTATATTAATCAAAAAACTGACTTGAATCTCTCCCTGTTCTGGTCTTCCCACCAGCGCTATGTTCACCAGTATCCGTATTTTTCCCTGTAGATCCCAAAGAAGGAAGTGATACCAGTCTTTCCAGTCGATGGGCAAGTCGGGATCATCCAAAGGAATACGTAAGGCTTCAACACGAGATAACAGTTGTTCGTCAATAGTCATCGCTGTAGCGATCCTTCTTCTTGGAGAACCGAGTCGAGTATTGTTTGTTCAGATGGTGGTGGAGAAACTACGGTTGTGACAGGAACGCTTGTGGCGATGCTGCCAGAGGGAACCTTACCTGGCACAATCGCAGACAAAACCTCAGCAATTCTTGGCGATACCAACGCAAGTCCCAAAGCAACGCAACTAAACCAACGTTCTGCATCTATGCCCAAAGATGCCACAAAAGTGTCTGTAGTAGCACCCGATACCGAGATGTCACTTTTGAGTTGACTGAGATTTAAGTCTGTTGGCATCAAACTCCATAACCACTGTTCACCCACATCAAGCAAATAACCTTGCTTTATCTGAGGACTAGCAGAAGTTTTATAGGCTTCGGCTGCTTCATGACTGATGGCTAACCAACGAGGAACTTGCGCACAGTTAAAGGCAAGTACTCCATTTTTAAAGAAGCGAGTAGGTTTGAGTTGCTGCAATAATTGCCCCCCTGCTTCGGTTTGGGCGTACTCGTCACCTTTTTGAGATAGCAAAACCAACAGTTCTACCACTAACCAACGGACTGGAAGTATATCTAGAGTTGGTAGTGTGGTTATGAGAGTGTGAGTTGCACCTGTTGCGTACTCGCTGTGTCGTGTTGGGATTGAGATATCTTGAGTTAGGTGAGAGATTTCAGTTGAGGCGATCGCACTTAAGGTGGTGGCAAATTTCGGTGAAGTGTGTGCCAGTCCCAAGATAATTCCAGCAAACCAGCGATCGCCCTTTGGGCGGCTAAGAGCTGGAGCATCGGCAGCTTCACCGAATTTGGAGCTGATAACTTCTGCCAAGATAGGAGAAACAGAAGTCTGCCCTATTTTTTGTACGTCAGATCCAATGGTGTAAAGTCTCCTTACCCCGTCGAACTTCGGAACCATCTTGGATATCATCCTTTCTGGACGAACTCATGCAGCGCAGCTCACAATGTTAGGTAAGTCAGCATAATAAAACCAATGTATGTTAATTGTTGAAAAAACTGTGAAATAACCTATTTTCAAGCTATCTGCAGATTTAACATTTCATTAAATAGGTTGATTTTTTCACGCCGACTTACTCAAGAGCAAGCCATTTATTTCGGATTATTATTTTCTGAGTTCACAGTTTGAATCATACGTATAAATAATCGAATTAGAATAATTTTTTTATTTACAATTTCAAAAATCACAAATTAGATCAATACATTTAACATGTTTTTTTATGCTAAATGTATTGATTATTGTTAAATAATTTTAAAGAAAATATGATTATTTTGAGTTGAAATTTAAAGATAGAATTCATGAATAAATAGAATTCTTGCCATTGAAATCATGATTCAATCTGATAATTCAATTGACAATTCATTTCTAAAAATGGTGTCAGTCAAATATGACAAATCAATTCATCAACGTCATCTCCAATTTCCAGAACGGTAAAACAATGAGCAAACATATTGTGCTTGCTACCAGTGGCTCTTTTGGGGATGTATTTCCCTTTATTGCTCTAGCTCTTGAATTACACGCACGAGGACATCGTGCTGTAATAGCAACCAGCGAGATTTTTCGCCAGATGATTGAATCGGAAGGGATTGAGTTTTGTGCAATTAGACCTGATGGGTATATCAATGTTGAACAAGTAGGACAGTTCATCCAGTTGCTGTCAGAGTCTCAACAGGTTCTTGATTATGGCATCAGCTATTTAACGATGCCCCATTTACGGGCAACATACTATGACCTGATGGAGGCTGCACGAGAAGCCGACTTACTGGTGACACACCCTCTTGCCTGTCCGGCGAGCCTCGTGGCTGAGAAAACTGGAATTCCTAGAATATCCACTTTGTCAATCATGCCGCCGTTGTTTACTTGACATGTCCCCTCCCTGTCTGCCTTACAGCCATCTTAAGAAAGATGTGGGTAATGGATAGGGTGCAAGCGACCAGAGGTATAATTCTACTCCTCATCCTCCTCATCCGGTGCCAAATCTTCTTCTGTCAGCCCCTGCTGCGGCGGTATCGCTGCAATAATCGCATCTATGACTTTTGAGACTGGCAAAATTTCTATATTATAGTCGGGGTATTTTTGCCCTTTTGGGACAATTGCCCTTTTAAATCCCAACTTTGCTGCTTCTTTTAGCCGCAGTTCCATTTGCGATACTGAGCGGACTTGTCCTCCTAAGCCAACTTCCCCTATAAGTACGGTACCAGGATCGACAATCCTGTCGCGGAAACTGGCAACAATGGCGATCGCTATTCCCAAATCCACTGCTGGTTCTTCTACATTCAACCCACCTGCAGACGCCACATAAGAATCCAGCTTTGACATTGGAATCCCCACCCGCTTTTCTAGCACTGCCAAAATTTGCACTAAGCGGTTATAATCTATACCTGTACCCGCCCGACGTGGTGCGGGATAGCTGGTAGGACTGACTAAAGCTTGCAATTCTACGACAATCGGGCGTGTCCCTTCACAAGCAACGACAATTGCAGTACCAGGAGCCGGATCATCGCGGTTACCTAAAAAGAGTTCTGAAGGGTTGGGGACTTCTCGCAGTCCGTGGTCAACCATTTCAAAGATGCCGATTTCGTGAGTTGCCCCAAAACGGTTTTTGACTGTCCGTAATAACCGGTGAGAAGCAAAGCGCGCACCTTCAAAATACAACACTGTATCAACTAAGTGTTCTAATACCTTTGGTCCGGCGATCGCCCCTTCTTTGGTAACGTGTCCCACAATTAACATTGTGATGTCGTCGTGTTTTGCCACCTTCATCAAAGCTGCGGTACATTCGCGTACCTGAGCGACAGAACCTGGTGCAGAAGTTAGAGCAGGGAAAAACACTGTTTGAATACTATCAATGATTGTCACATTGGGTTTGAGTGAATCCATCTCCCGCAAAATCTCTTCCAAGTCTGTTTCTGGCAAAATATACAAATCAGCACCTATACCCTCAGCTTCCTCTACTTTCGGCATTTCTTGGAGAGTTACTTCGGGAGTTTCTTGTGCTGGTTTCCCATTACCGTTACCATCACCTATTAGACTGAGGGATTTTGTCACTCCCAAACGAGAGGCTCTTAACTTCACCTGTTGTCCTGATTCTTCTCCAGATACGTAGAGGATGCGGTATCTCTGCGCCAGTTTATTCGATACTTGCAACAGCAGCGTAGATTTCCCAATTCCTGGTTCACCGCCTATCAGCACCATTGAACCAGGAACAACTCCACCGCCAAGCACCCGATCAAGTTCCTCATAGCCAGAAGCCCAACGTGTGACTTGGCGATCGCTAATCTGATCAAAAGTCAAAGAAGCTCGCGGTTTGGCTGGTTTAGTTGCAGGAGTTTTGCCTCCCCCTGCTTGACCATGCCATCCACTCACTCCGCGACTTGGCACATCTGTTGATGACTGAATATTAATTTGCTCTTCTAAAGAGTTGTAGGTGCCGCAAGCTGGACACTTACCAAACCACTGAGGGGATTCTGCTCCGCATTCGTTACAAACGTAATAACTTTTTGGCTTTGGCATTCTTAATCTTATGAAATATTCTTAATCTTTGCTTAAGTTTTTCAGCAAACTAAAATCCAATTATTGTAGTACATGCGGGTTTTTTTCAATCAATTTGTGAAATGATATCTTAATAATATGGTAGTAAAAATTAATCATGAAAAATTTTAGTTAAGGAGTATTGACAAACTTGGAAAGTCATAAAGAAAAAATTCTAGTGGTAGATGACGAAGCCAGTATTCGCCGGATTTTAGAAACGCGGCTTTCGATGATTGGTTACGATGTGGTAACAGCTGGTGACGGGGAGGAAGCTCTGGATACTTTTCGCAAAGCAGAGCCTGACTTAGTGGTTTTAGACGTGATGATGCCGAAGCTAGATGGTTACGGCGTGTGCCAAGAATTACGTAAAGAATCAGATGTCCCTATTATTATGTTAACAGCCTTGGGGGACGTTGCTGACCGAATTACGGGTTTAGAATTAGGTGCTGATGATTACGTAGTCAAACCTTTTTCCCCTAAGGAGCTAGAAGCCCGCATTCGCTCAGTGCTACGGCGTGTGGACAAAACAGGTGCCTCTGGTATTCCTAGTTCTGGAGTGATTCACGTTGCTACTATCAAAATTGACACGAATAAGCGGCAAGTGTATAAAGGCGATGAGCGCATTCGCTTGACAGGCATGGAGTTTAGCTTACTAGAGTTGTTAGTCAGCCGTTCTGGAGAAGCTTTCTCCCGTTCAGAAATTTTACAAGAAGTCTGGGGATATACACCAGAACGCCATGTGGATACTCGTGTAGTCGATGTACATATCTCCCGTTTACGTGCAAAATTAGAAGATGATCCAAGTAATCCAGAATTAATCCTCACGGCAAGAGGAACTGGTTACTTATTTCAACGCATTATTGAACCAGGAGACGAATAACAACAAGGGGATAATACGGACTTACGACTCATGACTAAATCCGACCCCAATAGGGTTCTGCGGCGTCTACCTATCGTAGTAGGTGGGTTGGGCGCTGTCCTATTGCTGATTAACCGTTTGCTCTCAAGCGAATTAACAAATTCTCAAGCGCGTGCAGATGTTTTGGGTGTGATTTTGAGTGCTGTCTTGATTTTAGTAGGGTTAATTTGGCAGCAAGTACAACCGCGTTTACCTGAAGCCGTACAACTGACTGGTGAAGAAGGTTTTGTACTTGCACCGGATTTACCGCAAACTGTGAAAACAGAACTAGCCTGGGCATCACATTTGTTGTTAACTAATACTGTGACGCGATCGCTCGTCGTTTTCTACAAAAATAAAGTTTTGTTACGTCGGGGAATTCTAAGTCCCAAGTCGGAAGTTGTACCAGGACTAATCTTAAAAAGAGTGCTAGAAAAACACAAGGCAGTTTATCTGGTAGATTTAAAAGTTTACCCAGGAAGAGTTGAATTTGATTATTTGCCAGAAAACACTCAAGGTGTCATTTGTCAACCCATTGGTGAAGATGGAGTCTTAATTTTGGCAGCGAATGCTCCTCGCAGTTACACTAAACAAGATGAAAATTGGATTGCGGGAATTGCAGATAAATTAGCTGTAACTTTGAATCAGTGAACGCTTAACAGTGAACAGTGAACAGTGAACAGTGAACAGTGAACGCTTAACAGTGAACAGTAAACAGGGAACAAATAATTTTTAATCGCTCACTGATAACTGATAACTGATAACTGATAACTGATAACTGTTATTTGGTGTATAGCAAAATCAACAACGAAAAAATTATGCAAATTCTTTATTGGTTACTAGTTGCCGTTATGGCTGTGGGTATTGTCGGTGCTGTAGTTCCTGCGATTCCAGGAGCCAGTTTAATTTTAATAGCAATTATCATTTGGGGATTTATAAGTGATTCTTTTGCTGCAATACAAACGCCACTCATTGTCACAGTTGTTGTTTTACTCCTGAGTGTAGGAGTTGATTTTTTAGCAAGCTACTTGGGTGCAAAAAAAGCAGGTGCAAGTCAGTGGGGACAAATTGGTGCAATTGTTGGGTTAGTACTAGGTTTCTTAGGATTCTTGCCAGCACTACCTTTTGGTGGTCCATTACTTGGAATGTTACTCGGACCACTTGTTGGATCAATTATCGGTGAGTATCTTTATCGACGAGATTTTGGACTAGCGATTAAAGCTGGTATAGGAATTGTCGCAGGTACGCTGGTTGGCAATTTGATTCAAGGGTTGTTGGCGATCGCAGCAGTTGTCGTTTTCCTCGTCACAACTTGGTCCCAGGTTTATGGAACTTAGAATGGGATGCTCCTGGTGCTTTTTTAATTGTTTCCTTTCAAAGCTGCTACTAAAATTCGCATCACTTGTTCCAAATCTTCAGGAACTCGATAGCTATTAATCCCCTGTTCAAAATGCTTTATGTTACGGTCAAGCCTACCGAATTGCCATATTGTACCTGTAGAAACAACGCCAATTAAAATTGGCTGTTGTTCAATTGTAGTTGCTCTTGACCACTGGTCGAGTGCCACTAATTCAGCGACTAACTGCGTAAAACCTCGCGTTAAATCTTCGTATTTTGCCTCAATGACTAATAGTTGATTAACGGAATTTACCCGTAGCAAATAATCTAAATTGCCCTGCAGCCAATTAGAAACCTTCAGACTATATTCAATTCGTAATTCTGCCTGTGTGTAATGAATTAACTCCGTCACCACTCGCGAGATGAGAATTTCTCGTCTTGCGAGTTCGTTCGTCAACGGTACAAATGGTAGTACTTCCTCAATGCGAGCGCGCAATTCTCCCAAACGGTCAAGTTCATCAGGGAACTGGGGTAAATTGAGCGTTTTTCGAGTTAAACTATAGCCAAATTCTTGAGCGAGTTCGCTAGCTTCAAAGCCAAGCTCAAAGTATCGGCTGAAAGTGTAACTTTGATTGGAGTCAAGAATTGACATAGCTAAAGCCGCACATGACATTTTTCTTATATCACGGATAGATAAGCAGTGCTTTAGCTAAAGTCCTGTTTTGAAAAACCTCTTTCCTACTCCAACGCGACAATAACAACGGTGATGTTATCGTGTCCGCCGTGCTCTTTGGCAGCTTCAACTAGGGAAACAGCAGCTTTTTTCGGCACACTTAGTTGGAGATAGTCAGCAATTTTCGGATCGGCGAGTTCTTCTGTTAAACCATCACTGCATAACAGTAGGCGATCGCCCCTTTTCACATCTAGTTGTTGCACATCAATTTGATTGACGTCTTCACGCCCTAAACACCGAGACAACACATGACGATAGGGATGAATCCGGGCTTCTTGTTGCGTAATTTCACCCATTTTAATAGCGCGTGCTATCCAAGTATGGTCTTCTGTGATTTGCTGCAATTGCGAATCTCGAAAACGGTATAGCCTTGAGTCACCAACATGAGCGTATAAAGGTGGCTCTTGGGGACGAAAAATGACGACTACAATTGTTGTGCCCATGTCAGAACGTTCCGGATGATTTTGCTGATCAAGCAAAATCGCTTCATTCGCCTGTAATAAAGCTTCCTTTAATAACTCCTGCGAAGGCTTAGAGGAATCCCAATTAGCACTCAAGTACGCCTCAATTTGCCCTGTCGCAATACGGCTTGCTTGTTCACCTCCTGCATGACCACCCATGCCATCAGCGACAATGAAGAAGCGCCCCTGTTGGTCGATATAGTGAGCATCCTGATTATTAGAACGAATAAGTCCCGGATCAGTAACACCGGTAAAATTAAGTTTCATATACCATTCACTAAATTTATGACATACGGTCGTAGCGGTCGAGGCGCATCAGCAGTCGAATCAGTAAACCTGACACTGCAACTGCGATCAAACCTGCAAGCGTTGCCAACCATATATATTCTTTTACCAATAAGATCGTAGCCGAAAGCGTAAAACCACTCACAATAACAGCATAAGTCATCCCCAGCTGAATACTGGTTTGCCGTCGTAGCAGACGCTCTGTTTCAACAGATCTGACACGGACACGTACGTCTCCCCGTTCTAGCTTTTCGAGTGTGTCTTCCAGCCTGCGTGGTAGTCCCAATGCAGTACTGCTGACCTGAACTGCTTGACGACTCAATTCATTGAGAAAGCTATTGCTATCAGAACCATTCATATTGGTCATAAGCTGCATGGCATATGGTTGGGCAACTTCCATAAAATTAAATTCTGGATCTAACCCTTTTCCTACACCTTCGAGTGTCGAGAAAGCTCGCATCACAAAAGTGAAGGTGGCGGGAAATCTAAACGGTTGACCATATGCTATTTCGTACAAATCGTCACTAATAGCAGCTACCGATTGATTTTCAAAGGGCTTATCCATAAAATTATCCAGCATAAACTGGACAGAACGCCGTACAGGTCCCATGTCCTCTACTGGCGCGAGTGCTCCCAAATCAATGAGAGATTGAACAACGCGATCGCCGTTTTTTGAAGCAATACCAAACAGCGTGTCCATCAGTCCATCACGCACATTGGTTTTGATGCGCCCCATCATGCCAAAATCATAGAATATCAAAGCACCATTAGGACTGACGGCAATATTGCCGGGATGGGGGTCAGCATGGAAAAACCCATCATTGAGTAGCTGAAGCAGGTATGCTTGGGCACCCTGACGGGCAATAATTTTCCGATCCAAACCTGCTGCTTCTATTGCTTCGTATTGGCTAATCTTTATACCAGGAACATACTCTAAAGTCAATACCCGCGATGAAGTGTAACGCCAGTAGACGCGTGGAACTTTTACCCAGTCGTAGGTACGAAAATTACGACGAAAAGTATCAGCGTTGCGACCTTCATTGAGATAATCAATTTCTTCCCAAAGAATGCGACAACACTCCTCGTAGATGCCCATCCAATCGCGTCCACGTCCCCATTTAGGATGGTTTTGAAAGTAGCGTGTAATTCCCTTGAGAATTTGTAAATCTATTTCAAAAAGTTTTTTAAGACCAGGACGTTGGACTTTGACAACAACAGCTTCTCCCGAATGCAGTACAGCTTTGTGTACTTGTCCTAAGCTTGCTGCAGCTAGAGGTATGGGTTCAAAACTTTGGTAGAGTTGGGGAATTTTCTTGCCTAGTTCTTGCTCAATAATCGCTTCTACCTGCTCATAGCTAAATGCAGGCACTTTATCTTGTAGCTTGGCTAGTTCTTCAACATACTCGCTAGGGAAGATATCAGCACGGGTAGAGAACAGTTGCCCAACTTTGATAAACGTTGGTCCTAAATCTAGCAGAGTATTGCGAATCCATACCGCTTGAGCCTTACGTCGAGCAGCTTGTTTGACTTCGCTGACTCCTCCTGGGTAACTCCAAGATTTGTTGTACAGCCACAGCCTGAACAATAAAGTCAAGACAAAAGACCAAATGTCCAAAAAACGCCGTCTACGAGAGTAGTTTTCGCTATTCCAGCGGTATGCCTTATCTGAATAACCTTTTTCCATATGTTTTGCGTACCGCTGGTTTTTGACCGAGTCAGTAGGAAGAAAAGACACTCTGATTCCAAAACTGTTCCTTTATAATTTTCTAGTAGAAAGGTTGCTGCGCAGCAACCTTTCTACAAAGAATTTCCAGTGCGATAGCGTTGTAATTCTGTTCGCAATGTAGCTATTTCTGCTCGTAGTTCATCAATCGTGGCTTGTAAGTCAACTGACGTTGAACCAGTTTCTCCATAGCCGCCTGTTGTTTGAGTCGCACCAGCAGCATCTGCTGTACGATTTGCCCGCTCTATGACCTCTTCAGTAAATTGGCGCATTTGCTCTCTAGTTTCAGCGTCCCATTTGCCGAGTTCCGATAAAGCATCTGTAATGGCGAACTCCAATCTCTCGGTGAGGATTTCCGCAGCTGCTCTACCGACGAAAAAGGATTGTAGAAGGGGGTTAGTCATAAATTTTTGTTACGTTCATCTGCACAAAAATTATAACTTGCCTGTCTGCTTTACTGCTTATGCTTGAGTGCTGAGCTTGTGGGGAGATAGAGATTTAGTTTGAGATAATTTTTTGCAATTATTGTTTTGTCGCTTATGTTACATTTATCGTTGCTTCGCTCCTGGGTGTGGGGTGTGGGGTGTGGGGAAAGACTTGTAAAGAAATTATTGTAGGACTTACACACGAGTTACGAAAAAACAAGATTGTGAGATTGCTTCCTTACCTCGCAATGACACAACCACGTTTTTCTTGCGTAAGTCCTGTATTTATCACTACATTTGGCACAACGAAAACGATGTCTACAGCGCAAATAACAGATTATTTTAACTTCTTAACTCCTGGTGATATTCGGCTCAAGGGGTCAAGGATTGGTATTGAAACAATTCTTTATGAATACATGGATCTCGGTCGCACTCCAGAGGAAATTGCTCAGATACATCACTAACTTTAGAACAAGTTTATGCAACAATTCTTTATTACTTACAAAACAAAGAAGTTGTGAGTGCTTATATGAAAAACTGGATAGAACACGGTCACACAATGAGGGAAGAACAGCGACTTAATCCCCCACCAGTTTCCGAGAAACTTCGGCAACTCAGAGCAGAAAGAAAAGCCAAGAAACAAGCAAATGGCATTGAAATATCTGATTGATGAAAATGTGAATCCTATCTATCCCAACCAAATTAGATTGCGAGAACCTGATATCATTATCAAGGTAGTGGGAGAGCCAAAAACGCCTCCTTTAAAGCACACTCGATCCAGAAATTCTTTATTGGTGTGAAGATAATAACTTTGTGCTGGTGACAAATAACCGGACTTCCATGCGAGTACATTTGGCTGAACACATCGCAGCTAATCGTCACATACCAGAAATTTTTATCCTGAATCCAAATTTAAGCATTGGCGAAAACCTTGAAGAATTGATTTTAGTGGCTCTTGTTTCTGAGGATGATGAATATCAAGACCGCATTATTTATCTACCGTTACCATAGGGCTTCTTTAGATAGCACCAGGCTCCATAACCGCCTATCTATCCGTGAAGGATGGAAAGCACGTATGGAGCCTGTGGAATCAACTAAATAACTTGATGAAGAAATCTAGCATTAAACGTCACAACTTTTATGCTATCTCTAACAACGCACTTCTGCCTTCTCAAGCTAAGTTAAAAATTCCATTGAGAACAATTTGTTCCGGAGACATATTATAAGACTTGCGGAAAGATAATTGCTTCCATGTTTTAAGTCCAACAACACCATCTGCTGCGATATCAGTAGATTTTTGAAACTTGATAACAGCAGCTTTAGTATTTGGACCAAAAACACCGTCAACTTTAATTGTACCAAACTGACCTTTAGGAAGTTCGCCAGTGCCATTTAGCAACTCCTGAAGATTTTTAACTTCTTGACCTTGTGAACCTTCTTTTAAGGTTGGTTGCTTGGAGATCCAAACTTCACGTAGTATCGCAGCTTGGGTTTCATAACCAACGATACCATCAACTTTGACGGCGTGTGATTGTTGAAACTTGATAACAGCATCTTTTGTTTTGCTGCCAAAGTTACCATCGATACCACCTGTGTAATACTTTAATGTGGTCAAGTTTTTCTGCAATTCGCTAACACTAGCGCCAGTTGAACCTTCTTTGAGAACTGCAAATGTAGTAGCCATTATTTTTTCCTAAAAGTGTGAATTTTGACAATGCTTACTACAAGGGATGTTTCATAAGTTACGGAAAAAGTAAAAAAATTTTCTCAAGCTTATTTATCTAGCTTTGGCATACAGCTTTTTTGAACGCAAATACTTCTGAAACGCTTCAGTATCAACATTATCCATCTTGAGAGCCTAGTAGTTCTTGATAATACATATCCGATTCAGTAGGTAAATATGTCATCTGTTCAAACTCTTGCTCACTCAACTTGTAAGCTTGAGTGATATTAATCCGACTCAAGAAATCCAAATCGTGGGAAATGACCCAAAGCGCACCTTGGTAGTCATTGATACCCTCAATCATTTGGTCAACCGTTTCAAGATCCAGGTTATTCGTTGGCTCATCGAGAATCAGCAGGTCGATTTGTGAAATACTAATGATGGCGATCGCCAACCTTGCCAACTCACCTCCACTTAACACCGATGCGCTTTTGTGTACATCATCCTCTTTAAAAAGGAAGTGTCCCAACTGCTGACGCAAAAGCTGATAGTTGAGATTAGGATTAGCAGCTTGCATATTTTCCAGAATCGTCTGCTTTCGATTCACCAGTTCATAAGTTTGGTCGAGGTACACAGCTTTCATAGCAGGAGCAAGTAAAATCTCACCTGACTCCAAAATCGCTGTTGTATTCTCCATTTTCAAAATCGCTTTTGCCAGACTAGATTTACCTGAACCATTAGCACCAGCAATAACTATTCTGTCACCAGAGGACACATGAAGCTGGATATTTGAAATCAGCAGGTGTTCTCCTACCTTGAGATTTGCACCCTGAATATCAATAAGGTTTCTGCGTTTTTGGCTTCTTTCTTCTAGTTGAAGACTTGTTGCCTTCGTTGTTTTAACCTTAGTTTCTGCAACTCTTTGAGTCGCCTTTGCTACCGCCGCTTCATGTCTGTTTTTTGCAATTCCTGCTGAAACCTCGGCTTTTGTTTTAAGCAGTCCTGCAGCTGCTCTATCTACACTACCGTTGAGAAATTTGGCTCGACCATTTTTGCTAGATTGAGCTGCTCGTTGCTGTTCCTGTAACGCTGAAGCTTTGGTGCGTTTGAGTTCTTTTCTTGCGACTTCGTGCGATCGCACTCTCGCCTCCAATTCTATTTCCTTTTGTTCTCGATACAGCGAAAAATTTCCTCCGTAAACTTTCACACCCTCTGGTGTTAGTTCCCAAGTCATATCAGTCACTTGGTCTAGAAAAAATGGTTTGTGCGAGACAATAACAAATGCTCCATCAAAGTCATTAAGAAAATTTCTCAAACTTTCTAACGCCATCAAGTCCATATGATTCGTTGGCTCATCCAGCAGTAAAACCTTTGGTTCACTTGATAAACCAATAGCCATAAATAGTTTTGTGAGTTCCCCACCACTCAAATTAAAAAGTGGTAAGGATAAATCAAGTGTCGTGCTGAATCTTGCTTCTAAAATCTCTTCAATTTTCCACCATTCCTCAGAAATAGAACTCAGGTAATTGAAGACCGTATCTGCTTTGATGTCCTGTTTTATGGTACTGATTTGAGGCAAATAGTAAATTGTTTCATGACGTGTAACAGAACCTGTCGTGGGGTTGAGTTGACCTGCAAGAATCTTTAACAGGGTAGATTTACCAACACCATTGGAACCGACTAAAGCAATGCGCTCACCTTCTCCAATGCTTATTTGAACACCTTTAAATAAAGTCCTGGTTGAACTGAGTTCGTAAGCTAAATTCTCAGCTAAAACTATTGATTTTTTCTGCATACTCAAACCTCAATATGACTAAATCACGCCTACCTATCGAACGCGCACAATAGGGGCGAGCAAATAGAGCTAGCCATAGACATATCCGGCGGCTCTTTGTAGAGATAAGTTTTTAAAAACTATTTAGCGCATGGCTGTCTTTTACCAAACCTGCTGAGTTTTTGGTGGTTTTTTCTTCTTGACATCCGCTACCTTCGAGTAACGGTTATTGATGACTATTTTTTTCTACGACTACTTCATGTCAGCTATGTGAGGCGTGTTGAGGTTTGATATTAACTACATCATAGCAGTAAACAATTCCGGAATGTCTCGAAGCTTCTAGCTTGAAAAATGGGTGTAAGGGTATGAGGGTTTAGGGGAGCCAGTACTGTTCGCGTAGCGTGGCACTTTGTGCCATAGTCCTTGTTTCCCGACAGAGGATAAGAGCGTGTGTAGGGGGAAAGCTAAATTTTCATGGCAAGGTTTGTGAGATTTTCTTGTGAATGGCTGACTTGTAAAAGCAAATGCTGGAACGAAAGTTTTCGGCTTTGCGCTCTCTTCCAGGAAGCCATAGAAACTAGAGCGTGATGAGTGCGTTTACCCTTTTAACTTAACTTTTCGTTTGAAACTAACATATATAAAATTTTGTAAAGAAAGCTGCGAGAAATTGTATAAAATTCGTCAATAGAAACGTCAAAGCAGACAAACCGGGAGCATCTAATATTTTTTCAACGCAACAATACCAGCACCAATTCTAAGAAAAACAGAAAGAGTAAGCAGTCATGCATAGTAGGGTTGGTGTTGATGGTTGTAGCAAGTGAGTCACTCAAACTTTATTTATGAATAACCAGATACAGAAGCAACCGGAACGAAATCAACTCACTCCACGGCAAAAACAAGCCCTGCTAGCATTATGGACTTTTGAAACACCTTTATTAAATGCAGGACAGACTGTTTTTGCTCGCCGCATGAAACAATTGTTGCTGCGTGCATTTGTGATTCACAAGCGTCGTGATCAGCTATCACCCGACACTTTATACAAACATCATTGTGACATCAAGCGTCGGTTAAAGCAGTGTCTGGCATTACAGCAATACTTCAAGAAGGGTTGGGGGCTGAAAAAATGTTATCCTGAAATCCCTTATTACTTGTTTGTGTTTTTGGAAGATACAAAAAGCTCACCGACTCCTGTTGAGTGTGAGCAAACTTTAGAGGTAAAAAAAGTTTTTCAAAAAGTTCAACGTGTTGGTTTCGAGAAGAGACACAAAGTATTTTTGTTTTACTATTACACCGCTTGGACAGCCTTGGTAAGTTGGTTCATAGATACCTCTGCAAAAAACTCCAAGGTTGTCTGTTTCAAGAAAACACTAGGTTCTATCAGTCTAGTTCCAATCAAGATTGCCAATGAGCCGCTGAAAGTACGAGGTGTTTGCATTAACTATCACGACTTATACCACCTTGAAGTCGCTCAACTACAGAGAATCCAGATGGGAAAAAACTGGGTGAGTGGGATTGATGGGATTAACATCACGGTGTTCCATGATTCTCCGATTGTAGAGGAATATGAAGGTTTTCTAGATGAAGCGCGGATTGCGATTCATGAGGGGTTAACTCGACCTACAGCCTTCAGTCAACTCAAAGCACTTTGCTGGATGATATTGTTAATTTTAAAGGGCATCAATCCTTTGGCAGTTCTCGTTCGTCATATTAAAAGTATGAAGAAAAAACAGCAAGAATTATCGTGTCTATAAACGTTCAGTTGACACTCCCACGGCTGTGTGAATTTCGCGCCACGTGCTTATTTTCACAACTGAGGATAATGTTTCGCCAAAAACTCCTCAGCCTCATCCCTATTGCAAACAACTCCATCCAACGTAGCAGCAAGTAAATCATTAAGCATTTGCCGATACTGGGGTCCTGGTTTGTATCCCAGTTTCCTCAAATCATTTCCATTTAAAATGGGCTGAATGTTACGCCAAACAGTCAAATATTGCCAAATCTTACGCCTGACACCTCTTGAACTTTGCACAGCGATTAAAATCAGCATTGGTACATCGTACTGACGCAATAACTGTTCGATTTGACTGGGACGTACCTCATCCACTCCTCCCTCTGCTTCCAAAGAGGAGATATTTTTATTGACTTTTTGTTGATGTTGTGCAATGCAATATAACCGGTTGATGCTATCTTCGGGCAATTGCAGATTTTTTGCCACATGTCCTCGGTATTCTGCTGCTAAGTGGGCAATGAGAGCTTCCAAGCGCATTTGCCAGTGGATGAGGGTTTGCTGAGAGTCAAAGCGTCGTAAACAACGTTCTAACAAACGCAATTGCCCCAGAAGTTCCTCGTCTATCTTGAGGGTGGGATGAATACACTGCAAAGCTCCCAAGTCTCCCAGTAATTGCAAAGCTGGCTTCCAGTAGGGGGCTTCTAGGATATGTTTCAATTCCGTTTTCAGTCGAGTTTGCAGTGCTGGGGTTTTGCTATTTTCTCGGGTGGTGCGATCGTAAACGCCGCTGTTGATAGCATAGCGGATATATTCTTCTGTTTGAGGCTCTAAGTGAAATCCGAGCCGCATAGCAAAGCGTACACCGCGATAGATGCGGGTGGGATCTTCAATAAAGCTGTTAGCATGCAACACCCGAATTTGCTTTGCCTGTAAATCAAGCAACCCGCCAAAAAAATCGAGTAATGCACCAGCGCGGGGAGGCGTCAGTTGCAGTGCCATTGCGTTGATGGTAAAATCTCGGCGATACAAATCTTGACGAATCGAACTCGCCTCAACTTCAGGATTTGCTGCGGGGTAAGGATAGAATTCTGTTCTAGCAGTGGCAATGTCTACCCATAATGAATCTAATTCTGGATCTTTATGCCACAGCAAAGCTGCAGTTTGAAAAGCCCCATGAATTTCTAAACGTGCTGTTGGGTAAAGTTGCTGTAGTGCTTTTGCCAGTTCCACACCAGCACCCACTTCTGCTGTTTTGTGAAAACCATCAACGACTAAGTCAATATCTTTAATCAATAAAGTGCCAGAAGCTTCTTCAGCAAGTAGCAAGTCGCGTACTGCTCCCCCAACAAGGTAAAGATGCCAACCGCGTTTTTCTGCTTCTTGTGATGCTTTAGTTAACAATTGCCACAACTGCGGTGCAAGCCGTGAATGTAATTCCTCTAGAGTGGGAGATTTAATATTTTTTTGTCCCCCTCCTCCACTCTGTTCCTCTTTCCCTCTCCCCCTCTGTTGTTCCTGATGCAATTGCCGCAAAACATCAGTACGTGTAACAATTCCGACTAACTGCCCGTTTTCCAATACTGGCAAGCGTCCGATATCATATGTCACCATCACTGACTCGATTTCTGGCAGTGTCGTCTCTGGGGTAATTGTCCTCATGTTGACTGTCATGTAACCTTTAACGGGAGCATGACTAAAGCCGTGATGTAGGGCAATATCTAAGTCTCGTCGGGAAATAATACCTAGTAGTTGTCCTTGGGCATCAGCGACACACAAACCAGAGTGTCCGTAGCGTAATAAAGTGCGCTGCGCTTCCGCAATTGTGGTTTCTGGACGAATGGTGCGAACTGGGGAAGACATCAAGTCTCGGGTAATAGGAGGATAGGGAATTGTTGCTTTTATCCCCTCAAGGAGTTGGTTTAAAATTTCTTGTGAGTTTACGCCTCTTAAGTTCAGCGATGCTGCTTGGGAATGTCCACCGCCACCCAGGGGTTGGAATAACTCATTGAGATGAATTCCTTGAATTTGGGAACGCCCAATCACTGTCAAGCGTGATTCACCTTCTGCTAGAGCATACTCGTTGAAAAGCAGTAAGGCATCTATTTCTGTTAACTCTACCAACTGTGAGGCAAGACTTGACAATCCTGGTACGAAATTATCTGTTTTCAAATTGACCCAGGCAATTTTATTTCCCCTAATATATATATGTTGTATTTTTTCCAGCGACACCTTTAAGAGTTGTTGCAATTGGGGAGAAAGACCAGGATCAACATATTGACTCACGACTGATAAACTTGCCCCTTGTTGCATCAACCAAGCCAAGGCTAGGGCATCCCGTGGTGTAGTGTAGTCAAATGTCAGAGAGCCAGTATCCACATGGATACCTAATGCCATCACAGTTGCTTCTGCGGCTGTCAGGGAAATGTGTTGTTTTTGCAATTGCTCGACAATTAGAGTTGTTGTCGCTCCAACAGGGGAAATGTTTATTTCTGTAGCGGGAATATCCCCAAGTTGTTCTTGGTGATGGTCATAAATGATAATTTTCTTAATATGGGGTAGCTCTAACCACTCAGCAGCTTTGCCGATGCGATCGCGCTGTTGCGTATCCACCACAATTAAAGAACGAATTTCGTCGGGATTAACCGAACGTCGTTCCATCAGCTGATACTCATCCCGATGCAGTGCCAAAAAATCTCCTACGCTTGGATGAGAACCGCCACTCAACACAATCTTACTTCCAGGTAACAGGCGTGTCAGTCCTACTGCGGCTCCTAGTGAGTCAAAATCAGCTGTTGTATGGCACAGAATTAAATCCATAGTTATCAGTCATCGGTCATGAGTCATTAATCGTCAGCACAAAGGATCAAGGACAAATGACTAAAATGTGTCAATTTTCTGTTAGCTTAACAAATAAGGAAAAACTGTCGGTGTTCACCTGCACAATATTTTATCTTTTGTAACTCGTTTGCTGTTTCGGGAGAAGGGAAAATGACTTTTATATTCCAACTGGCTTTATTAGCTCTGGTTTCGCTGTCTTTTGTTCTGGTCATTGGCGTTCCTGTTGCCTATGCGACTCCACAGAACTGGAATGAATCTAGAAAACTGCTGTGGATTGGTTCAGGAGCTTGGATCATTTTAGTGCTTGTCGTTGGGGCGTTAAACTTTCTCGTCGTTTAACCAACTACTTTAAGAGTATCGCAGGCAAATCGCATAAAAACTGACAAATATTACAGACGCAGGTACGTTACAGAGAGTGAAGAGTATTTTCCCTCTGTGGTGTGGCTGCGTCTATTTTTGGTTGGATCTATCAAGAGGAATGTATATTGGCAAGAAGTATAGATGAATGAGAGGCGGTTATGGCAGTTTTTGAGGGAACTTTTACTCAGGCAGAACCTTTGCGGTTTGGAATTGTTATTGGTCGATTCAATGACCTTGTAACTAGCAAGCTGGTGGAAGGTTGTCAAGATTGCTTGAAACGCCACGGTATTGATGTCAATCCTAACGGCTCTCAGGTAGACTACATTTACGTACCAGGCAGTTTTGAAGTTCCAGTTGTGGCTCGCCAATTGGCAGTCTCTGGTCGTTATGATGCGGTTATTTGTCTGGGTGCTGTGATCCGAGGACAAACACCTCATTTTGATTACGTTTCTTCTGAGGTCGCTAAAGGAATTGCTGCTGCTGCGTTTCAAACTGGTGTTCCTGTGGTTTTTGGCATTTTAACAGTGGACTCCATGCAGCAAGCTTTAGAACGTGCTGGCATTAAAAGTAATCATGGTTGGGATTACGCCATGAGTGCTTTAGAAATGGCTAGTTTGATGCGGCAATTACGTTCAAACCTCACAGAGCCTTTTTCTGGTCATTCTCTCTCGTCAGCATCGCTGAAAAGTGCCAGCGTAGGACAGCTGTCTGCAGAATAGTCAGTGATTAGTAGTTAGTGGTTAGTGGCTAACTACTAACTACTAAACAAATAAAAGGTGTTGACAAAGAATGCATACTATGAGATAGTAGTAAGAGTGGAGTTTGCGGGTATAGCTCAGTGGTAGAGCGTCACCTTGCCAAGGTGAATGTCGCGCGTTCGAATCGCGTTACCCGCTTTGAAAATAAATATAAAGATAAAACTTTGGCAAATAACTGCAGTAAAATGCCAATATATATGACTTATAATTAAGAAAAAAAATTAAGTGTAGCGAAAAAAATGATGTAAGATGCGCTACTCTATAAAAAGATATGTACAGTGGTTAGTATCATACTATAAAAAATATTGAATTGATACTGATGTTAAGGCGATATTGAAGAATAAAGGTTGAAGTGAAAAGAAAATTCACTTTAGTCTTTATGCTTATTCAGTTATGATAGCTGGCTATTATCAGTGTAGTTCAGTGATATAATTGTACTACCACTGAATTTCAAGAAAATCTGTCCAGAAAAAAGAGTAAGCCAGACTGGCTAATGTTATAAAGAAAGTTCATGGGAAAATAGCTTGCCTGATAACGTAAATCAGGGAATGCTATTTTCACAGCTATTGGCAAACACGCTCAAGTAAAAAGTTCGCTTGTGCAACCTCAAAAAGCAGACAAAATTGACTTCAATAGTGAATACCCGTGTCCCTGTCGTCGGCGGGGGCAGTTGATTCCTATTACGCTGACGGAAGCATTTGGTTGCAATCGCTGTCAGCAGATATTCGTGGTGGAAGATAATGGTTATGTACTGGAGCAACTTTCCACTACCTATCCCTACAAGCGGGCTTGGCGCTGGAAAGGGAATAGTTGGCAAGTTGTCCATCCTCGATTAGGAGAAAGCTATTTGCCTGTAGCGCTTGGGATTATTTTCGTGCTAGTGATTATATGGTTACCATTGGCACTACGATTGGCAAATGGTTACGGCATTATTGCTTGGGCAATGGTGGCGGTGCTGTTGGCTATTTTGCCAGCACTGATGGTATGGCTCACCTACAGGCGATAATGGAATGACAGTGGATGCTTTTGATCTTAGCCCCGAACCAGTTGAGCGCACAAGACGCGCTCATCAAGCTGCTCTAAAGCTAGGAAGCACAAAAGGAGTAGACAGAAGTCGTGCTGTGTTAGCGATGGCACAGGCGATGGCAGCTTCATTTGACGACATTCTAGAAGCAAACACCTTGGATCTAGAAGCGAGTCGAGAAATGGCGGTGCCAGATTTAATTCTCGATTGGCTGAAGCTGACTCCCAAACGGTTGGAAATGGCGGTAGATATATTGCAGCGTTTGGGAGAATTATCAGATCCACTGCGGCGAGTCAGACATGCTGATTATCAACTAGATGACTCTCAGAGTTATACACAGTTAATGCCTTTGGGTGTGATTGCGTTTATTTATGAGGCGTTTCCAGAATTGGGAGCGATCGCAGCAGGATTGTGTATAAAAACAGGCAACAGTCTGATCCTCAGAGGGGGTACTGAAGCTAGTAATTCTAACGCGGCGATCGCCGACGCACTGGTGAGTGCTGTGACTGAAGTTGGTTTACCACTAGGTTGTTTACAGCTGATAACACCAGAAGAAGGAAGTTCCATACGGGATATAGTGACGCAAGACCAATGCTTGAATTTAGTGATTCCCTATGGACGTTCTAACTTGATACAGCAAGTGGTGCGCCACTCCACCGCCCCAGTTCTCAAATCAGCTATGGGCAACTGTTACCTTTACTGGTCGCCGAATGGTAGCTTAGAAATGGTGCGCTGGCTGATTATAGACAGCCATCAAAGTGAACCAGATCCGGTGAACGCAATTGAAAAAGTACTGATTCATCGACAAGCCTTGCCATCTTCTTTACTGACATTGTGGAATAGCTTAAAGGAGAAGGGGTTTGAAATTAAGGGAGATGCCGAATTGGTTGAATCCTTTCCTCAGTTACAGTTAGCTAAAGAACAAGAATGGGGAAACGCTTATTTAACCAAGACAATTGCTTTTAAATTGGTAGATAGTTTAGAGGCTGCGATCGCCTGGATTAATCAGTACAGCAGCGGTCATGCTGACTGTATTGTTACTGAATCTTACCAGGAAAGTCGGCAGTTTGCCTTGGGTGTGAATAGTGCCTCTAGCTACATCAACGCTTCTCCACGTTTTTCTAGAAACCCGTCGCGAGGAGATGCGGTGTTTCTCGGGATGTCCAACCAAAAAGGTCATCGACGCGGATTGATTAGCTTAGAAAGCCTGACGACTGTTAAGCATATTGTTCAGGGGAATGGACGATTTTAATCATACGCACAAGGTTTCGTCCTTATTTGGAAAATTTCTCTTTTTTTCTGGTAGATAGTTGGCATAATCTGCCACAATGAGATGATTTGGCTTGTGTGTTTCTATCTGAGCAACGTCACTTGGATTTTTGCCTGATAGCAAACTTTTTCAAGCCAACTCATAGCTCATTTGAACGATTAGTTTTTATGACACAGACACAAACGAGAGTGACGTTTGCCAAGAACGTTGGTTTTAGAAAGGAACTCAATAAACGAGTTGACGCTTATTTTGAATCACAGAACATTGCGAAGCGCGATAATCTCGCAATGTACCTCAAAAGTGCAATTATCTTGGGATGGGTCATTTCTGCTTGGACATTTACTCTTTTTGGTCCACCGATAATGTGGATGAAGGTATTTGGCTGTGTTCTTCTAGGATTAGGTATTGCTGGCGTTGGTTTTAGTGTAGGGCACGATGCCAATCATGGTGGTTATTCTAGTCGCAAATGGGTAAATTCTATTTTTGGTTTAACTTATGATGTGATTGGTTTATCCAGTTATTTGTGGCGATTTCGTCATAATTATCTGCATCATACATATACCAATATATTAGGACATGATGTAGAAATACATGGAGATGGATTATTGCGTATGTCTCCATATATGGAACAGAGATGGTATCATAAATTCCAACACTTATTCATTTTACTGGTCTATACAATTATTCCGTTTTATTGGTCTGCTGCTGATATCCATCTGGCTTTATTCAAGCGCAAATATCATGAGCATATCATTCCTACGCCCAAGCCTTTGGAAATGCTCATATTGTTAGGGGGTAAAGTCATTTGGCTGGGACTATTTTTAGGAATACCAATTGCCGTGGGATATACTCCCCTACAAGTAATTGTAGGATTTAGCATTGCTTACATGACCTATGGGCTGCTGATTTGCAATGTTTTCATGTTAGCTCATGTTCTCGCTCCAGTAGAGTTTCTTCAACCACATCCTGAGTCAAACGATATTGACGATGAATGGGCAATAGCTCAAGTCAAAACAACAGTTGATTTTGCACCAAAGAATACTTTTTTAAATTGGTATTTGGGTGGTCTTAACTATCAGGTTGTTCATCATTTGTTTCCCCAAATTTGTCATATTCACTATCCGAAAATAGCTCCAATCTTGGCAGAAGTTTGTGTTGATTTTGGCGTTCCATACAGTGTGTATCCAACATTTGGAGAAGCACTTGTTGCGAACTTTCGTTGGTTGAAATTAATGGGTACTTCGCCTCAGGAAAGCACTGCTTTATAAAATACACATCCTGCGTCTAATTAGAAACCCAGTTTCTTTGTAATTGAACGCAAATTTGGATAAGCATTAATAGCAAAGTTATGAAATGAAGAGTGGGGAGTTTTTCATGAACTTCTCACTCTTCAGTTTCTGTTAGCCTTTAGCTAATTTTTTCTTGGATATATAGTAAACTTTTCCTCCAGTCTCCGGAACAAAACCACAGCTACTGGACGAACGGCGTAATGCAGTCCAAATGGGTAGATCAGATTTGCGGAAATAGTCACCCATAATTGGTTTAATAGCCTCAGTTGCCTTTTTCAAATTGTAGTGAGGAATGTTCAGGAAGATGTGGTGAGCAACATGAGTACCGATATCATGATGGATGTGATTGATAAAACCGTAATCACGGTCAATGCTAGAAATAGCACCTTTGAGGAAAGTCCAATCCTCTCCACGATACCAGGGAATATCCGGGTCAGTATGGTGCAAATATGTGACTAAGTCTAGCCAAATGACAAAGACAAGATAAGGTCCAACGTAGTATTTCAACAACCACATCCAACCCCATTGATAGGTGAAGAACAACAGCAAACCTACCATTAAAGTCCAGAGTGTGGTGCTGGTGATGACATCCCATTTTTCTGAGGGTTTGAAAAATCGGCTGCTAGGTAAAAAGTGAGAGCCTCGTTTATCAGGATTACCAGTAAACAAATACACCGGATAAACTAATAAAAACAAGTAATCTCGACCTATATCATGTACCCAATTCAGCACTTTGTACTTTGACTCTGTTGGTGGGTACCAGCTTTCATCATTATCGAGGTTACCAGTATTTTTGTGGTGAGTTCTATGGCTAATTCGCCACCCGTGATATGGAACAAGTATCGGTGTATGGCAAAGATGTCCAATCAAATCATTAAGCCATTTCTTCTTAGAAAAAGATTGGTGTCCGCAGTCATGTCCAACGACAAACAAAGCCCAAAACATCGTTCCTTGCATCACCCAGAAAATTGGCCAGAAGAACCAAGAATTTAGATAATGAGCAACTGCATAAAGTAAACCGATAATCAGGATGTCACGAAAAAAGTAGAAGAGTGATTTCCCGACATTGGGCTGAAAACATTCAGATGGGATTGCAGCTTTCAAATCTTGAAGCGTGAAGGGCAGCTTGGTTGTATCCTCAAGAGATTCAACGTCATGAGGATTATTTAACTTGATAATATTTGATTGCACTTGATTTTTTTACTGGAGTCAAACAAGAAGTTGTTGAAGGAAAGTCATTTAAACTTTGCAATTGCATTACGTTGGGTTTGGGTATCCCGAAGTTTTGGAAGTGTAAAGCAGCTGAGTGATATCTGGCAATTTTCGTAACAAGATTTGTGTTTACAGAATTGCCAGAATCTATTTCTTAAAGCTATGAGGTTATCGTCCTGCAAAATAGTCTTTAAAAGACTGATAGCCACTATCGGCTCTATACAGGTGACACTGATCTGTAATTCGCTTCATTAAAGAAAAGGAAAACCGACACTCATCATGCAAATACGTTTGCCAATTTTCTTTGATACTGCCATAAGCCATCCGCAAATTATAAGAAGGAATAGCAGTTGAAATGTGATGGGGGACGTGGACATTAATATCGTGGCAGAGGATTTCTACCCAGGAGGGGTAATCGCAATGAACTGTGCCATTTAGCTGTGCTATGGCTTGGTTCCACTTAGATTCTGCCACAAAAGGAACGTCCGGGGCAGTATGGTGAACCAATGTAAAGGTACTCATCCAAAAATGGTAAACCAGCCACGGAAGCAGCCAGAATTTCACAAATCCCCAGATCCCGGTTGTGGCGATGAGGATGGGGAATGCGATCGCAGCAAAAAGCACGACGACAGCCACAGAAAACTTCACACTTGCTTGGTCTTTCTTCTGGAATAAAGACCAATTAAAGTGTAAAACTCCGCAGTGAATGATTGAGCCTATCCACCACAATCGATACCGTAGAAACGCCTTGAAACCCCACTGCTTAATTTTTCCACAACTTTCATAAAGTGTTGTGGAAATGGGCTGCCAAGCGTTATCCTCATCCAGCTTGTTAGTGTGAGCGTGATGATAATTGTGCTGAATACGCCAACTGTGGAACGGGTAAATCAACGGCATCATTATCAAATGTCCCACTAAATCGTTGACCCAGCGACGTTTAGCGAATGAACGATGAGCACAATCATGACCGATGACAAAAAAACCGGTTAAAGCAGTACCCGTAAAAATCCACGCTAGAGGTAAGAGAAACCAAGGAGCGATGATCAAGCTGAAATAGCCCAGGCAGACCATCGAAACACTGAGCAGAACTTTTGTCCAGGCTTTGCGGCGATTCTGCTCAAAACATTCTCGTGGCAAGCTTTTGATAATATCTTTTAGCTTAAGGTCGGAATTACCAAGCTCATGAGCTGACTCGTGGCTTTCGATTGTTGATGTAGTCATGAATACCTGAAAAGACAACAAACCTCACTACCAAATCACTAAACAAGTGGCTGTCGCAAAGTTTTCTTATATTTGCGTCTTGGATTATAGCAATCTAATGTACCCCACCGCACCTACAAGAAACCCCCGCTGATGCTTAAGTAGTCTTTGAGAAGCGGGGGAGCATAAGTCGTTCAAAATTCAAAATTCAAAATTCAAAATTGAACATTAAATAAGATAAGAATTGCTGACTATTGACTGCTGACTGCTTTTTGTGGTGCCAGCTTGACATTTGTAGCTAGACCCAGTAATTGTAGCAATTGAACAGTCATCCAGGTTAGGTCAATTTCCCACCATTTCAACCCGTGGCGAGCTGAATATTGATAGGCGTGGTGGTTATTGTGCCAGCCTTCACCATAGGTTAGTAAAGCAACCCACCAGCAGTTTGTGGAGCGATCGCTTGTATCATAAGTACGATAGCCGAATTTATGGGTAGCACTGTTGACAAACCAAGTACAGTGCCACACGAAGATCAAGCGAACAAATACTCCCCAAACGACAAACGACCAACCACCCAGGAGCAACAGGACTATACCCAGCGCGACCTGAATCAAAATCATATTCTTTTGCAGAAACTGATAAAATGGGTCGTCCTTAATATCTTTAGTAAAGCGAGGCACGTCCGCGAAAGCTGGTGAATGATAAAACATCCAAGCCATGTGACTCCACCAGAAGCCCTTATTGGAATCGTGGGGATCTAACTCCTCATCAGAGTGCAAATGGTGCATACGATGCATTCCTACCCAATCGATTGGTCCTCCTTGGCAAGCGAGTGTCCCACAAAAAGCCAAGAAATACTCCAGCCACTTGGGAGTTTGAAAACTACGGTGGGTGATCAAGCGGTGAAATCCTAGGGTAATACCCAAGCCACCAGTCACCCAGTAGAGAAACAAGAATACACCGAATGCTTTCCAGCTAAAGTTACTAGGAAACAGGGCAAACAAAATTCCGACATGCAAACCTGCGAAAAATGTGATATGCAGCCAATTAAGTTGGGATTTTGTGGATGTAGCAATTGTCATGCAGTAACCTGAATAGGAATTGTCAAGCCTAATCCGCGTGATCTAAAAATCCGCAAATTTTTTATGTTTTCTTAAAAGAGGAACTAATGAATAGCTCGGAACAGCTGCGTGAAGCACAAGAAGCACTCTTACAAATTTTTTCTGGAATTGACGCTCAGGTCAAGCAAAATCTTAAAGAAGTGTTAAATGCTTTTCGCCATAATCATGTTGGGGCACACCACTTCGCCGGTGTCTCTGGATACGGACACGATGATCTCGGCAGAGAAACTTTAGATCGAGTTTTTGCGGAGGTGGTGGGCGCTGAGGCGGCTGCTGTACGAGTACAGTTTGTTTCAGGAACCCACGCAATTGCTTGTGCTTTATTTGGTGTTCTCCGTCCTGGTGATGAAATGCTAGCGGTGGTTGGTGCACCCTACGATACTCTAGAAGAAGTCATTGGATTACGAGGTCAAGGTCAAGGTTCACTACTTGAGTTTGGCATTTGCTACCAACAATTAGATCTTACTCTAGAAGGAACTATAAATTGGCAAGCTTTAAGCCATGCGGTAAAGGATAACACTCGTTTAGTGTTGATTCAGCGTTCTTGTGGCTATTCTTGGCGTCCTAGCCTATCTATAGCGGAAATTGAAAAAATTATCCACTTAGTCAAGCAGCAAAATCCTAACACAATTTGCTTTGTCGATAACTGCTATGGCGAATTCATAGAAACTCAAGAACCTACCCATGTTGGTGCTGATTTAATCGCAGGGTCGTTGATTAAAAACCCCGGTGGTACAATTGTTGCTGCTGGTGGTTATGTTGCTGGTCGCGCTGACTTAGTAGAAGCTGCTGCTTGTCGCCTCACAGCACCAGGAATTGGCAGTTACGGAGGTGCCACTTTTGACCAAAATCGCCTGCTGTATCAAGGACTGTTTCTCGCCCCACAAATGGTAGGCGAAGCAATGAAAGGGACTCACCTCACGGGTTATGTATTTGACAAACTCGGTTACCCAGTCAATCCAGCACCGTTTGCCAAGCGTCGGGATGTTATTCAAGCAATTAAACTAGGTTCTGCCCAAAAACTCATTGCTTTTTGTCGAGCCATTCAACAAAATTCACCTATTGGTTCTTATCTTGACCCCATTCCAGATGAAATGCCTGGTTATGAAACTAAGGTGGTTATGGCTGGCGGGACCTTTATTGAGGGAAGCACCTCTGAATTTTCCGCTGATGGTCCATTGCGGGAACCGTATGTGGTGTATTGCCAGGGCGGAACCCATTGGACTCATGTAGCAATAGCTTTAGAAGCAGTCATAGAAGCTGTGGGAAAAGCGAATACGTAGGATTTTCCACCTTATACCTTTTGGGATTTTAGATTTTGGAGTCGCATTCTTTTTTCAAATTGGTATGAGTCTATCTTTAGTTTGTTGGTTCGAAACTCCAACACAAAAAAATCTCCTGCCCGAAAGCAGGAGATTTCTTACCTATCTACAAGTATTTGCTTAGTCTACTACATCAACCAAACTTACCAGCAGTAGAGGCAATCAGGAATGCTCCGTAGGTCAAGATGTAACCCACACTGAAGTGAGCTAAACCAATCAGACGACCTTGAACGATGGACATGGCAACGGGCTTGTCTTTCCAGCGAATCAAGTTCGCCAAAGGAGTACGCTCGTGTGCCCAAACCAAAGTTTCAATCAACTCTTGCCAGTAACCTCTCCAAGAGATTAGGAACATGAATCCTGTCGCCCAAACCAGGTGTCCGAACAGGAACATCCAAGCCCACACTGACAAGTTGTTCATGCCGTAGGGGTTATAACCGTTAATTAACTGAGCCGAGTTCGCCCACAGGTAATCACGGAACCAGCCCATCAGGTAAGTTGAAGATTCGTTGAATTGTGCGACGTTTCCTTGCCAAATACCCAGATGCTTCCAGTGCCAGTAGAACGTCACCCAACCTACAGTGTTGAGTGCCCAGAATGTGGCCATGTAGAAAGCGTCCCAAGCCGAGATGTCGCAAGTACCGCCACGACCGGGACCGTCGCAAGGGAACGAGTAACCGAAGTCCTTTTTATCGGGCATCAGTTTGGAACCACGCGCATCCAAAGCACCTTTTACCAGTACCAGAACTGTGGTGTGGATCGCCAGAGCAAACGCATGGTGAACCAAGAAGTCACCAGGACCAATAGTTAAGAACAGCGAGTTGGTCGTGTTATTGACTGCATCCAGCCAACCTGGTAACCAAACGTTCGCGTAGTTAGGCCAAGCAGTTGCTGCAACGCTATCTGGATTAGACAGCAAGGTGTTCAACCCGTACAGCACTTTTCCGTGAGAAGCCTGAATGAATTGTGCAAACACTGGCTCAATCAGGATCTGCTTTTCGGGTGTACCGAAAGCAACCACTACGTCATTGTGGACGTATAGACCCAAGGTATGGAAGCCCAAGAACAACGACACCCAGCTCAAGTGCGAGATGATTGCTTCTTTGTGCTTGAGTACCCGGTCTAGTACGTTGCCTTTGTTTTGCTCTGGGTCGTAGTCACGTACCCAGAAGATTGCTGCGTGAGCAAATGCACCCAGCATTATGAACACAGCTATGTATTGGTGATGAGTGTACAAAGCTGCTTGCGTTGTGTAGTCCTTACCGATGAATGCGTAAGGAGGCATCGCGTACATATGCTGCGCTACCAAGGACGTGATTGTTCCCAGTGCTGCCAGGTGGATCGACAACTGGAAGTGCAGCGAGTTGTTGTACGTGTCGTACAGTCCTTGGTGAGGCAAATTGAACTGACCTTCGGTTTTGCTGCCAAAGAAGTTTTTGGCGTTGAGCATTTCTTTGATGCTGTGACCAATTCCGAAGTTCGTCCGGTACATATGACCGGCGATGATGAAAATTACCGCGATCGCCAAGTGGTGGTGAGCCATATCCGTCAGCCACAGCGATTCGGTTTGAGGATGGAACCCACCCAAAAATGTCAGAATTGCTGTTCCTGCACCTTCGGACGTGCCAAACACATGGTTTGCTGTGTCAGGGTTGTTCGCGTAAGCTGCCCAATTTCCCGTAAAGAATGGTGCTAAACCCGCGAGATTCGGGTATTGCTACGTGAACTAAGTGACCTGTCCAAGCCAAAGAACTCACACCAAACAGACCTGCTAGGTGGTGGTTCAGACGTGGTTCTGCACTCTTAAACCAAGCCAAGCTCGGACGGTACTTCGGTTGCAAGTGCAACCAACCTGCAAACAGGAACAATGATGCTAACAGCAGCAGGAATACTGAACCTACATACAGTTCATTGTTCGTCCGCATACCAATGGTGTACCACCAGTGGTAAAGGCCTGAGTAGGTGATATTGACTGGATAGCTCGCCCCACCTTGGGTAAAGGCTTCTATTGCTGGTTTCCCGAAGTGCGGATCCCAGATTGCATGAGCGATTGGACGGATATGCAGAGGATCTTTTATCCACTGTTCAAAGTTACCTTGCCAGGCTACATGGAACAGCAGGCTCGATGCCCACAGGAAGATGATTGCCACATGACCGAAGTGAGTTGCGAATATCTTTTGGTAAAGATTTTCTTCTGTCATGCCATCGTGGCTTTCAAAGTCATTTCCTGTTGCGATCGCATACCACAGCCGACGCGTAGTCGGATCTTGTGCTAGATCCTGGCTAAATTTTGGAAATTTTGTTGCCATAGGTTTGATAAGTCCTCTGACCTTCAGCCATCAGGTTCTTAGAGCTTTGAGTTATGAGTAGTGAGTCTTGAGCGAACTCAAAACTCAAAACTCACTACTGTAATAAGAGCTGATTTTTAGCCCAGTGAAAGAATTCGTGCGTGGAAGAACGCCCAGGTAGTAGCAATTCCTCCCAAGAGGTAGTGAGCTACACCAACAGCCCGACCTTGAATGATGCTCAGAGCACGGGGCTGAATTGCTGGTGCTACTTTCAGTTTATTATGTGCCCAGACAATCGACTCAATCAGCTCTTGCCAGTAGCCACGACCGCTGAACAGGAACATTAAGCTGAATGCCCAGATAAAGTGAGCTCCCAAGAAGAGCAGACCATAAGCTGAGAGCGCACTACCGTAAGAGTTTATCACTTGTACAGCTTGTGCCCACAAGAAGTCACGCAGCCAACCATTAATGGTGAGAGCGCTTTGGGCAAAGTTACCACCAGTGATATGAGACACAGTACCGTCTGCGTCTACAACTCCCCAGACATCAGATTGCATCTTCCAGCTAAAGTGGAAAATCACAACCGAGATGCAGTTATACATCCAGAACAAACCAAGGAACACGTGGTCCCAACCAGATACCTGACATGTACCGCCACGACCTGGACCATCGCAGGGGAAGCGGAATCCCAGGTTCATCTTGTCTGGAATTAGACGAGAGCTACGGGCAAACAGGAAGCCCTTGAGCAGAATCAGAACGGTAACGTGAATCGTGAAGGCGTGAATATGGTGAACCAAGAAGTCCGCCGTACCTAGTGTGATGGGCATCATCGCCACTTTGCCGCCTACAGCCAGAACACCACCGCCAAAGGCGTAGCTTACTGGTTCTAGTGCATTGGGTGCTGTTGTACCTGGTGCTACAGTGTGTATGTTTTGTATCCACTGAGCAAACACTGGTTGCAGCTGAATTGCGGTATCAGAGAACATATCTTGGGGACGACCCAAGGCACGCATCGTGTCGTTGTGGATATACAGTCCAAAGCTGTGGAAGCCCAGGAACATAGATACCCAGTTCAGGTGAGAGATGATTGCATCTCTATGGCGAAGCACACGATCCAGCACGTTGTTCCGGTTTACCACTGGATCGTAATCCCGCACCATGAAGATTGTTGCGTGAGCCGCTCCACCAACGATCAGGAAGGCACCAATCCACATATGGTGAGTGAAGATGCAGAGTTGGGTTGCATAATCTGTCGCCAAGTACGGATACGGAGGCATCGCGTACATATGGTGGGCGATGATGATAGTCAAGGAACCCAAGAAAGCAAGGTTAGTTCCTAACTGAGCATGCCAGGAAGTGGTCAAGTTTTCGTAGAGACCTCTGTGACCATCACCAGTGAAGGGACCTTTATGGTTTTCAAGAATCTCTTTGATGCTGTGACCGATACCCCAGTTGGTACGGTACATATGACCAGCCACGATGAACAATACCGCGATCGCCAAGTGGTGATGGGCATTGTCTGTGAGCCACAACCCACCTGTGACTGAGTTCAGACCACCTTTGAAGGTGAGGAAGTCTGAATAAACACCCCAGTTCAAAGTGAAGAAAGGCGCTATACCGTTGGCAAAGCTGGGATACAGCTCAATCAACAAGTCTTTGTTCAAAATGAACTCGTGGGGCAACGGTATATCTTTTACTGCCACTCCCGCATCCAACAACTTATTAGTAGGTGAGGATACGTGGATGATGTGACCTGCCCAGCCCAATGAACCACAACCTAGCAATACTGCTAAGTGGTGATTGAGCATTGACTCGACATTTTGGAACCATTCCAACTTAGGAGCCCGCTTGTGATAGTGGAACCAGCCGGCAAACAAGAATAAGCCTGCTAATACCAAACCACCAATTGCAGTGCAGTACAGTTGGAATGAGTTCGTGATACCCCAACCACGCCATATTTGGAAAAAGCCGGACGTGATTTGAATACCGTGGAAACCGCCACCGACATCTCCATTCAAAATGTCTTGACCAACGATTGGCCAAACAACTTGAGCACTTGGCTTGATATTGAGGGGGTCGCTCAGCCAAGCTTCATAGTTTGAAAAGCGAGCGCCGTGGAATATCATCCCGCTCAGCCAAATGGTCACTACGGCTAAGTGACCGAAGTGTGCTGCGAATATCTTGCGGGATATGTCTTCTAAATCGCTTGTATGTGTATCAAAGTCGTGGGCGAGCGCGTGTAGATTCCAAATCCATGTTGTGGTTTTTGGACCTTTGGCTAGAACTCTGTCGAAATGCCCTGGTTTAGCCCATCGTTCAAATGAAGTGGGTACCGGGTCGTTATCGACTATGACTCTTGCCTTTTTCTCCTCTCGCTCTGGAGGACTAATTGTCATTCGACCTCCTCTCTTTATCTGGATTGAGGAATCATTGAACACCACCTAAGTATCTTTCGGGCTTTAGTTCACCTTAGTCGCCTCTTCCAGAAATAGATGACTGGAGCTGCGACGAAGACCTTTTTGTGGTTATTGGTTTCTCGTTGAATTATAAAGGCTTCTGTTGTACATGGTTACAGATCTTTTAACAATAATTCAAAATCGGGAAATCTATTGCCTCATCTGCTTTTTACCGCAAAAATATTGGACAAAAAGTCAATAGTCTATCCATTTTTTTTACAAATGGTTACAATTCTTGAAATGAATGCTTCTACCACAAAACTTTCTTTTTTAAGTATTTCATCCGAAAATTAATATGATTTAATACAATTAACCAAGAAAACGTCTACTATAAATGATGAAAAGTTCATGAAAAAAAGTTAAAAACTTAATGTAGTAAAAATGACATTTTTATATTTGGACACGATCTACGAAGAAATCTCCATTTGGGCTATAGTGTCCAGTGGACAGTTTGAGCCAAAATTATTCAGTCAGTCGTAATAGGAGTATCACTGGGTGAAACGCATGAACTTGTGGCAAAAGACCGCAACTGCTATGCTCAGATTGCTGATGGCATCAGTGCTGATATTAAGTTTGACCAGTTGTGGAGAGAAAGCCGTTAGCCAGGAACCGTATAACAGCTTGCAAGAAAAAGCCCAGCTTTCAAAGCAAATCTCAGAAGTTTCCCCTCCAGCAACAATCCAAGAACTGCGCTCAGCCTTGGAAATTTATCAGCCACAAGTAACAATAGTGACTCCTAAACAGGATGAAATCCTTCAAGACGACACAGTCACTGTTCGCTTTCAGGTAAAAGACTTACCCATATATAAAGATCCAAAACTAGAGCTTGGTCCTCATTTAGAGGTCATTCTCGATAATGAACCATTAATAGCTGTATATAACCTAAATAATCCCCTGGTTTTGCCAGACTTGCCACCAGGTACTCATACCCTGCGTGTTTTTGCTTCTCGTCCTTGGGACGAAAGCTTTAAAAATGAAGGTGCTTACGCTCAAACAAAATTTCACGTCGTCACCAAAACTGACGACAACAACCCCGAGCCAGCCAAGCCACTGTTAACATACACTCATCCCAAAGGCAGTTACGGCGCAGAACCAATTCTACTGGACTTTTACCTTACAAACGCTCCATTGCATCTAGTTGCCACAGAAAACCCTGATGACGACATAGCAGATTGGCGCATTCGCTGCACAATTAATGATGAAAGCTTTGTTTTAGATCGCTGGCAATCCGTTTACCTCAAAGGCTTTAAGCCAGGTAAAAATTGGGTAAAACTTGAGTTTCTCGATGAACAGGGAAACCCTGTAAAAAATGTCTTCAACAGTACAGTAAGACTGATTACCTATGAACCCAATGGGAAAGACACTTTATCTAAGATTGTCAGAGGAGAACTGTCAGCAGATCAAGTTCGCAGCATTGTAGACCAGAATTATACTACTGAAATTCCAACTGCTGAACCGACACCTACCCCAACCTTAACGCCCAGCGTTAAAGGAACACCTGAAACGCAACCCATCCCTGAACCGACACCTACCCCAACCTTAACGCCCAGCGTTAAAGGAACACCTGAAACGCAACCCATCCCTGAACCGACACCTACCCCAACCTTAACGCCCAGCGTTGAAGAAACACCTCAAACACAACTAAAGGAAGAAAAAACGCCTGTTCCTGAATCTGGATCAGTACCTCAAACACAGGAAAAACCGAAATCAGCAGGCTATTTTAATCGCTTCCAGCGTCGGACAGATAAAATACCTACTCCACAACCAACAGTTGAACCAACTCCCAGCTTGTCTCCTACTTTGCCAGAGGTTATTGAGACTCCACAACCAGAACCTGAGTTAACGCCCGTACCAAAAAAAGTTGTTCCTCACTCAGAAGGACTATCGAGATTCAGTCGCTACTTCAAGCGTCAGCCATACAAAACAGCAACTCCAGAAGCACCAGTTGAAACAACACCTGACTCACCTACAACCTTACCGGAGATTATTGAGTCCCCTGCACCAGAAACAATTGTGCCGCAACTACAAACCACACCCGAACCCAAATCAGAGGTGACGCCTACACCCGAAAAGCAAAGCGAGGAAATTCAGCAGGCACAATAATTTAAAGTTTTGGTTCAAGTTTTGGACTGCTACCCAAATATACTCAACTGTAAACCTTGGGATAAAGCTTGAACAAAGGCGATCGCCCCTACAGAATTACCTGTACTATCCAAAGCAGGACTGTAGCAAGCAACTGCTCCTTCACCTGGTACTATCGCCAACAGTGCGCCACTGATACCTGATTTGATTGGCAAACCAATCTGTAAAGCATACTGGGAAGAAGCTTTATACAACCCACAAGTTAACATCAGCGAGTTGACAATACGGCGATGCTGCGGTTTGATCCATTCGCTGTCACACGCTAAAAGCAAACCCAGACGGGCTAAATCTTTCACTTGACTAGAAAAACAGCATATTTGTTCATAAGTGTCAAGGGCAATGTCTTGATTCTTTACAGAACCTGCTTTTGTAAGATATTGCGTAATGGCTTGATTAGCTTGGGAGTTACTTGAGCGCACAGAAGCGAGCATAACTTCATCCAACTTGAGGTGACAACCAGCAACTTGGTTTAGCCAATGACACAATTCGTGAGTGCGAGCGATCGCATCTTTTCCTGGTAACTTATCGGCAAGGGTAATTGCGCCACTGTTAATCATAGGATTACGAGGTCGTCCATTGTCAGCGATTAGTTGCTCTAAAGAATTGAAGGGAGCATCCGATGGCTCAAATCCAACCCACTGAAAAACTGTTTCTGCTCCTACAACTTCAAGTAGATACAAAAGGGAAAACGGCTTTATCACGCTCATGAGAGGGAAAACACAATCCGTATTGCCTTGGCTGTAAGTTTCTCCCGAACTACAGCAAATGTGAACTGCAAATAAATCGGGATTAGCCAAAGCTAATTGAGGAATACGCTCAGCAACTTGTCCTTGATGTGCTAATAATTTGGCTTGTTGCACCCAAGCTGATAACTGAGTAGTCGTTAGTGTTTTTAATCCAACCATTACTGCTACTGTATTATGCAATTTAGAAATAAGTCGGTAGGCGTAATTAAATATAAGATAAAACCTCACCCTCAATCCCTCTCCTACCCTGCGGGAAGCCGCAAAGCGTCTATAGCAAGGAGAGGGAAGCCGGAGGCAGGGTGAGGTTTTATATTTAATTTCAGCCGTTTACTGTAAAACAGTCAATTTTGAATTTAAAATTTAAAATTTTTAATTGTTTATGATTCCGCGTGTCAGAGCACCAGAATTACCGCAAAATTATCCTTGGCTGAATGTTGACAAACCTTTGTCTCTTCGAGAACTCAGGGGTAGAGTTGTCATTTTAGATTTCTGGACATATTGTTGTATCAACTGCTTGCATATCTTGCCAACTTTGAAATATCTCGAACAAAAGTATAAAGATAGGCTGACAGTTATTGGCGTACACAGTGCCAAATTTGACAATGAAAAGGAAACAGAAAATATCCGCCAAGCTATCCTCCGCTACGACATCGAACATCCAGTTTTAGTAGATAGTGGATTTCGAGTTTGGCAAGAATATGCTGTGCGGGCTTGGCCCACTTTGATGATAATTGATCCACAAGGTTACGTAATTAGTTATGTGTCTGGTGAAGGCGATCGCAAAGTTTTAGACGAACTCATTCAAAAGTTAGTTAGCCAACACCAAGAAAAAGGCACGATTAATTTGCAAGAACTCAACCTGACTTTAGAAAAACAACGAGAACCATTAATCACACCTCTAGCTTTTCCTGGTAAAGTCCTGGCGACACAAGCAGGTTTGTTTATTGCTGACTCTGGACATCACCGCATTGTCATGAGTAGCTTTGATAGGGAAATTATAAATTTAATTGGGACTGGACAATCTGGGTTAACCGATGGTTCTTTTAGTGAAGCTCAGTTTTTCGCACCACAGGGAATGGTATTTGATCAACAAAATCAGATTTTGTATGTTGCGGATACAGAAAATCATGCTCTGCGGCGAGTTGACTTGAAAAACAAAGTGGTAGAAACGATCGCGGGAACAGGTGAACAAAGCCGTAATATTCGTCCTCACTCTGGTAGTGCACGAAAAACAGCACTGAATTCTCCTTGGGATTTACAGCTATGTGAAAATAGCTTGTATATTGCAATGGCTGGTTCTCATCAAATTTGGGAAATGGACTTAGAAACTAGCATGGTTCAAACTTATGCTGGTACTGGTGCAGAAGCTTGTGTAGATGGTGCACTGACTGAATCTACTTTTGCTCAACCTAGTGGTATCACCACTGATGGACAAGAATTATATATCGCCGACAGTGAAGTGAGTTCTATTCGTGGCGTGGGAGTGGTTGAACCACGACAAGTAAGAACCGTTTGCGGTAGTGGTGATTTGTTTGGCTTTGGTGACGTTGATGGACAAGGTTTCGATGTTAGGTTACAGCATTGTTTAGGAGTAGAATACACCCAGAATCAGTTATGGGTTGCTGATACTTACAACCACAAAATTAAACTCGTTAACCCCCACACTGGCGATTGTCAAACACTCTTAGGTGATGGTTCCGTTGGTTTACAAGATGGAGAAGGTAAAAACACTCGTTTTTCGGAACCTTCTGGACTGAGTGTGATGGGTTCTGATTTGTTTATTGCTGATACGAATAACCATGCTATCCGTCGCGTAAATTTGGATACCCTAACGGTGACAACATTAAAGTTTCCTAAGTTGTGCGCCCCAGATGTATGTGTTCCACATGAGTCATAAGTTGGTGGTGAGGACTTTAGTCATTACTACAAAGAAGTTTTTACAAGTAATTTTACTATCATGATCTAACTCAGATCTTGCACCTCCGGCTGAGTACGCCCAGAACTAAAGTTCGTGGCTCATAAACCAAGTCCGTTAAAACGGAACGGCACATGCTTCAAGTCGGGAAACCCGCCCAACGCAGTGCCTCCTGGAAAATTTACTCAGTCCGTTTTAACGGACTTAGACTTTCAGCTAAGAAATTTATTTATTGGCGGACGAAAAGTATGGTGCAAGATCTGAGCTAAGTCATTTTTTGAATAGAAAACCACATAAATACACAGAGAAATTAAAAGCAAGGACTAAAGTTTTGTTGATGTCATAAAATTGGCAGAATCTACTATGAAGTCAGGTTAAATTATGAGGTTAAATGACTGAGTTTACAACTGAAACTTGCGTTAATTATGAATGAAAATTTTACACCACTCGAATGTGAGGACGACGTTGTACTTATAGGAAAAGATTCTTTTAAAGTCTGTAGATTAAAAGAGGTGATTGAGGAAGAAATCAGAAATAAGTTACAGCAGCATATTTATGAATACACAAGTTTATATCCTGGTGTCTCAATGGTGGAAATTTTTAGGAAACTATCTATTGGGCAAAAGAAGATAAATTTAATGGAAATTCAACATAACTATGTTACAGATTGTCAGATTCTTAGAGTTGGTGGATATGGCTGGCAAAAAGGACAACTGAAAATGAAGATATGTATATCAGTTATCAACCATAATCAAAATGAATTAAGTTTAGAATTCTGCCCTGATGAACCGACTGAGCAAGAATCTTTAATGGATGAAATTTGTAAAATCATACAATCGGAAACATAATTAGTAGGATAGATAATGACCACTGTAGGAATTTGCTCTAAAAAGCGTAAGAGCTAGGGAGTGGGTTGAAAGCAAGTTGCGCCATAGTTTACAGGGACAAAGTAGTAGCCCGAACGAGGTGAACAATAAGGTAAAACTTTCACTAAGGCAATATTAGCGTTAGCGCGATCGCTCCCCTCAAACTTAATGTCTCCCGTTGCACCTTGAACTTGGAATTTTTTGCTGGATAATACTTGCTGAACACCCTTTCGGCTAGGCTGTCGCTGTTTTTTTATAGCTTCGATGAGTACATTAGTGGCATCATAGGCTGCAGCGGTACGCCAACTCACATCCTTTGTTTTCCATAAAGATTCCGCCGATTTGAGAACTGTTGAATTAGGGTTAGAGAGTCTGTGCCATGGAATCGCTACCACTAAGTGACGACTGACTGCGTTTTCTCCCGTTTCTATCTTTACTCGCTCTAGATAAAGGCTATCTCCTGCAACCATGATTAAGTCGGGGTATTTGTCAGATTTGATGACCTTTAGAGCGTTGTCAAATGCAGTCTTTTCCCTCCCACCAGGAATGAGAGTAATTGCTGTGGCTTTTTGCTTTTTAGCTTCTTCGAGAGCAGTTGATGGATAGAATTTCTGGCGGCTAGACAAATCAAAGTTCTTAGAGTCGCCCACAACATCTCCAGAATTCTTGAAAACATTCGATAATTCCTCCTTCAGAGATTTACTATACTCACTGTCACCACTCGACAAGATTGCTAGTTTCTTTTTTTTGGCTTTATCTTTCAGATATGTCGCCAACTTTTCGGCAGCTTTTTGATCACTAGGAACAGTACGAAAGAAGAAATCGCTCTTTAACTTTACTGACGTACTGGTAGGAGAAACTAACACCAACTTATTCTCTCCATAAGTTTGCAGAACCGCATTGGTGCTCTCACTGGAAAAGTGACCTACAACCGCCAGGATATCCTTTTCTTTGACCAGTTTTTCGGCGATTTCCTTTGCTTGCTCATCTTTATCTTCATCATTCGCTATCAAAACTTGGAGATAGAACTTGTCCTGATTTGTCGGGATCGGATTTATCGCCTCGTGTTGGGCTTGGGCAACTCCACGCAGTAACTCCCTGCCTTGGTCAGCAGTTTGTGAGTCATTAGAGCTCAGGGGAGCGGCCACAGCAATCGTGTAAATTTTGTTTTTCGGAATTTTTCCTTGATTAAGCTCATTAATCGTGGCGTTGTTGAAGTAAATCAAGGTTTCAGGGTCAGGAGGACCCTGGTTATCCCTCCAGGCATTTTTGAAAAACTCTACTGCTTCAGGGTAGTTACATCTTTTTACTTCCGAAGCGCCATCCCTTTTGTATTGCAGATCCTGCTTATCTAGAATTCTTTCGCCAAAGCTTAAATATTCTTCTGTGAATGAGTTGCAAGCTGTTTTGCTGTTGTAGAAGTTGTAGAAAGCGAACAGCAGTACTATCAACAACAACACCGGAAGCAAACCCTTAATCCGCCGCCATATCTGCAGCCTCCTACGACCATTAAACGAAGGTCTCGGCAGCGGCGGGTGAATGGAATCTAAATCTGTTAAAATCACTGTGGCATTGTTAGGACGACGACTACGCTCAAATGCCATTAGGCGATTAATCAAGTTCACAAGATAATCGGAAACAGGATACCGAGTACTTCTTTCCCAAACTGAGATATCCAGCTGTATGTCGCTGGGCTGGATACCGGTAAGCAAATACACGAAAGTCCGTCCGAGCGCATAGAAATCAGATTGCAGCACTGCTCGCCCGTCTATTTGTTCGGGAGGCGTATAGCCTGGTGAGTAAATCTGTGTGCTACGACCTCCACTGACAACGGTTCCAGTTATCTGCCTGATTGTACCAAAATCAATCAACACCAGCTGTCCATTCGGTCGTCGCATGATATTGGATGGCTTAATATCTCGATGAAACCAGTTTTGTTGATGGATGAAATCCAAAATTGTGGCAAGTTGTTTTAGCCACTCCAGCGCTTGTCTTTCGTTAATAGCTCCATGTTCACCCAACCACTGTTCCAGGTTCTGCCCCTCAATTTTTTCCATAACTAAGCAGTGCAGTTCCTGACCGTTGTTGAGCAATAATGAGAAATAGGCTTCTCCTCTAGGGATACCCGGATGTTCCAAGTGTACGAGAATTGATTGTTCTCGTCGGAAGAGTCTTGTTAAGTCTGTGAAAAATTCTCTACCATCAGTTAATCGTATACCATTGTTGTGTATGGCTTTGAGAATTTTTCGTGTTCCCAGATTCTGACTATCTTCAACTTCAAAAACCTGTGTACAAGTATAATAATTATTACTTAGTTGTTGAATCAAACTGTAGCGATTATTGATAAGTAAAAGATTTCCACAGTATTGGCAGGCATTGACATTATCTGGATTATCACGACTTTGACACTCAGGATTTATACAGTAGGGCATAGTTCGGTAAGATGCTAAAATTGTGTGGATTTTCTGGTTAATAACGCTACTGAAATTAGCCAGAAAATCGTCTGAATTATTACGATCTGAAAATAATACTTTATAAGTAGATCAACATTGAAAAATATAAAATACGATTCTTGCGATTGCTCAGGGCAATCATGCGGACGCTACGCGTATGCTTACAGGACGGTTTGCGCTTATGCAATAACATCTTACATTTAATTTGGTTAAGCTATTTAGCGATTTGCATTTGCATTCAATTTTTGTAAGGTGGGCACTGCTTACCGTTCCCTCAAAACCTTCTTTCTAGATTGTGAGCAGTGCCCACCGTACGGCTACTATGGCTATTAGCTCAAAGTTGCTGGCGACCATTAAAATAGCGCTGAACACACTTACTCACAACAGGCTGGAGGGTGAACAAGACTTTGCCATCTTGTTTGCATTTCTCTATGAACGATCGCTGGCATAAAGAATACAACTGTTGCAGAAATTCTCCAGTTGATATCTCAGATGACATCCGCGATCGCACCGTGTCAGAGTCAAGCCATATCGCTTCACTAGCAAGACAGCATAAAATTTCTTTTTCCCATTCAGGTAGTCTTTCGAGCCGTTGTCTAAGCAGCATTTCAATCGGCGGCGGTACCACAATTGTATTTATTCTTAAAAACTCGGTGACACTACCATCAAATAACTCTTGAATCATTTTAGAGATGTGGATCAACGCCAGAGGATTACCGCGATACATATTGATTAGCCTTGTTGCATCTTCGGCTGCAAACTTTAGATTCTCTGTCCTAAAGATTTCTGTAGCTGCTACCTCGTCTAAACCTTCCAGCTTCCGTAACTTCACCGTTGTTCCTTCACACGAGGTCAGTGTTTCTGGTCTTTCTTGGCTGGTGAGCACCAGACAACTTTTATGGTTTTGTTGTGCAATTCGCTGCAGCAATTCACCGTATTTTTCATATCCAGGTTGATAACGTCCCGCGCCATCACCCCCCAAAACTGTCTCCCAATTATCGAGAATTAATAAAACCCGATGCTGACGCAGAACTTTGAGCAACTTTGAGATCAGATCATCCACGTTGTTAGATGAATCGGTGCTTTGTTCATCAGACAGGAAACTAATGATATTTAGCAGAATTTCTGATAATGGTGGAGGCTTATCGGGTAGCGCTCGCCAAACTAGATACTCAAACTCATCCTGAATTTGCTCTGCAATTCTTACAGCTATCGTGGTTTTACCAATTCCTGCCATCCCTATTATTGCTACCACACGGCAGCGATCGCTCACAATCCATCGATTAAGCGTTTCTAGTTCTGTATTACGTCCATGAAAAACTGAAACTTCAGGCGCTTCACCCCAATCTACTATTTGCTGTGCTGGTGGTTCAGTCGTTTTATATCCTGCTGCTTCCAACCAGTTAGCAATATCTCCCCAGTGTCTGAGTGTCTTTTCTTCTCGATTTGTCAATTTTTCCGTATAGCGGTATAAAGTACGACTCAAGTCAACAACAATTCCACTTCTATCCTTATTGAGCCTGTTAGCAATGTCCTCTGGATGATAACGGCAGAGTAATCCCCGTAGGTGAGTTTTTTCGACTTCTGTCAGCCCTGGTTTTGCCCGTGGGGGTGCGACTTGTCGCTTTGCATCTGCCAGATCTATATACAACCTTTCTAAATCCCAGTTATTTGCCGCTTCGGAAAACGGCTCTTGAGTAGATACCATGACTGGAAATTGTCATTATTCTGTTCGTTAATTTTAACCTAACCAAAATCCCTAATCTTCCTTAGATGAATCCTAACTTTGACTCCACGTACTATCTTTTCAGATTCAATCAAGAGTCTACAAACTAACGAATTAGTTTTCTGTATCTACCATGAACAAAGATTTACAACAAGACAAAGCTATCAGACATCTAGCATGCAACCCATCACACACACAGGCTTGGGACGAAAATCACCAATCGACGACAGTTGCAGAAGAGTCCCAGAAATTACTGCTAAATAAAAAAGATGAGTATCTTAAAGAACTTGCGAAGATAGCTCAGCAGTATCCACCGTTAAGTCGTGAACGACAGCTAGCTCTGACAAGACTAGTAAATGGTATTATGCAATATGGTAAACTTTTCCATCCGCAAAGAAGTCAATTCTCAGCAGCTATTTATCAAGAGATTTATGAGGAAGCACACCAAGAACTCTTGCTGTATATCTGTCAAAATATTAACAAGTATGATCCTGAGCGTGGTTCAGTCATGACATGGGTCAATTTTCTTTTCTCGCGGCGATTTTTTCAGGAAGCTATCCGCAAAATATTCTATCAACAAAGAGTACCACAAATTCTTGTTACAGACTCATATAATTTTGTCGAACCTGAATCAGAACCAGACATCACAGAAAGACTTAAGGAATATATAAACTCTGATCCAGAAAACCTTTTTAAACGAAAACGTATGGCAAAATGTCCTGTCGTTAACTTTCAAGCCTTGGCGCAGCGACGAATTTCCGGAAAAACCTGGAAGAAGATTTCAGCAGAATTTGGTGTCAAGATTCCAACAATTAGTATTTTTTATTATCGATCCATAAAGAAGTTTTCTTCACAGTTAAAGGAGTATTGTATGAAAGATGTGATTTAAGCAAGAAACTCATGACTACGATCCTACACATTACTCAACGAGAACAATGGGAACAAGCCAAACTCGTTGGAACATATCAAGGTGATACCCTTGACTCTGAAGGCTTTATCCACTGTTCAACGCCAACACAAATTATAAAAGTCGCAAACACATTTTTTCCCAATAAAAAAGGATTGGTACTCCTTTTGATCAACTCTGATAAAGTTCACGCTGCAATTCGCTATGAAGGTGTCGAGGAAGAACTGTTTCCTCATATCTATGGTGCTTTGAATGTTGATGCTGTGTTCAAGGTGATCGATTTTGAACCAGGTGAAGATGGCTTGTTTAGATTGCCAAAAAATATTTGAATGGAATAAACCGCCAAGGACCCCAAGGAAGAGAGGAGGAGAGATGGAAGGTAAGGGGTTGAATGTAGGGGAGTATGTGGATTTGATGGCTTTGTTGTTAGATTTGGAATTAAGGGATGAGTATCGAGATGGGGTAATAGCGAATTTTGAGAGAATTATGGCGATCGCTCAAGTTGTAAATGAGTTTCCCTTACCTGAGACAATTGAAGCAGCTTCTATTTTTGAGCCATGAGTTTAGAACAAGCTGATGCTGTTGCGATCGCGGCTGCTGTGCGAGAAGGTAAAGTGAGTGCGGTGGAAGTTACCAAAGCTGCTTTACAAAGAATTGCCGCGCGGGATAATGAACTCAATTGTTTTACAACCATCACTGCTGATACTGCTTCGCGAGATGCAGAACGAATTGATAGAGAAATTGCCCAAGGTAAAAATCCTGGTTGTTTGGCTGGTGTGCCTTTCGCTGTCAAAAATCTTTTTGATATCGCTGGCTTAACGACTCTTGCTGGTGCAAAAATCAACGCGGAAAATCCTCCAGCAACTCAGGATGCAACAGCGATCGCCAGGTTGAAGCAAGCGGGTGCCGTACTTGTAGGCGCTTTGAATATGGATGAGTACGCCTATGGATTTGTGACGGAAAATTTCCATTATGGTACTACACATAATCCGCATGATTTAAAGCGGATAGCTGGTGGTTCATCGGGTGGATCGGCGGCGGCGATCGCAGCTAATTTAGTTCCACTGACATTGGGTTCTGATACGAATGGTTCCATCCGCGTTCCTGGAGCTTTGTGTGGTGTTTATGGTTTGAAGCCGACTTATGGACGGTTGTCACGTGCTGGAGTAGCATTATTTTCCAATAGTTTAGACCACATTGGACCATTTGCGCGTTCGGTGCGGGATATTACAACGGCGTTTGATGTGCTTCAGGGGGAAGATGAGAGAGATCCAGTTTGTACAAAGCGTCTTCAATCGCAGATGTTGGATGCAATGTCAAGACAAAGTATAGAAAATTTAAGAATTGCTATTGCAGGTGATTATTTTGAAAAAGGTGCAAGTCCTGAAGCATTAGAAGCAGTCCAAAATATTGCTGATGCTTTGGGTGTTACCCAGTATGTCACAATTCCTGAAGCGCATCGCGCCCGTGCAGCAGCGTTTGTGATCACAGCTTGTGAGGGGGCAAATTTGCATTTGGAGAAATTGCGATTGCGTCCTCAAGATTTTGATCCAGCAACACGCGATCGCTTTCTCGCAGGTGCTTTGATACCTAGTAGCTGGTACATTCAAGCGCAGCGCTTTCGTCGATGGTACAGAGATAAAGTTAGAGAAATCTTTCAAAAGGTAGATGTCATTCTTGCTCCAACTACACCTATTTCTGCACCGTTCATTGGTCAAGAAACCATGATTTTAGATGGAGAAGAAATTCTTGTCCGTCCTCATTTGGGATTGTTCACTCAACCATTATCTTTCATCGGCTTACCTGTTTTATCAGTTCCAATTGTGCGCCCAAATGCTCTACCTTTGGGTATACAATTGATAGCTGCACCTTATAATGAAGCGCTAATTTTACGAGTAGCATCCGTACTAGAAGCCAAGGGTGTACTATGTGTGTGATTCAATGGCATCATCAAAAGAGTTATTGTTTTCTAACTCTGCCTGTTCCCTTTTTCTGAGATACTCTCTACCTTGCTCTGTAATTTGTAAATAATCTTTCAAGTTCCCATTTTCTGGCATTGAGGAAATTGTTTTGTTGGGTAAATTTTCAATAAAACCTAATGCACGTAAATGCCGCAATTCCTGTACAAAAGGACGCTGCTTTTTATAAGAAAATGGTTCATCACTTCCTAACTTACGGAGATGTTTTAATTCATAGCTACCAAGCAGACTACTAACAAGGAGTTGGTTTTGATTTTTACTCTTAGCCATTTCCTGTTCTACGGAAGTGAGACGTTGGACTATATTTGTAGTTGCTTCAATATTTGCTTTATTGGTTTCAATCTTAACTTGTTGGCTGTCTTGCTCAGCTTTTATTTTGTCAAGATCTAATGTAATTCCATCTTTGGTGATAACTAACTTGACTAATCTTTCCAAAAGTTCTGAATTCACCAATAAGATAATAGCAAATATTACTACATCTGCCGTCTCTAACTTTTGCTTTACCCACCCAAGTGGAATCGCTATAAAATAAAGTAAACTAAGAAAACTAAGAATTTTTAAAAACCAAAAATTAAGTTTATTTTGATTGTTAGGTTTCTGGTTTGTCCCATTCATACACTGCTCACCTTAAATACTGTTCTCGCCAATGTTACTTTCTAATACAAAGGTTTGACTAGGGATTCCAGAATCAAAGGACTGATTGCTAATACGATAACTTTGCCAAGATACAAAAATTTTTAAGGTAAGCAATACAATATTTACTATTTCTGTACGCCTTGTGCTCCTAAAACGGTTTGATGGGTGGACAATACCCACCCTACAACTCATATAAATCTTTCAATTTATAGTTTCTGTTATAGCAGTTGCCAGGTAGATTAGGACATCAACTAATGAGAAAACACGGAAACCACGGGACAATTCCCAGCCTGCTCCCTGCTCCCTGCTATACTATTTGGGTGACAAGCTTAAACCTCCACCCAAATCACTCGAAGCTAGCAAACCAAGAAGTTAAGATAGTTGAGGTTATCAAGATAAAATCGCGGAATGATAGAAACTCAAGCGCCATTAGCTACTCCACCAAACCATGCTTAATCGCAAAACGTACCAGTTCTGCTCGGTTACTAGTGAAAGTTTTTCTTAATAAACTGCTGACGTACTTTTCCACAGTTCTTGAACTCAGATGCAATTCCTGGCCGATTTCAGCATTAGAAAGACCATGAGTCAATAGTTCCAGAACTTGTTGTTCTCTGGGAGTTAACTCAGAGAACATTTCGGGTTTTTGAATACCAGTCAGATCAGAGTTATTGGTGTCCGGCGATTTTGTGGGAGTATGAGTGACTAAATTTTCTTGATGATAAAAACCGTACTCTGATTGAATAATTTGCGATCGCTCTAAAAGATTGCGAATTGCTGCAGCCAACTCTTCTAGCTCAAAAGGTTTAGGCAAGTATAAATCGCATCCCGATTGATAGCCTAGAATTCTTTCCTGAGTCTTGGTTCTGGCTGTTAGTAATATTACAGGTAACAATCGGAAACCTGGTTGTTGACGCACTCGCCTCACTAAGTCATATCCATTCATTCGTGGCATGATGATGTCAGTGACAATCAAGTCAGGATGATGCTCCTCCACGATTGTCAAAGCCTCTTGACCATCATCGGCTGTCATTACTGAGTAGCCAGACAGTTCAAGGTAATCGCTGATAGATAGACGAGTGCCCAAGTCATCATCTACTATGAGGATCGTCAAGGGCATGGACAGTAGATCCCTAAGAATTTTTTGCCTTGAGTTTGTTTTTATAAGCACTATAAGTAAACACAGGTAATAATAGTACTCTTATTTCTCATACTATGACAGGATTACCAATAGATAACTACCATTAAGTTGATTTATAAAGTTAATATTAAATCCATCTTAAGGTTAACAAGTTAAAGTCATCATCTACTAACTACTTGAAATATTACATTTTGCTGTATTATTTGTTACATTTGGATGACAGAGTTGAAAAATTTAGACATGGTAAGGTTAATCAACTATTGAACCCGACAAGAACGTAAGAAAATCTATTTCTAAGTGCTTTGAATGTTGTAGATAAGAGGAAGTTCCATTTTTTGATTTATTCCTTGCGTGTAAACAAAGCAATGACTTATATCTCTCTACAATTTACTCACGACATCTATAATTGAATTTGATTTGTCATTCAAAGCACACTTGGACTAGAGATTATGACAGGAAAAGGACAGGGATTTGGCTTTGGCTTGGGAAAAATGAGAGAATTGGCTGATGCCTTTAAAAAAGCGCAGCAAGTTCAAGAAGGCGCAAAGCGACTCCAAGAAGAATTGGAACAAATGGAAATTCAAGGAGAAGCTGGCGGTGGTTTAGTCAAGGTTGTTGTTAGCGGTAACCAAGAACCGAAGCGAGTGGAAATCTCTCCAAACGCAGTACAGGAAGGAGCAGATGTCCTTTGCGATCTTGTAACAGCAGCAATGAAAGACGCTTACAACAAATCAACTGCAACAATGCGCGAACGTATGGAAGAATTAACTAGTGGGCTAGAACTTCCAGGATTGTAGTCATCAGTGAGCATAAGCTTTGCTGAGAACTTCCGAATAGAGGCGAGTAACCCCAGAGCGCAGCCTCTTGTGGAGGAGATAAGCGAAGGGTCATGAGTTATTTGTCATTAGCATAACACTAATGACAAAAACAAATAACAGTGAATATTTATGCCCTACAAGCTGCTGTTTGTCTGCTTAGGAAACATCTGCCGCTCGCCAGCGGCAGAAAATATAATGAACCATCTGATCGAGCAGGCTGGGTTGAGTGAGCGCATTGTTTGTGACTCTGCTGGAACATCAAGTTATCACACCGGTAGTCCACCTGATTCACGCATGAGTTTTGCTGCACGACAAAAGCTGCAAATTAAACTGCTCGGAAAAGCACGCCAATTTCAAAAGTCTGATTTTGAAAACTTTGATTTGATTTTGGCGATGGATCAAGATAACTATGAGGACATCCTTTCTCTTGACCCAGCTAGAAAATATCGCCACAAAGTACACTTAATATGTGACTTTTGCTCTAGGCACAACCTTAAAGAAGTTCCAGATCCATACTACGGTGGTCCAGAGGGATTTAATCGGGTAATTGACTTACTTGTCGATGCTTGTGAAGGTCTACTGAAGGATCTTCCTAGTCAAGATTCTGGCTTGTAATACAAATGTAGTTAAATAAAGAAGTCAGAATTCTGAATCTATCTCGTTGGGGGTTTGAATCCCGCGATCGTAAGTGATTCTGACCGGAGGCGGAGCTATCCAGCGCTCCGCTCCAGGATTCTTTTTCAATGACCCACTTATTCTCCAATACATACACGGAGGTAGGTGGGCTTACTAGTTATTGTTAAACAATTTTAATTACTTGCCTTTATAGCGTTAACTTTAGTACCTCTGGTCTAGTAAGGTAACTATAAAGGATATATTATACAGGCATGAACACGCAACTACCACTACAAAGTTATGATTTCATGATAAAAACATACAATTAGAAATGTTTAGTATAAATATATTTTTCTAAAAAAACTTATGTTTTAAAAACTAAGCAGAGTCATCGTAAATACTTTTGCTGTTCATATAATCTGTATAGTCATAGCAATAAAGAAAGATCAAGGAAAAAATGCTATGGAAATTTACTGTACTCGTCCACACTGTCCAAAATCGCTCAATTCTTTTCCCGATATAAATGAACCTCTAGACCTGAAAAACGTTCGACAAAAATATTGCATAACTTGCGGAATGCCACTCTTTTTAGATGGTCGATATGTGCCGTTGAACGAGTTAAGAAAGGGTGGGTTTGGAGCGGCATTTCTGGCATACGATCGCCGAACTCCAGCCATGCGAAAATGCGTCGTCAAACAGTTGCAACCATCTGCTAGCCTTAATGAAGAACAGATACAAAAGACGACACAGTTATTTCATCGTGAGGCAGAAGTTTTAGAAACATTAGGCACACATCCGCAAATTCCCGAGCTTTTTGCGTTTATTAATTTACGAGTTCCAAGTCGGGAAGGGCAAAAAACTCAGGAGTTGTTTTACTTAGTGCAGCAATATATCGACGGTGAGGATCTAGAGCAGGAACTCAACCGCAAGGGTATGTTTTCTGAAGCAGAAGTTTTAGAAGTTTTACAAAAAATCCTCCCGGTTTTAGAGTTTGTCCATAGTCATCACTCTATTCACCGGGATATTAAGCCTTCTAACATTATGCGTGCTCGTAATGGATCATTATATCTTATAGATTTCGGTGCAGTTAAGCAGGTAGTCAAAGCAACTCCTGAACAGCAAGGATCAAACTCGACAAACGGTATACATTCTGGCATGTTAACAGGTATTTATACAGCAGGCTTCGCACCATCAGAACAGACGGCTTGTCTTGCTGTGTATCCTTCAACAGATTTATATGCTCTAGGAGCTACCTGTGTGTGTTTGCTAACTGGTCAAAAGCAGGTCAAACATTTTATTGACCCTAACACGAAAACTTGGTTCTGGCGCTCACCTAAAGTTAAAGTTAGCGATCGCCTTGCCAATGTTTTAAATCGAATGCTCAAAGATAAGCCAAAAGAGCGGTATCAATCAGCAACGCAAGTTCTTAATACTTTGCAGCCAACCTCGAATATTACTTCAACATTTCTAAACAATTTGGAGTGGTTGGTAGAACCCTTTTTGATTGGGTTTGAAATTGCACTACTTGCAATAGCTTTTAATAAACTCCCAACATTCATGAATGGTGTTTTAGTAAGTATAACTTTGGCTAGCTTTATCTATGCTCAACATCGCCAAATTTTAACTAGACATCATTTATCAATTATTACTGGAAGTACACTCGTTGTTGTGCTTTTATTACTATCGGACTTGCCTGCTCGATTAGAAATTCCTTTTTTGAGTTTCATTTTGCAAAATACTCCAATATACGTCATATTATTTGCTACATTTTCTGGTATTTTTGCTATCACTTTATTAGGTTTATCTCAACTCATTTACCAGCTACTTGCCCGCAGGATATAAATATTTCAAGCCTGGTCGTTTTTTTATAGGGTGTGTATTCATGTTGGAAAGAAAAGATTCTCTGCGCCGCTTTGTTGCAGTCATTATTACTTTTATCATTTTAAGCTTATAGAGCATCAACCAAAAGATCACAAAGATGATTAATGACGGGTGTATTCACTACATAAGCTAAAATACATTAAGACTCTGTTTTATATGTTTAAATGTTGATTTAGTTAAAGGGGAATTAGCATCTACTCTCTTAATATAAATTAACAAAGCAAATGCAATGAAAAAGTGGAAGAATCAATTATTGCTATCCTTAACAGGAGCTTGTTTGGCAGTTGGATATTCAAGTTTATTAGCGACAGGAAATGATCAGCAGAGTCAACTAATCTTGAAAAAGAACTTGTTAGCACAATCAGAAATCAATCCAAATGTCAATGAGTATCTTGAAAAGAACAAACCGGAAAGTTATAAGACTCTTAAAAAGAAGCTAGATGAAGCGATTCAGGATGCAAAAAGACCAAGCCAGGATAAAGTGGTAAACAATCTTTGGAGATTGTCAATAAGCAATTCTAAAATCAAGACGAGGATAAAGAACGGTAAAACAGAATTTTTAATGGTGAGTTGGAAATATATAAAAAACCCAAACGAGGATTGGAAGCCTGGTTTGAAACAAATAGAAAACCAGACTTGGTTAACAGCATCTACTCAAGTCAAAGATTTTTGTCATACCTGTAAAGGTTTAGGTATGAAGATTTCTGGTGATATTATGCTTTCGCTAAGATTGCAGCAGTATTTGGGTTTAATTTTGAATAAAAACTCCAATAAGACGCATTTTGTAGAAATGTGGGTGAAAGCTGAAGATTTAAGTAGACCATGTCTTAATTCAAAAATTAATAATTCTAGTTGTCAAGTTTTTGCTGTACCTCCTATTAATAATCCTGTGTTGCAAAAAATATACAAAAATTCCTTTGAAGGTGAAGAACATTATCCTTGGACAGGTTTGGGTTACACATATGATTGGGGAAATCCTCAAAAACCTCATGTTGGGGCAAGCGAATTTATTATTAATGCAACTGTTACCAGCCCCATAACTGTAGAAGTTGTTTCTATAACAGCTACAAAAGAGTATTGTAAGAATAAATATTTAACTGCATCTCATTAACAGGACTTACGCAAAAATAATGTAGTTGTGTCATTGCGACGTAAGGAAGCAATCTCAGAGTCTTGTTCTTTCCTAAGTTGTGCCTAGGTGCTAATTAACAGAAAATACAGATTTTTCTAAATCCTTTGTAATACCACTAATCTATTTTGCAAGAGGTAGACAAATGCACACAGACGAATTACGTGTTTTTGTCTGCGTGCATCTGCGGTTCCAAATATCCTCAAATCACATTTTTGCAATAATGCAAGAAATCTGTTCCTTAAGCACCTTCGCGCAGTTTATCCAAAACCCCCCTATCCTCTAAAGTAGACGTATCACCCGAAACTTCTTGCCCAGCAGCCAGATTCCGCAACAAGCGGCGCATAATCTTACCAGAACGAGTTTTGGGCAAAGCATCGGTAAAGCGAATTTCTCCAGGGCGGGCGATCGCCCCAATTTCCTTTACAACGTGTTGCTTGAGTTCTTTACTCAGTTCTTCACTAGGATTGCGATCGCCTTCTAAAGTCACAAAAGCTACTATGTCTTCTCCTTTGAGGTCATCTGGCTTACCGACCACAGCAGCTTCAGCTACTGCTGGATGAGACACAAGGGCTGATTCTACTTCCATTGTACCGAGACGGTGACCTGATATATTAATAACATCATCAACACGCCCCATAACCCAGAAGTAACCGTCTTGATCGCGTCTTGCTCCATCTCCAGCAAAGTAGACATATTGCCCATCTTTCGGGGGGATGTGTTCCCAGTAAGTGCGGCGGAACCGGTCAGGATCACCGTATACTGTTCGCATCATACCAGGCCAAGGATGCCGCACGATAAGGTAACCGCCTTCATTGTCACCTACAGAATTACCTTCTAAATCCGCCACATCGGCTAGGATTCCAGGGAAAGGACGAGTTGCAGAACCGGGTTTTGTGGAAATTGCTCCTGGTAACGGTGTAATCATGATACCGCCAGTTTCCGTTTGCCACCAAGTATCAACAATCGGACAGCGTTCACCACCAATCACTTTGTGATACCACATCCAAGCTTCTGGGTTAATTGGTTCGCCTACGGTTCCTAGCAAACGTAAAGAAGACAGATTTCGCGCTTTCGGCAGGTGTTCGCCCATCTTGATAAAGGCACGAATTGCAGTTGGCGCAGTATAAAATATATTGACGCCGTATTTCTCAATAATGTCCCAGGTACAGCCTGGGTTAGAGGCACGAGCCGCACCTTCATACATCACCGTTGTTGCACCATTAGAAAGAGGACCATAAACAATGTAGCTATGTCCCGTAATCCAACCTACGTCAGCAGTACACCAATATACATCTGTGTCTTGTAGGTCAAAAATCCATTTGGTGGTCATGTGAGCGTATAAGTTATAACCAGCTGTTGTGTGTACAACACCTTTCGGTTTGCCAGTGCTGCCGGAAGTGTAGAGAATGAACAGCATATCTTCACTGTCCATTGGTTCGGCGGGACAATCAGCAGAGACATTCTTTTGCAAATCATGCCACCATTGATCACGTCCTGATTCCATGTGAATTTCTTGACGTGTACGCTGGACTACCACAACGTTTTCGACACTGGGAACAGCGCCATCAGCCAAAGCTTTGTCTACTTGTTCTTTGAGAGGGACGATCGCATCCTTACGCCAACCACCATCAGCAGTGACGACGAGTTTTGCTTGAGCATCTATAAGTCTGTCGCGCAAAGCTTCTGCACTAAAACCACCAAAAACAACACTGTGAGGTGCGCCGATTCTGGCACAGGCTAACATGGCGATCGCCGCTTCCGGAATCATTGGCATATAAATGCCAACCGTATCTCCTTTTTTGACTCCCAGTTGCTTGAGTGTATTCGCAAACTGACAAACTTCCCGATGAAGTTGAGCATAAGTGAGAGTACGCGAGTCACCTGGTTCTCCTTCCCAAATAATCGCAGCTTTATTTTTACGCCATGTGGTGAGGTGTCTGTCAAGACAGTTGTAAGAAATATTAATCTTACCATTGACAAACCACTTAGCAAACGGCGGTTGCCAGTCTAGAATTGTGTCCCACTTTTGGAACCAGTGCAACTCTTGTTCTGCTAACTCCGCCCAGAATTCTTGGGGATTAGCTTTTGCTTTGTCGTAAAGTTGCTGGTATTCTTCCAAGCTTTTGATTTGGGCTTTTTGGGAAAATTCAGGGCTGGGATGAAATAGACGCTTTTCTTGAAGGATTGATTCTATCGTTACTTGGGACATGATTGTTTTTGTAATTGGTGATGTGACTGAATACTACTGAAAACTATTGTGTACGCAGATTTACGAGAAAGTGTTTTGATTTTCGTTAAGATATGGGGCAATTGCAAAATAACTTTATATATAGCCACAAAAAGTGGGCGTTGAGAACCTATTTGACAACACGCTAAACAAAATTCATTACAAGCTTACAATAACCTTATGGAGGCACAACCCAAAGAAATTAAGAACTACATCACAGCAGACGGCAGAGAACCTTTTGCAGTGTGGTTAGATTCTATGCGGGATCTTAGAGCCAAAGTCAAAATAGAAAAGAGGCTTCAGCAGACGGCAGAGAACCTTTTGCAGTGTGGTTAGATTCTATGCGGGATCTTAGAGCCAAAGTCAAAATAGAAAAGAGGCTTCAGCAGACGGCAGAGAACCTTTTGCAGTGTGGTTAGATTCTATGCGGGATCTTAGAGCCAAAGTCAAAATAGAAAAGAGGCTTCAGCAGACGGCAGAGAACCTTTTGCAGTGTGGTTAGATTCTATGCGGGATCTTAGAGCCAAAGTCAAAATAGAAAAGAGGCTTCAGCAGACGGCAGAGAACCTTTTGCAGTGTGGTTAGATTCTATGCGGGATCTTAGAGCCAAAGTCAAAATAGAAAAGAGGCTTCAGCAGACGGCAGAGAACCTTTTGCAGTGTGGTTAGATTCTATGCGGGATCTTAGAGCCAAAGTCAAAATAGAAAAGAGGCTTCAGCAGACGGCAGAGAACCTTTTGCAGTGTGGTTAGATTCTATGCGGGATCTTAGAGCCAAAGTCAAAATAGAAAAGAGGCTTCAGCAGACGGCAGAGAACCTTTTGCAGTGTGGTTAGATTCTATGCGGGATCTTAGAGCCAAAGTCAAAATAGAAAAGAGGCTTCAGCAGACGGCAGAGAACCTTTTGCAGTGTGGTTAGATTCTATGCGGGATCTTAGAGCCAAAGTCAAAATAGAAAAGAGGCAACAGCCAGGTTGCATTAGGTAATTTGGGTAACTATCGCTCAGTGGGACAAGGTGTTTGTGAACTTAAAATTAACTATGGTCCAGGATATCGCGTTTATTTTGGTCAAATAGGTTTAACAATAATACTCCTTTTGTGTGGTGGCGACAAAAGTACTCAAGAACAAGACATTCTTATAGCTACAGAATACTGGAGAGATTATGAAAGAAGTGAAAACACCAACAAGTAGAAATTACAAAGAATATTTAATTTCATCTCTCAAAGACTCAGAACATGCTGCTGCATATATTGCGGTTATGTTGGAATTAGATGAAGAAGGTTATGACTCCGAACTGCTACGTTCAGCACTGAAAGATGTTGTGAATGCGCGTGTGCTATCTGATAATCTCTCCGAAGCAGCCAAACAGCACTATGAAAAATTAGACAAGATACTCGCAGAAACTGGAGGTACTGAAATTCACACTCTAATTGAGTTTCTTGATGCACTAGGTTTTCGGATTGCCATTTCCCTCAAAGATTAATATCCAGTAGCCATGCCAATTACAGTAGAACCCAGCAGCTTATCCCTCAACGATGTTCATCGTCTGCTGAAATTGCAAGAAGAGCCTATCGGCTTATTCACAGACTTCCTAACTTTAGATCCTCTCACGGATTTTGAACCGCAGGATTTATTGAAAATTAGGAATGACTTACGGCGTTATCTCGCCGCAGGCAAAATCTCTGAAGGTTTGGTTAAATTTTTGACGCTAGCACCTTTGATGCGAGCGGCTGGATTCTACGATATTCCAATCCGCTTGACGATGGAAGATGTGATAGCGATCGCCATTGAAGATGAGGATACAAGCATCCGAGGACGGATGGATATTTTAGCAGTCAACAACGCTCAAGCCTTGACTGCGCCACCTTTTTGGATTTTAGTGATTGAGACGAAAAATAGTTCGGTAGATGTATTTGAGGGCTTACCGCAATTACTTACCTATGCTTTCAAGAGTTTAGAGCAACAAACATCAGTGTGGGGGCTAGTAACCAATGGACGTAATTATCTGTTTGTCTATTTGAGACAAGGTAATCCCCCAGTTTATCAGCTGATGCCAGAAGTGAGCCTGATTAATACTGATGAATCAATTCAGTTGTTGCAGGTTATGAAAGCGATTTGTCAGTTAGAGAATTTTCAAGGTGGTAAAAATGAATAGAAATTAACCGAGAACTGCGTCTTACAATTTTGAATTTTATATTCTATATTTTAAATTCTAGATTAGAAAGCTTTATAGAAATGAGCTTATGTCATAAATTATAACGACAAAAGCATCTTTCTGTAGATTTGAAACGACAACAAAATTGTCTGTTTTGGAATTAAATGAGCAATCTATATGTAAGGTAATATTCCTATGAATTGCATACACTTAAATCTAGATATTCTTTATTATCTAGATATTTTTGGATGTTTTGTAAAATTTGGCGTAAATATTCTATAACCTCTTTCTTGATTTCTAAGAGATCGTCTATAGTCTTGTCACGTCCTACTTCCTCAAATGACTTAATCCCATGTGCTAAATCATTTCTGATTTCTCTCACAACTAAAAGATTTTGCCCGTTCTTGGTTTGAGAGCAATCAGTACAATGTGAAAAACCATATTTATCTGCTATGTCTCTAATCACCTTTGCATCCACATTCCCTGAAAAAATTTTTTCCCGTTCAAATGTAGCTGTGATTATGTCGATAGAGATTTGAGTGATTTTTGAATGAAGATTTTTAGCAGAATCATTTTTAAAAAAATTTTGCACACTTTGAAGTATAGTTATTCTGATCTTAGGTTTTATTTTATCAAAACAAACTCCTGTACTACGAAATTCATCGTAGATTGCTTCAATAGCGTTTCGCATAGTAGATTCAACTAAGTTATAAAGCAATAAAAAACCATTTGCTTTGAGAGTTTTTACTAATTCTGAATCAAGGTTTTTTAATTGGTATTCACCATCACTGTCGAAAAAAGCTAACTTAGCTTTTTCTTTAATCAAGCTTTCTAAAAAAATGAAGTAACCGTCCACTTCTTGGACGCGAGTCTTAAAGTCTAAGAGTACAGTATTCACGATTTTACTAGTAGTTGTTCACGTACATATTCTATACGCCGAATTACTTTATTTTTTGAGCTACTAGCATCAGAACTTGTATATTTTTTATACTCTTCGGAATTTATCCATTCTGTTGATTTTGGTATTAAGTCTTTTTTTTCTCTTAATGCTAGAGTACTACCAGCTGCTAAAGATTCAAATTTAATGCGAGTAGTAGTTTTATCCAGTTTTTTTCCCTGTCGAAATCCATTGGGAAAATATTTTTCCACAAAATGTATCATCAATTCAAATTCCGTTCGCATGTCATCTGTATTTAGTTCTTTATCTTTGTTATATCTTTCCAGAAATTCATTGAGAAAGGAATTCACCTCACTTCCATACTTTTGATAGTTATTCAAAAAAGCAAAGAAACGCAAAATATATTCTTGAGGCTCACGGCTGTTAATAGCTTTATTAGAGAATAAGCATAAATGACGGAACTTAGAATTTTTGGATAATTCCTCAATCAGATCCAAGAATGGTCCACGTAAGATTCCTCTGCGCTTTTCCATCTTGTTAAGTTCAACGCTACCTGTGTTAATTCTTTCAAACAAATCCCTTCGCACTTCTTCATCTGCTTCTTCACTGAGTTGGATCATGCGAAGTGTGCTTCGTTTAAAGCGTCTCTGACGGGCGAGTGGTAAATCCTCAAAGGTAAAGCCATTAAGCTTTTTTAATTTCTCTAATTTATCTAAAGTCAGTTGATTGTTCAAAAATCTTGCTAAAGTGCGAATGCGTTGTGAACCATCTATAATTTCTAAACGTGCTTCATCTTGTTCATCACCACGGACATCAGCTACAAAAATGTATGGTATCGGCAAGCCTAGAAGTACAGACTCAATAAACTTTGATTGCCTGTCTTCATCCCAAGCCATTTCTCGTTGGTAGTCTGGTATAAACAGTTCATTGACATCCTCGTCTATTCCATCCATGTACTTCTGAACCAGAATTTCGATAGGATACTCTTTTGTGTCGTAATCAACTGGTTTTTGCTTTTCCCGGAGTTCTACTTCCGCAGCTTCTTGCCTCTGCTGCGTTATTTCTGGCTTTGAGCGCATATTTTATTAACCTTGGGTCATGAGTTTTGCTCTATGCTAGAGGAGTTTAACGCTTGGTGTGACTGATTTAGAGCATGAAAAGCTCACACAAAGCCGCAAATAAAATCCTGGTATGATAGCGCCCTAGTGTAACATCACGCACCCTCTTTTGGAAAGCTGCTGAGTTCCAAAGCGACATGCTGCTTTGTGAGTCCCGAACGCGAGTGCGTGTGCGGAGGATATAGGAACACGCTTTAGATTTATTTAACAAAACCTCATTGACACTTTTGAGCTGATGACAAAGTTTTCAACCCCACCTTTGCCGTTCCATACAGCCGACTAAACTCTTGCTCGTAATGCGCTGCTACGATGGGATTTTGTATAGCTATTAAAGTTTCATCGTTCAAATAGTTCCCGGCATTAGACCAGTTGTGACTACCAGTGATCACCAATGTGTCATCTAAGATTGCCATTTTACTATGAACTGCGCGATCGCCCATTAAACCAGTCGGAAAACCAACAGTAGTAATTGGATGCTTCCAAGGTTTCACTGTAATTAAGCTACGTTTCTTACCTAAACGAGGACAAACACCCATTGCATCGTATGCTTTGGAGTAAGTTTGTCTAAAAAAATCCGGATCTATCAAAACTTTTATATCTTCAACACCTTGATCATGCACACTACCAAGAGTGTCACTAATCTTTTGATCGGAAAAAACAAATACCGCAATATGTACGCTCTTTTTAGCTTGCTCTAAATAAGAGGCAATCATTCCATTACTAGTTCTTGTTATATCATCTTTTTTGCTTCTAGCTGGCGAAAAATTGACGGTGATAGTTCCTAGCCCAACTGGAATTGTTACAGGAGATCTTTGTGGCTTATAGGATTTGAATAATCCCTGCCACATATAGTTAAATTCATCAGTAAAAGTTTTGGCAAGTTGAAAGTTATTAGGAACAACAACCATATTGTTGGGATTACCACGGCTGTCAAGATTTCCAAAATCTCCATGCATATCGGATGTTGTCAGATTACCGCTAGAAATAATAGTTGTCGTTCCATCTACAACGACAAATTTATGATGCATAAGTCCACTGCCTTTTTTGGCATTGTTAGATCTATCATCTTTGATTTCAATTCCAGATGAGTGCAATATAGCCAAAGGATCAGCAGGATATCGCTTTAATTCTTCATACGCTTGCTTATCATGCCGATTCATCCGGGGAATTTCTGCTTGTGTATATTTATCTAAACTTTTATTGTACTTATTATCTATTAATACTCTCACTTTTACTCCGCGTTTGCGAGCAACTGTTAGCGCTTCAGCAACTTTCGGAAGCCGAAACTCCATCACTGCTAAATCCACAGTTGAGTTTGCTTGGTTTATCGCCTCGATAATTTGCTGTTCTAAATTGTCTCCCTTGCGGTTAAAGTGACGGTATGGATCTTCATAGGAAGACGCTAAATTTTGATTGAAATAGACTTTTACAGCAGAGTCTTGAGGTAAAGGTTGAACAAGTTTTGTCTTTGGTGAAAATTTGAGGACGTTAACTAAAACAATCCCGATAAGAAAGATAGGTAATATAAAGCTCGTCCTTCTAACAACTTTAAAATTTTGTTTATCAGAAGTCATCAAATCTAATAGGAGTTTCATTAAATAATAAAAAAGTGTAGCGCGTCGTTTTTACTCAGTTTTAAGATTGAGTGATATCTTTTACCAGTATTCTTTTAAAAAAAAGCCATAACAATACGGCTCTTACGGAAGTTAATTTGTTTTTATCACAAAAATTGCACCAAATTTAAAATGAACTACCTACACCCCGACACCAGGAGTGTAACTTTTGCTGCAAAGGCGTTTGCATTTTGTCTAGTGTTTCATCCCAGATTAAAACCATTAGTCTTAGTAATACTTTCACATTTTTAGTAAAAATACTCAAATCAGACTTTAGTTAGGTTCCGAAAGCATATATACTTAATAAACAATTAATAAGAAAAGTAAAGAAAAGTTAAAGATGAAAAGACACTATGTTTGCGCTTATCGTTGTCACAAATAGAAGCTCTTTACGTCGAGTCGAATTTAACTTTGTTAAGAGAAAAGCAGAGATAATCCACTATTTGTGGTTAAAAAAGTTCTGCCCTCAGGTTGGTATTCATCGCCCCAAATGTCATAACTTAATTTGTTGAATCGGTTATAAGGGCAAAAAATCCAGTTTTTTGCCTGACAGGTAACAGCTAGTTATTCGAGGATTTCTGGGCTAATTGCAGGAGACATGAACGCTTTGGAACTGGTAAAACGTTATATCGCAGGGCAGAGAGATTTTAGTCAAACTTTTCTTAAAGGAGCAAATTTAAGTGAGGTTTGTTTAACTCAAGCAAATCTCCGCGAATCGGATTTTACAGGTGCTGATTTGAGTTGGGCAATTCTCCATCGAACAGACTTAACCTGTGCTGACTTCACAGAAGCTAACCTTAACGCGGCAAACCTGATTGCAGCAATGCTATCAATGGCTGTGTTGATTAGAGCCGACTTGAGTAGAGCCAATCTTAGTAGAGCGATTTTATATCAAAGTAATCTTCAAGACGCAAACTTTACTAGAAGTAATCTGAGTTGGGCTAGCTTGGTTGAAGCTGATTTATCCAGAGCTGTTCTTCTAAAGACAGATTTAACTGGCGCTAATTTAACCAGAGCTAACCTGAAAGAAGCGCTCATGTTCAAAGTCAATTTAACAGGAGCAATCCTAACCGGGGCAATCATGCCCGACGGTACTATTCACGACTAGACTTACAGCTGGAAATTCACATAAGGGAAATTGCAAGTACAATTCTGCTATATAAAACCTAGACAAGTCTAGACATTTACTTCTTTCTTCATAGGGAGCATGGGAGCGGTTATCCCTCAGAAAGCATTCACGCCAAAGCCCTGCGCGATACGCCACACGCTTTAAGCCGGGGGAACTCTAGTCGAGCAGTGGCTCAAGTTGATTGCGGCATTCAAATCCCTGTCCATTACGTGCCCACAATGTTCACATGAATAGACACGTTCACCCAACGATAAGGATTCTTTCTTGCAGCCGCAATTACTACAAGTTTTAGAAGATGGATACCACCTAGACGCCAAAACTAGCTTGCTTCCAAACTTCTTGCACTTGTATTCAAGCTGGCGCTTAAATTCGTAAAATCCACAATCGGCAATGGATTGAGCTAGTTTGTGATTAGACATCATACCGGAAACATTTAGGTCTTCCACCACTACAAGCGCGTGGTTTTTGCATAAGTAGTGGGTGACCTTGTCAAGTGAATCTTTGCGAATGTTTGCTACTCGGTTATGATGTTTCGCTAATTTGATTTTTGACTTATAACGGTTGTTACTGCCTTTCTTTTTCCGAGAATGAGCTTTAGACAATCGTTTGACAAATTCCTTTCTCCTTAATCCATTCCAGTTGAGTTTTTACCTCATTATTAAAGAACTTCTTAAGGAGGAATTTATTTGGCTTGAATCCATGATCATATAAGTTTTTCCAAGTCGCCAAGCCCCAATTAAAGGTAAATCTTGCAATACCTGCATGCTTGGCCATTATGGTTTTTTGGGCAGGCGTTAATTTTAACTTAGTCTTGATGGATAAAAGCACAGTTCGACTCCGCTCACTGTAAATTGTTCACCGGGGGAATGACTGGAGAAATAACGCTTGCTATGGTCTGTTAATTTGTCAGCACCCACGAGTATTCGTTGTAATAAGGCAAGCCTTATTTCTTTGTCCCAATGCGTCACCTCAACACTTGTGCCATATGTCAATATAAGAACATATACAAGGTTCCTATCTGCCATTCCAGAAAAATAATAAACTTGGTGCAAAATCTTTGAACGCCGAACCATTTGACAAGTCTCCGTTGTGTTTCGCGGTAAGAAGAGGTGTTAGAGAAAAGCTAAAAGCCATCCCCAACTGGCAAGAACGGCTTAGAGAACTTGTAGATGAGTTGTTAGAGGAGACGGGGGACAATTGTCAACAAATGACAATGATTGTCTAGTTTATTGACTACTTAGGACAAGCTCACGTGTCGGATTAATTGTTAATCTTTGCGCCTTCCTAAATAATAAACTTATAGGCTGCCCAGAGAATGGACAACCTTTTTTCTAATGGTGTCAACGGTAAACAACAACAAGGAAATTACAACTGGTTTACCTCGCTTCCATTAGGAGCAGCCTGAGGCAGTATGGAACGCTCATCGTCTGGAATCCGTGTAGGTACACCTAAATGCTTACGAGCATGTTCCTCTGCTAAGTTCCGGTCTTGTTCATTGTGAAACTGTTGCTGATCCAGAAGATATTGACTACGTGCCGCTTGATCGCGACTTGGCATAGAGCCATTTTTCCATTTGTACTTAAAGCCCATGAGCAAGCAATCCCTTAACGCTCATCTGCATTTAATCTGAATTACTGAACCGAACGACTCTAGCGCCGGGTAGAGTTAAAAACATAATATCATCCTAAAGATAGAGGAGATACATACATCGAATAGTAAAGTATTGTGTAGAAAGTTAATAATTTCTTAATATTTACAGGATTTTTTTAATGAATAGTTCCCAACCTTTGCCAAACTATACAGTAGGAACTACAGACTTCATTGAAGCTAAGTTCGTTTCGCTTTTCCCTTGCAACCGGATAAGCGAGGTGCAACAATGTTTGTCGAAAAACGAAAAAGTGTCTAGGTACATGGATGAGTTGGAATTCCTAAACGGTTTGCGAGTGCTGGTAGTAGATGACGATGTTGATAATCTGGATTTGATCAAGTTCATTCTTGAAGAATACAAGATAGAAGTAATTCTGGCAACATCAGTTACTGAAGCGCTTCAAGTCATGATGTGGTTCAACCCCGATATTTTGATCAGCGATATCGCTATGCCAAACTGTGACGGTTATTCGCTGATTCGTTCTGTTAGAAACCTCAGTGAACACGTAAGACATATTCCTGCCATAGCTTTGACAGGACAAGCCTCAGATGAAGCACGTAAACTGGCTCTGCAGCAAGGGTTTTCTATACACATCAAAAAGCCATTTGATCCAGATGAATTAATTATCCTTGTTTCAAAGCTTGCTGAAAAGGCTTCCCTCAAGAGCAGTTGCAGTAATAGTAAAGTTGAGCTAGAAAATTATGGAACAAAATTTAGTTTTAATGTTGCCTAGCTGCAATACCTGGCTTTGTTCTATATAATTCCTATTTGATTTTTACTCAGCCAGGTACACTTTTATCAGTTATCAGTTACCAGTTACCAGTTAAGTAGGTAGGCGTGAATAAACCGTACTATGTAACAGAATGTAAATAACGCACTGGCTCCCCTCCCGCAGCGTGCTTACTCACCAGATGCCGTGAGAGCGGAAACCCTCATCAAGCACTGGTCTCACCAAATAAAACCGGATTCCTATACCACTTAAAGCTGTAACCTTTGTCTGTCAAGCCTGAGGCTGTATAGTTGCACTAACTGTAATCTTGAATAATAAGTATAAATACTTGCATTTTGTCAAAATCCATTTTTCTGGTAAAATATAAAGAAATTATTAAAAATAATAGGTATTGATCATGGATAATAAAAAAGGCAAGGGCATTAATGTCTCAACCTTACGTCAGGTATGGTCTGTCGTTGAACAGACTCACACCAATGTTCTGCTCAGATTAAATGATGCGGATTTGGTTAAGCAATTGTTGGGGGAACTTGATAGGTTGATAGTGCTCAGCGGTGAGGAGACTAGCAGCGTAAGCGCCTACCTTTACTCCAGAACTGCGTTAATACGTGATTTAGCTCAAGCACGTTTAGCATAGTGGATGGCTTCTGTTATGGGAAATCAAAGCCTGTACCTAGAAGTAGAGCATTTAAGATTTCCTTAATGCTTAAAAAGATAAAGTATTGTGGGACACGCTACGCCTATCTCCTGCGCAGACGCGATCATCGCAAAGCGACACCCTCTTGCACCGCTAATGCCCTCTTGACGTGCGCTTGCGCTTACGTCAACAACAAGATTCCCGACTTCTCAAAGAAGTCGGGAATCTTAACCTTTTTATTTTCACAAATAAAATAGGATGACTATCATTTAAAAAGTTATAAGAATTTAGCAGACTAACTATTATATAGTCTGAAAATAGAAATAACCCGTTGCAAGAGCGTGTTTTCTCACCTTATAGGTTATGCAAATTTATTTAGATTACAGCGCAACTACTCCCACTCGCCCAGAAGCAATAGCCGCAATGCAAGCAGTCTTAACTCAAGATTGGGGTAACCCCTCTAGCTTGCATGAGTGGGGACAACGGGCAGCAACGGTTGTGGAACAAGCAAGAATGCAGGTGGCTGGTTTAATAAACGCACCTGATCCTGAATCTATTATCTTTACTTCTGGTGGTACTGAAGCAGACAATTTGGCGATTATGGGAGTTGCCCATTTGTATGCCAAGCCCCAACACATGATTATTTCCAATGTTGAACATTCTGCTGTGGCCGAACCAGTACGTTTGTTGGAGTTGTGGGGTTGGCAAGTGACTCGCTTAAGCGTGGATGCCAAAGCAAGAGTAAACCCCCTAGATTTGAAAGCAGCGTTACAAGATAATACCGTGTTGGTCTCGGTTATTTACGGTCAAAGTGAAGTTGGGACATTACAACCAATTGAAGAATTAGGAAATATAGCTCGTCGTGCAGGTGTTTTGTTCCATACAGATGCTGTACAAGTGGCAGGGCGCTTACCTATAGATGTGAAAAATCTGCCCGTAGATTTACTCAGCATTTCTAGTCACAAAATTTATGGTCCACAAGGTGTTGGGGCGTTGTATGTGCATCCTCGTGTAGAGTTGGTTCCTTTACTGGGTGGTGGGGGACAAGAAAGACGACTACGTTCTGGAACGCAAGCAGTACCCATTATCGCGGGGTTTGGGGTTGCAGCAGAATTGGCAGATCAAGAATTGCCAACAGAAACACCTCGGTTAATCAAGTTACGCGATCGCCTGTTTGCCCAGTTAGCTGACATTCCTGGTTTACTCCCCACTGGCGAACGCACGCACCGCTTACCTCACCATGTCAGTTTTTGCTTAGAACACGCTGATGGACAAAAACTCAGTGGCAAAACTTTAGTACGACAAATGAATTTAGCTGGCATTGGTATCAGTGCTGGTGCTGCTTGTCATAGTGGTAAACTCAGCCCTAGTCCCATATTATTAGCAATGGGCTATCCAGAAAACGTGGCATTGGGAGCTATCCGCATGACACTAGGGCGCGAAACAACAGAAGCTGATGTCGATTGGGTAGCAATGGTGTTAAGGCAAGTTTTGCAGCGACTATCACCTGTAGAATTGATTGTTAGTCGTTAGTTAAATCAGTGAACAGTAAACAGTGAACAGTGAACAGTGATAACTGATAACTGATAACTGGTAACTGATAACTGATAACTGATAACTGATAGTTTATCTGCGTCGAGGATGCGCTTAAAATCTAAAAATTCAAAATCAAAAATTATTTAGTATGACTCAACTTCCAAACTCTCTTGAAGATGCAATTGTTCAAGCCGGTGAAGCAACCAAAGCAGCACTTGCAGATGGATATAAGCGCTTACAAGTTGAAATACTGATTCCAGAACTCAAACCTATGCTTGTGGCAGAGCAATTTATGCCACTTTTTGAAGAATACGGTTCTGGCTTGAAAGTTTTCTTTCCAGATGCTGGTGGTGCAGCGCTTGCGAAGCGTGATTGGGCTGATGTGTCGTTTAAGATTTTTGATATTGGTACAGGAAAATTATCTATGGAGGACAAAATTGAACCAGAGGATGAAATTTTCTTTCTTATTGGTCCGACTGTGGTAGAAGTTTTAGAGGTGGAAAAGATCGCTCAATTGGCGGGCGATCGCCCAATAGTGATATTAAATCCTCGTTTAGAAGATTTAGGGGTAGTGGGCATTGGTTATACTGCGCGTCAAGTACGTGAGCGTTTCATCAAAACAATAGAATCTTGCTATTATCTCCGTCCCATTGATGACGAGAGTGCTGTATTTCGCTCTTACCCTGGGGTATGGGAAGTTTGGCTGCAAAAGAGCGATGAGTATCAAAAGATTTCCGAATCTCCGCAAAAGCCATCTGGTGACGAGTTGGATGCAATTTTAGCGAAGGCACAGTCTAAGTCAGCTACAGTAGATGCTTCATCTGCGAAAAAGCCCAATTTGTTTAAAGGTTTGCAACGTTTCTTACGAGCGTTGAGGAATTGATTTGTTCCTTATGCCTGCGGCACGGCTACGCTCCGCAGCGGGGCTAGCACTGCTGCCAAAGGCAGATCGCAATAACCCAAGGTTTTTTGTCCCAGGCAAACAGTGAACTGAAAATCAATAATTAGAACAAATAATAATTATTCTTATTATCATTGTAGCTTATTTAGCTCAAATACTTTATAACTTTAAACTAAATTTAACCTTTTCTTTGACTATTGTTTAAGTCTGAAATGATGAATCTATATTACGCTTAATTTGTATTGATTTATCTGTTTGAATGACATTCAAACAGGTAATGGAATGAGCAACTAGTTAATATAAATTCTCATGTAAAAATATTAAAAAGTATTGATTTTTCTGTGAAATATAAGGACTGATTTTCATCAATTACTTCAATAACTTGCAGACTAAATCAACAAATGTATAACAAGAAGCTCTGGCAATAAAATCTCTAAGCTTGTCATATAAATTTCTCATATTTCGTCTTATTTACTTTAGTACCGGAGTCATTTACATGGCAGATAATACTTTGGATGGGATCTCGAAAGGAGGTAGCGGTTCCCAAGGTAGGAACGCGATCATTAATCTAAAATATAAAATCTAAAATCCAAAATGGTATGAGAAATTTTGCGAGAACTTCTTGGACGAAGAAATATTTTTGGCGATTGTTCGCTGCATCGTTTTTTGTGATGCTGCTGGTATGGGGAAACTGGAACCAACATGGTACTCAAGGTCAGACTGCGAGCAAACCTCAAGTTCCCAAAGTCATTTTGATTTCCCTAGATGGTGCAACACCACAACTGATTAATCAATACCTTGCTGACGGAATACTTAGCTCAAGCCAGGGTTTAGGACTACTGCAAAGCCAAGGAATTGTTGCTCAGCAGAATATCACGATTACCCCATCCCTAACTGCCCCTGGACATATTGCGATCGCAACGGGTTCTTCTGCAGCAAAGAACGATATCAACGCCAACACATTTCATCTGGTTGCTAGTCCTTTCAAAGACAATATTAATGGTTTTAATGCTCCCATCGGCGGCTACTCAGCAGGTATTGATGGACCTGCCCAAAGCACAGAGTTGACAGCAAACCCACTTTGGTTATCCTTGCGAGAAAACGGTAAAAAGGTTGTTGCTGCCACATTTCCGGGAGCAGATGGGGTAGATATCACGGTACCAGGATTGCCCAATAGCCCGATTGTGCAACCAGCGAATAAGAGAACCGTAGACTATACAGTACCTTTTGGAACTTTTGCTGGAGTTGGGGCGCAAGGTTTTAACCTCACAGCAACAGACTTTTCTCCCGCTCCAAAGTCAGTGATTAACCAACTCAAAGCGGCTGAGAAAGTGTCTTATAGTCGGATATTAAAGACAAATAAATCCTTTGATAAGTTCACAGTTAATGGCGTCACTTACGACATCCAAGTCGTTGCGATCGACACAACTAAGGATCGTAAAGTTAATTACGACACGTTAGTCTTCTTTGATGCCAACCAAGGTATTCAGCCGGGTGCCTTCAATTTACCATCCACTGGACCGGCTTATGTGCGAGCAAGTGAGCAAAAGTCTAGCCTATTCTACTTGGAAGGTAGCTCCAGCAAAGCAGGAACGGCTTTTTACGTCAGTACCCTGGCTCCTGACTTATCTACTGTACGCTTTGCTCGTTACTCTGCCAATTACATTCCGCGCAACGCAGCAGTGCTAGCAAATGTGGATGATATCAACAATAATGTTGGTTTCTGGAGAAATCAGGCAGACTACCGCATCACTGAACGACTCAGCCCCGGATTTGAAAATTTTTCTGATGAAGAATTAGAAGCTATCTACGAGGACCAGGTTCGGAATTTTGTTGATTACCAAACCAATGTTGGTTTACGGGCAATCACTCAGAATCCCAATGTTGACCTGGCAATGATCTACATTGAGCAACCAGATGGATCAGAACACCAGTTCCTGCTTACCGACTCACGTCAAGCAACTAACCCTCGCGACCCCAACTCTATTGCAGCAAATCAGGATCAACAGAAGATTGCCCGTTACGACGCTTATGTAAAAGCAGCTTACCAAGCTGCTGACCGCGCAATTCAACGTGTTATTGATACCGTTGGTACTGATAGCCAAGGCAGACCTAATAGCAACATCATCGTCGTTTCAGACCACGGGTTTGCTGCTTTCCATACATCAGTTGATATTAATAACTTTCTCAAAAACAATAACTTCGATTCTAACAAGGTAAGAGCCGTAAGTTCTGGTCCTGCGGTCAATATCTACTTCAACCTACAGGGACGGGAACCTAATGGCATCGTTAGTCATGAAGAATACGTTACCTTGCAACAACAAGTAGCAAATGCACTCAAATCTTTTGTAGATAACAATCCCAACTACAGCTACGGTAACAGCGTCCATATATTTGATAAGGTTTACACCAGACCTATCCCTGAAGATCTGAATGACTCCTCGTTTGGTTTAAGCACGAATGAGTTGATTGGTCAAGATGCAGGTGATGTTTTTGCTCTACTAACACTGGGCTACAACTTCGATGGTATTCAAACGCCAGTTGTGCAGCGCTTGGGAGATGATCCTTCTAATAGTTCGGTGTTGTCTGTGCCCAATTTCTACGGCGCACACGGCTACGACCCCAATCTGCCGAATATGAGTGCGATTTTCTTTGCAGCTGGTCCAGATTTTGGACACAGCATGTTAAAACAGGTTCACAACATCGATATCGCGCCTACAATTGAGCATTTGTTGAATGTTCAACCTGCTTCAACTGTACAAGGTAAATCTATCGTCAATTAATCAAATATAGGACTTACGCAAAAACCTTTTTAAACCCTCTTACCTTCTGCTGGCGGTGTTAGCACTTATCTCAACTACCAACAAGTAGGTAATACTAGCTACTTTTATGCTGCTGGCTTTGGCGATCGCACTGTCGGCTTAACGACTTTTCCAGAGTCAGTCACTTCAGTAATTTAGGATTTTGACCATAGTGAAGAAAGCAAACTCAGCGTAGTGTAGGGTGGGCACTCTTGCCCACCTTCTTATTTGAGACTTTCACAGGACTTACGCACGAACAACGTAACCATAGTCATTAGACTTGGTACTCAAAGATTTAGAAGTTGTTGAGTTCAATTTCCAATTCAAAGCGTTCTAGTTCTAATTTCTCTAGATCGTCTTGGATGTCTTTGAACGTTTGGTAAGCTTGCGTCGTTAGAGTAGTTCCACTGCCAATCAAAATGTCAGCCCCTGGAATAGCATGGAAAAACAGCCAAGTACCTATACCAAAAGCTACAACCCCTAACGAACCGAATCCCCCAGAAAGAAGGAGCAAGTTTCGTTGCTTTTTGGCGATTTGACGGTTGATACCTTTGATACGGGCTTTTATAGCAAAGGTTTTATTCTTAACTTCTTGGGAAGACATAATACACCTGGGTTAAGGTAGTAAATTTTTGTTCAATTACTTATCTATGTGCCCCTAAAATCCTTATGCTATGGTCAGACAAGGATGTTGGACTTGTGTAAGATTTAAATAAAAGCTGCATTGAATCTATGGCAAGGTCACTCCGAGCATCAGAAGCAGGAATTAAAAAAGCTGAGGAGGCATTTAAACTTAAGGGGTGGACGCAGGATCATCTAGCAGGACGCGCTGACTGTACTCGTCAAGTTGTGATTAACTTCTTTGCCAAACGACCTGTTGAAAAGAAGTTGTTCCAAAATATTTGCAGTGAACTCAATTTGGAGTGGGGTGAAATTGCAGAACTGGAGCCAGGGGAAGAAGAAACAGGTAAGACTGTTGATATTAATGATTTAGTGAAGACAGCACGAGAAAATATTCGCGACAGCATTGATAAGCGATGCAGCACCATGCGAGTGCTAGATATGAATCAGCCAATCGGCTTGGATGATATCTACACGAGCGTCAACATTCTTGAAAAAATCACCGGACGCAGACGGCTAGAAATAGCTGAACTTCTCCAAGGTTTATCTATTGAGAATTTTGAGCGATTTAGTTTGGGTGATGTGCGTGAGAAAAGAGTTCCAGATCTAGATGCAGTGAACAAGCACTCAAAGTTAATGATTTTGGGTAAACCAGGTGCAGGTAAGACAACATTTCTCAAATATTTGGCACTCCAATGTATTGAAGGTAGGTTCCAAGCAAATCACATTCCTTTGTTTATTACACTCAAGGAATTTGCTGAACTACCTAATCAACCAAACTTATTAGAATATTTAATTCAACTGTTTGCAAGCTTAGGAATTGCACCCAATACAAAAATCAAAACAGGATTTTTGGCATCTTTTTTAAACAGGACCACTACTGACACAAATCAGTTAGTTGACTTGACCGCTGTGGAACAACTGCTCAATCAAGGCAAGCTGTTGATATTGCTAGATGGACTAGATGAGGTGAGAGAAGCAGATAATAAACGGGTTTTGTCACATATTCGAGATTTTACAATTCAATACCATAAAAACCAGTTTGTCATTAGTTGTCGAATTGCAGCACGGGAATACACTTTTGAGCAGTTTACTGAAGTTGAAGTTGCAGATTTTGATGAACAACAAATTCACAGCTTTGCTCAGAAATGGTTTAAAGCAAAAGACGATGTAATTAAAGCTGAACGATTTACTGAGAAGTTAAAAGATGATAAGCCAATTCAGGAGTTAGCAACAAATCCATTGTTGTTAACACTGTTGTGTTTAGTGTTTGAAGAATCGGGTAACTTTCCATCCAATCGCTCCGAATTGTATAAAGAGAGTTTAGATGTACTGCTCAAAAAGTGGGATGTGAAACGAAATATTGAACGAGACCAAGTGTATAAAGAGTTATCTCTAAAACGCAAAGAAGATTTGCTTAGTCGAATTGCCTTAGAAACTTTTAAGCGTGGTGACTACTTCTTCAAACAAAAAGAAATTGAAAGAGAAATTACTCAATACATCCAGAATTTACCAAATGCTAGTACAAATCCAGAGGCACTGCAACTAGACAGTGAAGCAGTGCTTAAATCAATTGAAGCTCAGCATGGATTATTTGTAGAACGAGCAAGAAGCATTTACTCTTTCTCACACCTGACATTTCACGAGTATTTCACTGCAAGAAAGCTTGTGACTAGTGCTAATCCATATGCAACAAATGATAAAGCATTGCAAGCCTTAACCACCCATCTTACTGAAAAGCGTTGGCGGGAAGTCTTTTTGTTAACAGTAGGGATGCTGGATAGTGCAGATGCTTTGTTGCAGTTAATGAAAAATACTATTGATGCACTCTTAGAAAAAGATGAGAAGCTACAGGAGTTCTTCGCTTGGGTTGAGCAAAAATCCAGTTCTGTAGAAACGTCCTATAAACCAGCAGCTGTTCGCAGCTTTTACGTTTACCTCGCCCGAGGTCGAGGGCGAGCCCAAGACCGAGCCCTCAACCGAGCCCTCAACCTTGCCCTCTACCTCAACCTCGCCCTCGACCTCGACCTCGCCCTCAACCTCGCCCTCAACCGAGCCCGAGCCCTCAATCGAGCCCTCAACCGAGCCCGAGCCCTCAACCTCGTCCGAGACCTCGCCCGAGCCCTCAACCTCGCCCGAGACCTCGCCCAAGCCCTCAACCTCGCCCGAGACCGTAATCTTAAATTGCAGCAGTTGCTTCAACAACTCGAAAACCAACTCCCCAAACACAAGAACGATTTAGAAGCATACGTATCTTGGTGGCAGGCAGAGAGTCAAGCTTGGACTCAACAGTTAAGAACTGTGATGATTGAGTATCGCAATATTGGTCATGACTGGCAGTTTAGCGACTCCCAAAAGAAACTGTTGATACAGTACTTAGACGCGAATAAGCTACTAGTTGATTGCCTCAACAGCGATTGTTACGTGAGCCGCAAAGTGCGGCAGGAGATTGAGGATACATTGCTATTGCCAGTAAAAAAATGACATTTACTAACAGCAGAAAAAGCGTTGTGTGGTGTTGTCGTAGCACAGAAACAAAAATTGCGCCTACAGGTGTAGGGGTAGTAATTGGTGGGGGCTTCGGGGTAGGGGTGTAGCACGCGCGAAAATTCTCCCTTTCCCCCCTACACCCTTACACCCCTATACCCCTACACCCCTTTCTTGGTCAATTAATCAAAAATATTGCTTGAGTATATACATAATCGCCGCAGAGAACGGCATGTATCTTCCATCTGCATCTGGCTTTTCATAACCCTGAGCAAGAAGCTGTACTTCTGTAGCTGTCAACCCGTCAGTAGCTAGCAGTGTAGCATCAATAGCTGCACGCCTCATCTTTCTCAACTTATCAATGCTAAGTGCTAGTTTTTGAATTGTGGTTTTAGCGGCGGCTTGTTTATCGTGATCATCTGTTGGCAAAATTTCTCCAAAACCAGAGTACTTAAAGTAATCTGCACATTTTGGATCTAACGGGGAAATCATCAGTTCCTCATCAAACCAAGCTTGTTTTTTGTGTCCACAATGCACTGGTACACGAGGTCTGTGTTCATCTTCGCCTTGGCATGAAGCTATCAGATTAGTGTACTCAAATGTTAGATCTTTATAAACACTCTTGGGTCTAAAATGTTCAATATGGCATTGCTTTCTGGCTATAGACATACCACAGTAGCAACAAATGAAACCTTGCTCTTGTAGTAGTGAGTGATAGACTTCATTTTTCACTGGTTGTGGGAAGGATTTCCAGTCGGGTGTTCGGCTACCCAGTTTCTGCTTCCATTTGGTTAAGCTATCTGGTTCTTTACTCTTTTGAATATACTTCATCGATTGAGAATTTCCTTGCGTCGAATAAGGACATCTGCTCTCACAAATTCCGGATCGTCTTCTCCAATTTCATCAGCTAAATTTTGGCGCAATTGCTTAGCGCGATCGAGATGTCCCTGGTCAATTAATCTAAACAAATTCTGGAGATTTTCTTTGATTTCTTGAGGTCTTTCTGATACCCCCATGAGATCTTCTAGAATTTGATTGCTATCTCTGCCAAACGAGTTTTCCGGACGTTCAGCAACGATACCATCAGGTGTTGCTTGCAGGAGGTAAATGCTGTTTGGTTTGACGTGACTCACCACTTGTGGTGAATGGGTGGTGATAATAAACTGACAATTGGGGAATGTTCTTATCAAAGCTGTAATCACTTGCCGTTGCCATTTGGGGTGCAGGTGTAGTTCAATTTCATCAATGAGAACAATACCTTCCCCTTCGAGTGGATTATCTAAACTTGGGTTGGCAATTGCCAAGCGCCTTGCCAAATCACCCACCATTGCTAACAAGCATTTTTCGCCATCAGATAATTGATTAACGATGAGTTCTTGACCTTGTTTTTTGATAGTCATTCGTAAGGGCGATCGCTCAACTCGTAAATCTGAGAAATCTGGTTGTAAAGATGATACCGCCCCTCTTATTGCTTCTAACTGCTTATCTCGATGATTCGGATTATCCCGTCGCAATTCATTTTCCAAATCTTCGCGGTTTCTAAACCATTCAAAGAAACTTTTGAAGTCAATCCTTCCACCAGTCAGTGCTTGGTCGTAGGCATTTCTTTGGGTAAATAAATGTTCTTCGGAAATTTCCAAAGGCATATCAAGAACGGCGCGATTGACTGGATAATAAACGGCCAAAGGAATACTAGCGTTATCATTATTTACTAACTGATTGTTTATGTCGTCAACCAGTGTTTGTAAATCTTTTAAAGGGTCTTGACTCACTTCATCAGCTTTTATCTGACTGAGCACTATTGAGGCTGCTTGTAAGGCGTTTGTAACTTCGTCTCCATATCCAAGCTTTTCTATGCGTTGCTGACTAATACCATCTATCAAAGATTTGATAGCCTCTAATCGGACTTCACCCGCACTTTTAACCGATTTGCCCTCTTTACGTTCCTCACTTAAAGACCAGGTAATTTCTTCTTTTGGCTGCGGAGAAATTATTATTGAAATCTCCATTTTTGGGCTTTCATTCGTGATATCTTGTTCACTTAATGAACGTGTGGAATGACCATGTTGAATTTGCCCGGTAAACTGGGATAAAAGAATAGCAATACAGTCCAAAATACTAGATTTTCCAACACCATTGATACCAATAAGTACAGCTGGCTCAGTTTCCGGCAAATCAAGCGTCAAATCACCGATTCCACGGAAAGAATTTATTTTTATACGCTTGACTTTCATAAGTTGTTACTCATTGAGGTTGCATAATATATTTTTTGTAGAAATTAGGGTTGGGACTATTTTGAAGCGCAGAGTTACACAGAGATACACAGATAACTTATTTGTGTATCCCTGTAGTTTTATATTCCCAAAAATTACTCAGACAAGAAATTTAATAATTAAGCTGATTTGAGTTGAATAACACCTTTATCAAAAACGCTATTGTCAGTACCGATTCCACTAATTTCTATTCTATCTGCATAAACCTCATAGGCAGCAAAACTTAACTTTTCTGCTGAATATTGTGTCCATTCAGAACGACCTACAGGACGAGTTCCCGCACCACCGCCGCATATTAAATAAGTAGTTCCATTAATGGAACGAGTGCGTTCATAATGATGTTCGTGACCATTTATATATAGTTGAACACCGTATTTTTGAAAGAGTGGAGTAAAGTTTTTAATAAATGTTGGATTGCTACCATACACACCCGATGCATAAACCGGATGATGACCATACACAATTTTCCAAGGTGCTTTAGAGGTGCTTAATTCTTGCTCCAACCATTTTAGCTGCTTTTGCCAATCAGCGTTGGTGTTCGTATCTAAAACAAAAAATTGCGCATGATCGCGTTGAAATGTGTAATATCGTCCCTTCATATTAAAATTGAGATACTTTAGTTGAAGGTCGCCGTTTGCGGTACGAATATCGTGATTTCCGAGAGCAGCCTGAAATTTAACACCTTGCTTTAATAATGGTGCATAGGGACGCTCAAATACCGCACCAATTTTTTCCATTTCACCATTGGTGTAGATATTATCACCAGCTAAAACCACTAAATCATAGGGATTTTTACTGTGATAGTTAGTCATTGCTTTAGCTACAGCATATTGTCCTTGATCTCCAGTACCTGTATCTGCAACAGAAACAAAACGTAGTAAGGAATTGTTTTTGGCTGGATTAGGGGGTGTAGCCGCTTTTGAGACATCAATTCCAGGAGTTTTGCCAGCTTGACGAGTGACACAACCTATAAATCCTAACCCTATGGTGCTGAGGCTACTGAGAAACAAAAATTGACGACGTTTGAACTTCATAAAATTACTAAATTCAATAAGTAGTAAAGTATAGCCGATGCGATGAAGTGATAAATTAAGGCTGAGGAAGCTGCAGTGCAAGAATAAAGTCTCTTGTCTTTGATTCGCAGCTGTCGGTTAAAGTTCCATGTCTCAAGATAATCAGAATTCACAACCACCATTTTCCCCTGAACCCGAAGCGAATCAGCCGCAACCGAGGGTTGAGTCAGCATCTCAACCTCCCCAAAAACGATACCAGAGAGTCCAGCCAATTTGGAAGGCAATAACTCTGCGAATTCTGAGAGGGACAATTGGGGTTCTAGAAACAACGGTAGACAAATTAGAGACACAACCCTCTATTAGGGATAAGAGAACCCCTGGTTTTTTCCAGAAACTCCAGTTGGCATGGAGTGCTGTTTTAGGCAAAATTCGCTCAATCTTACCAGAAAACTTATCGACAAAGTTGTCAGATACAGCAATAACCGGAATAATTGCTGGAATTGCAGTGATTCTTGTTTGGACAACTTCTACAGTGTTTGGTGGTAAGCCGACTGAAGTCGCAAGTGTTCCACCAGAAGTAGAAACACCTCCATCCGCAACGATAACGACTGCACCAGAGGTAGAAACACTTCCCACACCACCAGCAATCGAAGAAACGCCACCACCAGTAGAGGAAATCACACCGCCACCAACCGCAGAAACTCCACCACCATCAATAGCTGAGGAAACTCCGCCACCAGAACCAGAACTGGAACCAACTCCGACGCCAACCATTATTTTGACACCAGAGCAAACCTTGATTGCAGCTATCGAAAATCAAATAGCAGAGGTGAGCGATCGCTTTGCCTCGGGTTTAATACAGTCAATTAAAGCTAACTTTCGTACCAGTAGTCTTGCTATCACAATTCATGATGAATGGTATAACATAGAACAATCACAGCAAAATAAACTTTTGGCTCAGATGCTAGAACGTTCAAATGAATTGGATTTCATCCATTTAGATATTCTTGACTCACGGGGTAAGCTGGTGGCACGAAATCCTGTTGTTGGTACTGAGATGATTGTTTTTCAACGACGGATTTCACTCATTCCTCAGCGATGAAAACACATAAATCATCAAAATCAAATAACTCAAACTACTTATTTAAAGTAGTTTACAACTATTTTTTGAAACAGCCTCGTTGAAACTGATTTATAAAAAAAACATTAAATTCTGGAGTTGTCGAAACTATTAATTTTCAAATTTCTAACAAACTAATCAGAAATTGATAACACACTATCGTTACAGAGTTAGGTTTCTTTTTACTATTCTACTTGATTATGAAGGTAGAAAAAACAAGATATATGACAGCAAATATATGTAGTAAACATTACTAAAAAACAGTATTAATCTTTACAGAAAATTCACAACAAATGTCAAAGAGTTTACGGATTTTTGCTGATCAAAAATAGATTTATCGAGCTAATATGTATATACAGACACAGAATTATTCTTCTAAATCTTTCTAGTAAAACACTAATGCAAAAATTATAAAATTTTGTTAGATTGCAGTTTTGAGAGTATTGGTACATCTAATATTTTGTCTGTTTCATGTATCACACAATGACGAGATATGTATTGAGTTGTACACAATCTCATTCAATATTAGATCAGTCTTGCCCACAGTTAGAGGGTTAGTTGGAATGATAGACTCGGAGATTTAAAAGTGGACTTTTAAATCACAATTTATATTGAGTCAGCATAATAAAATAGGATTTTCGTGTAGAGGAAGTAGCTGGATTTGTACTACCATCCTAACTATGCAGTATATAAGTGTTACTAACGCAGAGGGTATTTTCACGGTCGCCTACACTTTCACGATATGTTCACTCACTGCAACCTGTTATAGTTTTGCGGACAGCTAAATGCTATTTCTTTCTTGTCTTTGCAAGAAGCAGTTAGTAACATCATGGAGGGAAATTTCTTTCTTACTAAACAGTAAATGATCGAGTATTTCACCGATAAGTACCGAATGCTATGACACAAAAAGTGGATTTATCAGCAAAAGTGCTCAGTCATTACACAGATTTGTGAGTCGTCTCTAAAAATACACAAAACTTTCGTGGTTTAAAAAACCACTTTGTATTTACTTGTGTCTTGTTGAATTTTTCCCAGTCAAAACGGAAGAGTTATACTGTGTTTCTACTTTTGTGGGGATGGTTTCACTGATTCTACCTTTGAAACAGGTTGTTATTCAAGGCGAATTGAGGTATATTATATGGTTTTTGTTAATCAGTAGAAAAAATTAAAAGAAAATTGCAAATTGTGAAAAATTGTTATAATTTTTGATCATACAGGCATGGTTGAATCATTTAATTCATAGTCCAAATCTTTGTGTGCTTAAGTAAAATGACTTAATCCTATACTTTTAATAGAACAAAATGTTACACAATAACCAAAATCTGTCATTATTTGGGAGAACAAATATTTCTGGGTTTAAAACAGATAAATATAGCGGCTCTCATTTAGATGAAGCTGTGCTTCATCTGGATGCATCTCCTAAAGCCTGCGGTTTATTAACTCTTTGATATATTACACCCAGTAAAAAACCGCTATTATTATGCTCATAAATGAGTTAGATAAGAAATTTTCATCAACTGTTTTAAGTGACAATAAAGTCTTTAAAAAGAGAGAATTAACACCCATAGAAAAACTCTCAACCAAAGCCAAAAAAGCATAATGCGCAAGATATTTTGCTGTTAGTATCGTCGAACAGTCTAGATTGACGATTTCAAAGAATATGATTGTTCTAATGAAAATAACAGCAAACACTTAGATATTGGTGCTTTTACAACGAAACCACAGTTTACCAAAAAAATGGAGTTGTTCAGGAAATGCAGTTAAATGACTTGGTATCGAGCAACAGTGTAGAAAAAGACGCGTGGACAGCAATTGAAAACTCAATTCTCTACTATAGAGGTCGTCCTATAGGAACACTAGCTGCTTCTGATGTAACAATAGAGGCGCTGAATTATGACCAATGTTTTGTCCGAGATTTTGTCTCTTCAGCTTTAATTTTTCTGAGCAAGGGTAGAACAGATATTGTCCGTAACTTTTTAGAAGAAACTTTAAGGTTACAGCCAAAAGAAAGACAGCTGAATGCTTATATGCCAGGTCGGGGTTTAATGCCAGCTAGCTTTAAAGTTGTATGTGACGGTGAAGAAGAATATTTAGAACCTGATTTTGGTGAACATGCGATCGCCCGAGTCACACCTGTTGATTCTTGCTTGTGGTGGGTTCTTTTATTACGTGCTTATGTGGTTGCTACGAGAGATTTTTCTCTAGCATATCAACCGGACTTCCAACACGGTCTAAGATTAATTATGGAACTGTGTTTGGCAACTCGGTTTGATATGTACCCGACGCTATTGGTTCCAGATGGTGCTTGTATGATTGACCGTCGTATGGGTATCTTTGGGCATCCATTGGAAATTCAAGCTCTATTTTTTGCTGCATTGCGTGCTGCTAGAGAACTGCTAGTTTGTCAGGGTAATGAAGATATTGTTACAGCTATTGATAATCGCTTACCGCTTTTACAGACTCATATTCGCCAGCATTATTGGATGGATCTTCATCGTTTAAATAAGATTTATCGTTTCAAGAGTGAAGAGTATGGCAAAGCAGCGGCTAATCCCTTCAACGTATATGCAGATTCACTACCTTATTATGAATTAGACAAGTGGCTGCCAAGAAAAGGGGGTTATCTAGTTGGTAATGTAGGACCTTCGCAGCTAGATACTCGCTTCTTTGCTTTAGCAAACATGATGGCTATTGTCTCAGACCTTACTAGTGAAGATCAATCACAAGCAATTATGAATCTCATCGAAGAAAGATGGGAGGATTTGGTGGGAGATATGCCCATGAAAATTTGTTTCCCAGCTTTGGAAAACGAAGAATATAAGATTGTCACTGGATGTGACCCCAAAAACATACCCTGGTCATATCATAATGGTGGAAGTTGGCCTGTTTTACTGTGGTTATTATCCGCAGCTGCTGTGAAAACAAATAGAATAGATCTTGCACACAGGGCTGTTGAAATTGCAGAAACACGCTTACATGAAGATGAATGGCCAGAGTATTACGATGGTAAGAAGGGGCGACTCACTGGCAAACAAGCCAGAAAATATCAAACTTGGACAATTGCTGGATTCTTATTAGCAAAAGAACTATTACGCAACCCTAGATTTTTACCTTTGGTCAGTTTTGGATCATTTAGTGTAGAACCTGCTTCTCGGGCTTGTGAGTTTGAAATCGTTGAGACTAACACTCTATATTTTGGTTAAGTTGTGTAACATAACTTAAAGTTTTTTCTCACACTAGGGTGCGTTATGCTCATGCAGACGCACCTCATGACTTCAACGTATTTCACCAATATCGTCAAAACTGCTAACAGACTTGCTACCATCAGCTTGTCCAATTTTGAATTTTGAATGCGTGAATTTTGAATCGCTCACATCCCCCCGTCAACTAGCTTTTATTGCCTTGCGAGACGTTCACAAGGGGGCTTATACTGACATCGCCCTAGACAGAGTGCTTACAAAAGCAAATCTACCAGATACTGACCGACGTCTCGTCACACAATTAGTTTATGGCTGTACCAGAAGACAGCGTACTCTTGATGCTTTTATCGACCAATTAGGGAAAAAGAAATCCCACCAACAACCAAAAGACCTCCGCACTATTCTACATTTAGGCTTATACCAATTATGCTTTCAAGAACGAATTCCTGAAAGTGCGGCGGTGAATACGACTGTCCAACTCGCCAAAGAGAATGGCTTTTCTGGACTAACGGGTTTTGTGAACGGTTTATTGCGACAATATATCCGTTTAGAAAACAAAGGAGATAAAGTCTGTGTTCAATCTTCTGACCTGACAGAACGCTTAGGTATTTTATACAGCTTTCCCAACTGGATGATTCAAGTTTGGCTGGAACAATTCGGTTTAGAACAAACCGAACAACTCTGCTTATGGATGAATAAAACTCCAGCCATTGACTTGCGAATCAACCTCCTTTGCACTTCCCTAGAAGAAGTGGAAGCGGCGTTGACATCTGCTGGTGTGGCGTCTCAACGGATTCCCCACCTACCCCAAGCTTTACGATTGATGAGTAACGCTGGTCCAATTCAAAATCTACCCGGTTATAACGAGGGTTGGTGGACTGTACAAGATAGTAGCGCTCAATTGGTTAGTCATTTACTCGACCCTCAACCAGGTGAGGTGGTAATTGATGCTTGTGCTGCACCAGGGGGTAAAACAACTCACATTGCAGAGTTGATGAAGGATGAGGGCAAGATTTTTGGTTGCGATCGCACTCCCTCTCGTCTAAAAAAACTTCAACAAAACGCTCAACGACTGAAGTTAAAATCTATTGAAATGTGTACTGGTGACAGTCGTAATATGCCCCAGTTTCAAAACACTGCTCACCGTGTCCTACTGGATGCACCATGTTCTGGGTTAGGAACCTTGCACCGTCATGCTGATGCTCGTTGGCGACAGACACCAGAAACTGTAGAAGAACTCTCGGTGCTTCAAAAGCAACTTGTTTCACATACATCGACTTTTGTCAAGAAAGATGGTGTCCTTGTTTATTCCACCTGTACACTGCATCCCAAAGAAAATGAAGAAGTCGTTTCGTCTTTTCTTGCTGAGAATCCAAATTGGGAAATAGAGCCTCCTAGTGCTGATTCTCCCGCTAGTACATACTCTACTCCACAAGGCTGGATCAAAGTATTGCCTCATCAACAGGACATGGATGGCTTTTTTATGGTGCGCTTAAGGAAAAAGAATTAAAATTATTAGATTTTTGGGTGAAAGGGTATGGATAATAAGGAAAATAAGTAACAAGACATATTCCCAAGTCCTAATACCTTAAGAAAAATCATGGTTAAAAATTCCAGTGTGAAAAACTTGGTGAAAATCCTGATTGGAGCCGCTTGGATTGATGGCAGAATTCAGCCAGAAGAGAGAGAATATCTTCGCAAAATAGCTCAAGAAAAGGGTATGGCTAACGAACCGGAAATTCAGCCTTTGCTAAATGAGCTAGTTGCTGTAAAGCCAGAAGAGTTTGACAAGTGGGTGAAGGAATATTTAGGCGATCGCCCTAGTGCACAAGAGTGCCAAAATCTAATTGAAGCTATCAGTGGCTTAATTTACAGTGATGGTGAGGTGGCGACAGAAGAAGCAAGACTCCTCACCAAATTACAACAATTATCAGGCACAGGTGATTCAACCCAACCTCGGCATAATGCTGTTCTTAAACAAATTCAGAAGCTTTACCGTCGTTGGGTTGAAGTTCAAAAGTAAAACCAAAATCCAAATCAATAACTCACCAACTCAAAACTATCTAGGACTTCGGCTGACTTGATTAGGGAGTTGGCTATTTCTCACCTTTCGGCTCACCCAGTCCTGGAGTTGAGTCTGTATCAACTTTAGGTACAACATCAGGACGCTCTTTGTCTTCCCAACCTACAGGACGTTTAGAGTTGAACCAAGCAATTGAGCCAATGCTGACAGCAGCAATAAAGCCAATCACATACACAGCGGTGAAAGCAAAAGGAAACTGGTATGGCTCTTTGACTGCTTGCGCTGCTGCTTCCATCAAAAAATACATAAATATAACCCCTCTACAGTAGGCAACTTACATTAGACCCTATAGAAAGAACGTATCATTAACATCCACCGCAGGGGAGAACAGCAGTAGGGAAGTTAGGCAGATCGGCGTTTTTCAAGTCACAGAACAATTTTCCTCACCAGTGCGTAAGTCTCACCTTTAGTTTTGGTTCCCGTCGAGTTAATTGATGATTCGATTTTACGACAATCAGCACTTTGTCAGGCGCAGTGCTGATTACGCGACTCTACCCAAGCCTAAACCATAGAATGGACTCAAAACGACTCAAAAATTAATCAACAATACAAGCAGATAATTTCGTCGCGTCTCAAAAAATGGTACAGTCACCATGAAAAACCCTTTAGCAAACTAGAGGCTTGGGCTGGTTTTTGTGCGATCGGGCGTTGATATAAGTCCTGCTTAACAATTTCTTTTTGACAAAGAAACAGGTTTTTGTGCTACTATATAAATAATGGAAAAGCTGTGCGCAGATAGACCCCTCCTCACAATTATGCAATAGCTCGTAAAGGCAACTGGTCGTAAAAAGTATAATGAAAAAGACTAAAGGGAACTCGTCGGAGTTCTGAGAGTTTCACAACAAAGTCATAAATACGAGACTCGGCAATCTCCCAGTGTTTCCGTAATCACGGGCAATGCAATTGAAGCATCTTATATATCTTATATATATAGTTAGATAAAACATTCGCGCCTATCCATGAACGAACAGCGCCAGCAAGCTTATCTCAACCTGATTGAAAAACTACTGAATTGCCCAAGTGAGGAAGAAGCAGAGATTTTAGAGGCGAACCAAGATTTAGTTGATGCTGAATTCTTGGGGATGCTGGAAGCTGTGGCGGAGAATTTCTCACCACAGGGGGTATGAAAATGTGGAGAATAGGAAATTGGTTGAGAAATGTGGCGATTCAGTTGAGGGAAGCGTTGAACCTAACCCCCCAACCCTTTTCCCTAGTAGGGAAGGGGGAGAATTCAAAGCCTCTCAAAAAGCAGGAGGAGGAATGGAAGCGAGGTTTGCAATCTCTGGGTGAAGAGGAGTTACAGGAATATTTCCAATTTTTGGAGGAGGTACTGCGAGTAACAGCAGAAAGCGAAGGTGACGCGCAGGTAGTTTACCCGTTGCTGGTAGAAAACACACAATATCTCAATCTGAATTTAGCGGAAGTCTTGCGGCGTTGGATGACAAATAAGCTGGCGGAAGTTGAGACAGATGAAGCACAATCCTTCGCTGTAGATATTTTCAATTTTAGTAATCGAATTCAGGAATTCCCCTTGGGTGACAAAGCCAGCAACATGGAAATTGCAATCGCTGGTTATGAAGTTGTGTCAACCGTGTTCACCCGCCAAAGCTTTCCCCAAGATTGGGCGACGACGCAAAATAATCTCGCGGCTGCTTACCGTAACAGAATACACGGGGAGAAAGCAGAGAATCTCGAACGTGCGATCGCTTCTTACACTGCAGCTTTGGAAGTAAGAACCCGCGAAAGCTTTCCCCAACAATGGGCGATGACGCAAAATAATCTCGCGACTGCTTACTCTGACAGAATACGCGGGGAGAAAGCAGAGAATCTTGAGAGTGCGATCGCTTCTTACTCTGCTGCTTTGGAAGTAAGAACCCGCGAAAGCTTTCCCCAACAATGGGCGATGACGCAAAATAATCTCGCGACTGCTTACTCTGACAGAATACGCGGGGAGAAAGCAGAGAATCTTGAGAGTGCGATCGCTTCTTACTCTGCTGCTTTGGAAGTAAGAACCCGCGAAAGCTTTCCCCAACAATGGGCGATGACGCAAAATAATCTCGCGACTGCTTACTCTGACAGAATACGCGGGGAGAAAGCAGAGAATCTTGAGAGTGCGATCGCTTCTTACTCTGCTGCTTTGGAAGTAAGAACCCGCGAAAGCTTTCCCCAACAATGGGCGATGACGCAAAATAATCTCGCGACTGCTTACTCTGACAGAATACGCGGGGAGAAAGCAGAGAATCTTGAGAGTGCGATCGCTTCTTACTCTGCTGCTTTGGAAGTAAGAACCCGCGAAAGCTTTCCCCAACAATGGGCGATGACGCAAAATAATCTCGCGACTGCTTACTCTGACAGAATACGCGGGGAGAAAGCAGAGAATCTTGAGAGTGCGATCGCTTCTTACTCTGCTGCTTTGGAAGTAAGAACCCGCGAAAGCTTTCCCCAAAACCATGCTGATACTGCGTTTAATTTCGGTTTAGCTTACATTGATGCTGAACGGTTTGCGGATGCTTACAACATTTTTCAATCTGCCATCGACGCTGTAGAATTTCTGCGGGGTGAAATTGTCTCTGGTGATGAAATCAAACAAAAACACGCGGAAGAATGGAACTCGCTTTATCGCCGCATGGTGGAAGTGTGCCTGGAATTAGGATACGACGATCAGGCAGTGGAATATATTGAGCGTAGCAAAACGCGTAACTTGGTGGAAGTGATAGCAAGTCAAAAGCGTTCTCAGCCATTGCAAGAACTCGATCAAAAAATTGCTGAAGAAAAGCGTCGTCTAGAAACAGTAGAAAACCCAGATACAACACACCTCAACGAACTCCGTCAACAACGAGAAGAGTTGATCGGGCAAGTCATCCCCTTGAAACACATCCGCTTTGCCCAAATTCAAGAACTTGTGGATGAGCGCACTGCTATTTTGCAATGGTATATTTTTGATGATTGCTTTCGCGTTTTTATCATCACCCGCAACAATCAACAGCCGATAATTTGGCAATCTTCACTGCAAGATTTAGAAGATTTACAGAATTGGAAAGATGAGTATTTAAAAACTTACACTACAAAGAAACCACTCTGGCGATATCAACTCGCTACCAAACTGAGCAAGTTAGCTGAGATTCTACATATTAATGATATTCTCAACCTGATACCATCTTCTTGCCAAGCTTTAATTCTTGTACCTCATCGCTACCTGCATTTGTTACCGCTTCATGCTTTACCCATTTCGGGAGAAGGGGAGAGTTATCTTTTGGATAACTTTTCTGGTGGGGTGAGATATGCGCCTAGTTGTCAGTTGTTGAAATTAGCCACATCTGGGAACCCCTCGCTTTTACCTACGCGAAAATCTTTCCCTCTCCTTAATAAGGAGAGGGATGCCCGACAGGGCAGGGTGAGGTTCCCTCTGCTTGGTAACGAGAGGGATGCCCGACAGGGCAGGGTGAGGTTTCCAGGTGAGGAGTCACGTTCTTTATTCGCCATCCAAGATCCCAACGAGAACCTGATTTATACCAATATAGAAGTCAAAACAATTTCGCATGACTTCCAGCCAACCACTGTTATAGAAAAAAGCAACGCTACGAAACAAGCTTTATTGCAAGCAGAGAGTTTCTCTCACGCCCAAGTTGTTCACTTTTCTTGTCATGGCTACTTTGATATCAATTCGCCTGTGGATTCGGCGATAGCTTTAGCAGGTTGCGTCTCTGTCATTCCCGCCGATGCTGATTCTGGTGACTCTACTATTAACTCTAATCAACGCTATCGCAAATTAGCAAATGGTAATGCCATTGATTTAGAAAAATGCTTGACTCTACCTGACATCTTTAATCTCAGTTTACCAGAATGTCGCCTCGTCACTCTGTCTGCTTGTGAAACTGGGCTAACAAGTCCCAACAGCACCAGCGATGAGTATATCGGTTTACCGAGTGGTTTTCTTAAAGCAGGCAGTTCTAGTATAGTCAGCAGTTTGTGGTCGGTGGATGACTTAGCAACTACCTTATTAATGATTCGATTTTACGACAATCAGGACTCCCTGCCAATTGCTCAAGCACTTTGTGAGGCGCAGTGCTGGTTACGCGACTCAACTCAAGCCGAAATCATACAATGGACTCAAAAGCACTCAAAAATCAATGAACAACACAAGCACACAATTTTGCAGTATCTACAAGAATGGTATCAGCCTGAGCGCAAACCCTTTTGCAAACCGGAGTCTTGGGCTGGTTTCTGCGCGATTGGGTGTTAATTCTATCGTCCATATCCGCCTGAGATTAAAATCTCAGGCTCAAAGCAAAAGTCCTCTTTAGAGGACTCAAAGCCTATCAACCAGAGATCTTAGTCCACTTGAGTGGACTTTGGCTATCAGCCCAGAGTTTGAACTCTGGGCGGGCAAGGATTCTAACGCATTCTCTCACAACAATATTGGAGATATCACCTATGGAAGCTAATCAACCAGATTTCATCATTGAAGCTTTTTTGCAAGTCGTAGAACAACAAGAATTTGTCTTTGATGAAAAAAGCCGCGAAGATTTGTTGACAATCAAGCAAACCCTGGCAGAATTAGAAAATCAACCACTCTCAACAGCCGCTGATGCAATTACCGCTTGGTGTAGAGAACATCCAGATGTCGCAGATGCTGTCCGATTTGCTGCCAGAGAAATCACTATCAAAAAGCGGAATCCGGCAAACCAAGAAGGAACTTTAATCAATCAGTTCCCAGATTATCAGAAAATCATTGATGAGCGGCAAAAAAATCCACAGCCAGAACCTCCCAAAAAATGAGTCCTAAAGTTTATGCTCCCAATGTCCATTTATTTGCCTTTGTTCTGCAAAAAGCAGAAGAAAAGGAGAAAGATTGGCTTTGGAAAACTTGTGATGAAATCATCCACAAAATCCTGCATGAAAAATTCAACTTGATGCAATTGCTGGATTTAGAAAAGGAGCCAGATAACCCGACTGTCTCTCTCATCAAAGCCGATGAACAAACAGAAGTTGCCCCTGTTGAAGGCGCGGTGACTTTCGATAATTCATCCAATAATTCATCCAATAATTCATCCAAAATATCTATCCACGGATTTGCCTATCCGCTAAGACTTTATGATAGTTACGGACTGTGGTTAAACCTGCGCCGTCCTCAAGAAGAAAATGGTCAAAGAACTGAGGATGTCGATATTCAGCTTCTGCGTCAACTCAACCCAGAGAATTGTTTGCTCTTAAATGGTAATAAGAACTTTCTTGGTGAAACTCTCATCATTACTGCTTGGTTGTCATCAGAACAAGATCCTCAAAATCACAAAGCTTTGAAAAATCTTGCTGATGAATGTCTCAAAGCTTTATTCCCTCAAAGCTATATCATACCTCCATTTGCTCGTTCCGACACTCTTTTTGGTAGCCCCATTTTTGAATATGGACTTTTTAGTCAATTGAGCAATTACCGTCATATTTTAGTTTGGTTTTTCAGCCATCCAGAAGCGGAAGAGAAATTTGGTTTTTATCAAGAGCAATTATTTGATTTATTTTTCTTTCGCGCCAAAGTCGTAGAAGCTTTTCGACAAAGCCGTCAGGTTTATCAGGACACCAATCAAGAATATAGCAAAATAGAAGAAGAAATTAAAACATTAGAAAAGTTTGGCAATCAGCAATTAACAGAATGCGAATTAGACCAATTAAGCGAGAAATTAAAAACACTTCCCAAAACTGCTTTAGACTATGCCAATCTGCTGCGATATCTCGAAGCATACCAAAATACAATTGCGATAAATTCTCTAGATTATGCTGATAGATTGGAACAAATTCGTGGTATGATTAAAGATGAAGATATTAGTTTTTTAGAAAAATTTAGCCTGGAAAACTGTGCTTATTTTCAGGAACAGATAAAAGCAGACTTGGGATATTTTCATCATGGTTCAAGCTTGCTGGATAAGGCTATAGCTTCAATCCGGGGGCGTGTGGCGATAGATAGGGCGAAGAGCGATCGCATTGCCGAGGAGAAGAAAGAAAAGAGCGATCGCAATCTCGAAATCACGATTCTCGCCGTAGGTAGTGCGATCGGTTCTGCTGGAATTATGGCATCTAGTTACGCCCTCGTCACAAAAGAAGACCCCGTGTTACCTCCCTTTTCCACAGCTCATCCTCATCGCTTCACCTTATCCATTTGTTACAGTCTCCTTTTCGGAGTTGTTGTAGGAATCTTGATTTGGGGAGGAGATAAAATTTGGCAGTCTTATAAAAAGGGAACAGGGAACAGGGAACAGGGAACAGGGAACAAGAAATAGGCAACAAGGAATAGGGAATAGGAAAAAAGCAACAGGAAAGAAGGAGGCATATCATGTTCACTGTTTGCTATCCTAAATCTTGATACTGGCAAATAATAAAGTTCTTCAGGGCGTGCTGCCGTTTTGATGCAAATGACTGAACAACGTGATCCTGATTTACCATCCACCGATTCTCAACAATCAAGTGAACCAACTGATTTGACAACAAAGCCAGTTGATGGTTCATTAACAAACCAGATTTCAGGTGTTTGGAACCAGACAACAGCACGCTTGATGAAACGACTACCCGTAGATAAAATATCACAGACGGTTGTTGGGTGGTTTAGCGTTAGTGAAGCCCAGGTTGCAGAGATTCTGGAGACAATTCGAGCAGAATTGCCAACCACTGAAGCCCTTTTTATTGGTAAGCCGCAAGCAGGAAAAAGTTCGATTGTGCGAGGACTGACGGGAGTTTCAGCGGAGATTGTCGGTCAAGGATTTCGTCCACACACACAACACACCGAGCGTTACGCCTACCCTTCGGCTGACTTGCCACTACTTATTTTTACAGATACCGTCGGGCTGGGAGATGTAAACCAGGATACTGAAGTCATTGTTCAGGAATTGGTTGGAGATTTACAACAAGAGAGTCGTCGCGCCAAAATCTTGATTCTCACGGTTAAGATCAATGATTTTGCAACTGATACGTTGCGACAAATTACTCAACAATTGCGTCACAAGTATCCAGATATTCCCTGTCTACTAGCGGTGACTTGCTTGCATGAGGTTTATCCTCCTGGTACAGATGATCATCCAGCATATCCACCAGATTTTGAAGAGGTTAACCGGGCATTCACTGCAATGCAGCAAGCTTTTGGGAAATTATGCGATCGCGCTGTCCTGATTGACTTCACCCTGGAAGAAGACGGTTACACCCCCGTGTTTTATGGCTTAGAGGCGTTGAGAGATACCTTAGCAGATTTACTACCAGAAGCAGAAGCCCGAACAATACACCAGTTATTAGATGAAGGAACTGGCAAACAACTTGGTAATCTTTACCGCGATGTTGCACGGCGTTACGTTTTAGTATTTGCGATTATATCAGCTACCATCTCAGCGGTGCCGCTACCCTTTGCAACGATGCCAGCACTCACAGCCTTGCAAGTCTCGATGGTGGGGCTGCTAGGAAAATTGTATGGACAGACGCTGACGCCATCGCAAGCTGGGGGAGTTGTGAGTGCGATCGCCAGTGGTTTCTTAGCACGAGCGATCGCACGTGAATTAATCAAATTCGTACCAGGTTTTGGCAGCGTAATAGCTGCTTCTTGGGCAGCTGCTTACACTTGGTCACTTGGAGAAGCAGCTTGCGTTTACTTTGGTGATTTAATGGGTGGGAAGAAACCAGATCCCAAGAAAATTCAATCTGTGATGCAAGATTCGTTCCAGGTTGCAAAAGAACGGTTTAAGGGAATTAAGCGTTGAAAGGATATCTGAAAAACAGTTATCAGTTATCAGGTAGGAAACGGACTCGTCCACCCCTTGTTCACTGTTTACTATTCACTGTTTACTGCTCACTGTTCACTGTTTACTGTTCAAGGCATTGCAACCATCTTCATTCCTGGTGGTGTTGCTACAGTAAGACCGCGACGCACAGGACGCACGGGACGCCTATTGACCAAGGAGACTTGGAAACGCGATAAAATTGTCGCCAATACGAGTTTCATTTCATACTGGGCAAATGCCAGCCCAATACAGCGACGATTTCCACCACCAAAGGGCAAATACTCATAAGGCGAAAATTGCTTTTCCAAAAAGCGTTCTGGTTTAAACTGCCTTGATTGTGGGTAAGTTTCTTCCCTGTGGTGCGCTAAGTAGATACTGGGGATAATGAGTGTTCCTTCTGGGAGCGTGTAACCTTGGATATTGATTGGTAATTGCACAATCCGAGGAAAAGCATTCATCGCAATCGGATATATCCGCAAGGTTTCTTGGCAGACTGCTGTTAGGTAAGGCAATTTGGTCACAGTAGTTGGATCTGGGTTCTCACTGAGGGTGTTGAGTTCCTTTAGCAACTTGTCGCCCACTTCTGGTAAATAGTCAATCCAGTAAAATGCCCAAGTCAATGCTGAAGCAGTCGTTTCATGTCCCGCTACCATCAGACTCATCAACTCATCGCGTAACTCTTCATCAGTCATCGGTTGACCATCTTCATAACGAGCAGACATCATTAAACTGAGGATATCTTGCCGATTTTGATCAGATTGGGCGCGACGTTCCCGAATCAGCGCATAAATTATTTCATCTATTTGTTGTCGCAGGCGTAGGACTCGACCCCAAGGACTCCACGCGCCGAAATCTTTTTGTACAAACGGAAAAGAGAAGCCAGCGGATAAGAGGGGGGAACTTATAGAATCCAACAGTGAACTCAACAATGGTCGAATTTTTTCTAAACGAGATCCTTCATCTAAGCCAAACACCACCCGCAAAATAACTCGCAAGGCGATTTCTTGCATCGACGCACGGATATTAAAGGGCTTGCCCATCTTCCACTCGTTGCTCACCTGGTGCGTGATTTCGCGGATAGTTTCGGCGTAAGCCCGCATTCGGTCACCATGAAAACGAGGGGTCAACAGTTGACGTTGGCGTTGGTGGCGATCGCCGTCCAGTAGAATTAAGGAGTTAGAACCCAGCAAAAATTGTAAACCTCGGTTTCCTCTTCCAGCAGAAAAGTGACTGGAATCCGCATTAAAAATTTGTTGCAGCGCTTGAGGATGACTGAAGTAAATAATAGGAGAATCATTGCCACTCCAAAGAGTGAAGCTATCACCGTATTCCTTAGCAAAATCATCCGCATATTCCAACGGCTGAAAAATAAATTTCATCCGGCGTAGGAAAACCGGCATTTTTGGTCCATCAGGCAGATTGTTAGTTGCTCTCATAAAGACTTGTGGCGTTGAGCATTGATTGCTTTTATTGTGACTCTTTTAAGCAAGATGTGTCTGATTCTGTGAGTGTAAAACTATTCCTTCTATCAGCCGATTCCCCATTTGTCCTTCAAGAGTTATATTTTGTGTAAGAGTGTCGGAAGTAAACAGTGCCAAAAATCATCGCTATCCTCAACGGTAAGGGAGGCGTCGGTAAAACAACCACCGCTGTCAACCTGGCTGCAACCTTTGCACAACAAAAAAAGGTTCTTTTAATCGACGCAGATATTCAAGGTTCTGCCAGTTGGTGGTTTGGACGCGGGGAAAGTAGCATGGGATTTGATTTATCACAATCAACTGACCCGAAACTTTTAGGTTATTTACGAGGAATAACAGGTTACGATTTAGTAATGGTAGATACGCCTCCGGCGCTGCGCTCTGAAGCATTGGCGGCAGTTGTTGCTGCAGCTGATTATTTGGTTTTGCCTACGCCATGTGCACCAATGGATTTAGCTGTCCTAATCGAGACAATCCAACAAGTCGTCACTCCTACTGGGAAAGCCCATCGGGTTTTGCTGACGAAGGTGGATACGCGCTGCTTAGGGGAAGTGCTAGATGCTCAAAACACTCTTAGGGAGATGGGAATTCCTGCTTGTAAAGCTTTTATCCGCGTCTACAAAGCGCACGAACGAGCTGCACTTGAGGGTGTCCCAATAACCAAATGGCGAGGAAATAACGCACGAGAGGCGGAGTCAGACTACCGTCAAGTAGCCGAAGAAATAAAGCGTGATTGGAGGCAATATGACTAAAAAACGTCTTTCTGATTTATTACAAGAAGAAGCACAAAAACTTTCACCATCAGAAGGTGAAACGACTATTGATGTTGATGCTGTTGCAGATGATAATTCCTCCACATCTTCCGATAGTGATACGGAGAATGAAGAGGAGACACAACAAGCTGCTGAAACAACAACGTCTAAGCGTACAACACCAACAAAAGCAGAGTTAGAAGCAACTGTCAAAGAGTTAAAGGAAGCTTTGGAAAAAGCACAAAAAAAAGAAACTTCTCTGGTGAAACAGTTGAAGAACACTTTAGAAAAAACACAGCAAAATCAAGCTTCTGTTGTTAATGAACTCAAAGAAACTATGGAGAAGACACAGAAGAAAGAAGCTTCTGTTGTCAAACAACTCAAAGAAACTTTAGAAAAAGCACAGGAAAAAGAAGCCTCTCTTCAGCAGCAAATCACTGATTTAGAATTAGATGTATCTAAGCACAAAATACTAGCAGCAAGCCTGAAAACAGAGCTTGATGATGCAAAAAAAGCTGCGATACAACTCGCAGAAGCTAATTCACAACTGACAGAAACAATCACTACATTACAACAGCCCAAGCAAAATGCTCTAGTACCAAAAACTTACAAAAAATCATACCCTTTAGCACAAAGATTACCAGAAGGACGACCTATAACCAAGGATAACGATTCTGATGATAATTCTTCTCCGATGTGGTTACTTGATTAAAGTCACTCAATCGGTACAGTTAACATCAATTCTTACAAATCATCTATGGCACTCCTTAGCTTATTTTTCAGTTCAGCAGTGCCATTTTTCTTGTTATGTCTTCTTGAATAAATAGAATTTGCTAGGCAGTATTTCACGCCTGAATATTCTGGTGATAGTTAATATTTACTGACTGTTGAGATTAGCGCAGACTCATTTCTACAAAGGCAACATAAGGACAATAAGAATTATAATTCTCTTTGAGACAACTTGCTTTTATGCCAACGCTGCGAGCATTCTCAACATTAATGTTTAGAACTTGCTTTGCCGTTATTGTCAAATCTTTTGTAGCTATTAATTTGTTGTCAACACTTACGTCAAGTACTATCTTATCATCTTGACGAGCATAAAGGTGTTTGCCATTTATTCCAACAACTAAATTTAATTGTCGAAACTTAGAGTTAAGAACGCATGACACTCCAGCAGCTTTACTCTTGGAAATATAAGGATAAGGCTCACTACTTTCGCTAAACAAATAAGCGATTTCAGGCAAAGCTTCCCCTCCTATAGCAATGTTTTTTGGTTCACGCGGCTTTACTAAAGATTGTTCAACGCCAGGAGTAGAACTAAGACATTCCGTATCAAGAAGAGAAACAGCAGTCCCAGATGGCGAAGCAGTAGGGGATTCGGTAACGGTGGGTGTGGGTGAAGCTGTAGGAGTTTCGGCAACCGTTGGCGTGGGTGAAGCAGTAGGGGATGCGGCAACCGTTGGCGTGGGTGAAGTAGTAGGTAATTCGGCAACGGTGGGCGTAGGTGAGGCGGTAGAGTTGTTTCCACCTGTACTACTCTGTTTAAGAATAACAGCAGTAATTACTGATGCACCTATTGCAGTAGCAATGATTAGCCCGGTAATTAAGGAGATAAAAACCATTGGATTTTTTCTCTGGTTATTGTCATTTTGCCTTTGATTCCTTGAATCTTTCGGACTCATGTATTTGACTCCCTAAACTGATACTTTAACTGTCAAAGTCGTAACTAATCAACTTATGATTGTTAGGATTTACGAGATTGATATTCTACAGATTACAAGTGTGGACCTGGTCGAAGAACTTACTAAAAACTGGCTCTCCTAAACCTTGCGACATTTGAAACTCATTCCACTTCCACTGCATCGTTTTACCAAGCAATACTGCCTCCAAACCCCATTGTGGAAGATGACCGTTGGGAGCACAAAGGTCGAAGGTCATCTGGTTATACCATAACCACCTTCCATGCTTGCGCCATCCAACATGATTTCCAAACTGACAATACAATTGATATTCGGTGTTAGTATTATTTCCAAAACGCTCCCAGATTTGCTTCTGCACGCTGAAGCCAAAGCGTCCTTCAGAAAACTTGATCCAAAGCTGATCAATTGTGCGTAGATCTGAGCATGGCAATTTTTCGATGGATTTAACATTAAGCAAATTCCCCGTTTGACCAGCAAGTTGCAGGATGAGCATTTCCGTTTCTTGATCAGCTTGTTTCCATTTCCGTGCTGCTAAAAACTCACGCAGTCGCGTGTAGTCTACTCGCGGCTCAGAAATGACATTGTCGGTCTTTAATAAGTCATATGGCATTGAGTGCCAAATGTTTTGAATAGCTTCTATGGAGATAGCTACCCCCTTGCCATTATCTATTCGCTGTGAAACTACGCCCAAAACATAGCCACTTTCTAGATCAACTACAGGGGAGCCACTATAACCAGCTTTGAGATCGTGTTCGCTATCGTCATCAATTAGCAAATTCCAGGCTTGAGTGCGATCGCCTTCTATACTATCTATCCTTTGCTTCCCACCTAACTTACCCTTAATTTCTGCAAGCTTTGCTACCTTTGTTGCGTCAGTATAAAAACCAGCTGTTAAGAATTGTCTTCCCTTATTGCCAACTACACCCAGCCTTAGTGGTGGTAGTCCACTCAAGTGTTTTTTGACTGCTAATACAGCTAAGTCGCAACCAAGGGTATTACCCAAAGCTTTTACTGTTGCAGGATGACCACCAACTTTTACCTTTTCTGACCCTCCAATCGCCTCTACCACATGGGCGCAAGTCAACAAATAGGTCGTCTGTTGATCTTGATGAATAACAAACCCTGTGCCACGGTCTCGATCTGCAATCCGTTCTGGATCTGCGCTGGTGATTAAAATCACAGATTCCGAAAAATTTGCATTCATTGAAGTTAAGCCTTGGGTTTAAGTACCAGTTTGACCTTTAAATTAGAACCAGCTTTAGCCTTGGTCACGTATACATTGCCCTCTCCCTCAAAACTAAAGCCGATTTCAATCTCAGCCTGCTCAATCTGCATCTCTTGATTCAGTTCCTGCCAAGCAGCCGCAATGGGACGACACGTCTTTACCAAAATTGGCTTAATTTTGTCAAAAGTTGTACTAACCCGATCTGCAGCACTACCTGCAATCTGTCTGGCTTGGTCTTCTGGCACTTCTACCTCTACCAAAGTGCCATCCTCTAACTTGATTAGTTTGGTAGCCATCACTACTTGCTTTTAAGATGAATTATGCATTAAATAACACGATATAACAGAGCTTTTCCGGAAAGTTTACCAAGACAACTTCACAAAATATACGCGCGCAACTAGAATTCACGGCTACACAAACTCAGTCCGCAAAGGCAGACTTAAAAAATTTCAAACCCACATGGGCGTTGGTTTACATCTGTTTCAACTTATCTGCTGTTAAACCTACTCCTGCAACTGGTCATCCCGGAATTCTAAAATATGCTGAGCAGTCATTTGCGGCTGTTCTAAATGAGGAACATGACCGCAATCTTTAATCCAAATGAGTTTACTATTTGGAATCGCCAATTTAAACCTGTTGGCATCCCTGATACCTAAAATCCTGTCAGAATCACCCCATAAAATCAGCGTTGGTTGCAGAATTTCTGCTAATTTCTTAAATCTAAAAGCACTGTAACCACCGCTTTTGGTAAAAGCAATTAAAGCTTTCTGCCAGTCGGGGCATTCTAGGTGTAGTGCTGCACATAATTGAGCATCAAGTGACGCTAACTCCCTATTTTTGTAAGCAGCGCGAGAGATACTTGCCCGAACTTTCGGATTACGTAAAAATTGAGTTGCCCAATTATCCAAAGGTGGAATCATCAACTTGCTTAATGGTGAACCACCTGCTAAACCAGCACTATCAATTAATACCAGCTTTTGCACGACTTCTGGGTAAGTGAGGGTGAAATCAATTGCTGCTGCACCTCCCATTGAAGCGCCCACTAAAATCACAGGTTTGTTAATTAGGGTTTTCCAGAAATAATAGAGATGGGTTTTAATGCTGAGGGGGCTAAACTTAACTCCAACTGGTCTATCTGTGAACCCAAAACCCAATAAATCCACTGTCCATGTCTGGTTTTGTACCGCAAGTTGAGGGATAAGGCGGCGAAACTCGAACACAGAACCGTCAAAACCGTGAATCAACAGCAAAGGTGTACTTCCACTTCCTTGATGCACATAAGTTGTAGTAATTGGTTGTGTACTCAAGGGAGTCAGCAGAGCAATCTGCTCTATACTCTGAGCAAGAGCAATTGAGGAAGGTTCTGTGAGTTCGCCAACTGTAGTTGGTAAGAAACTTGGAAACATAGGATTTTGTTTACCTGAAGCTTTACATCTTTAAACCAATGCCGTTTTTAGCAAACTCTTCTACTGTTTTGTCTGAAAATTCATGAGTCGCCATATCTTGTAACATTGACAAAGGTAAAGTCAGATGATGAGCACCAGCTTGTAGTGATGCTGCGGCTTCTTGTGGTGATTTAATACTAGCTGCTAAGATTTCAGTGTTGCTGCCAGTTAGTACACTAGCCATATCTCGTACTAAACCAATTCCATCCCCTAATAAACGGGTAGCACGATTGACATAGGCGATCGCCATTTTAGCACCCGCCTCCCGTGCCACTGCTGCCTGTGCTGCACTATAAATCGCTGTCACTGAACAAGTGATTTCTGGCGAGAGACTCGCCACTACAGCAAATCCAACTGGTGTTGCTGGAATCTTCAACACCGTTTGTTTGCCAATAATCTCAAAAGCTTTCCTCCCTTCCGCCAGCATACCTTCAAAATCAGAGGACATGAGTTGGTAAAATACTGGTCCACAAGTCAGCTGCGTCAATTTTTTCAGCGTAGTTTCGGGTGGGTTATCGCTTTTTGCTAAAAGCGTTGGATTTGTGGTGATGCCTTTTACCCAACCCATTCTACTGGCAATTTCAGCTTCAGATACAATTGCTGAGTCCAGATAGATTGCCATGATTGTCTCGCTTTTTGAGGTGTTGCAACAACAGCTATAATCTCACATTCCGAACCTTGAGTGGTAGCAGTTATGAGATTCACCTTTTTGAATTTTGAATTTTGAATTTTGAATTATTATCACCCTCCTCGCCGTCTCATAAGAATATCCCAAGTTCCTCCACCAGCCACACCGTCAGCTTCTACACCATTGCGCTTTTGTAAAGCGATGACTGCAGCCTCGGTTGATTGGCCAAAATCGCCATCAACTTCGTTCTCATTCAATAAACCGAGTCTTTGCAGTCGTCTTTGCAACCTGACAACCTCAGGACCACGCATTCCTATACGTAAAATGGGTAATCCTTCGGAGGTATATTGAATTGAAGCAACTTGTTGAGTACGAGTGGTTGAGCTAGGACGAGTTGAACCAGAGCGATCGCTTTGCTGAGTGCGAATGCTTTGCTCAGAACGAGTCGAACCAGAGCGGGTAGATGTTGATTGTTGTACGTTTGTTGTCTGTGAACCTGCGGTGGTCTTGCGCGTCACAGAGCGTGGTTCTGTTTTGGAATCATCTCCTCTGGTTCTAGTCGTTGCAGTGGTCTTACGCGTCACAGAGCGTGGCTCTGGTTTAGAATTCTCTTGTCTGGTTGTGGTGGTTGCAGTTGTATTGCGTCCTGCAGATGCTGGCTCTGGTTTAGAGGTCGCAGCAGATGGTGTATTAGTCGTTGTAGGTGTTGGATCTGTTGAATTTAAACTAGGAACAACAACTTGATTGGTGTTAGAAGTTCCAGACGCAAGAGGAGGTCTGCTTGTAGAATTAGGTGATGATCCAGATGATGCAACTGTTGTTTCACCAGGAAAAAGTCGTTGCCAAGTTGTTGTATCAACAATGCCATCTGATTTCAAGCCAGCTGCTTCCTGAAACCGGGAAACAGCGACGACGGTACTTTCGTTATATTCCCCATTTACTGTGCCTGTGTAGAAGCCTAAAAGTTTTAAAGCTGCTTGAAGTTCCGTGACACGTTCTCCTTTGCTACCAATTTGGAGAGTAGGACGGTTGATGCCTTCAGAGGAAGTTGTCTGTGCTATTTGTTGTGGTTGAGATGCAATCGAGACTGTAGATAAACCAAGAAGCAGAGATACTCCGCAGGATAGCAGTATCTTGACATTTAGTAGGGCTTGAGACCTCTGCTCTGTTTTCATTCCACCTGAATTTACGGATGGCTTGAAAAACGGTGAGTCATTTAACGGATTTGTTTTTATACTGCTTTTCATGGAAATCCCCCTGGCTCATCTCATGCTATTGATTGGCGTATAATGCAACTATAGAGTAGCAGTATTTTAAATTCGTCTTAGGAATTAAAATCTAAAATTGCACTATGAACCGCTCGTTCTTGACCCACTAGTGACACATAAGGTTCCCGTAAATATCGGTCAGCAGCAGTTCTGACATCTGTAGCACGTAAAGATGCGATCGCCTCCTGAAAATCTGTATCAAAATCAATTCCCAGTCCCAAAATTTCATACCAGCCATACATCTGAGCAATTTGGGCATTTGTTTGTTTGCCCAAGGCGTATTGTCCTAATATTTTGTTTTTTGCTGCTTGGAGTGCGTCTTCGTCTAATTCTCTAGTGAACAGTAAATCAACTTCCTGACGCAAACTAGAAAGAGCAACTTGGGTATTGTCTGGTGCTGTACCCATGTAAACGACAAATGATGCTCTTGAGAGTCGTGTTGGGTAAAAAGCTGATACCTCGTAAGCCAAGCCACGCTTTTCGCGCAGTTCCACAAACAAGCGACTGGAAAGACCATTTCCCAAGTAAGTAGATAGTAACTTCAATGCTGCGTAATCACTTGAGCGCACCGATGATCCCAAATAACCTAGCATAACGATAGATTGCTGGGTTTGTTGAGGTGTAATCTTGATTTGAGGTTCAACGTTGAGTTCTGGTAAATTTAGTTTTGGCAATGGCTGAGTGGGGGATGCTTGCCAATCATCAAAAACTTCTTGCACAAGAGCGATCGCATTTTCTGGTGTGATGCGTCCAGCAATACTAATAACGATATTCTCAGGACGGAAATGTCTCTGATGATACTCCACTAAGTCTTGGCGAGTTAAGCGACTCATAGTGGCTTCATTGCCTAATCCCGAGCTTGCATAAGGATGGTTTTGATACATAACATCCCGGAGTTGATCAAAGGCAATCGTAAACGGCTGTTCTTGTTGTGAGCGAATATCTTGTAAGGCAACACGCCGTTCTAATTCTACCTCTGCTTCTGGAAATGTTGGCGATCGCAAAATTCGTGCCGCCAACCTAAACATTTGTGCAAAATCTGAGGTGACTGTCTTCAACGAAAGCAAAAAATAATCAGATGCAGTGTCTGCACCCAAACTTGCTCCCAGCGACTCCACTTGTTCGGCAATTTCCAAACTCGTAAGTCCATTACAACCTTTTGTAAGCACCGTTGATAGCAAATATGCTAACCCAGCTTGTTCTGGGTTCTCATAACAGCTACCAGCGCGGGCAAAAATTCGTGCTGCAATAATATCTGCAGCCGGATTTTCTACCACCAAGACTACAATGCCATTGTTCAATACTGTGCGGTGGATATGGGATTGTTGCTGCGATGTTGTCATTTGTCCTAAGTCAATTGTCTTTTGTTATTTGTCCTTTGTCTTCCGTCATTTGTCTTTGATGCTAATGACTAATGACTCATGACTAATGACTAAGAGGGTTTAAGTACTGTAACCACGTAATGATTGGGTGAGAGATACTCTTGTGCTAGTTTTTGCAGTTGTTTGGCATCAAAGAATTGAATTTGCGACGGATAAGCCACTGCTAATTCAGCTTGAGCAATCGTGTTGTAGTATCCATAAAGTCCTGCAAGCTGATTTGGTGTTTCGGTAGAAAATGCAAAGTCATTACACAGGAGTCTTTGAGCGCGCTTTATTTCCTGTTCCCTGATTCCGTTGTCAATTAAATCTTGCAAATGTAGACGAATTAAGGATTCGACACGTTCCACATCTTTTGGTTCTAACCAAGCTGTGATTGTAAATAAACTGGAGTCTTGTTGTAAGGAAAAATGACTACAGATGCCCTGTACCAATTGTTGCTCTTCTCTCAAATCACGCACTAGACGAGAGGTGCGTCCTTGCGCCAATAAGACAGAAAGTAAATCCAATCCACAACAAGTATCTAGCTGTTCGACTCCAGGTCCAATCCAAGCCATTAACAACCGCGCCACTTCTAGGCGAGGCAAAGAAAGTTCGTGACGACGAATTCCAGGTATAACCGGCTTCGCCACCTCCTTTTTTTGAGGACAGTCACAGCAATGTTCAGCAGAATTAACAAATGTCTGGTTCGCTAATTTTAAAGCAGATTCTGCAGCTACTGAGCCAACAATCACCACTGTCATGTTTTCTGGTTGGTAGTGAGCACGGTGAAAAGAGCGCATAATCTCTGGTGATTGCTTCATTAATTCTTCCTCACTACCTAATATGGAACGTCCGTAAGGATGATGTTGATAAACACTTGAGAGTAGAGCGTGAAATCCGATCCAATCTGGATCATCATGTGCTTGACGAATCTCCTCTAGCACAACATCTCGTTCACGGGTAAATTCATCCTCTGGTATTGCTGCATTTAGTAGTAACTCTCCCATGTAAGGCAAAGTCTCTTCTAAATGTAGGGAAGCTGTCGTGAGAGAATAATGAGCGTAGTCGTAGCTTGTCGCCGCATTGGTTAGCCCACCCTGATTTTCAATCTTTTGATCAAATACCCCTGGCGGTACCCTTGCAGTACCTTTAAAAATCATGTGTTCCAGAAAGTGAGCCATACCAAACCACGGTTCTGGCTCAAAGTTAGCACCTGCACGTACCCAAATATCTGCCACAACAACAGGGGTTGTGGCAATTTCTTGATGAATTAAGGTTAAACCATTGTCTAGTTTGAAAACAGACGCTGGAAACACGGTCTTTATCAGTTTATTTAACAATTCTTTACAGTTATAACCACAATATAGCCTTGTTCTGCGATTCTAACTCTTATTAGCACCCTTATATTGGATCGTTTTACACAGATTTTTTTACTATATAAGCTTTTAAGTAGGGCTCTTAACCCTCCAGGTGTGCGCAGAGCGCACGCCTTGCGGCGTTCGCGCAGCGTCTCCGGAGGAGATACGCCAGTCGCCTGTTAGAGAACTTTTTAATGAATTATGACGCCTAGAACAAGAGTTTTTGTGTATAGCTCTGCACAAACATATATGAAGTTTGTTTATAAATTATCTTTCGATTTTTTAAGTTTTCATGAATTGTGAATGAAATTCAAAAATCAAAGCTCCCATGTCTTAACTGAGCAAGGGAGCTAGATGTTTTGGTACACCGCGACGCCGTTTTACCTAAGTTTATGACCTGGATAAACCAGGTGGGAACGGATGCTGCTCGTTTAAAGTTTCCGGGTACTTTGCCCGGTATACTGCCACGAGAGTTATTAAGCTCCCTTATTCTTAAGGCATAGATCAAAAAACTTTATGGCAGTCACCAACGTAGCAGTGCAACAAAACCATTATAGCTTTCAAAAAGATTTTGTGTTTTTTTCGTTGAAATTTTCTAGCAGGCTTGATGAGGATACCAGATAGATTCTATACTTCGGGCGATGACAATCGCTTGATCCCGACTTTGAGTATCTAGCAAAACCGTAACGTGTCCCAGTTTGCGCCCAGGACGAGATTCGGTTTTTCCGTACCAGTGGACATGCGCTTGGGGAATCTGCTCTATTTGCTGGCGCTTGGTGATATAGTCACTTTCAGAAATTTCATACCCCAAAAGGTTAACCATCACAGCACCAGGGCAAATCATGGTTGTGTTACCCAACTGCATACCACAAACTGCCCGTAGATGCTGCTCAAATTGAGAAGTTTCGCAAGCATCAATCGAGAAATGTCCGGAATTGTGGGTGCGGGGTGCGACTTCATTAACCAGCACCTTGCCATCAGGCGTCAGAAAGAACTCTATACCAAAAACTCCCACTGCATCTAGACTATTGAGTAAAGTACGGGCAATCTTGTCTATTTCAACAGCCACCTGTGATGAAACACAAGCGGGTGCGATCGCTCGCCGACACACTTGTTCTTCCTGCTGAGTCTCTACGACTGGGAAAGTACAAACCTCACCACTCACATAACGCGCCGCAATCACGGCTAATTCCCGTTCAAACGGAATAAATTCTTCTAATAAGAAACTATTCGGTTGAGTTTCAAGCTCTTTTGTGCTATACACTTCTAATTTTTGCTTTAAACTTTCTATATCCTTAATGATAAAAGTCCCTTGACCATCATAACCATGGCGGCGGGCTTTCAAAACTGTAGGAAAACCAATTTCGGAGGCGAAGATAACTTCTGCAGTTGTATTCCAATCTTGTTCTATGGCGACAAACCGAGGAACAGGTAAACCCAAGTCCCGTAAATAGCAGCGTTGGTGATATTTATCTAACAGGGGAGCCAATGCCTCCAGTCTAGGACGAAAACAAACGCCTTGTTCTGCTAACTTTGATAAAGCTTCAATATCAACAAATTCGTTCTCAAAGGTAATGACATCGCTTTTTTTGGCTAATTCAGCCGTGGCGTTAGCGTCATCAATTGCAGCGAAAACGTTATCCTTAGCTGATATGGATACAGCTGGATCGTTGGGGCTAGGAGTTTGCACAACTAATTCAACTCCTAACTTCTTTGCAGCATCTGCCATCATCCACGCTAATTGTCCGCCACCAATAACACCAACACGCTTCATCGACATCCTAAAAAATTCCTAGCTTCCACGGTTTAGTTTAGCAACACTAGTACCGCTGCGCGGAAGTCAAAAGGAGCCGCTTTCGCCTGGGCGGGTTTCCCGCAAAGTCGAGCCACCGCCTCCGGCGTCTACAAGGCTCAAAGTTCAAGTCCGTTTTAACGGACTTGAACTTTGAGCCAAGAAATTTATTTCTTGGCAGGCGAAAATAATAGTGCAAGATCTGAGTTATGCTTCTGACAGGGCATGGTAGCTTTATTTTTGCCGCGTCGTAGTAGCACTCAAAGACTATTCGGGTTTCTCTATTAATAAATCGTGTTTCAGCAGAGCGTTTGCTGCTTTATTGATAAAGTCAAAACTCATACCTGCTCTATCTGCAATATCCAGTAAGCCATGATCGCCGTCAGACAAATTCAGAACCCACAACATTGCTAGTTCTGTGATTTTTGTATCCGTCTGTCCACCAATTGCGCCATATAAACCCCTTTTACCCAACTGCGGTTCACATTTTGGATTTTGGTTTAAGTATTTTTTGTTGTTTTCTAGAATATGTAGAGTTGACAAGCACTTGGAGAATGAATCAGCGAGGGACTGGGGTTTGACAAAATCCAAATTGTCTGCTGATGTATGATATTCAGGATAACAGCTATGAGGTGTTCTCATGAAACAACCAACAGGTAAGTTAAATGCTGGTGAACAAAACTGTCGTTCGTCATAGCCATAAGGAAAGAAATCTATGATGTCATGTTCTTGACGAGAATGTTTTAAAACATGAGTTACAGCTTTATCGATTTCAGCATCACCTCTACGACTTTTTTTATAAGTAGACTTACCGGAATCACCTACACAAGTTAAAACTAAACCGTGTTTAATATTCTGAACCTGACTTTCATTTAAAGAAAGCCAAGTAATAGAACCGATAGTTCCTGGAATAAAGAGAAATCGATAAGAGTATGAAAGGTTTATTTGACTGAGATATTTTGCCAAGAATGTGGAGAGCGCAATCCCAGACAGATTATCATTACCAAGTGATGGATGACAAGCATGGCATGATATCAGTACTTCGTCTGGTTTGTCTCCTTTGAGGTAATACTCGCCATATGTCAGATAACCATTCTCTAAGGAAGAATCAATGCACACCTCATACTCTTCATCTTCTAGTTCCAGGAGTTGATTGTGACTTAGACAAAAGCCCCAGCTTTCTTTATAATAAGAAGTCCGATAAGGAATCCAATCAGGGTGTTCGGGTAGGGTAAATAGATGTTTATTTAGTTCATCTAAAAGTATTTTTTGGTGAATCGGCACGCTGTAGTTAACAACATGCAAGTTTGATTTCTTAAAGTCTATAATTTTTTCTCCTTTTGAATTCTTAATATAGGCATCTTTAATATTCCACTCTCTGGGTACTGTCCAATCAAAGACTTGAGTACCAGTGGGAACTTCATGCTTAGTTAATTCAATATGTTTTGAAATCCAATGTAGCGTTTCTCGAAAACCATTGCCAGTTATACTACGGCATATAGGATATAATTGCGAGATCAACTGGTACATTTGGTGGCTAACTTCATTTGGGTTAACCTTCTGCTTAAGATCAGTTATATTCATGTTTTTCACCTTTTATAAAAATTGTTAGTTGCTAAATTTCATTCAGCTTGCTTGCAGGTACGCGAAAAATTACTCATCATAAAATGATAATTAATGTAACATTTAACATTATTGTTATTTAGCTTTTGCTACTGGGGAGGTAGAACCTCCCAACATTCGTTACCAGGCTGAGCCTGATAACGAGAATACAGAGGCTCAGCCTCTTGTTGAGAGTTGCGCAAGCTCTCAGTAAGATAACAGTAAGAGTAGAGTAGGCGAGCTAAAAAACGACTTTACGACAATAAAAACCTTCAGCATACTTACTAGGTGCATTAGATTCCATTCCTCGCAGTCTGAGAAGAGATAAAAATGTTTCTTCTGTAAACCATTCTTTGCTATTTTGTGATGGAAAGCTTTCCAGAATATGCTTCACTTTGTTTTGGTAATTCTCTGGATTTAAATGAACAAAGAAATTAGGATTTCCTAAATCACCATCGTACTTGGGTATTTCATATTCTAGAATGAGATGATTTCTAAATGTGTTCCAAGTAAAATCAGAAATTAAGCGATGATCTTGATGCAAATCATGGCGGTAATGAGTAAAAATGATATCTGGGTTATAATCTCGCTTTAATTGCTCGAAAAATTGTTTGACTTCACTTCCCAAGAACGGCAAAAAACCATCTTGAAATTCTTGTATCAATATTTTTTTATTTTGTACTTTTTCTAAGAATTTATTTGCACTGTTATAAGCTTCCTTTTCTCTTTGTACATTTGAACTAAAAACAACCCAATAAAATATCAGATTTGGGTACTTTTCTATTAATCTTAATATTGTGCCTCCACAACCAATTTCGATATCATCGCAATGCGCACCTAAACACAAAACTTTGTAATTTAGATCACTTCTTCTCTCAAAATCAAATTTCAGCATATTGCGAATTCTTTAATATTAGAAAGTACTTCGGGTTAGATACTTACTAAAAACAGTAATGACAGTAGACATCTATTGAGGACATCTACTGTCATGACATGAATATTTACTCTTAAGCTAAACTCACTGGCATTGAATGATTTACAATATGGTGAATCGGGCTATATTCCAAAGATTTTCCCTTTCTTTCAAGATGCTTCCAAACTGCCCAAGGAGCCTTGCTTTGACAATACATGTCATCTAACTGCTGTTGCTCTTTGAAAGTATCCATACAAGCCCAAAAACCGTTGTATTTATAAGCCACTAGCTGTTGTAACTTCATTAATCTTTGAAATGGTTCTAGAACCAATTCTTCTCCAGGCTCCATATATTTAAAAATATCTTTATTAAATACAAAGAAGCCTCCATTGATCCGAATACCAGCATGTTTTACATCTTGGATATCCGTTACCAAACCATTTTCTTGCATTGAAACCAAATGAAAACTTTGAGATGGTTTTACACAGATAAAACTAGCTGTTTTCTGATGCCTATAAAAGTCTTCGATAATGTCAGGTAGATGTAAATCTGTTAAACCGTCACTGTAATTCGCTAAAAAGACCTCTTCTCCTTCTAAATATTCTTCAATCGCTTGCAATCTTTGACCAATATTTGAATTCAATCCTGTATCGACAAAAGTAATATTCCAATCCTCAATATCACTATTGACAAGTTTTATTTTTTTACCTCCTTGCTGCAAAGTAAAATCATTGGAAGCACACTCATCATAATTGAGGAAATAATTCTTGATCACGTCTGCCTTATAACCTAGACACAAAATAAAATCTTTGTGTCCGTAGTGGGCATAGTATTTCATAACATGCCACAAAATTGGTCGGTAGCCAATATGAACCATAGGCTTAGGAATATTGGTAGAATATTCTCTTAGTCTTGTTCCTAAACCACCACAAAATAAAACCACTTTCATGATGTATTCCTTTTTATTATTATTGTTTTTTAACGAAATTGAACTTGATCGATAGCTGGCTCAAGGATACACATTGACTTCCGGAATTGGCACGACAAATTGACAACCCCAATCACGTACAAATGACATCTGCGACATGATCTCATTTTTCAGATTCCAAGGTAGAATCAGCAGATAGTCTGGCTTTGTTTCTTGAATCTTGTCTGGATGAAAGATGGGTATATGAGTTCCTGGTAAGAATTTGCCTTGTTTGTATGGGTTGCGATCTACCGTGTAATCGATGAAATCTTCTCTGATTCCACAATAGTTCAAAAGGGTGTTACCTTTACCAGGAGCACCATAACCAGCAATTGATTTGCCTTTTCGTTTTGCCGAAATTAAAAATTCCAAAAGTTTGAACTTGGTTTCCTTAACTTTCTTGGCGAATGAAAAATAGTGTTCTATGTTGTTAAACCCAGCCGTCTCTTCCCTAGCTCTTAGCTCTATCACCTGCTGACTAATTGATTTAGAATTATCTTCTGCATGACAAGCATAAATTCTCAGAGAACCACCGTGAGTTGACAGTTCTTCCACATCAAAGATAGCTAAACCGTGCTCTGCAAAAATCTTTTCAACTGTCAGTAACGACAAGTAAGAGAAGTGTTCGTGATAGATGGTGTCAAACTGGTTTTCCTCAATCAGTCGCATTAAGTGAGGAAACTCCATAGTTATCACACCTTTCGGCTTGAGTAAAATTTTAGCTCCTGCGACAAAATCGTTTATATCAGGTACGTGAGCCAGTACATTGTTAGCCGCTAATAAATCGGCTTGCTTACCAACAGCAGCCAATTCACTTGCTGTGTTTTTTCCAAAAAACTTTACAACTGTGGAAATGCCTTTTGTTTTAGCTACCTGAGCAATATTAGCCGCTGGTTCTATACCTAGAACAGGTATTCCTCTTGATACAAAGTATTGCAATAAGTAGCCATCGTTACTAGCTATTTCTACCACTTGACTTGAAGTATTCAACCCAAAGCGACCTATAACTTTTTCAGTATAATTCTTGGCGTGTTCTAGCCAGGAGTCAGAGTAAGACGAAAAGTAAGCATACTCGCTGAAGATATCCTGCGGACTGACATATTCCTGAAGTTGAACCAAAAAACAGCGATCGCACACATACACGTGCAGCGGATAGAAACGCTCCATTTGGTTTAGCTGTTCAGGTGTCACATAGCTTTCACAAAGCGGTGACATTCCCAAATCAACAAAGGTATGCTTTAATGTTGACCCACAGGCTCGACAGTAGCAATGATTCACGGTTGTACTCTTCTGTACGTAAGGCTTTAAAGTTGTTTTACTCATTGATTTCAAATCTTATAGGTAAACCTAGGTTATGTAAACTACCTCTGTTGACTGACTACAAAACTTTACCTCGTAACGAGGCACTCTTCCACGAAGAGGTGCTTGCAATATCCCCTGTAGTACTAAGGCAATTGTCTGTGTAATAACAGTGTCGACCTTCTCTGTTTGCGATCGCGTCCTAGAAAATGTATGACTTAACGTATGAGTTCGAGAAACTACACAGTATTTACGCAACTTTACTAAATGCATACTGTATTCAAAATTATAGGTCATTTAAATAGTAACAGTTTATTAGCCATCAATTATCAGTTTTATAACCGTTTTATTATAACTATTGACTGTTTTTATCTCTTGACTCCAACGAGGTTGTGTGTATTTACTTGGTAATAAAATTTTTATATTTCCTTTGAATGAGGTCAAAGTAACTGACTTTTATTAATATATTATTTTTGCATTAAAAAATAAAAGAATGTTGACTGAAGCTACTTTTTGACCTTAGAATTAAAAAAAAAGCAAGTGCTTTTTGCAATTAATTTTTGATTATATTGATAAATTTATTTCCAAGATTTATGCTTTTCTCCCTTTTCTTAGTTTTTGATTAGTTGAAAATCTAAAAGTATTTGAATTTTAGGTTTTTGCTCAAGAATTTAACATATCTTCAACTTTTCCAAAGATTTTTGACATAAATTTGATATAAATTGTTGATTGTACGGAAATTTACTTTTATAGAGGCATTTGCTGTTTGTTTGATTTTCATGTCCACAATTTGTAAGTTGATTGAGGCAATTCTATGTATAAGTAACAGATCAAAAGCCAGAAGTATTCTGGTAGGTAAGCAAGGTAAACCCACAAAGATCGGGTTTTTTCAGGAAGTGTTTTGTTTCTAAGTCCTGGGGGTGTACCTCAAGGGTAGACGTGTTCGTCCATCTCAAAACAAAATTTTTCATTTAGCATAAAAAATGCGTCCGTTATTTTTGCACGCAAAACAAAAGTTTTGTTGAGAAACATCATAAAACATAAATCCCCTCTGCCCTTTGAGTTCTGACGAACGATGAAATGCCTCATTTATAAAGTCAATCTTAAATCCTTAGATATATTTTGTATGTTGCACAGAACAGTCGTTTTAAAGATGTGATTCTACTTCTTTAAAAAACTAGATGCTTCAACAGTATTGATAGTTTTTTGTACAGAGGTACCCCAGGCACAGCCTTCCCAAAGGACAAAGCATTGATGTTTTCTTTAGAAATTAGTTATCAGATTTTCCAAATCAATCAAACTTAATTTTAATAATCAAACTTTTTTCAACATGTAAAGTGTGAAGAGTGGTTGATATTAATGGTACGTGGAGGTTTAACTTTTAGTTTATGGCAAGGCGTTCACTAAAAGCATCTATCTTAGGGATTCAAAAAGCCAAAAAGGCATTTCAAGTTAGGGAATGGACGCAGGAATATTTAGCAAGTGAAGTTGGGCTAGAAACTCGGCAGCCAATTTGGAAGTTTTTTACAGGTAAGCCGATTGAGCGTCAAAACTTCATGGAAATTTGCTTTCAACTTGGTTTAGATTGGCAAGAGATTGCTGAACTACCAACTCAAAATTTACCAACGGAAAACAAACAAACCTTGAACGACTGCTGGGATATTAATACCTTAGTGCAAGTCGTGCGATCGCGTCGGAGCGAGAAAATTCAAGCTCAATGCGCTACTATGCGGTTGTTAGATATTGCCCAACCAGTTGAGCTAAAAGACATTTATGTCAATGTTTCTATTCTCAATAGCATAACAAGTCAAAGATGGTTAGATATCTTTGAATTGCAAGACTTGGTTCAAGAATTCGACTACTTTGGTTTAGGTGAAGTCTGTCAAGAACGTGTTAGCGCGATGCTTTCAGTTGCAACCTATCCCAAACTGATGATACTAGGTAAACCAGGTTCTGGGAAAACTACCTTTTTACAATATATTGCCCAACAATGTAATCAAGGCAAGTTTCTATCAGATAAAGTTCCGATTTTTATCCGGCTGAAAAACTTTGCCGAAGATGCAACAGAAATAGGCGACTTTAGTTTATTGAACTATATCATTCAAGAGCTTGCCTACTTCGACATTTGCGACCAGCAAATCCAAACATTACTCGCTCAGGGTAGACTGTTGATTCTACTGGATGGCTTGGATGAAGTTCCAGAAGATGATAGCGCCCAAATCATCAAAAAAATTCGCAAGTTATCTGAGGAGTATTACAAAAATCAGTTTATTATCACCTGTCGAATTGCTGCCCATCAGTACCGATTTGAAGGATTCACCGAAGTTGAGATTGCCGATTTTGATTTATCCCAAATCGAAGCCTTTGTCCAAAAGTGGTTTGTCAACATCAGCAGGAATGACAGGGAAAAAGGACAAGCCAAGGCTCGTCAGTTCATGCAAAAGTTGCAGTTATCGGAAAATCAGCAAATTCGAGAACTAGCCGTGACGCCGCTTTTGCTGAATCTGGCTTGTTGTGTGTTTCAAGCTCGTTCAGACTTTCCCGCAAGACGAGTCGAACTTTACAAACAAGGATTTCACATTTTACTCAATCGGTGGGATGAAGCCAGAAACATTAAACGCGATAAAATTCGTCGTCATTTGTCTTTACCTCATAAAGTCAAACTGCTGAGTGAAATTGCTGCTATAACCTTTAAGCAAGAACGTTACTTTTTTACAAAAAGCAATGTCCGGCAATATATCGCGGATTACCTCAGTAAGTTACTCACTGATGAAGTGAAGTCGGAAGTACTGCAACTCAGTAGTCAAACAGTACTGAAATCGTTTGAGGCACATGGACTACTAGTACAGCGGGCGCAGGGAGTTTACTCGTTCTCGCATCTAACTTTTCAAGAGTATTTAGTAGCGAGAAATATTGTTACTCATTCTGAACCAGAGATAGTAGAACAGAAATTGCTCTGGCTGCTTAACCATCTGCATGATCCCCGTTGGCATAAAATCTTTTTACTTACGGCTGGTATGTTAAGAGATGCCACGGAATTCCTTGAGTTAATCAAGCAACACGCTGATGGACTTGTGGGTTTTGATGAGCAATTGCAGGAATTTTTTATCTGGCTAAACCAGAAGTCCCTTTCAGTTAAAGCTCCTTACAAATCTGCAGCTATTCGTGCCTTTTACTTGTCACTAGTCCTTGTTGAAGATCTAACACTGAGCGATAATCTAGCTTTCTCCCTTGCCATCGATCCGAGCGTTGCTAATCATCTTGCCCCGGATTTAGCCATAGATCTCGCTCTTAGCCGTGCACTATCCCTAAGCCAGACTTTACCTTGCAATTCGCCTCTGGAAAGAGTTTTCGCCCTCAACTTTGCTCTTCCAGATGAGCAAACTCTTGTCAGTAAGCCTGAATTGCAGCGATCGCTGCAACAACTCAAAGAAGAATTACCTATGCCAGACAAAGGCACGCAGAGGTTAAAAGAATGGTGGAACGCTAATGGTAGTCAGACTTGGGCGAAAAAATTGAGGTTTGTAATGCTGAGAAATTGTAATATTGGTCACCAGTGGCAGTTCAGCGAGCAGCAGAAGAAAGTGCTCAAGCAGTATTATGCTGCCAACCAATTACTAGTAGATTGCCTCAAGAGCAGTTGTGAAGTCACAACCTTCGTGCGAGAGGAAATTTTGGAAACCTTGTTGTTACCTGTCAGCAGAACATCCACTTATGTATTAGAAGATTATAAATGTGCTGATGTTTATCAGTACGGTGCTTGAGCGAACTCGAAACAGAAACAGACCAAAGTTATACGTTAAGTCAAACGTTTTCTTGGACGCGATCGCAAACAAGACAGCTGGAAACTGTTTTCTGGTAAATAAATACAAACAAACTACAGTGTTACCAACACAGGGGTGCCCTGCGGGTGCATCGCAAAGAGCAGTTGGCGGGTTTTCTCACGTCAGCCTGTCCTACTCGAAAAACTGGCAAAACAAAACTGGTTTTGGTTGAGCAAACTAACCTGGCGTTTGGGCAAGAAGGCTACAAAATTTGGACTAACTTGGGAGGTCGTTTGCAAAACTTAACTTTGCCATCTTCTAGCTTCAGTTCTGAACTGGTTGCAAATAGGAAGGCAATTACAGTCAAGGGTAAGTTTTTCTTTCTTGGAGATCAAAAGATTTTCATCAAAGGAGTTAGCTACGGTCCGTTCTCCACCGGCACCCATGGTCACCCCTTTCCAGAAAAACCTGTTGTGGAGATAGACTTTGCCATGATGGCACAGCTAGGGGCTAACTGTCTACGGGTCTATACTGTTCCACCTGATTGGCTTTTGGATCTCGCTGCTGCTCATGGTCTAGTACTGCTCGTCGGCATACCCTGGACTCAGCATGTCGCCTTCCTTGACTCCTCTGCTGTCAAAGCAGAAATCCGTAACTGCATTGCTCAAGGAGTTAAAGCCTGCCGCGATCATCCCGCTACCTTTGCCTATTTGGTGGGCAATGAAATTCCTCCAGATGTTGTGCGATGGCATGGTCAAAAACAGGTTCGTGCTTTTGTCAAAGAGTTAATGGCAGTAGCGAAAGACAACCATTCACAAGGTCTGGTTAGCTATGCAAATTATCCCTGCACTGAGTATTTAAATATTGACTTCACTGACTTTGTATGCTTCAATGTCTACCTACATCAGGAAAAAGATTTTCGTCGTTATCTCTCCCGACTCCATAACTTAGCCGAGGATAAACCTTTGGTTCTAAGTGAATTTGGTGTGGACTCCATGCGTGAGGGAAATCAAGCCCAAGCTGAGATTCTCTCCCAGAAGTTGTCATCAAGTTTTTATATGGGAGCCGCAGGGACGATAGTCTTTTCTTGGACTGATGAGTGGTTTACTGGCGGATATGCAATTCAGGATTGGGCTTTTGGTTTGGTTGACACCGAACGACTCAAGAAGCCTGCGTTCGATACGGTGCAGCAGTATTACACAGCAGCTCTGCCACCAGTGCAACCCGAGTATCCCAAAGTCTCAGTGGTCGTCTGCGCTTACAATGCTGAGCGCACTATGGACAGTTGTTTAGCTTCTCTCAAAGAACTCAACTACCCTAATTATGAAGTGATCGTCGTCAATGATGGCTCGACTGATCAGACCTTAGAGATTACACAGCGCTACGACTACGTCCGCCTGATTAGCCAGGAAAATAAGGGACTAAGCGCCGCACGCAACGTTGGTATCGCCGCTGCAACAGGCGAAATTATTGCCTTTACCGATTCTGACTGTATGGCAGATCCAGATTGGCTCACTTATCTGGTGGCAAAGTTTCTCTCCTCAGGTTTGGCAGCAGTTGGTGGTCCAAACTTATCTCCCCCTGAGGACTCTCTTGTCCCAGCCTGCGTTGCTGTGTCTCCGGGTGTACCCACCCACGTACTTTTGAGCGATGAGATAGCCGAACATATTGCTGGCTGCAACATGGCTTTTCGTCGAGAAGCGCTACAGGACATTTGTGGCTTTGACTCCCAGTTTCGTGCTGCAGGTGACGATGTTGATCTTTGCTGGCGGCTGCAAGACAAAGGTTACGCGATTGGCTTCAGCCCAGCTGCAATAGTATGGCACTTTCGCCGTAACACGGTAGATGCGTATCTTAAGCAGCAGCGAGGCTATGGTAAGGCAGAGGCGCTGGTTTATTTTAAGCATCCCAACCGCTTTAACCTTTTTGGACAGCCTAGCTGGGCAGGGAGAATCTACGGAGATTTATCTGCATTTCTTCGTTTTGGGCAACCAAGTATTTACTCTGGTGTCTTTGGTCGCGGTTTGTTTCAAACACTATATGAGCCTTCCTCGTCCCTCATTTCTTACCTCCCTCTGACACTGGAGTGGAATGTGGTGGCTTTGATCGTGTTTGTGTCTGCACTGTTGTCTGGTGATCGCCCCTGGGTAGGTGCAGCAATGTTCTTGATCTCCTGTGTCTGGTGTATAGCTGGTGCCCTACAGGCACGGATTGACTCGCGTTTTCACGGAGCTAGGGCACGCCTACTTGTTGCTCTGTTAATCTACTTAGGTCCTCTTGTACGTAGTGTAGAGCGCTACCGCTGGCGTATTAAGCAACTCACCAAAGCGGAACCGATAAAGTTTGATAGACCGTAAATATAGCGATTTGGATTTGAATCTAATACATCAGGTAATGCAGTGGTGTTGGATATGGAAGCAGTTTCTAATCAAAAAACTCAAAAGCTCACTCAAAAGGAGTTGGTAAAATTTGTTCAATCAACGCACAGAATACATATTTCTTGGCGCGCTTGTGCCTATGAGTTGTCCTACTGGACAGACGAAGGATTGGAGAAGGAGAACCTTCTTCAAGAGGTCATGGATTTCCTGCTCTCCTACAAGTATTTCATTACTGTCGATCAAGGCTGGAGCAACTGGGATTTGGAGATTTATCGGGGGATCTGGTCAAAAATTCAAGTTAAAGTGTGCACTGAAAACCACGGCGGCAACAAGAGAGTGCTGAGGGTGCGTTGTGCACCAAGGATGTCACAATTTGCCACCATGGCCATAATTGGATATTTTCTTTACACAATCGTGGCAATCGTTCTCGGAATGCCAGAAATAGGTTTAGTTATATTTTTACTTGGTGTATTCAATAGCGCCATTATCTTATATCAGAACTTCCGTTTGGGGCGTATTCTCTACCACGTGCTAGAGATTGTCGCCAAAAAACTTCATCTCCAGCCAATACACGCAAAAAGCACTCACTCTGTCGTGCGAACCCTACAGCCACAATGACTACCGCAAAGTCCACTATTGATTTGAATATCCATCGACGGTTGCTACTCCAGGCAAAACCGTACTGGTCGCAAATTGTAGGTACTTTCCTGCTTGATTTGGTGTCAACTCCTCTGTTCCTGCTGACTCCTCTGCCGTTGCAGATCGCTGTTGACAATGTCCTTGGCTCCCAACCGCTGCCTAAATTCTTTGAAGCGTTGCTGCCAGAGGTCATCAAAAGTTCCAAGACAAATTTGCTTGTATTTGCTGTCAGCCTCGTGGTACTGATTGCCTTGGTACGTCCGCTTTTGGGAATTGGCAGTTCATTACTGCGAGCGTACACAGGCGAAAAAATGATTCTGGATTTTCGCTCTCGCCTGTTTCATCACGCTCAGGGCGTCTCACTTTCTTACCACGATACCAGAGGAACCTCCGACTCTGTATACCGCATTCAATACGATGCCCCTGCCATTGAATGGATCACAGTTGAGGGCATTATACCCTTATTAATCACGGGTTTTACCCTCATCGGCATGGTCTATGTGACTGTGCTGATTGACTGGGAACTAGCAGTGATTGCACTCGCTGTTTCACCTATTCTGTTTTTTGTCACAAAAACTTATAGTGGTCGTCTGCGCAGCAAATGGCTAGAGCATGAACACATGGCAAGCACAGCCATGTCGGTCATGCAGGAAGTGCTGGGAACGCTCCGTGTTGTCAAAGCATTTGGCAGAGAGGAGTACGAAAGGGATCGTTACTTGCGCCACTCCAAAAAAGCAGTTTGGGCACTTATCCGCGTTACCTTGATTCAGAATCTTGTTAGCTCCGTTGTTAACTTGAGTATTGCTATAGGAACAGCTGTCGTTCTTTTCATGGGTGTACGACATGTTCAAACAGGAATTTTGACCTTAGGGCAATTATTGTTAGTAAATTCCTATATTGCACAATTATACGGACCGCTACAAGCTCTCGGCAATCAAGTGACAGGACTGCAACGTTCACTCGCTAGTGCAGAAAGAGCTTTATCACTACTTGATGAACCACTAGATGTCCTTGAACGCAACAATGCCAAACAACTTTCTCGCGCCCGGGGAACTGTGGTCTACCGTAACGTCTGCTTTGGTTTCAATAATAACCAACCAGTTCTAGATAACATCTCCCTTGAGATTCCAGCAGGAACGCGCTTAGGCATTGTTGGCAGAACAGGCGCAGGTAAGACAACTCTGGTCAACTTGTTAATGCGTTTCTTTGACCCCACCAGCGGTGAGATTCTGCTTGATGGCGTAGATTTGCGTGACTACAAGCTAGCTGATTTACGCAACCAGTTTGCGATCGTCCTTCAAGAACCTGTACTCTTCTCGACCACAATTATTGAGAACATCGCCTATGCCCGCCCCGAAGCCAGCAATCAAGAAATTATAGCAGCAGCAAGAGCCGCTAACGCCCATGATTTTATCTCAAAACTACCCCAAGGCTACGAAACTCAAGTCGGAGAAAGGGGTATGTCCCTTTCAGGTGGAGAACGTCAACGCATCTCACTAGCCCGCGCCTTCCTGAAGAATGCCCCCATCCTGATTCTTGATGAACCCACCAGTTCAGTGGACACAAAAACCGAAGCCGCAATCATGGAAGCGATGGAACGCCTTATGCACAAGCGCACCACCTTTATGATTGCTCACCGCTTAACCACACTGGAAAACTGCGACATGCTCTTAGAACTTGAGAATGGACAAATCGTTAGTGTGACTAAAGACGTGTCAAACGCAATTAAAAATCGGCTTGCACTTGGTGAACACAACACTAACATTAACGAGGATTTAGAGGAGCTTATATGAGCGTCAAAGTCTGCCTCTACGCCAAAACCCTCTACTATCCTACAGGTGGCGGTCACCTGTGGGTCTATCTCAACTGGGCTTTAGGACTACGCGCCCTTGGTTGTCAAGTGATTTGGCTGGAAGCAGTTTTCCCTTGGACAAGCGCACCAGAGGTGCAAGCGTTGGTAACTGCTTTAAAACATAACTTAGAGCCATACGGCTTAGCAGAATCGGTAGCGCTTTGCTGTGCTGATGATCAGCCGTTACCTGAAACTGTACAAAGTGATTGCTTAGATCTCGAAGCAGCAACTGAGGCAGATTTACTGCTGAACATGAGATACGGTATGCCCTCCGATGTCGTCAAGCGCTTCCGACGATCCGTCTTACTAGATATCGATCCTGGTCTGTTGCAAACCTGGATCAGCGCCAGAACTCTAGAAGTCGCGCCCCATGACATGTACTTCACTATCGGCGAAACGGTTGGTAAACCAGGCACTCAGATTCCAGACTTAGGACTGGAGTGGCATTATACGCCCCCATGCGTGGCACTAAATTGGTGGACACCGCACCCAACAACTGCAGATGCACCCTTTACCACTGTTTCACACTGGAGTGGTGACGAATGGATGGAAGACAAAGGTGAGGTTTACACCAACGATAAACGAACTGGCTTCCTGCCATATTTTGACTTACCACAACAGACAAACCAGGCGCTAGAATTAGCGCTTTGCCTAGGAGATAACGAACAAAACGAGGTAATAACGCTACAGGAAAAAGGTTGGCGTATCCGTCACTCCCTAGAAATTTCATCCACACCCCAGGACTACCAGCATTACATTCAGAACTCCCGAGGCGAATTTAGCTGTGTCAAACCATCCTGTATTCGGTTGCAAAACGCTTGGATTAGCGATCGCACCATCTGCTATCTAGCCAGTGGTAAGCCCGCCATCGTTCAGAATACAGGTCCAAGCCAGTTTCTTCCAGATTCCGCCGGACTCTTTCGCTTCAACAATTTGGAGCAAGCAACCCGCTGCTTAGAAAAGATAGCCGCTGATTATGAACAACAATGCCATTTAGCTCGTGCACTCGCAGAAGAATACTTTGACGCCCAGAAAGTGACTAAACATTTACTGGAAAAGGTATTTTTATAAAAATTTCATGTGTAATAAAAAGCATTTTAAGTTTGTTCTTTTTTTCTTGGCGTTCTTGGCGTCTTGGCGGTTTTTTATCAATTTATAAGTATTTTTTCACAAAGTTAAGTCTAAAGTTATACAGTATGAGGTGAGCCGTGGAATATTCCGCAAGCACTAACCAAACAAGCGATCGCACCATAGCAATTTTAAGTTTTCACAAGATTGGTGAGCCGCCTCCCAATGGTTGGGAGTCATGGTTCTACATACCAGAAACAACATTTGTTGACCACTTAACCTACCTCCAGAAAAATAACTGGCAAGTTATCGACCTAGCAACCTTCCTGCAAGGTCTGACTACACCAGAAATCTTACCCAAACGCTCTGCGCTACTAACCTTTGATGACGGCTATCAGTCGATGCTAACGACTGTAGTTCCCTTGTTGCTCAAATTTGCATATCCCAGCGTCATCTTCGTACCAACTGACTTCATTGGAAAACATAACTCTTTCGATACCGACTGTGAACCCGAAGAACCAATCTGTACTTGGGATGAACTGCGTCAACTAGAACGTTCTAACGTTTCCGTCCAACCTCATGGAGTCACACATCGGGCATTTTCCTACCTATCCCTTGCCGAACAAGAAGAAGAACTGTCCCGCTCCAAAGCTACCCTAGAAGCTGGGCTGAAAAAGCCCGTCGATATCTTTTGTTACCCCTATGGAGATGATGGACAAGACCCCCAAACCATCAAAAAAGTCCTGCAACGAGTTGGATATCAAGCAGCCTGCCTCTATGGCGGTGATCCTGTTTCTGTAGCCGAGGCGAGCGCCAATCCATATCGTTTACCACGCTTAGCCATGGGACCAGATACTGATTTGCAAGCAATCTTAAACCCAGAAGCAGTTCCCTCTGTTGTTTTCCAATCATAAGTACTAACCCTCACCAACCACATACACTTGTGAGCAGAAAAATATTTCTCCCTCACTCCCTCTCTTCCTCTGCGTCACGCCAGGTGCTTCAAGTCGGGAAACCCGCCCAACGCACTGGCTCCTCTGCGCCTCTGCGGTTTTTTAATTCTTCAGAATAAACCAGAAACAATATCACTCCCATTTTCCAATCAGCCACCAATGTCTTCAAAACTTCGGATCATCGTCACAGGACTCGTCGGCTTATACCCAGTCGGCGGAGTAGCTTGGGATTATCTACAGTACGTCATCGGTCTGGCACAGTTGGGACACGATGTCTATTATCACGAAGACACGTGGAGCTGGCCATACCATCCGCTCAACAAAACTTATACCTCCGAAGGCAACTACTCAGCACAGTACATTAGGGATTTTTTCAACCACTACGCGCCAGAACTGCTTGAACGGTGGCATTACCTCCACCTGCACTCAACCAGCTTTGGAATGAATCAGGCAGAATTCGACGAAGTTGCACGAACCGCTGATGTCTTTTTAAATGTCAGTGGAGCCTGCATAATTCCTGATAACCTCTCGTCGCGCTGTGTAAAAATCTTCCTCGACACAGATCCAGGCTATAACCAGCTTATGCTCAGCGAGCGCTTCGACTGGTCAGAGAACGTAGAGCGGTGGTGTACTCAGGTGGCTGCCCACGATCAACACTTCACCTACGCAGAAAACATCTACAGCACAAAATGCATCATTCCAAAGGTAGATTTTGAGTGGAAGACGACGCGGATGCCAGTTGTCATGGATTTGTGGGAGCAAGTCGCACGAGTGGAACCGCCTCAGATGGAAGCGTGGACAACAGTCATGACTTGGAACGCGTTCAAGGGAAAGCTGGTTTACAAGGGTGTGGAGTATAAGAGCAAAGGAAGTGAGTTTGAGAAAGTGCTTTCATTGCCCCAACACACGAGTGTACCGCTCAAAGTAGCAGTAGGTGGTGTGAATGCTCCACTGGCGCGGTTAGCAAACGCAGGGTGGAATGTGGTGGATGGACCAACCGTCACTTTAACACCGGAAAGTTATCAGAAGTTTATCGCCAACTCACGCGGTGAGCTTTCGTCTGCTAAGCACGTTTACGTCGCAATGTCTAGTGGTTGGTTTAGTTGCCGTTCCGCTTGCTACTTGGCTGGTGCTCGTCCTGTTGTTGTTCAGGATACTGGCTTTACGGAGGTCTTTCCAGTGGGAGAAGGTCTTTTAACCTTCAAAACGCAGGAGGAAGCTGTTGCTGCTATTCATAATGTTGAAGCAAACTATACATTGCATGCAAAAACAGCACGTGATATTGCGTATGAATATTTCGATTCAGAAAAAGTACTGAGAAATTTTATAGAGAAAGTAAATCATTAGGGATTTTAGGTCATGTCTGAAACAAGAGTAACTGTAGCAATTCCTACTTACAATCGAGCCTCCTTACTCAAATTTAGTCTTGAGAGTGTTTTGGCACAGGATTATCCAGATTTTCAGGTTTTAGTCTTGGACAATGCCTCGGATGACGACACAGAAGCAGTTGTGCGCTCGTTCGCCCAGCAGGATGAACGAATCACTTACATCCGCAATCAGACTAATATTGGTGTGCTGGGTAACTGGAACCGCGCGATCGAACTCAACACCAGCCCTTACTTAACAATTTTGAGCGATGATGATTTGATGCTCCCAGGATTGATTAGCGAATCTGTCCAGGCGTTGGATGAGCATGCGCAAGTCGCGTTCTCGTTCGCCTTAGTCCGGTTCATTGATATTGATGGTAATTTATTACACTTTCAAGAGACAAAAAAGATAGCAGATGGTGTGATCAACGGTCTAGATTTTCTGGAACAGACTGTCTCCTGGCAGGGTTGTCCTGTTTATACCTCAAGTATTTTTCTACGGAAGTCAGCGCTGGCAGTTGTTGGATCGTTCGACAGCCCCCACACCAAGCATACATTCGACTTGACGATGGTTTACCGCATGACAGCGCACTTCGATATCCTGTTCTTGCGGAAGGAACTTGTCCACGTCCGTCTGCACCCAGGACAGATTACAGAAACTGACTGGCGCTATGACCGCAATGGACCGGTTGGGGTGATGGCTGAGATAATTGATGCTGTGAGTTACCTGTTGGAGAGCGATCGCGCCGCAGATCCAGAATATCGCAAATGGTTAGCAGAACGCCTCCTCGCCCTTAACGCCCGACAAAGCGAATTTGCACACTTGGCTTTGCCATATATGCAGCATACCTGGGAAGAACGATTGCAGTTTGCAACTCAGGAAGTCGCGAAGCTGATACCACCTGATGAAAGCTTTATCCTGGTTGATGATGGTCAGTGGCAATATGAGGCGATCGCTGGTGGACGTGCTATTCCCTTTGTAGAAAAAGATGGGCTGTATTGGGGACCACCAGAAGATGACACAACCGCTATCGAGGAAGTTGAACGGTGGGAACAAAAGGGAGTGAAGTTTATTGTCTTTGGGTGGCCATCCTTCTGGTGGTTTGATTACTACTCTGGATTCTACCGTCACCTACGCTCTCGCTACCCTCGTGTGTTTAAGAATAGCCGTCTCGTCGTATTCGACCTCCAGTCATGAAACAGACATTACCACACTTGTTACAAAAAAACGTCGATTCAGTCAGCCGTCTGCGGATCGTCGTCCTCGGCTATATTGTGCGCGGACCTTTAGGCGGTATGGCTTGGCATCCTCTCCAATACGTTATGGGTTTAGCTAGCCTGGGTCATGACGTGTACTTTATTGAGGATAGTGATGATTATCCCTCTTGCTACGACCCGGTTCGGGGGCTTACGGATACTGACCCTACCTATGGCTTACAGTTTGCTAACAGCATTTTTGAGCAAGTCGGACTGGGCGATCGCTGGGCTTATTACGACGCCCATACAAACTCCTGGCTAGGATCATGTGCTGACCGAATCGGGGAAATTTGTGCAACAGCCGATTTGCTGTTGAACATCAATGGAGTTAATCCTGTGCGTTCTTGGTGGGAACAGATTCCTGAGCGTGCTTTGATTGAGGGAGATTCGGTTTTTACTCAAATTCGGCACATAACCGATCCAGTCGCCCGCAAGCAAGCTTGTCAACATACAGCTTTCTTCTCTTGTTCAGAAAACATCGGTCTTGCCCAATGTTCTATTCCCGACGATGGGTTTCCCTGGCAACCCACGCGTGTACCAATAGTTCTAGATGCTTGGCCAGTCACACCTTTTGTGTCTGATTCCCAAGGCAAATTTACAACGGTTATGCAATGGGAAAGTTACCCAGCACGAGAATACAATGGTATCTCCTACGGCTTAAAGGCAGACTCATTCGCTTCCTATATCAATTTACCAGAGCGGGTAGGATCTATTTTGGAGTTAGCAGTGAGTGGAGCTAAGACACCCAGCAACTTGCTTGCAAGCAAAGGCTGGGAGTTACGAGAACCACCAACTCAGACTCCTTGGACTTATCAACAATACATTCAGCAATCCAAGGCAGAATTTAGTGTAGCTAAGCACGCCTTTGTGATTAGCAACTGTGGTTTGTTTTATGATCGCAGCGCTTCATATCTTGCCAGCGGTCGTCCTGTGGTGGTTCAAGAGACAGGCTTTTCCGATTGGCTACCAACAGGAGAAGGAGTGATGGCATTTCGTAACTTGGAGGAGGCGATCGCCTCAATTGAAGAGATTAACAGCCGCTACGAGTTCCACTGCAAAGCCGCCCGAGCCATTGCCGAAGAGTATTTTGACGCCCGTAAAACTCTATCTCGTCTGATTGAATGCATAATGAATTCTACAGCAGAAAGCAGGAACCACCCGAGCAGTTAACTTTTAATTCTTAAGGCTTAATAAAAACTGTACTGAGTTCTGTTTAAAAATCAAATAAGAATCCTATATGATGGCATAAAGCATACAAAATCTTATACTGCCAAAAAAACGGCTTCAAGCTGCGGGTGCTTAAGAAGAACACAGAAGACAGAACGATAGTTACAGAATATCCCCAGGATTTTATCCGTGGGGATTTGAACGCGGAAGACTTTCTTTTTTTCCACGAATCAATTCTGGGGCTTGGAACCAGTTCTCACCGAACCAGAACTCTTAATTCAGCAAGGAGAAAACGGGTTTAACATTCTGACTTGTGAGTTCTGACTCCTGAGTTCTTTGTTGGTCAAGAATCTCCCCAAATCAATAGCCATCACCTGTGAGGTTTTTATGATGGGGCACTACCAAAAAAAGAAATTTAAAACTGGAATTCAATGGCTAGCGTGGTCAGGGGTTCTAGCGGCGCTCAGCGCTGGCGGCTATTTAACCTACTTCCTAGTTGTGAATCGACCTCCCGAAGCAGTCGCAGTAAGCTTGGTCACGGTGGAGCGAGGCAATGTTGAAACCGCAATCAATGAGAGCGGTACTGTTGAACTACGCGAACAGAGGGTAGTCAAGTCCCCAACCGATGGTGCAGTGGAACGGGTATTGGTAAAGCCAGGGCAGAAAGTAAGGTCTGGTCAAGTGCTACTCACGTTGCGTTATCCTGAGCGAAAAGTTGCCATTGCCAAGCATGAATTGGAGATTCGGGAACAGGAATTTACCGTGGTACGCAATCGTGAGAAAATTGTCGAAGCCCAGCAGCAACTCACAGCCGAACAACGGGAACTCAGCAAACTTTCATCTCTGGCCAAAGTGGGAGCTGTTGCTCAACAACAAGTTCAAAAGCAGGAAGACACAGTGCGTGCAGACCAGGCAAAAGTGCGAGATGCTCAGGCAGAGGCACGTATCAGCGCTCTCAAGCTTGAGAGTCTGGAACTGGAGCGCCAACGCATTCAGCAGCAACTCAAAGATACCATTGTGAGTGCGCCGTTTGATAGTGCAGTTTTGGGTGTTTATGTCAAGGATGGTGATGGGGTTCAGTTCCGCACTAACTTGCTCACTTTAGGCGACCTTAAGGAAGTACTGGTCAAGCTTCAGCTTTCCACCCTCAACGCAGCCCGAGTCCGGGTGAACCAAGTTGCCCGCGTGAATGCGATCGGACCATCAGCACAGAAGTTCACCGGACGTGTGCAAAGTTTGTATCCTCAAGCACTCACACCTGAAGAAACTCAGAAACAGGAGGGCGGCAGCCAAAACCAATCGACTCAATCGGTGGTGCCTGCTACGGTGCTGCTTGATACCCCTACTAGCAAATTGCTCCCTGGTAGCCGGGTGAATGTTGAGGTTGTTTTAGAACAACGACAAAACGTAGTCGTTTTGAGTACAGAAGCGATTCAACGCTCTGAAGCACAGCCCTTTGTCTGGGTTCGGGATAGTCAAAATAAAGCCCAGAAACGAACCATCAACCTGGGATTGGAGGGGTTAGTAACCGTAGAAGTGACCTCTGGTTTGCGTGCTGGCGAACAGATTATAGTGCCGCCTGCCCAGTCGCAACTCAAGCCAGGAACACCAGTTACCCCTTCTGAGGGAACTCAAGAATGAACTACCCAGACCTACTTCGTTGAGGTCTGGGTTTCTGCACCCAAACCAGTAGATCCAGATTTTTGACGTTTCGTTTGCCCTAGTTGCTTCATGCTTCCAGCCTTTTTGGTGGTGCGTGAAGTAGAGCTAGCCGCATCAGCGTCTGCGAGGTTCGTTCCAAGCCCCGTCAGATTTCCTCTTGCCCAGTAAAGCATGACCTCGGCTGCAGCTATATCCCTGTCTTGCACATATCCACAAGATCTGCACTCGTGCACTCTGACATCGAGCGTTTTCTTGTGTTGATGCCCACATTTGGGACAGGTTTGGCTGGGTTTTACTTTCTTGGTGGGGACTTCGATGAACACGCCACCGACTTGTTCTACTTTGTACTTTATAGTACTACGAAGCATTCCAAACCCTACATCAAGAATGGATTTGTTTAACCCAGCTTTTTGCTTCCTACGTTTAGCCTTTTTTGCTTTACTAGTCATATTTTTGACTTCTAGTTTTTCGGTTGCAACGAAGCTATTACTGCTTACTATTTCTGCTGCAACTTGATGAACCCAATTTTGACGCTGTAAGCCAACTTTTCGAGTAAGTTTGCTGACTTTTGATTGGGCTTTCTTCCATCTTCTAGAAGCTTTGATTTTTTTCTTTCTATTTGGTGCTCGTTTCCGTCTTTTCTCAATAGATGCTTTCTTGATCTGACGTTCCGCGTTCCTCAAGAACTTTGGAGCGTCAATTTGTTGATGGTTTTCTCCGTCAGTGATTGACAGTGCTGATTTACAACCCAAGTCAATACCAACTGCACCAGATGGCAAGGCCTCAAGCTTTAACGCTTGATCTGGAACATCAACAGTGATAGATGCGTACCACTTACGATTGCGGTAAACAATCGTGCAAGTTGTCGGCTTGCCCCAGTACTTGGCTTTGCCGCGCATCTGAACCCGACCGATTTTTGACAGATTCAAATACCCGTCTTCACCATTGGACTCAACTTTGAATCCTGCACCGTCTGGGTAAGTCCAAGCCGAATAGTGCCTGATTGACTTGAATCTTGGGCGATTGCCTAGTACAGCACGGCGTAAGTTAACCAGGTATTACTGTGGGAGAATGAGTAATTAGATTAAAAGTAGTTTTTGCTGAGAAGCGGAGAATTAGGATGTGGCAGGATTAGCTCCAAAACAATTAAACTTAAGCGATGGCGATCGCTCAGAACTGCAAGAGTTGGTAAACCGACACAATACAGGGCAACAAATAGTACTACGTGCAAAAATAATTCTTCTAGCGTCAGAGGGGAAAAATAATGGCGAAATTGCTCGAACATTAAATATAAGTCTGGATATGGCTCGTTTATGGCGAAACCGATGGTTTAAAACTAGCGATAAAAAGTTGCCTACTTTTGAGAGACTACGAGATTCGGAGCGTATTGGGGCACCAGTAAAATTTAGTATGGAGCAAGTAATCAAACTGTTTGCCCTTGCATGTTCAAAACCCGAAGACTACGGACGACCAATAAGTCATTGGACACCAAGAGAACTAGCAGACGAAATTATAAAGCAAGGGATTATTGAAAGCATATCTGTCCGCCATGTTGGAAGATTACTAGAAGAGGCAGAACTTAAACCCCACCAGAGTAGTTACTGGTTAACCCCCCCCTAAGGACGAAGAATTTGACGTAAAAGTTGAAGATATTACTGGTTTATACATAAGTGCGATTGAACGTTATCAAAACGCAGAGCGTACAATATCAATTGATGAAATGACGGGTATTCAAGCTACAGAGCGTCTAGAAAAAGATTTACCGATGCGACCTGGTAAAGTTGAAAGAAGGGAGTTTGAGTATATTCGTCACGGTACACAGAGTTTAATTGCTAATTTTGATGTCGCTACTGGTAAGATTATCGAGCCTACTTGTGGAGATTCTCGAACAGAAGTTGATTTTGTTCTCAATATTCGTCGAATCATTGAAAGTGAACCCAATGCTAAAAAATGGCATCTAATCATGGATTGTCTGAATACGCATCAGTCTGAATCGCTGGTTCGTTTGGTTGCAGAAAAAGAAGGTTTGAATATCGATCTGGGTATTAAAGGAAAAAGGGGAATACTCAAATCCATGAAATCCCGTGCTGCTTTTTTAAGTGACAAAACACATCGAATTGTTTTCCATTACACCCCTAAACACTCTTCTTGGCTCAACCAGATTGAAATTTGGTTCAGTATTTTGGTTCGTAAGTTACTTCAGCGTGCTAGCTTCAAGAGTCAGGATGACCTAAAAACCCGAATTCTTGAATTTATCGACTACTTTAATAAAACAATGGCTAAACCTTTTCAGTGGACATATAAGGGTAAAGTGTTAGCTGTCTAATACTTGGTTTATTTACGCCGTGCTGTACTAG